>CAYWTS010000013.1:16282-49656 GCA_964461265.1 uncultured Ignavibacteriales bacterium
TACTCCTTAATTAGAAAATTGACAGTTTTTGATAAAAACCTGTTACTTTTGGGGGATTTTTGATAAAAAAAGAAGCAAAATGCTTCAATTTTCGGTTAATTTCTATTTCAAAGATAGTGTGTGATGGTGATAGAAGCAATTGCCTTACCTTGCCCTCAAAAACAAGGAGAAACAGGATAAAAAAAATGGTAAATAGTGAATATAAATCAAGAATTACACCTACCAGCGACTCGAGATCCCCGTATTACGACACAGCATGGCGTGGTGGGCGACAGGCGGGTGACTGAAAAAAAATACAAATTGCAAAGAAATTCATTTGAATTGATTAAATAAGCATGTATCTATAACTTTGTTTCTCATTATTTTCAAAAAAAAATTAAAATAAATCATAGGAGATTTCTAACAAATGGCAGTAAAAGCAGCAATCAACGGTTTTGGCCGCATCGGTAGGCAGGTATTAAGTGCAATGGTAGAAAAAGGCATCCTGGGAAAAGAGATTGACATTGTAGCAGCTGTTGACGTTAGTACAGATGCAAAATATTTTGCTTACCAAATGAAGTATGATTCCGTTCATGGCAGGTTCAAAGGAACACTTGGCACAGACGGTGACGATGTTCTTGTCGTAAATGGAAATAAAATCAAATGTATAATGGCAACTAAAGAACCTTCACAGCTTCCATGGAAACAGCTTGGAGTTGAGTATGTTCTTGAATGCACGGGACTATTTACAGATTACGAAAAAGCAAAAGGGCACCTTGATGCAGGAGCGAAGAAGGTTTTGATCTCTGCACCGGGCAAAGGCGGTGTAAAAACTTTCGTGATGGGCGTTAACGATAATGAATATAACCCGGCAGAGCACCATATAATATCTAATGCATCATGCACAACAAATTGCCTTGCTCCGGTTGTGTATGTTCTTTTAAAAGAAGGTATCGGAATAGAAACGGGGTTAATGACAACCATCCATGCTTACACAGCAACACAAAAACTTGTTGATGGACCATCTAAAAAAGACTGGCGCGGCGGCAGGGCAGGAGCAATCAATATAATTCCGTCATCTACAGGAGCAGCTAAGGCAGTCGGTGAAGTTTTACCGCAGACAAAAGGTAAACTAACAGGTATGTCATTCCGCGTCCCGACAGCCAATGTTTCGGTAGTCGACCTCACGTTCCGCAGTGAGAAAGATACTTCAATAGAAGAAATAGACGGACTTATGAAAAAGGCATCCGAAACATACCTGAAAGGGATACTCGGCTATTCGAACGAGGAACTCGTATCAACAGATTTTATTCATGATGACAGGGCTTCTATTTACGACTCGCTGGCGACTTTGCAAAATAACCTTAAAGGTGAAAAACGCTTCTTTAAGATAGTCACTTGGTATGATAACGAATGGGGATACTCTTGCAAAATTGTTGATTTGCTGATGAAGGTTGTGAAAGCATAATAATTTCCTTATTGTTGAACAAGGGGTAGCTACCCCTTGTTCAAGATAAATCGAAAAATTGTTATAATTAACTCAAAAATATCTTTACATTAAAAACCAGATACCTGCCAACGCGGGTATAAAAGGAATATGAACAAACTAACCATAGACCAGCTGTCAAAAAACGGAGCGTTAAAATCGAAGCGTGTGCTTGTGCGTGTAGATTTCAACGTACCCATGGAAAACGGTATTATAACCGACGATAAAAGAATAACAGAATCACTGCCAACTATTAAAAAAATCATCTCTGAAGGCGGCAAATGCATTCTAATGAGCCACCTTGGAAGACCGAAGGGTGAACCAAATCTCAAATACTCACTTCGCCCTGTTGCTGAACATCTTGCAGGTTTGTTAGATAAGCCTGTTTTGTTCGCAGATGACTGTATAGGCAAAGATACAGAAAAAATTGTAAACGAATTGAAAAACAGCGATGTGCTGCTGCTCGAAAACCTGCGTTTCCATAAAGAAGAAGAGAAAAACGACATTGATTTTGCAAAGAAGCTTGCTTCTTTCGGCGATCTTTATGTTAACGATGCTTTCGGGAGTGCACACCGTGCACACGCTTCCACAGAAGGCGTTACTAAGTTCATAAGCAAATGTGCGGCAGGATACCTGATGCAGAAAGAACTTGAATACCTCGGAAAAATCGTTTTAAACCCGCATAAACCATTCGTGGCTATACTAGGAGGCAGTAAGATTTCGGGAAAAATAGATGTTATTAAAAACCTGCTTAAAAAAGCTGACAGGATTCTGATAGGAGGCGGAATGATTTTCACGTTCTATAAAGCGCTTGGTTTTGAAACTGGTAAGTCGATTGTAGAAGAAGACAAAGTTAATCTTGCACACGATATTATTAATGACGCAGGAGAAAAACTTGTTCTGCCTGTTGATGTAGTTGTTGCCGACAGATTTGAAAATAACTCACATTTTGAGACTGTTGAGGCTGATGAAATACCTCCCGATAAAATAGGCATGGATATTGGTGAACAAACCATACTTATGTTCAGAGATGAACTGCAGGACGCTAAAACCATTGTATGGAACGGTCCGATGGGTGTCTTCGAGATGGATAAGTTTGCCCGCGGAACGTTTGCCATAGCAGATGCGTTAACACAGGCGACGGAAGAAGGTGCCGTAACGGTTGTGGGTGGCGGCGATTCGGCTGCAGCTATACAAAAAGCAGGGCTTGAAAAAGAAATCAGCCACGTTTCAACAGGCGGTGGTGCCTGCCTCGAATTCCTTGAAGGCAAAAAACTTCCCGGTGTTGAAGCATTAACAAATATTTAAACAAATTGATTTTAACCATGAAAAAGAAATCAAAAAAGAAAATTACTAAAAATATAAAAAAAACAAAGAAACAAAAGTTTCCAAAAACCCCACAATATCTCGACAGAAACGAATCACAAACAGGACCCGCTCCCGAAGTTTATAAATTCCTCAAGAATGTTGATATGAACCACCTCTCATGGTATTCGAGAGATTTCATGCGGGGAATTAAATCAAGACTTTCAGAGAGAATAGCAAAAGATTTCGGCTTCGATGAGAACCAGGTACTCCTCAGCTACGGAGCAGAAGACCTTTTAAAGCAGATTATTCACTGCTACGTTAACCCCGGGGAAAAGATAATGATACCCCGTGAAGCATGGTGGTATTATAAGAAAGTCGCTTCAGAACGCGGCGGCTTAAACGTGGAATACGTTATGAAAAAGGGTACGCTTGACGGAGTTCCGTATTTCATTTACGATGTTGATGATATGATTGAAATTTACATGAGAGAAAATCCGAAGGTTGTTGTTGTTGCTTCACCGAATAATCCTACAGGAAACATGATTAACTCCGAAGACCTGAAAAAATTCTTGGAAGCAACGCAAAACACAGTTGTTATGGTGGATGAGGCATACTGGGGCTTCGGCTCGACCGATAACAGCTATGTAAAACCTTACATTGAGCAATATCCAAACCTTGTTATCTGCAGAACTTTCTCGAAGTATTTTGCACTAGCCGGGATAAGGATAGGCTTTGCATTTGCAGGTAAAAACCTCGATGCGCTTATCAAATTCACAACACGTTACCTTGGTTATAACAGACTCTCCGAACGGATAGGTGAAATTGCATTGGATAACATTAAATACTATGAAAAAGTAGGCAAACAATACGAAAAAGATAAGCAAATGCTTTACGAGGAATTCAGCAAACTAAAAGGATTCACACCTTATAAATCATTTGCCAATTTTATATTAGTTGACTTCCCGGTAGAAATCAGAGCCGAACTGAAAAAATATCTTAACGAAAGAAATTTAATTGTAAAGTTCCTCGACGAGGAGGCGTTCAGAACAGAAGTCCGCATCTCGCTTGGCACCAAGAAACAAAATAAGCTGCTTATGGAAACAATAAAGCTTTTCTGTAAAGAAAAAGGATGGCAGTAGAACAATGTTCAATCCGCCAGTGGGAAGACAAGTCGTTCAATGTTCAATGTACAATCAATTCATTTACAAAATTGCAGGCTGATTGCAATAAAATTGTTTTTTTGAACATTTATATTTGAAAATTGACTTTGTCCTGGCTCGGGGAATATAAAAACTCTCTTAAACAAATTGAGGCTGAAGAAGTCTTAGACCTCGTTATTTACCGTCCCGTAGCTTTTATTATAGTTAAGCTTACTTATCAGTTTAATATCACCCCAAACCAGGTATCGGTTATTGCTATGATGTTCGGTGTGCTTTCAGGCTTCTTAATCGGCTTCGGAAAGGAACCGTTTGTTATTCTCGGTGCGTTTTCATATCTTGCCTGCAATATACTTGATTGTGTTGACGGACAGATAGCCCGCCTTAAAAAGAACGGAACACGTGTGGGCAGAATAGTTGATGGGGCAATAGATTATGTAGTCAGCACTGCAATATACCTGGGTATAGGCGTAGGTTTCACACATATCCTGAATTCCAATCCATCATTCAGCTTCAGTTATAACTTCCTGGGGGATTCCTACTCAATGAACATGCTGTATGCCTGGCTGATAACAGCCCTCGGCGGATTTTCATCGGCTTTTCAGGCAATATATTTCGATTACTACCGCAACCAGTACCTCGAAAAAGTTTACGGCAAGTTCTCATCAATAGAGGAGGAAATAAAAGAATTCGAAGAAGAACGTGACAAGCTCAGCATAAACAAAAGACCCGGTAATTTTATCGATAGGATTCTTGTCCGGGTTTATCTAAAATACTGCAACATGCAGCTTACACTAATGAAACACCGCTCGGAAAAAGGCATAGACACAGCAAATATTCCGCCCGAAACTTACAAAGCCAGACACGGTTTTCCGTTATATCTATGCGGATTTATGGGCTCAACCACACATATGACATTATGCTTTATTTTTGCCTTAACAGGTGATTTCGAAAAATATCTATGGGTATGCATTTTGCCTTTAAATTTGCTAATGATGGCTTTATATTTCAATCAGAAAAGAATAGATAAAAACATCATTTATAAATTAACCAAATAATCTATGAAGAAGATTATTTTCAGCTTAATTCTGTTTTTACTTACTATTGTTTTAATAAGCGGCTGTGTAGATGTAAAACGCGATATAAAAATTTACCCTAATGGCACCGGAACCGAGAACGTTTACGTTACTCTCAGCCCGCAATTTTATGAAATTCTAAAGTCATATGCAGAACAGGATAATTCGGGGAATGGAAAAAAGTACCAGAATGTACTGACCGATGAATCACAGCTGATACAGACCATCACAGCCGATTTCCAGAAAGCATCGGGAACACAGATGAAAGACATTAAGGTTACAACCCTGCAGGATGGGTCTAAGGAAATACACCTAGAATATATATTCGATAATCCGCAGGTTTTATTTGGTATAGTTAAAACAATAAGTTTTCCATACACAAATAAGTTAAATGTTATATGGAGCACGATAAAATTCCTTGATGACAATACAAAGCTAAACTTCAAATGGATAATGCGTAAAGCCGACCGTAGCTTCAGCGATAGTCTTGGACAGGCACTTTTTTCGCCGGTGATAAACTCGACCAGAACCTATATTAACCTCGAAATGCCTTTCACTGTATATACAAGCAATGCACATTCCCAGTCTGAAAATGTCCTCAGGTGGGATTTCCTTAACAGCGATATTTTATTGGGACAGGTTGAAATGACAGCCGAAATGGAACGTGTTCGGGGTATCGACCTGCCTTTTGCCGATAAACCATCGAAAGAAGAAAAGGTAAGCCAGAATGTAAATCCGATGATAAGAGTACAGATTTACAACGCAAACCAAGAACCTGTAAAAATAGTAGCGGGCATTATTGTCCAGCACACAGATAAAGCCGACTTAATAGCCACAAATTTCTCGATGATGAACCTTGTAGATGGCGGCGGATTCTTCAGTGTCCGGCGTAATGACGACTCGCTTGCCGGGATAGATGACATGAAGCCGGAAGATTTAGACCAGAGCGTGGACTTAGTATTCCTGAGATTCAATAATAACGAAAAAGTAAAGCCGCTGAAATGGGCATCACTCGACGTAACTCCGGGGCAAAAGGTGAAAATCTTTTACTACCCCAATGCACTCTCGCCGGTCGTTTACTCGCTTGAAGGAACCGCAATAGGATTGAAGAAATGGAAAAAGAATAACAAGATTTTAGAAATAAAGCCCTCTAAGCCATTAAGCCCGGAAGGAGGAGCCATATTCAATGAAAACGGAGAGTTTATGGGATTAATTACAAAAGCATACGAAGGCGAGGTGGGTAGAATATATGCTATACCCTCGATGTATATCAAGACAAGGATAAAATAAATTATCCCCACAATAAATTTTAGGGGCTTGATTTATCAAGCCCTATAACGACTCTTTTACCAGCACGCTTCGTTTCCTGCACAGGTAGCAGAAGCCCCAGAGCCCGTATATTGTTACAAGCAAAAGTATTACGGTATAAGAAGCAAAGCTGGTGAAATTAAATCCCGGTGTTCCGCGTGCAAATATCAGCATAAACAACGAAACTATGGGCCAGTAAGCAGTAATTCCCATAGCCCCTGCCATAGCAAATACACCCCAGGTTTTTCTTAATCCCAAACCTAACAAACCGATTAATAAAAACGGAGCGTAAATCATAGTGTCGCCCACACCAAAACCTTTATTCATAGCAGCTCCGGTTTCACCTATTACATCTTTCGATTCCTGCAAACCCAGTGAAACAGCAAAATCATAATCAATAAAAGACATAGTCTGTCCGAGCAAAAGCATTATAAGAAGCAATACACCGAGTATCATCAAAACCCAGTACCCGGCAGTTCTTTTGTTGTTCATTTTCTATCTCCTGCGTGATTAATGATTTAGTGAAAAATTTTTGTGAGGCTTGATTCATCAAGCCCTGAATAATTCGATTGAGTATTTGATAAATCAAATCCCTACAAGTCAGAGTAATAAATAAACTTACTTAATCGGCAATAAAACAAACACAGTAAAATCCCACACAGCATGTGAAATAATTGCGGGCCAGAGTGTTTTATACTTCAGGAAAATAAAACCCCAGAACAAGCCGCACACAAACGCTGCAATAAAAAGCATAAAATTCCATGCAACCAGATGCACCCCCGCATAAGCCAGCGATGCAATTATCCACCCCTTATACCTACCGAATTTTTCCTGGAGCGTGTCCTGTATAAATCCTCTCCAGAAAACTTCCTCGGCAGGACCTATAAATACAATCAGCAGAACTGCAATTATTCTTATGTCCATCAATTGCCTGTTTGCATAAATCACTTCAACCTGCTGACGGGCAAAGGGAAGTATTAATGAAGAGAGCCTGTCACCTGCATAAAAAATCCCGTATAAAATTGCTGCTGAAAGTAGTCCTGCAATGATGTGAACAGGCTGGAAGTAATACAGCCGGTAATTGATGGCTTCACCGTTCTTGTGGTTAATATAAAGTCCCAGAGATGCAAGCAGGCATGAAGCAAACAGCATCTCGACCCAAAAGTTTATATTCCTGAATACAAACATCTCTACCCAGAACAACAGCGCTAAAACTGTAAGTACTATTGAATATGTAAATCTGTTTGGAGGCATAATAAAAAATATTTAGAATTTAAATTTTAAAACAAAAATTACAGTTAAAAATTAATTAATATTTTCTTACAGAATCTTCATAATTTTTAAATTTACAATGCACTTTTGAATTTTGACTTTTTATCTTAAAACTGACAACTAATCTGAATGTTAACCGTATAATAATATATTCTTAAAAACATGCATTTGAAACAGAAAAATCAGGCTACTTTTATTAAGCTCATTGAATCTCTGTAATAGGTGAGAAAGTGATTCCTGATATTTAGATTATCAGGTGCTCGCAGATGAGGGTCTTTTTCAATAAGCTGAAATGCCGAATTCCGGGCTTTTTCAAGCAAATGGAAGTCTTTTGAGAGGTCGGCGGCTGTGAATTTTAGTTCACCTGACTGACGGGTACCGAAGAATTCACCAGGACCTCTTAAGCTCAGGTCTTTTTCGGAGATTTTAAATCCGTCGGTGGTTTCAACCAGAATCTCCAGACGTTCACTCGCAGTTTCAGTCAGCTCATCCGAAGCCATCAGTATGCAAAACGATTGCTCTGCACCTCTACCAACCCTGCCCCGTAACTGGTGAAGCTGTGAAAGTCCGAAACGCTGTGCTTCCTCGATTATCATAATAGATGCGTTGGGGATATCTATTCCTACTTCTATCACGGTTGTGGAAACAAGTACATCAAGCTTTCGGTTTCTGAAGTCTTCGATAGTGTCATCAATCTCATACCAAAACATACGCCCGTGAACAAGTCCTACACGCAGGTCATTGAATACCTGCTCCTTCAGTATTTCATAATGCTTTACCGCTGCTTTTAAATCCAGTTTTTCAGATTCATCGATTATAGGATACACAATATAAGCTTGTCTGCCCTTGCTTACTTCATCACGGACAAAATTATACACCTTTAAACGGTCGCTTTCAAAACGCAGTGCTGTTTTAACCGGTTTGCGGTTCTTAGGCATTTCGTTTATAACAGATACATCAAGGTCACCGTAAATTGTAAGCGAAAGTGTCCTCGGAATCGGAGTGGCAGTCATAACCATAACATCCGGATTCAATCCTGTTTCTGTCGATTTCTCCCTAAGCTTTGCTTTTTGCATCACACCAAACTTATGCTGTTCATCTATTACAATAAAACCAAGTCCTCCCGGTGCGGGCTTAAACTCAACACCTTCCTGAATTAAAGCATGTGTGCCTACAACAACATCGGCTTTACCAAGCCGAATATCCTGTAAAATCTGTTCACGAAGCCGTTTCTTCTGTCCGCCAACAAGCAAAGCAATATTCACCCCCAGCTTATCGAAATACTCTTTTAAAACTTTATGATGCTGTTCGGCAAGAATTTCGGTAGGGCACATAAATGCACACTGATAGCCGTTCTCTATTGCTATGAGCATGCAAAACACTGCAACAATGGTTTTTCCGCTGCCAACATCACCCTGCAGAAGGCGGTTCATCGGCTTTGGAGATTTCATATCGGCACGGATTTCTTTAATTACACGCTTCTGTGCATCGGTAAGCTCAAAACCAAGATGCTCTTTTAAAAGCTTCTCAACTTTTTCACCTGCCTTTTCGAAAACAATTCCGTTCTCGTCTCCCTGTATGGCTTTCTTTCTGAGTGCTACAATTAACTGGAGGAAAAACAGTTCCTCGAAAGCAAGTGTCTGGCGTGCTGATTCTATATCTGCTTCGCTCAGCGGATAGTGTGTTCTGAGAAGTGCCTGTTTATGAGGGAGAAGGTTGTTCTCATTGAGGATTTGTTCAGTTAAAATTTCGCCAATCGAAGGTGACGATTTTTTTATTGCATTAAAAATAATTTTGGTCAGCAGAAGCGGTTTTATCCATGTTTTTTTTAGCTCGCCGGGAAGTATGTAAAGCGGAATGAGAGGATATTTCAGAAATTCTTCATCGGTTTCATCAAGCTTCCTGTGATCACGGTAATCGAACTGCTCCCTGCCGTCATACGGATTTATAGAAACCTTCCCCCAGAACATGAATTTATCCTTTATCCTGAACTGACGCTCACGGTAAAACGCATCGCCCCATATAACGCAGCTCGCGGAGGCAGTGTAATCGGTTATATAAACCTTCAGCGGGTGGTGTTTTTTACGCGGGATTTGTTTATCAATCACTTCACCGCATATCAGCACATTTTTATCAAGATATTTTTTCATATCCTTTATCTTGATGTTATACACATAATCACGCGGGTAGGTTGTAAGCAATTGCTCAACCCGTGTAATGCCGAGCTTTTTGAAGGCATCGGCACGCTTGGGTCCCACACCTTTTAAATACCCGACCTCTGTGGTTTTTTCCGTTGTCTTTTCCGTTGGCAAGTGAATGTATTATATACAAATATAATATTTGTGATTTGCGGTGGCAATTAACAAGTGAACCTATAGTAAATTTTCAGTTATAATTATTAAAATTACCAAAATATGTTCTATTCTTCTTAATACCTGTTGTTATTTCAGATGACCCTGCGAGGTGGCATTATGTCTGAATTGAATACAAACTCTTTAAGCAATAATTTGAAAAAAAGTAATTAACATAATTACAATTATTTCTTCCTATGAATAAATATTTTGAAGAAATTTTCTCTGATGAAGAACTTATAAAAAAAATTCAGCGGAAATTGCCTGTTTTATTTAAGATAGCTGAAATTGAAAGTTCACGTGCAGACAAAATAGGAATGCAGGTCGGTTCTATCAGAGAAAATATAATTTCAGCATTATTAATATATAAATTTGGTGAAAAAAATATAGACACAGAAATACCAATTACCGAAGCAGAAACCGATGTATACGTTTATAAACAACCATTATCTATAAAAACTATTTCAAATCCAAGATTAACAGGAATTAAATTATCATGGACTGTTGATGCAAAAAGTGCAAATCAATTTTTAGAAAATTATCAACCGAAATGTGATATACTGTTGATTTCTATAAATTGGAATAATATTGGTTTTCTTTATTATATCACAAAAGAATTACAAATAGAAACAATGGATACACTTGGAAAGAACAACTATTTAAAATTACCTGTTCTGGGTACTAATCCAAGAGGCGTAGAGCTAACTGGTGAAGCAGCAAGAATGTTAGCTAATCATAAAAATACATATAAAATCAAAATTAATTGGAAAATCCCTCAATTAAAAATAAATCCATTTAAAAGGTGGGTAGACTTATGGCAGGAAGAATAATAAAAAAAGGAACTGAATCCAGTTCATTTGGATCACCCGGAAGAGTCAATCACGATTCTTCAAAGTTTTACAATAGTAAGCTTTATGATAAATTTAAAATCAAAAATATAGATGAATATTTTGAACGAGAAATATCACGGGAGATTTTAAATAGAATATATACTCATACAAGTGAAAATATGATTGAGCTTCCGGAAAATTCTATACATCTTATGGTTACATCACCACCATACAATGTTGGTAAGGTTTATGACAAAGATTTAACATTCGACGAATACAGAACTGTCTTAAAAAATGTTTGGAAAGAAACTTACCGAGTATTAGTTCCAGGGGGACGAGCAGCTATAAATATTGCAAATCTTGGTAGAAAACCTTATATACCTTTACATTCATATATTATTGAAGATATGCATGAAATCGGCTTCTTTATGCGCGGTGAGATTATCTGGAACAAGGCTTCAAGTGGAAGCCCCTCTACTGCATGGGGAAGCTGGTTATCAGCAAAGAACCCAACATTACGTGATATACATGAATATATACTCATTTTCTCTAAAGACGATTTTTCCAGACATAATATTCATAGAAGAAAAGACACAATTAAAAAAGAAGAATTCCTTGAATTTACTAAAAGTGTTTGGACATTCCCAGCAGTGTCTGCAAGAAAAATTGGCCACCCTGCACCTTTTCCTATTGAACTGCCTTATCGTTTAATACAACTTTATACATTTCAAAATGATATAGTATTAGATCCTTTCATGGGAAGCGGTCAAACTGCTTTAGCATCAATAAAAACAAAAAGACATTACATTGGTTATGATATTGATAAAGCATATGTAGCTCTTGCTGAAAAAAGAATACGAGAAGAACTTGGTAAAAAATCAGCCATATCTCTTTTCCATATATAATTAATCCTTTGTTTAAAGTAAAACATATTATTTGTTTGATTATCTGTTCATCAGCTCTTGCTCAGCAAAAGCTGCTTATCCCCATGGATGTAAACTCACAGACCGACCATCTTAAAGCTTATGGCATAGCATACCGTCACTTATTGAAGGGTAAAGAGCTTGACTGGCTTTTGAACTACCGCGGCGGCTCGTTTATGTTCGACTATTCCAATGAATTGGTTGAAGAATGCAAATCAAAAGGTGTAAGTTATGAACCGGTTTCCGGAACCGAGGCAGCACAAATCTATGCCGAAGTACAAAACGAAAACAATAACATGGATGTCGTTCGGCTTGAAAAGGTTGCTAAACTTGCCGTTTATGTTCCGCCTAATACCTTGCCATGGGACGATGCTGTCCAGCTTGTGCTGGATTATACCGAAATCCCTTACGACAAGCTCTGGGATGAGGAAGTGCTCGGAAACAAGCTCACCGAATACGACTGGCTCCACCTGCACCATGAGGACTTCACCGGGCAGTACGGAAAATTCTTTGGCACCTACGGCGCATCACCATGGTATCTGCTGCAAAAACAGACAAACGAGGACATGGCTAAAAAGATGGGTTATAAAAAGGTTTCACAACTTAAGCTTGCAGTTGTTAAGAAACTGAAAGAGTATGTTACTAACGGCGGATTTTTGTTTACAATGTGCTCAGGTGCAACTACACCCGACTTTGCACTTGCTTCACAATACACAGATATCGCCGACGTAATGTATGATGGTGACTCCTATGACCCGCATGCAAACGATAAGCTTGATTATTCTGAATGTTTTGCATTTCAGAATTTCAAATTCGATCTGAATCCCTACATGTACGAATACACAGACCTTGATATAACACAGGAAGAGCTTTGGGCAGGGCAGTATAATGATTACTTTACACTATTCGATTTCTCAGCGAAGATTGACCCTGTTCCCTCCATGCTCACACAATGCCACACTGCGGTGATAAAAGGTTTCCTCGGGCAGGAATCTGGGTTCTTCGAACGGTTTATTAAACCCGGCGTAACACTGCTTGCAAAAAACAACGGCACCGACTGGGTGCGGTATATCCATGGCAACCTTGGCAGAGGTACTTTTACGTTCTACTCAGGGCACGACCCTGAAGACTACCAGCATGCCGTTGGCGACCCAAAGACCGACCTCACTTTCTACAAAAACTCACCGGGTTACCGGCTTATTCTAAACAACGTCCTTTTCCCCGCCGCAAAGAAGAAAAAACTCAAGACATAACAATATTATTCTTAACCGCAAAGAACGCAGAGAACGCATAAAGGCAATAAGCCAAAATAAATAGTTAAATAAGCAAATAAATAATTCCATCTCTTCATAATCACCTCATCATTCCACATTTTTTATCATTCCGGGTTTAATCCGGAATCTAATTATAAAAAAATAACCAAACCGCAAAGAACGCAAAGAAAATTCAAAAGAAAACTAAGATAATAGTGTAGAGCCTGTTCACCGAAGCCCCGGAACTCGGGACGCAGGTGAGTAATTCTCACCACCGAAGGGAATCCTCTGAAGGAGTGCTTCGGACAATTAGTATATTATCAATATTTAATATTTAAAATTCCGAAGATTTAGAAGATTATCAAATTTCCTGTTCCCTATAACATATCTTCTGATACGGACAATATTTACACCTATTTTCCTCTTCGGTTTGTGTGAAGGGAATAGCGGGATTAAATAATTCTTCAAGCATCAACATAAAACGTTTTTCAAATTCAGCAAGCTCACCAGCAGAAACATTTATAAAATTAATCTCACTGTTTCCAAGCGTTCGGAGCGGGTATATGCCCGTCTGAACATCGGCTGTTTTTGTGTTTTCTTTATAAAGATACAGGTAAGTTAGTATCTGGAAATATTCTTTGTAGCCGGGGTTTGTGAACAAGCTGTCGATTACTTTTTCGCTTAACGAACCGATATCTTTTTGCACTCTGCCTGTTTTATAATCAATTATTCTTATTATACTATCCTGCTCTTCTATCCTGTCTATTCTTCCGCCAAGCGTAACTTTTAACTTTTCACAGCCTGATGAAATTGTTAATTCTTTTAAATATTCCTCTTCAATTTCAACAAGCTTAAACGGTGTACGTGTGGAATCTTTCTCAAGAACTTTTTCAACAAGTTTCTTAATCACACCTTTAAAAAGCAGGTTTTTACCTTCAAATGATTTGTTATGGCGTTTCAGCTCATCCGAAAAGTCCAGAGCATTATCAAGCAGCTTATCATAATCTTTCCTGAAATATTTAATCATTTCGCTGATATCCTCCGGTGTAATAACCTTACCTTTTGAATTTTCGTATAAATTTCCGAGCAGTGTGTGAATAATATCACCAAACGTTCCGGCTTCGAAGAATTCTTCCACATCTTCAGGTTCTTCAAGACCCGCAATATATTTAAAATAAAACTGGAGCGTGCAGTTGATATAAATGTTAAGTGCCGATGGTGAAATGTACGTTCTCTCTGACAGCTTCTGTAATGCTTCTTCTGATTTTTCTATTTTTATTTCAGTATCAGGTTTCTTAACAACAGGCATCAGTGCTGTTTTGCTTTGGGGGTTAAGCTGTTTCAGTTCATTTTCTATTTGCAGTATATACCGGCTCCGCTCACCTGCCGATAACACGTTTACTTCGGAATTATAAATTAAATATATATTTTTTGCCCTCTGAAGCAAGCGGTAAAAGTAATATGACGTAATTGTATCACCGTCTTCATATGTCGGCAAGCTGAACGCCTTACGCAGGTTATAGGGAATAAAAGATGGCTCCTGGCTGCCCTTAGGAATTATACCCTCATTCATTGAGAGTATAAAAACATTTTCAAAATCAAGTGCGCGGGTTTCAAGAAGTCCCATTACCTGCAGCCCCTTGAGCGGTTCACCCGAAAACGGAACTTTCATACCCGCAGTTACTTCGTGCAGAAGCTTCCAGAATGTGACGGTATCCGTATCGGAAATATACTCATTCAGAACTTTGGTTAAACTATCCAGTTCCTCCAAAAACCGTTTAAAAAATTCCATTTCAAACTTTGCCCTGGGGGCATTACCCGATTCAAGCTTCTTGGCTATACACTTCACTGCACTGCTTATGTATGCGGCGGTATCATTAACCGTTTGAACATCTTTAAAAATTAAACCGGGCAAACCATCTTTATCTATAAAAATCTCATCGGATACATGTACCTGATTCTTTTGCTTTATATCACCGATAATTTTATTAACATCCTCCTCTGTGCATAATTCAGTATATGAATGAAGCAGAAGGTTTATTACGTCTTTATAATAAAATAGCGTTTTTTCGCCGGAACGTTTGTTTTTCTGAAGACGTCTCAGCAGTTCTGCAAAATTGAAAAGTCCCGAATACCTGAAAGGAAATCCCATCGTTACATTTAACTCACTCACTTCGTTGGGAATTGAATAAAGCACGGGAACCAGCATTTTTTCATCGGGAAGCACAACTACGGTTTTTTCAGGTGTTAATTTTTCACTGCCGATAAGTTCATTCAGTATGCTTCCGAGAGTTTTTGCCTGCCCGGCTGTAAGCGGGGCTCCTATAGAAATTATTTGTTTGGGTTTGTTAAGCAGATTATTTTCAATCCACGCTGGCTGATGTATGGATAACTCAGCAAAATTCTTTCTTATATAATATCCTGCTTCCTGTTTTGCGTCATTAATATAATGCTCATCTGCATCCCAGAAGATTTCAGCTTTATTGTCTTTTAAAAGCTCTTTAATTATGCCTGATTCCGCTTTTGTAAGCAAATTCAGTCCGGCAAAAATCACTTTCTTCCATTTAACATCTGCCTTACCCGATTTAATAAGCTGGTATGCTTTGCGGTTAGCCATACCCTCATATGCCAAACCGGTTTTATCAAGTGATTTCCTGAACTTACCGTAAACCACTCCCATTTTTTCCCACATTTTCAGAAAGCTGTTGGAATATTGGTCAAGCTCACGGGCTGAGAAAATTTCCCAAAACTTCCGGAAAGCTTCCTCATCTGCAAGTGAAAGCTTAAACTCCTCGTCAATTTCCCTGAACTCATGAATAATTCTGAATAAATATTTTCCATTAACAAGATTATTATCTATGTCATTGAAATCACCAATCAGCATTTCACCCCATGCATAGAAGCGGTCGAAGCTTTCTCCTTCAAGATACGGCTTCATAATTTCGTAAAGCCCGAATATTAGTGCTAACTTATCAGCAAGCTTATAACCGGATATCTTAAGAAGAAAATCCTCTATGCTGTAAACTTCGGGGAGCTTTGAAAGCTTATTGATGCGTTTTGATAAATTATCCTTAAAATATAATCCAGCCCTGCGTGAAGGAAATACCACGCACAAACCGGTAAGGTCTTTGTGACTTTGTACAAGATTTTCCGATAGTTTATCTAAGAATGTCTGCATGATAACGATTTACTATTCAAATGTAGTTCTTACCGAACTTTTTTTGTTTTACAAATATACTGCTGCTACAAAGCCTGCTTTTATACACAAATTTGAACTTCTGATTTCTGACTTCTGACTCCCGATTTCCGACTTCCCGTTACCTAACTTTTTACAATCAGCTTCCTAAACCAATCTGATGAAATATAATCTTTCACAGTGATTACCTGTTCAGCCGGTTTTCCTCCTTCAATTTTTGTTTTAGCACCGAATTTAAACACATCCTTCGTTTCATCGTAATATCTATTTAACCTTTTATCAGTTGCAATTATATACTTAATAAGCTGAGCTGTATTTATTCTCCTATGCTCATTGATGCTTTTTCCGATTTTATCGGTTTCAAGCGAAGTGTTTCCCCTTTGAGGACATAACACATAAAGCCTTTCGGAAGCTCTTGTAAATGCAACATAGAGCAGGTTAAGATTATCTATATTTACCGCTATGGCTTCTTCATAGTACTGCCTGCTGAAATATGTTTTAGCAAGCTCGGCCGATGCTCTTACGTAATATGCCGGCGAATATTTTTCGTAGGGAGTCTCACGGGATGTTACCCAGAAGAAATCTTTTTTCCCGTCTATATCAAGATCCCAGTTTGCATAAGGTATTATCACAACCGGACTTTGAAGTCCTTTTGCCTTATGAATTGTCATAATACGTACAGCATCATTACTTCGTGGAGTTATAATCGAAATATCTTTTTGCTTCGTCTCCCACCAGTCAAGAAAATTTACTATACTATTGCCGGATTGTGCTGAGTATTCCAGCACTGCATCCTGAAACCTGAGCAGGTAAGCATCGGGTACACTGTTAAGCCCGAAAGCTTTGATAATGTTTTCCGTCAGCTCGTATAACGAAACATTCGCAGGGCTAGCAACTTTATTGCCGAACCTTTGCCTAAGTAAATTGTTAACATTTTCTTTTACAAGTTCACTATTAAAAAATTCTGCCGAGACATGCTGATTTGAATTTATAACCAGCATAGCATTACGGAGTATCCCGGCATTTGTTATTATATCGTCAGGACTTATGAAATACCTGAATAAACTTAGTATTAACTTCACTTTAGGTGAATTATGAAGCAACAGTGATTCATCCGAAACAACGTTTATACCTGCATTTATTAGAAGCCGTGCAGCACGCGAAGCTTCTTTTCTTTTGCGTGTAAGGATTAATATATCACCTTCATAAACTTTATTGGCCTGAAGTTCCATCATTATTTCCATCAGGCGTTTGTCTGCAATATCTGCTGCCGATATTTTTTCTTCCTTATTGCCGGTAATAAACTCAATATCGGTAAAACCGCTGCCTGGTTTGAACTGTGTTTGTAACACTTCCTTATAAGCTTCTGTAATAAACTTTGCATTTCCGCCTTCAGCCTTTAGTTCAAGAATTTTTGGTGCAGAGGTAAAGAAATGGTTGTTAAAATTTATTATATCCTGTTTACTCCTTCGGTTAACAAGAAGCTTTTCTTCATTAAACTGCTCCCTGTGAGATGAAAGGTTATCGTAAATATCTGCCAGCAGAAGCTTCATATTTCCGTTACGCCACCGGTAAATTGACTGCTTAACATCGCCAACAACCATCGATATGTTCTGCTCGCTCAGCGAATTAGCAATAAGCGGTAATAAATTTTTCCATTGGAATGTTGACGTATCCTGAAACTCATCTATCAGAAAATGCTTGTAGTAGCTGCCGATTTTTTCGTAGATAAACGGGTTGTACGCAGAACCAATCACGCTGCTGAGAAGAATGTTTGTATCCGATATAAGCATAGCCTTGTTTTCATCGCGGTAAAGATTCAGTTTTTTATGAATATCATTAAATATACCTATAACAAATATAGTTCTCAGAATTTCCCTTGAAGTATAATATAGCTTTGAATTGCCGTCATAATACTTAATTACATCCGAAAGTATCTTACCCAATCCTTCTTTAACACACCTTTCAATAGCCTGTTGTTTTACGGAGCCTTTTTTATACCAGCTTAATGTTCCCTCACTTGTGCTTCTTGCACGGATAGCCGGCTCACAGCTTCCGTAATCATAGGTTTGCTGACGGCTGAGCTTTATCAGATAACCTGCTGCACCGCCTGATGAATAATTAAAATCTTCTGCATTAAGTCCGTGCTTCTGTATTAAATCAGCAGCCTCTTTCCCGAAATCTTTCATTGTATTTTCAAAACTGTTGATTACTGCAAAAAGAAATCCAAATAGGTCTTTAATTTTTAATTTAACGTCTTCGGGGCTACTGCCTGAATTTCTTTTCTCTATATACCTTTCTTTGAAAATTTCGCCTGCCAGGTTCTTTATCTCCTTATCTATATTCCAGCTTTTATCTTCATCTATATTAAAATAAACATAATCTTCAAGGTAACGTGTCAGCTCTTTATCTATACCAATTTCGGTAAAAACATCGTCAACAGCTTTATCGAGTACTTCGTCTTCATCAAGCACCACTTCATAACCGAACTGAAGCTTAAGCTCCCTTGCAAATGAACGTATAACCCTGTGGAAGAAGCTATCGATAGTTGAAACAGAGAAGTATGTGTATTTATGAAGTATATTATCAAGAACCGTTTGTGCATTTTCCCTGATGTTTGATTTAACACCTTCATCAATTAATGTTTTTTCAAGTTCCTTATCACTGCCCGAAGCAAGTTTTTTCAATTTCTCAATTATGCGTGATTTCATTTCCTCTGCAGCTTTATTTGTGAAGGTAATGGCAAGCGTGCGGCGGAAGTCATCGGGATTTTCAAGCACAATCTTCAGGTATTCCTTCACAAGCGTGTAGGTTTTGCCCGAACCGGCTGATGATTTATAGATGAGGAAATTTTTCATTGCTGGGATGGATAATTAATCAACATTCGGGAGAGATGAAAGTTATTTGCCATTCCTGCCCCGCATACCGGGGCGGGAATATCTTATCAAAACGTAAACGATACCCCCGCCTTAAACGAATCGAAAAGCAGTGGCTCTGAGCTTTCGAATGGCCAGTTCATTTTTCCGCGGCGGAGTTCGTAGATGCCGTATGAAAGACCTCCTTTTAATAAAAAGCTGACAATAGGTCCCGCACCCGGTGTTGAACGCATTATTGCACGCACAAAATTATCTATTAATGCATGAGACATCGCTTCAACTATAAGCGTGCTGCCAAGGTATTTCCACACAAGGTGTCGCGGGAAAACTATAGTGCGGTCGAATGATATGTTAAAATTAACCATTGTGCCAATAGGGATTCTTATACCGGCTTCAGTTGTAGAACCGAATCTGAAATGTCTGTCAAAAGGTTCAATATAATTTTTCCAGTTATTATAATACGGGTCTTCTTCGAACAACATAACAGGCGGAGGAAAATAAAAATTAGTCCAGGTAATTCCGTCGGTGTTGTATAATATCAGTGCCGTTTGTTTTCCCAATCGGTAACCGTAACCTGTTGCACTTTGAAAACCAAACCTTGTAGTCGAACCGCCAACGGAATAAGAATCTTTCATACGCAGGCTTTGCGATATAATGCTACCATGAAACAAGCTATTGCGGAATTGGACAATCTTTTTTGAGTAGACCGTTTGTTTTGCATATGAGTAACCAAGCTTAAGCTCTACCAACCCAAACCCAAAATAACCGGATGAATTAAAATCATAAGGTGAGTTTTTTAAGGTAAGATGTGACTGTCCGTAAGAGAATTCAACGGTTGGCTTGCCGTTCTTAAAATAATCTATCCAGTCCTGGTCCTGCCATTTCCAGTCTTTGTCTTTCTGTGAAAAAACCGCTGAAGTGAAGAAAAACAGAAATAAGAGAATAATTATGCTTTTCATTATTATTTCTTTCTTATTATTAGACTTTGTAAAAATAACAAGGTTTCTTGTGTAAAAAAAACAACATTATAGTACAAAAGTTAATACAATTTGTAAAGTTAATAAGGTTTATAAATTCCATAAAGATTTTATTATGTATTAATCTTTAACTGTATTTATAGCAACATAATATACTTAGTGAACTAAGTGTTCTATATGCTGAATTTAGTGGAACATTTTGATATGTACGCAGTAAAAAATATATAAAACAAACTAAACACTACAGCCATGGAACAGCAAAAAAAGAAGAAAATCTACCTGATGGTGCTGATTTCGGCATTAATTGCAGTTTTCAGCATAGCAGCCTATACAAATGTTGTCTCAAAGCTTGCTAATAAACCCACAAAAACAAGGCTGCATCGTTACAACTCCGGCCATATACAGTTTTCAACAAAACTCAACAACCGTTTCTATTATGATAATAAACAGGTCTATCTGTACATTGACCTTAAAGCTGACCGTGTGGAAATTGAAAAATCACGGACTCCTATGAACATAGCCATTGTTATAGACAGAAGCGGTTCTATGGAAGACCGTAATAAGCTGAGCTATGTAAAAAAGTCTGTTGAATATATTATAGACCAGCTTGAGAGCGATGATTATGTCTCTATAGTTTCTTACAACGATTATGTAAATGTTTTAAAAAGAAGCGGGCGTGTGCTGGATAAAAGCGAGCTTAAAAAAGAAGTTGAACAGCTTTATGCCGGCGGTTACACAAACCTGAGCGGCGGCTTATTTGAGGGCTATGACCAGGTGAATGAATCATACCGCAGGGGATACGTAAACCGTGTCTTATTGCTGTCTGACGGGCTTGCTAACCGCGGCATAACCGACCGCCGGCAGCTTGCTCAACAGGTGCGTGAAAGAAACCGGAAAGACGGAATTGTGATTTCCACATTCGGTGTTGGCAGTGATTTTAACGAAGACCTGATGACTGATATTGCAGAATACGGCAAGGGCAACTATTACTATATACGGGATGCTGAACAGATACCGGACATATTTGCACAGGAACTCAAAGGTGTACGAACACTCGTGGGACAAAGCACAAAGGTCAGGGTGTGGTTCCCCGAAAATTACCTGACGCTTAACAGGGTTTACGGTTACCCGTATGAGATAAACGGCAATGAAGTTACAGTTGATTTTAAAGATGTATTTTCTGACCAGACGAAAACGGTGCTTCTTAAATTCGATATTAATTCACGAATTAAAAAAGGACTTGAAATAGAATGCGAGCTAAGTTACGAGGATGTTATAAACGATTTCAGCCGCGTCAGGGAATCACAATTCTGTTATCTTGAGCCAGTGGTAAGCCGGGGGGAATATGAAAAGGGTTATGATGAAGGAGTTCAGCAGAACGTTGCTGTATTTGAAGCAAACCAGATGATGGAAGACGCTCTAAAGCAGGCTGACCTGGGCAACTACGATGATGCAAGGAAACAATTACAGATGGGCAAAGATTACCTGAACGAACAAATGAACAGCATTACTGCATCACCTGAAATGAAACAGCAGCTCGACGGAATGGATAAATACGAAGAAAAATTAAAATCAGCCGAAACAAAAACTGAGGAAGAGGTTAAGGAAATGCAGAAGTCCGGTAAATACGATAATTATAATACAAGGAAGAAGCATAAGTAACACAATTAAATTAATTTCAATGCAGGGGTCGCATATATGCGGCTCCTACAGAATCTATACCCGCATTTATTTCCTCCGTTTTTTCAGTTGCGGGTGGTAATCACCTTTTAGTCCTATTGCTGGTGCATTGCGTATATTGAATACAGCATCTATTGAAGGAATTGTATCTTTAATTCCAAATCCGTTCTCGTTCAGTATCTCTTTATAACTCAGCGTATGCAGGTCAGTGAAACCTTCCGAGAATTCTATATTTTCTTCATCAACGGTAATTGTTCTGAAGGGCTTAGGCGGATACTCTATGTGCGGTTTGGGAAGGTCGAACCTGTCTATAGATAGAAACCACAGCACATCGGCATTTTCAAGCTCAAGCCTGCCTGCAGCTTTGTCAGGATGCTGAACGTGCAGAATGTTTTTCTTTACTTTTCCGAAAATCCATATCAGCATGTCAAAAAAATGCACACCTATATTGGTTGCTATGCCGCCTGATTTCTTTGTATCACCTTTCCAGGAATAAGTGTACCATTTGCCGCGTGGGGTTATGTATGTAAGCAGAACCTTATGTTTTTGTCTTTTTTTTGAATTCCGTATCCTGTTCCTGAATTCAATTATAGACGGATGCAGCCTTAGCTGCAGAATTGTGTTAACCTTCCTTCCGGTTTCTTTTTCCATATCACATAATGCTTCGGCATTCCATGGATTTAAAACAAGCGGTTTCTCACAAATTGCATTAGCATCGGTACGAAGTGCAAAACGAATATGGGCATCGTGCAGGTAATTAGGCGAGCAGATTGAAACATAATGCACACGTGCTTCTTCGCCTTTCCGGCGGAGCTTTTCGCAATGCCTGTCGAACCTCTCGAACTCGATAAAAAAGCTTGCATCGGGAAAATAGTTATCTATCACACCAACCGAATCGTTAGTATCTACCGATGCAACAAGATTCTGTCCGTTTTCCTTGATTGCTCTCAGGTGGCGCGGGGCAATGTAGCCCGCAGCCCCGATTAATGCAAAATTATAAGGCATATTGTTTATCCGGATAATGTCTCCGCAAATTTAACAAGAAAGGCTGAAAAATGGTAATGTAAATTTTTACCTTAATTACTCAAGTTGAACGTTTTGTTTGATAATTATAATAATAATAATATATATTTATTAACCCACGACTTCAGTCGTGGGAAAAAGCTAAAAATATTGATTAATAACCGTTTCAACGGTTTTTGTACATGAAGCAGTCAACTTGAGTTAATTAAAAATTTTACTGCTTTCAATAAATAAATCTGACAGGTTTAAATAACTGTCAGATTTATGCTTCCTTACCCTTCATCTATTTAAGGTGACAGCCTGAAAATTCTCCATTTTCCCTTATCAAACTTATAGGCAATCCTGTCGTGCAGGCGGTTGGGTCTTCCCTGCCAAAATTCATAGTAGTTTGGCAGAAACCTGTAACCGCCCCAGTAAGGCGGCAACGGAACGTTATTTCTGTATTTCATCAGATATTTTAAGAATTCCTTTACAACAACCGACCTGCCAGATATTACAGAACTCTGTTTCGAAGCCCATGCTCCCAGGCGGCTTTTAAAAGGGCGGGTTTTAAAGTAATCTTCCGATTCTTTTTTACTTATTTTTTCTATTGTTCCTTCAATTCTTACCTGTCGTTCAAGCTTATCCCAGTAGAAAAGCAGAGTCCCCTGCGGATTTACTGTGATTTCTTCACCTTTGCGGCTTTTATAGTTAGTATAAAATACAAATCCGCTTTCATCATATCCTTTTAAAAGCAGCATCCTTGCAGAGGGCTTGCATTTCTTATCTGATGTTGCCAGAACAACAGCATTGGGTTCAATAAAGCCGGATGAAAGAACTTCTTTAAACCATTTGTCAAATTGTTTGAGAGGATCAGGATTTACGCTTTTTTCGGAGAGGATTTTTTTTGTGTACTGCCTTCGCAGTTCACGGATATCTTTTTCGGCCATTATTTTTTTCTGTGGACAATAAATGCGTTGGGTGCCGGCTCGAAACCAATTTTGTGAGCATACTCTATTACTTCCTGAGATGCCATCATAACCAGATTCGACTCGTCGCCTATTTGCTTCTGCACCTCAGTAACAAGCTCCTGCCCGATTCCCTGGTTCTGGTATTCTTTAGCTACAGCAAGATCGGAGAGGTAACAGCAAAAACTGAAGTCACTTAATGCACGGGCAATACCTACAAGTTTTTCGCCGTCCCAGGCACTTACTATCATATTAGCATTATCAAGCATTTTCTTTAAACGTGAAAGGTCTTCCGATGGGCGTCTTATACCCGATGATTGGAAAAGTTCGGATAGCTGGTGAGGCTCTATTTTTGTGTTAACCTTATAGGTTATTACCATTAATATATATTAAGTTCAGAAATATCACAGCACCAAATTATTAACTAATTGTAAAAACAATAAACCCGACTAAATCATTCCATTTTCACACTGCAATTTAACTAAATTAATGTATCATTTTCAATATAATCGACTGAAAAAACTATCCCTTAAATATTTAAATTACATTTAGACGATCTAGTTATACCCGTAGTGAATTGTTACTTAGGTTAAGAAAAGATACAATTATTCTGTTGTAACTATGAACTAAATTTACAAACTTTGTAATTATGAGAATTGCATTTCTCTCACCGTTTTATCCTTTTCGAGGTGGAATTGCCCAGTTCGGTGATTCACTTTACCTCGCCCTTAAAAAAGAGAATAACATTAAAGCATTCTCGTACAGGAGGCAATACCCGAAACTGCTTTTCCCCGGCAAAACCCAGCTTGTATCTGAATACGATATAGACCGTGACGTGAACGCTGAAAGAGTTCTTGACAGCATTAATCCCGCATCATATAAACGAACTGCCGAATGGATTTTGGATTTTAAACCTGGCCTGCTTTTAATAAGCTACTGGATGCCGTTCTTTGCACCTGCACTAAGCTCGGTTGCTAAAAAAGTCCGTACTTCGCTTGGTGAAAACGTAAGAGTAATGGCATTGATGCATAATGTGATTCCTCACGAGAAACGCCCCTGGGATGTAAAGCTCACTAAAAAATTCTGCAAACAGGTAGATGGATTCATAATTCTAAACAATTCCGCTCAAAAAGACCTTATGCGTTTAAAACCTGATGCTGACTTTCTTGTTCACCAGCACCCGCTCTATAACCACTACGGAGAGAAAGTTGACCAAATGAATGCACGGGAAAAGCTTAAGATTCCACTTAATAAAGAAGTTATTTTGTTCTTCGGATTTATCAGAGACTATAAGGGACTTGATATACTCATTAACGCAATGAAACATATGAGCGACGACTACCACCTTGTTATAGCAGGCGAGGTTTACGGCAGCTTCGAAAAATACAGAAAGATAATTAATGAGAATAAATTAAAAGATAAAATAACACTGCATTTAGAGTACATCCCCGAAAACGAAATTACTTATTTCTTCTCGGCAGCCGATGTATGCGTTCTGCCTTACCGCTCGGCAACACAAAGCGGTGTAACGGGTATTGCCTATCATTTTGACCTGCCCGTGATTGCAACTAACGTAGGCGGACTTACCGATTTAATAGAAGAAAACCAGACCGGATTAATTGTCCAGTCGCTTGAGGATAAAGACATGGCAGATGTTATAAAGCATTATTTCACAAACAACATGCGTTTAAAAATGCAGCCATTCGTCAAGATGTACAAAGCGAAGCATTCCTGGGACGGGCTTGCTAAAGCAATTGGTGAGTTTTACGCGAGAATATAACTAAACGGGTTAATTATTTCACACCTTAAATTCTTTAATCTTATTTTACCACTTGTTATCTTATAACAATTTATTTAAAAACATTATGATTAAATACACACAGGTATTATTAATTATTTTAGTTTGTTTTTCATTTTTACCGGCACAGGATAACAACTACGTACCGGGTGAGTTGATTGTTATGCTGAATAGCAATGTTTCAGCACAATCGGTTACTAATTATTATACTACAGCTAATCTGCGTATAAAAGAACCGCTTGTTGAGTGGATGAACATCTGGCTGTTTGAGTTTGATTATAGCAGAATTTCACAAGAGGTTATTCTCTCTGAAATCCGTAAACACACCGGAGTTGCTATAGCACAGTCGAACCATTACATCACCGAGAGGTCATATAGTCCGCTAATCTTTCCGAATGATACAAGATTCAGCGAGCAATGGGCACTAAATAACACGGGACAGACAGGCGGTACGGTTGATGCAGATATAGATGCACCCGAAGCATGGAATATAATAACCGGCGGATACACTGCCACCGGCGACTCGATTATAGTTGCTGTTGTTGACGGAGGTTTCTACCTTACTCACCCCGACTTAAAATACTGGATCAACTATGCCGAAATACCCGGCAACAGCATTGATGACGACAGTAACGGATATGTTGACGATTATTACGGCTGGAATGCAATTAATAATACAGGCAACATCACAGGTAACACACATGGCTCACACGTATCAGGTATAGCAGGTGCGCTCGGGAACAATAATCTTGGTGTGTGCGGAGTAAACTGGAATGTTAAGATTATGGCTGTTCAGGGTTCTTCTACGCAAGAAGCTGTGGTAGTAAGAGCTTACGGTTACGTTTTAAAACAAAGAAGGATTTATGACCAGACAAACGGGCAGAGAGGTGCATTTGTGGTTTCTACAAACTCATCATTCGGCGTTAATTACGGTCAGCCAGCAAACTACCCGCTCTGGTGCGCTTTTTATGATTCACTTGGCACAAAAGGAATTCTGAATGCTTGTGCTACAGCTAATTTGAATATTAATGTTGATATACAGGGCGATATACCTACAGCTTGTCCAAGTGAATGGATGGTTTCGGTAACCAACACACGTCATGATGATACTAAAAATCCCGGTGCTGCATACGGGCAATTAACTATAGACCTCGGAGCACCCGGAACAAATATCTTATCCACTTACACATCGGGCAATTACAGTCTTATGACAGGTACATCAATGGCAACCCCGCATGTTGCTGGAGCAATAGCATTAATGTATGCAGGTGCATCACCTCAATTTATACAGGCGTACAAACAAAATCCCGGCACCATATCGCTAATTGTAAAACAAAGATTGCTTGCAAGTGTTGATACCATCCCTGCTTTGCAGAATATTACAGTTTCAAATGGCCGGCTGAATATTTACAAAGCATTATTATTAATGCAGTTACCAGTTTCAAACCCTAAGGTTACCAGTGTTATTCCAGCCAGATTCAACTTATATCAGAACTATCCGAATCCTTTTAACCCTTTGACAATTATTTCTTATGATATTCCTACAAAATCATTGGTTACACTTAAAGTATTCGATATTCTTGGCAGGGAAGTCGCAATACTGATTAACGGAGTTAAGGATGCGGGAAATTATGAAGTGACATTTGACGCAGGAAAGCTAAGCTCGGGAGTATATTTTTATAAACTTGAAAGCCAAGGGTATTCAAAGGTCTTGAAGATGTCAGTGATAAAATAATTTCGCGAAGCTGATAGGTTTTCCGTGCCAGCTGGAGGGGTGGCTTTGCCAAAAAACCTGCTTGGTTTTTAATTTTTAAAAAGGCAACCGCCCTTTGGTTGATTTCAGACGAAATGCATTTCTTTATTAGTGTAAATTTGTGAAATTAGTGTAAAACACGAATATCATGAAACAAATCCTATTTACATACACCAAATACAACGTGTGGGCAAACGGCAGAATTTTGGAATGCCTTGAGGGGCTCGATAAAAAGCTTCTTGATAAAAAAGTAACAAGCAGCTTCCCTACTATCAGGAAAACAATTCTTCACATCTGGGATGCTGAAGCTATATGGTATAAGCGCCTGCACGGTAAATCGGTGCGTTCATGGCCAAGTAATAAATTTAATGGCACCTTTGCAGATATGAAACTCGGTTTTTTAAGACAGTCGGGCTTATTCCCGCTTTTCTTAGCAAACAGCAATACAAACCTTCAGAAAAAAATAGAATACACCTCACTTAAGGGTGATAAATTCAAAGATAAAATATGTAATATTATTCAGCACTGTATGAACCACTCAACATTTCACCGCGGGCAGATTATAACTATGCTGCGTGAGCTTGGAGTTAAAAACCTTCCTTATACCGATTATATAATGTTCTCAAGGGAAGTTCGGACATAAAAATGGAAAAATGAAAAAAATATCGTGTTTAAAATTTTTTTAATTCCTACTTTCTACTTTAAAATTTATGATTTCTCACCTATGTTTCCTGACTTCTAACTTCTAACCTCAAACTTCTAACTTTGTACTTCTGCAGTCAAGTATCGCATTTATCCGAGCATTTCCCATGAATAAAATTTACTTTGTAAAAAATAATTAAGAAAATTGACACACGAACAATGGATGGAATTTGCTTTCCGTGAAGCGGAAAAAGCATTAGCACAGGGTGAAATACCTGCAGGGGCTGTTGTTGTATTTCAGAACCAGGTTATCGGTAAGGGACATAATCAAATTGAAACACTTAAAGACCCCACTGCACATGCGGAAATTCTTGCGATTACATCGGCAGCATCTTACCTATCGTCAAAAGTGCTGGAAGGATGTTCGCTTTATGTAACTCTTGAACCGTGCGTGATGTGTGCAGGTGCTATTGTGCTTTCGAAGATTGAAAATCTTTTCTTCGGTGCTTATGATAATAAAGCAGGTGCATGCGGTTCGGTTCTGAATATTACCAATAACACTGCACTTAACCACAGTTTAAACGTAACCGGCGGAATACTTGATACAAAATGCTCTGAAATTTTAAAAAACTTCTTCGAAGCCAAAAGGTAACTATTCTATGTTATCCGTCTGGGTACATATCTTTTAAAACAGTTAAAAACTGTTAAAAAATAAAAAGCATTTATTAACACCTCGATTAATCGAGGTGCTAATATGAAAAGATTAAAAACTTTCTAACCGTTTCAACGGTTTCTAAAAAAAGTAAATAGGATTAACTAATAACTTGCTCACCACCACAGGTAATTTAAATAATCAGATTATTAAGCTTGCCTGGCCTGTTGTTCTGCAGAATCTTGGTCGCAGCCTTGCAATTGCCGTTTTGGATTCGTTCTGGATAGGAAAGCTGGGCGCTGAATTCCTTGCAGCGGTTACTGTCGGAAGCTTCCTCTCATGGGGTGTGTTTGCATTATCGGAGATGGTCCCTATAGGCACAAACTCACTTGTTGCACAGGCAATAGGTGCAAAAGATAAAAATTCAGCCAAATATATAGGTACGCTGAACCTGTTTAATGCAGTTTTTCTGGGAATAATAATTTCATCAATTGTTTATCCCATACTGCCGGTTTTATACCATTTTACGAATATCGATGCTGTAAAAGCTTCACTTGCTAATCAGTATCTTTTGCCTATACTGATTTTTCTTCCCTTACTGATACTTTTTGAAACAGGCAATGCTGTTTTCCGCGGCAACGGTAATACAAAAACGCCGTTTATACTGTTAGTTATTGTTTACGCAATAAAAGTTGTTTTAACACCTCTTTTGATATTTACAGCTGATCTGCAAATTGCAGGTGCTTCGCTTGCAACAATGGTATCATACGGCTTTACGTTCCTGATTGAACTGTACCTGCTTAAAAAGAATAATTTAATCACATCGATTAAGAAAAAATCAGCTGAAATTATCAATAACACCCGTTACAATTTAAAGGTAACGCTGGAATCATTAAAAATCGGCATGCCTCTTTCGATGGAAGGACTTGCATTTTCGTTTATATACATTTTTGTAACAAGGTATGTAGCAGATTTCGGCACAGCAGGACTTGCAGCACTCGGTATCGGTCACCGCTCGGAAGCAATTCCATATCAGGTAGGTGAGGCATTTGCAATTACGGCATCTATTATCGTAGGACAGAACATAGGAGCGCGTAACCTTGAGCGTGCCGAAAAAGGTGCGTGGCGTGTTTTGTTCATATCCTGGATACCAATGTTTTTTTACTCACTCGTTTTGTTCTTCTTCCCCAGACAAGTTGCCGGGATATTCACAACCGACATAAACGTTATTGAAGCAGCAAAGATTTATAACATGCTGGCTGCTTTCAGTATATTTTTTGCAATGTGCGAGTCGATTTTCGCAGGTGCTTTTGCAGGCGCGGGTAATTCATTGCCTCCGCTGGCGATTTACCTGCCCGTAACAGCATTCAGAATTCCGCTTTGTGCATTATTAGCCCCTGTTTACGGAATAACAGGGATATGGATTGCAATATTTTCCACATCTATTTTCAAGGGAATTTTAATTGCTGTATGGTTTAAGCTCGGCAGGTGGAAGAAGAGGAAGTTTGAACTGGGCAAAGAACCGAAATTACAAATCGAAACACCTGTTGAGAAGTATGATATATATTAAGATATAACACAGCATTTAATCTGGAACTCTTAATTGCAACGAAGGATTTTAATAATTAACTTTGCCTAACAACCGTTAGTATATTATGCAAAATGAAGTGAAAATAAGCAGAAAAGAGCAAATTATTAACACAGCAGAGCTGCTTTTCAAAGAAAAGGGCTACATGGCAACTACTATGCGTGATATTGCAAAATGTGAAGGAGTTGAAGCCGCCAGTCTTTACAGCCATATAAAATCGAAAGATGAAATTTTAATCACCATTTGTTTCCATATGGCTGACCAGTTTGAAATGGCGATAAGAGAAGTCAATGATATTTATTTTAATGCCGAAGAAAAGCTTAGAATGGCAATTAAAAACCATATTAATATCATTACAAATGATTTAAATGCATCAGCAGTATTTATAAAAGAATGGCGGCATTTACCCGAGCCGGAACTTTCGATGTTTATACACCGCCGTCATGATTACGAAGATGAATTTAAAATCATTCTTCAGCAGGGTGTGGATGAAAATGTCTTTGAAGACGTTAACAAAAAATTTGCAGTGCTTACAATACTTTCTACAATAAGCTGGATTGTTGAATGGTATAAACCCGATGGTTCAATGACACCTGATGAAATATCCGAAAAACTATCGGATTTCATTCTGACCGGGTTAAAAAGGAAAAATACTTTTTAAATTTTTATTCCATTCTGCAGGAAAAGATATATCTTTTTGCAACGATTAAATCAAATAACTTATAAACCTAACTAAAGATGTACGGAACATTAATAACCGAAAAACCGGAACAAACAAAAAACATCATTGCTGATGAAGACCCGGTAATGCTTGCTGAGTTCGAAGCAAGAATTGCACGCGGTGAAAAAATAGAACCCCGGGACTGGATGCCTAAGGAATACCGCAGGCAGCTTATCAGAATGATAGAGCAGCACGCACACTCCGAAATTATTGGCGCTCTGCCCGAAGGAACCTGGATAACGCGCGCTCCGGGTTTCAGGCGGAAGCTGGCGCTTATGGCAAAGGTTCAGGATGAAGTGGGGCACGCACAACTTCTCTACAGCGCTGCTGAAACACTCGGCAAAACAAGAGAAGAAATGATAAACGACCTGCTTTCAGGTAAATCGAAGTATTCAAACGTTTTCAACTATCCTGCTGAAACATGGGCTGATACTGCCATTATTGCATGGCTCATTGATGCCGGGGCAATTATTAACCAGGTTACCAATGCTAAGGGTTCATACGGACCCTACTGCCGGGCACTTGACAGAATATGCAGCGAAGAATCGTTTCATCTTAAATACGGGCATGATGCCGTTGTTTACCTTGCAACAGGCACACCTAAACAAAGGGAAATGGTTCAGGATGCGTTGAACAGATGGTGGCCTCCTATCATGCACTTCTTCGGTCCGCCCGATAAAATATCGACCCACACCGAAATCCTTATGAAATGGAAAGTAAAAATGGCGAGCAACGATGACATGCGGCAGAAATTTCTTGACGAATATGTTCCAAAGATATGGGATCTGGGATTAATAATTCCCGACCCGAACCTAAGGAAAAATTACCAAACCGGCAAATGGGAATATACCGAACCTGACTGGGATGAATTTAAACGTGTTATTAACGGAGACGGTCCCTGTAATAAAGAACGTCTTGCGGTACGCCGCTGGGCAGATGAGCACGGTGAATGGGTAAGGAAAGCGTTACTAAAACCAAACATAAACTATACAACACCTTACGCATAAAAAACGATGAAATCTTTTGACCCACGAATAAACAGAATTAATCTTCCCGGAGAAGAAAAAAACATAATAAAAAAATCGCTTGATGACTGGGAAACATACGAAGTTTTCCACCAGAAAAGGCGTGGTGAGCAGCACGTTCATGCAGGAATTGTCCACGCGCCTACAGCTGAGCTTGCCCTTATGTTTGCAAAGGAACAATTCGGGCGAAGAAGGCAAACAGCAAACATTTGGGTAGTAAAAAGCTCTATGGTATTGGCAAGTGAATACGAAGACCAGGATATTTTTGAAACCACACCCGAAAAGACCTATCGTGAAGCAAGTGATTATTACTGCATGGGTAAAATCCGTAAATACCAGAAAGAACATGGCATCCGGGACAGGAAAGAATTACGGAGAAAGGATAAGGCACAATGAACTACTCCGAAGAACAGTTAATAGCAATCAAAGAATTTCTATACAAAATTGCCGATGACCAGCTGATAATAGGCCACAGAAATTCCGAGTGGACAGGACTTGGCCCGATACTCGAAGAAGACATTGCATTTTCATCGATAGCGCAGGATAAAATCGGGCAATCGTATCATATCTATTCAATACTCCGCTCTCTTGGTGAAGCTGACCCCGATACCATAGCTTTTACCAGAAACTCAGAAAATTTCTATTGCTGTCATTTTGTCGAATATCCGATAGGTGAATATGATTTTAGTCTTGTAAGAAACTTTTTGTTCAATCATGCCGAATATATCAGATTCGAGATGCTTTCTGTTTCATCATTTGAACCGATAGCAAAACTTGCACGAAAAATTAAAGGCGAAATAAAATACCATACAATGCATTCAGATGTGTGGATAGAACAGCTTGGAAACGCATCTGAAGAAAGCAGAAACAGGATGCAGCTAGCATTGAACAATGCTTTTAACCTCGCTTTAGGAATATTTGAACCCGGGCCATATGAAACCCTTCTTTCTGAATTGAAAGTGTTTGACGGCGAAGATTATTTAAAAACAAAATGGATTGAAATTATTAAATCTGTAATTGAAAAGTCATCATTAAAACTGCCTGACGAAACGAACTGGAATCCTTCTTATGGAGGTAGATATGGAAAACATACTGAACATTTAGCTCCTCTGCTTGATGAAATGAGTGAGGTTTTCAGGATTGACCCGAACACAGAATGGTGAACTTAACATTTGCAGCAATTGTTTTTGCTACGGGTCATTAACTTATAGAGTCTTTAACTGAACACGTACGAAATAATTATTAAATTAATTACTCAAGTTGACCGCCTCCATAATAAAAACCGTTAAAACGGTTGTTAAGTGGCTTTTTTCCATCAATCCCCGATATGAATGTCGGGGTTACTAAATAATTATAATTATTAACTTTACTTGTTTGAACGGTCAACTTGAATTAATTACCTAAACTCTGTTTGGGAACAAATAATATCAGGGACCATATAACACTCTAAATGCTCACAAAAGAAAAAATACTTGAAGCACTTCAGGAAGTTAAAGACCCTGAGATACCGACAATCTCGGTGGTAGATCTTGGAATTGTTACGGATGTAATAA
>CAYWTS010000014.1:0-27687 GCA_964461265.1 uncultured Ignavibacteriales bacterium
TGGACGTGTATATTCTATTTCACTGAATTTCATGTTTTTTAAAATTTAATATAATAATTTACAAATTTAGCAAAAATTCATGTAATTATTAAATTTTTGCATTACAATCCGCAAATTATCATATTATATCAACTAAGTGTTAATACGCCTTTAAGTGCGTAAATGTTAAAAAACAAAAAAATACTAATCCTCCTTTTTTCACTTCTTTTTGTACCCGCAGTATTTGGGCAGCAATCTACGAACTGGCAAAGGCTTTACCCGGGTGCTTTTAACGATGATCATTTTGGTTATGACTTATGTGAATCTACAGATGGTTATTTTTATTTAGTAGGTATTACAGAAGATTTTTGGACTGGTGACTATAACTATATAATAAAGATAGATAAATTTGGTAATATAATATGGAGTCGTATTTATCCATTTCCAATGGCTCATAATGTTGCACCTACAATCGAAGGGGGCTGTGTAATTACTGGCGGAGGAGGTTATTTTTTAAAAATAAACGGTAATGGTGATACTGTTACATTTAAACATATACAAGATACTATTCAAAGCAGACGCGATATTGACTTAATTAGAACTTCAGATAACAATTTTATCGCTTGCGGATATTATGTTTCGGTTGCTATAAATAATGCAAGAATTATTAAGTACGATTCTTCAGGTAATATAAAATGGGAGAAAAGAGTGCCAAATAGTTATAGAAGGTTAAATTCAATTATTGAAACTTACGATAAAAATTACATTGCCGTTGGTTTACATATTATCAAAGTTGATACTTCGGGTAATACTATCTGGGAAAAATTTTATACTGGTAATAACAGTTATTCTATAGATAAAATTGGTAATTATTATTTAATTTTAGGTGATGGAATTAATAAAATAGATGATAATGGAAACAGATTAGATTCTTTCAGATTTCAGCAATCAGATTCAATATGGGGACAAATAGACATGGCAGTACTGAATACCAATAGATATTTGATTCTGTCAATTATTCACTTTCCAAATTCATATAAACTGGACAAACTATTTCCTAAATTCTCACTAATCAATGCTGAAGGATTTGTAATAAGGCAAAAAATATTTAGCAACAATCATATGTGGCATAATTCGATAATAAAAACAAGTGATAATTATTTAATGTCAATAGGATATTCTGAAATTGATAAAAGCAATAATGACTATTATCACGCAATAAGAACTGATACAATGTTAAATGTACCCCTTTTAGGAATCTTCAATAGTGAAAGTATAATACCTATTCATTTCGAATTGTATCAAAATTATACAAATCCTTTTAATCCAACCACAACAATAAAATATGATTTACCAATTGACGGTATTGCGAAAATCACTGTTTATGATATTACAGGTAAGACAGTGTTTTCAAACTTTGAATATAAAACCGCAGGTATACATTCGTTTTTATTTGACGGGATAAACTTATCAAGTGGGGTGTATTTCTATAAAATTGTAGCAGGTCAGTTTAGTGATGTGAAGAGAATGGTTCTCCTACGTTAAATCTACGTTTGACAGGTTTTGTTAAGTCTTAAACAAGGGGCACCTGCCTGCAGCAGGCAGGACTACCCCTTGTTTTGATGTGCAGTATACAATATGAAGTTTTATCCTTCGGCTTCGCTCAGGATGATTGTTTAACATCTTACATCTCAAATCATAAATCTCAAATCTTTTACTGTTCCCTCTTATACTTTGAAATCTTTTTCGCCTGCAATGCTATCTTTTTCCAGCGTCGTTTTTCAAGCAGGACATTGTTGATTTCAGCACGTTTCTCAAAGTAATTTACCTCTCTCTGCAGTTTCTTATAACTTTTATACCGCTGGTAACTTAAACTCCCTTCTTTAAGAGCCTGTTTAACAGCACAGCCCGGTTCGTTCTGGTGAGAGCAATCCGAAAACTTACACTGCCTAGCAAGTTCTTCTATATCCATGAACTCGCTTTTCAATCCCTCATCTCCGCCCCAAAGCTGGAGCTCACGCAAACCCGGTGTATCTATTATAATACCGCCAGAGGGCAGCAATATCATTTCACGTCTTGTTGTGGTGTGAACCCCGCGGTCTTTATAACCTGTAATCTCTTTGACGTTTAAACCAGCATTTAGGTTTAATTCATTTATCAGTGTAGTTTTCCCTACACCTGACGAGCCTGCTATTGCAGCGGTTTTGTACCCTGTGAAATAATTTTTCAATTCAGCGATACCTGTATGCTTTATCGATGAAATTACATGAACAGGTACTTTACCTGAAACCTGCCGTACGCTGTTTAATAATGGCAGTACATTACAGCATAAATCGCTTTTACTTAAAATAATTACAGGTTCAACATCATTCTCATAAGCAAGTGTAAGATAGCGTTCGATCCTTGATGTTTTTAAATCAAGATTCAGAGATGACATAATAAATAAAAAATCTATATTTGAGGCAATAACCTGCTCTTCGGTTTTAACACCGGCTGACTTTCGCGAGAACTTATTTTTGCGGTTCAGAACAATATCTATTATAGCTTTCTTTTCATCTTCAATTAGCCTTGCAGCAACCCAGTCACCCACTGCAGGAAAGTCACCTTTTGTTTCAGCCTCAAAAAGAAACCGTCCCGATATTTCACCTGTAAATTCCCCAAGGTGAGTATAGAGAAGGTAATTAGTTTTATTCTGAACAGCTACCCTGCATGGTGTATATCCGTTACTAGAAAAAGGTTCAAACTGTTTAGAGAAGAACTCATCCCAGCCATACTTTTTTAAAGTCTCATTTTTAATCATATTTTAGTTTATAAAGAAACAATAAATCCATTCTTGAGTTGCCACGACCTTCGGGTCGTGGTTAATAAATACAGCATTCATATTCACAACGTTAACAGTTCTTTCTCGCGCTCTTCAAGAAGCTGACGTGAATAAAGCCTGTAATACTCGCCCCGTTTTTTCAAAAGCTCACGGTGACTGCCGTCTTCTATAATTTTTCCTTTACGAATGTATAATATTCTGTCACAATTTTTTATTGTTGAAAGCCTGTGTGCAATAATAATTGACGTGCGGTCTTTAATAATTTGCTTTATACCCGATTGTATTTTAGCCTCGGTCAACGTATCTACAGACGAAGTTGCTTCATCCATTATAAATATTCTGGGGTCAGCAAGCACAGCGCGTGCAAAAGATACAAGCTGCTTTTCACCTTCCGAAAGGTTATCACCATTTTCTCCTGCCTGTTCATCGAGACGGGTGATAAATTCTTCCGCTCCTGAAAGTCTGAGTGCTTTTATTATATCTTCCTCGTTTGCTTCCTGTCTGCCGTATTTTATGTTCTCACGTATGGTGCCCGAAAATAAATGAGGTGTCTGTAAAACGACTCCGAACTGACTGCGTATGCTTTTCATTGTCCTGGAAGTATAATCGATTCCGTCTATAAGTATGCTTCCTCTCACCGGTTCGTAAAATCTGCATATTAGGTTTACTATAGTTGATTTCCCTCCTCCTGTTTCGCCTACAAGTGCAACCGAAGAACCGGAATTAATTCTTAGGTTCATATTCTCAAGCACAGACTTGCCTTCTTCATAGCTGAACGATACGTTTTGGAATGCAATGTCACCATTCAGCTTCCCGAAATCACAAGCACCGCTTTTATCCCGTATTGCAGCTCTGGTTTCCAGCAGTGAAAAAATTCTTTCTCCGGCTGAGATACTGTTTTGTGCGTTCGAATAGAACCTCGATATATCGAGTATCGGTTCATACATAAGCGTTGCATATCCAAAGAATGCAGCCAGGGTTCCGATAGTAATTTCAGCAGGAATTGCGATTGCCATAGAACCGCCGTAATACAATACCAGTGCAGCAGTGACCGAACCGCCGAAAATTATAAGCGGAATGTAGATTGCCCCGAAAAATTCGGACTTGAAAGAAGCTACCCTCATTTTATCGCTTAACTTCCGGAACTCTGAACTGACACGCGATTCCTGTACAAGACTTTTATTTACCTCAACACCGTTAATGTGTTCATTGAACGATGCTGTTATTTCGCTGTTATATCTCCTTGCTTCACGCGAGTACCTAAGAATTAACATTCTTATTTTTATTGAAACAACAGCAAGTACAGGGATCGTCAGTATTACTATCAATGCCAGTTTCCAGTTATATATGAACATGGCTATAGTACATACTACTATCATTCCAATTCCCCAGATAGCTCCGATTAACCCCCATGAAATTAATTCGGTTACCTTGTTGGAGTCGGATGCAATCCTAGAAAGCAGCCAACCTACAGCAGAGCGGTCGAAAAATGAAAATGACAATCCCTGCAGCTTAGTAAATAATGCCTGACGGATGTCAAACATTACATATTCCTGTATTTTGCCTGCCAGAATAATTAAGCCGTAGATACTTAAAGCAAATAAAACAGCATACACTATATATAACAATCCGTATAAATACAGCCCTGTATAAGAAGCAGAGCCATTAATAGCCGGTACAATTACATTATCGATAAGTTTCAACCAAATCAAAGGAAATATGGCTTCGAATACAGCTACAACAAGGACACAACAAATAAAGCCAATTACCCATTTAGGATATTTTTTACTGTATGTAAATAACTTTTTTAAGAAAGGCAGTAATGCACCTTTTGTTTTAAATTGTTTGTCTTTTAGTTTAGTCATAAAATATTTTTTGGTGGTCTGCCTGAGTGGCAGCGGTCTGCCCGGTGTCAGACCCTACATAATAAAATAAATTTATACTTCAACATTCAATCAATGTACGGGTCATAAATATCTTCACCTGCCATGGCTACACCTATTGGATGCAATACATGCAGAACCTTAATTGTATCCTTGTGGTACTTAATCACTTCATCGAGTTTTTTATAAACTTCCGGCGCTTCATCGGCACCGGCACCTCGCAGCTCAATTCCCTTAGCCTTCATTTCCTCTTTTACACGGTAAAAGTTAACTGCACCTCTTGTAATGTGCTTGCGTTTTCCCCTTACCCATTTCGATTTTCCAGCAGCTTTTGTCCGTGACATTATCCTTCCTGCACCATGAACAGTTGAATACAAAGCTTTCTTAGAAACACCGCTATCCAAACCTTTTAATATCACAGAATTATCCATCATAGTTGAGCCGACAAACGAGAGCTGTTCAGGAAAAGCAGGTGTACAGCCTTTACGAACTACCCAGTATTTCTGCCCATAATGTTCTTCCTGCCATGCAAAGTTATGATGGTTATGAACTTCGAACCGGCTTTTTGCACCAAGTATTTCAAGCACCTTCTTAACAACTGTATCCCTGCCTGCATAAGCATATTCACCGGCAAGGTTCATTGCCTGCAGATAATCCTGCCCCAGCTCCGAACTGATTTTCAGCATTGTAGGCGGTGCATCCATATTATTTACATTCTTGGGTACTTCCCCAAAGCTAAGACCGCGGGCAAGTGCAAGAAAACCCATTGCTGTTTTGTGACCGAATCCTCTCGAGCCAAAGTGAACACCAATCCACAGTCTGCCTTCTTCATCTTCGAACAAGTCTACGTAATGGTTGCCGCTCCCGACAGTACCAAGCTGCTCATGTGCCAAAGCATACATATTTTTCTGCGGTTTAAAATCTGTCTTCGCAATCTTTTCAAGCACAGGATGTTCGATTGGTTCAGGATTCGGCCTGCCCAAACCGAAACCAATTTGCTTAACAATTTCATCCATGATTTTCGGCACATCTATTTCGTTCGCTTGTAAATCGGTCATAACAGCTTTATTGCCGCAGGCAATATCGAATCCTACACCGGACGGACTTATGTAGTCCTTATATGCAACGGCTCCGCCAATAGGCATGCTGTAACCTACGTGATGGTCGGCACACAGAACAGCATAGTCAGCATGTTCAGAGCAGCGGACTATCTGTTCATAAGCTTTTTGGTCAAGTTTACCGAATGTTGTTATTCTGGCTTTCATTTTAAATATCATTCCCGCCCTGCTTTGCAGGATAAACTCCATCGGGAATCTTTAAAAAGTGTTACGCTCCTACAGAGCAAATTAACGTTTTCCAATAAATGCCATAGACAAATCGCTTTTAACCAAGCAAAAAAACTTAACATTTTCTATTTTTAATCTCCTTTTAGATAAATTACTATCTTAATTCATTTTTATTACTTACTTAACCTACGTCACACAACCTGTTAATTGCTTTGATTCAGGTTTTGCAAGTCTTTACCGTTAACTTCATCTGTTTTTATTTCATTTTCTATCGCAAGCTGGATGTTATGTATCTTTTTATAAAATCCGTCATTTGTAAGTAATTCGTTGTGAGTTCCAATTTCTGCAACTCTGCCTTTATCGAGAACGATTATCCTGTCACAACCCTGTATCGAAGTTATCCTGTGAGTGATAATTATTGTTGTACGCCCTTTTGTTTTCGTATTTAACGCTTTTTGTATCAGGTATTCCGTTTCAGTATCAACGGATGAAGTAGAATCATCCAGCACAAGTATATCAGGGTCTTTGAGCAGTATCCGTGCGATTGCAACACGCTGTTTTTGTCCGCCCGATAGTGTAACACCTTTTTCACCGACTACAGTTTCATATGATTTAGGAAACATTTCCTCAATAACTTCATGTATCTTAGAGGTTTTTGCTGCATCTTCCACTTCCTCAATCTCTGAAGCCGGATCAGAATATGCGATGTTATCTTTAATAGTTGTAGAGAACAAAAAAGGTTTCTGAAGCACTACACCTATGTTTCTTCGTAAGTATTTCTTTGAGTACTCACTGATGTTTCTGCCATCAATTCTAATTACACCTGAATCAGGTTCGTAAAACCTCATTAACAGCGATATTATGGTAGATTTACCCGCCCCTGTTGGTCCCAGCAATGCTATTTTTTCCCCAGCAGTAATTTTAAAGCTGACATTATTAAGTATATGCTTATCTTCACTATCGTATGTAAAACTTACGTTTTCGAATTCAATTTCACCGATAATCGGCAAGCCATTATTATCAGAACCTGTGTAATCTTCCTTAGCTGCTTCGAGAATCGAATAAATCCTTCCGATTGCAACAGATGTAACACCCATCTCGCTTACGAGCTGGGCAATTCTTCTCAGCGGCCAGGTCACGAGCGATGCGTAAGTATAAAACGCAATATACTCACCAAGAGTAATTTGCCCGGTAATGGTAAAATACCCGCCTGTAAAAATTGTAACTGCAAGTTGTACGTAAACCAGCAGGTCAGAAAGCGGCCAGAACGCTGCATGAAGCTTAAGATGCTTTAAACCCCAGCTTCGTTTTATTATATTCTGTTTAGTGAATTTATCGATTTCAAATTGTTCATTTGCAAAAGCTTTTACAACTCTTATACCCGACAGGTTTTCCTGTGCAATAGAGGTTAGTTTATCCTGCTGCTTTTCGTGTTCTGTCCATACTGCACTTTCTTTTTTGAAAAAATAAATCGAACCTAATATCATTATTGGGAATGAAACAACTGCAATTAATGTGAACTTTATATCTATCATCGACATCATAATAACGGAACCTGCAAGCAAACCACCCATGCGTATAACCTCGACAATCTGTATAGAAGAAAATTTTCTGATTGTTTCTACATCACCAGTGCATCTCTGTATAAGCTCACCTGTAGGTACTTTGTGATGGTATGCCATTGGCAGATGCTGAATATGTTCAAATAACCTGTCCTTTAGCTTTTTAACAGCCATTTCGGTCGATGAGGCACTGATTGCCCCCGAGCCAAACTGAAATACTGCGCGTGAAAGGGAAATAACCAGGAACATTACAGCAAGGTAAACCAGTATCAGCGTTGCGTTCTCAAAATTTAATGCAGGTAAAAATGAATATAGAAAAGCTGATACCGCATCACCTGGTACAGCTTGTTTTGTACCATTGCTGGTGTAGTAAACTATTACTTTATCGATAGCCATTTGTAACATCTTCGGTTCAAGCATACGGAACCCGACCGATGCCAGCAGCATTAACCCAGCTGTGATGTAATACCACTTCCACTTATCAAGTATTTCGAATATTGTTAAAAATGTTTTCATTAATCAAACGTACAGACACAAAGTTTACGACACCTCCCTAATCTCCACTTTAATAAGGAAGAGGCGTCTTGAATTCAGGTCAGGGGGGCGGGGTTCAAAAAAAAACCGCAGACTTTTTACTGTCCGCGGTTTAAAACTCTTTTAATTTTAGATTTCTTAGTTTTATCCTGATACCTCCCTGACTGCTGCAGACACGGTGTAAACCAACGGACATACTACTCCCCTGAAGGGATTTAAGCTGACTGCGTCAACTATTCTGTAATATGTTTTTATATCTTTCATTTAATTGTTTGTTCTCCTTTAATATATATCCGTTATTTAGTATCATACAAAAATAGAAATAATAACTGTAATATACAAATACTGCTATCCTGTAAGAAAGTGAAATAATATATCACATATACTTTGTGTTAATTACTACCTGTCAGCATAAATATTTCAGATTGATACAGAACTCTATTGAAATTTACAAATTACGTATGATTATGCTTACTTGTATCATTCTAAAAACCTTAAATTGACAATAAATATAATGGAAAAGTATCTTATGTAATTTCAGTAATTCATTACAAACGCTGCAATATTAATAAGAATTAACTGTATTTAGAAAGTAAAAGGAAAAGAATACTGGAAGTAAACTGATTTGAATGATTATAGAAAATTAATAGAGTAAGAATTAACGTAATTTTAAAGAAAATTTAATGTATACTATCTTGACATTATACAATGAAATTCTCATCTTTGCGTGGACCATCCCACCAAATACTACAAAGTAATAAAAGGAAGAAAGGTATAGCTATTAAATGACAGATACACTCCATATATTTTTATGGATAATTACAATTTTGCTAATTATAGGCGGCGTTGATGATATTATTATGGATATTCTTTATCTTATTTCAAGAAAGAAATATTCAAAGAGAAGATATGATATTAATTTGATTAACGGTGAAACTGAAAATCCGGTTGCCATTATAATAGGTGCCTGGAAGGAACACAGGGTTATTGCACGGACAATTAATTATGCAATCAGAAATCTTAAATACAAGAATTACAGGATTTTTGTCGGAATATACCCGAATGATAAAAAATCACTCAGTATACTTAACTTAATCACAGAACATGATAACAGGGTTGTTGTTTGCGTAAATAACAAAAATGGACCTACCACAAAAGCAGATAACCTGAACAATATTTATAAATGTGTTAAATTATATGAGAATTGGAAAGGTGAAGAATTTAAAATTATAGTTGTGCACGATTCAGAAGATTTTATACACGGCTTTTCATTAAAACTGTATAATTACCTGATAACGCTTTCGGGTTATGATGCAGTTCAGATACCGGTTTATCCTAAAAAGGATGAAAAGGGCAAGCTTATACATAAAACCTACTGCGATTCGTTCGCAGAGCTTCACAGCAAAGATATGATAATCAGGCAGGTTTATAATGCATTTATTCCATTAGCCGGTACAGGTATGGCTTTTTCAAGAAAAGTATTTACATACCTGGAAAATAATTACCCTAATCTTTTTAATGAATATAATCTTACCGAAGACTATGAGCTTGGCTTAAGGCTGCATAAATTAGGTTTTAAGGTTTTATTTATGAACACACCTGATTTCAATAATTGCAATAACATGGTTGCAACGTCGGAATTTTTCCCGAACAATTTCTGGGCCGCTGTAAAACAGCGTTCAAGGTGGATTGCAGGAATTTGTTTCCAGAACTGGAAACTGCATAAGTGGGAAGGTTCGCTCAAAACAAAATATTTTTTATTCAGAGACAGGAAGAGCGTGTTCAATCACTTAATAACATTATTATCTCAAACAATATTTGTTATGGTTTTAATTAATGAAATATTTATAAGGTTTTTTAATAATTCATTTTTTAACTATAATATAGAGTATGGATCGGTATTATGGCTTTTGTTAGTTTCGTGTTTGTTTCTGATGGTAAACAGGCTTATTCACCGGTTTATATTTACATTCAACTGGTATGGTTTAAAATATGCTGTATTGAGTACATTAAGAATTCTTGTGGATAACTTAATTAACTTCTTTGCAACCCTTAGAGCAATAAAAGTGTTCTTCAATACAAGGAAAAAAGTTGTATGGGATTCTACCGCACATTACTGATGTAGTGTGTATTAGTAAACAATTATTTGAAAATTTTTTACAGCGTTACCTTTAAATACCCTACTAGTAAGGTGACGATTTAACTCAATAAAAAAACCCCCGTATGATTCGGGGGTTTTTTGTAAACGGTTATTTTTCAGTTAAGGAGAAAGCAATTTTCTATTTTGCAAGTATCATTTTTTTAACATCCGTAAAATTCCCTGTTAATAATTTGTAGAAATAAACACCAGTAGAATTGTTTTCAGCATTCCATTCCACCTCGTAAGTTCCGGCTTTTAACGTTCCCTTCGCCAGTATTGTAACTTCACGTCCCTGAATATCGTAAACTGTCAGTAAAACTTCATTGCTACCTCTGTTATCGTGTGGAATTGAAAACCGGATTTTTGTTTCCGGGTTAAACGGATTCGGATAATTTTGGTAAAGTTTGTAATTTTCCGGAATATTTTCATTTAATTTTTTTATTCCGTATAACTGCTCGTAAGCTATTGAATGGTCGAATACTTCATTTACAAGCTGAGGGGCAACAAGTGCTGTTGCTGCAGCATTTGGATGCGGGTCGTGAGGACCTTGGGCATACTGAAGAAGCATATATCCGTTAGCATCTGTAAGCTTTGAAAAGAAATCGAATACATATACATTATTCGGGAAAGCACCGAACACCGGGTCTAAGCCGCGTGCCAAAGTATCCTTAGCCCACTTGCAGAATTGTTTAGATAACATAGCTGCATTCTGATTGGTTTCTGCCGGGGTTAACGGGGCATTTGTCCATATTACAAAAAAATTCTGATAACGATTTTTCATTACTGTAATAATGTGCCTCCAGTGCCATTTATAATTATATACAGTTTTATAATCGGGCGATAGTGTGTCTGACGGTTGCCCCCATTCTTCGAGTGCTGAAGAAGGGAAGCATGATTTAACCATAATAATCTTATTGCTGCCGAAGTAAGCTGAAATATTTTCTGGTGTATTGGTTTCGAAAATGTTGTGCCACGTTACCCATTCATTATCATAATTAACAGGAAACCATGTTTCATTCATTGTTACTGCATTTTGTCCTGAATATCCGTGCTGTGTATTATATCTTGTCATTTCCTGCGGAACGCTTGTATTGCTGCCATTAGGACCCCAGATACACCCGCCTGTTGAATGGTGGAAAAACATTCCGCTTCTGAAACGGATTTGTGCTGATAAATCGGAAAGCAATGATGAAAGTAAAAATAAGCAGAAAACCGAAATGAAGATTAATAAAGTTTTCATAACTTTTATGCTGCTTAGTTAATTGATTTGTTAATTCTTAAAAAAGCAAGACCGGGGGTTTGTTGCCTCCGGTCTAAAAGTAATTTATAAAGGGCTGTCTTAAAAGTGTCTCTCTAACCAAAGACTTTATGTCTGCGTTGCAATTTTCTTGCATTTTCGCAACCATGAAGGTGGCGGTTACAAATTTTGAAGCAAGAAAATTGCCTTTTAAGACAGCCTCGTTAAAATGAATTCAAAGATTTATTTCACCAATATCATTTTCTTAATATCTGTAAAATCACCGGAAGCCAATTTATACATATAAACACCGCTTGCAAGTCCTGATGCATCGAATTCCAGATTATAAGTACCGCTGTTCATTACATTGTTAATCAGAACAGCAACTTCCCTGCCCATAACGTCATATACAACTAACTGAACATTCCCTGTTTTTGGAATGCTGAAGTTGATAGATGTTTTCGGGTTAAAAGGATTAGGATAGTTTTGGCTTAAAGTGTATAATTCAGGTACGCCGTTTCCGGTCTGTTTAATTCCTGTTACCAGATTTTCCTGGTTTGCATAAATATTTGTGGGTCCAAATCCTGCATAAGAAAAGGCTGCCCTGTTTACACCTGCACTTGGATTATACACAATACAGGTTGGAGCTACAGAAGTAGAAGCATTATTGCTGTTTCTCTTATATACATAAGTTCCAAGATTACCAATTGCTCCTCCCAGACGCAGACTTATTGAATCGCCGTCGGTTGATACCCATATACCCATAAACGGGTCAGCTCCATCTGTTCCTGATGCACACCAGGTAAATGCTGTGTTACTGCCGGTTCCAAGGGAGTAATCGGTAAACCACGAGCCTCCGCCGTTAACTGTTCCGCAATAATATGGTACATTATTCTTTCCTACAGTAAAAATAGCAGAATCACATGACCTGTTTTGTTTAACTGTTAAGGCAGGTTTTCTGTAATACTGACCACTTGAAGCGCTGGTTACATAATAAACATTGGATGATGCAGTAGGCGTCCATGGTGTCCTGATTATTCTTACATCATAGGAATTACTAAATCTCCTTTCTACTGCAACCCAAACGGAATCGTAGCTTGAAGATGAACCGGGTCTAAATTCAGCACTGGGATAAAAATCAACGTTTCCTGTGGCTATTGTTACACCGCTCCACGAGCCCCCCCAGTTTTGGCTGCGGTATGACCTGAAATCGTAGGTTGTTGTTAATGCATTATCGGACAGAGTGCAAAATACACCGATCCATGTAGCAGTAGTGTAGAAAGCACCATCACTTACAGCAGAAACAAAAGAGTGCTCCTGTCCTGATGGGGGTGATGCTAAGGAACCACCATACCATGCAGAGCCATCTCTGCGCCAGCTTGCATACCCTAAAGTAGCATTATCATTATTGCTTGAGGAACTTAGAGTGTAAAACACAAAAACACGGGCAGAATCAGGATTTGAAGCATGATTCACCTCAACAAGCAAACTTACAGTTCCGAAATACCCTGTAGTTGATTGCACACCCGATGTATAAGTCCAGGTTGCACCACCGTTGGATGAGCGGTAAACATCAATTCTGCCGTTTACTCCCGAAACGGGTGAACGTGAGAACGCAACATAAATATTACCGTCTTCAGCCATTTTCATATCAATTTGCCTGAAATACGGGTCGCCGAATTTTACATTGCCCGCCCAGACCAGTACATCATTATTATACCAATCGGGATAATATGGAGTTGGAATGTCGATAGTCGGTTTAACTTCAATACCATCCTGACGGGTTTTAAATTTGTATTGTTCCGGAACTTGTTCATCCATTTTCTTCATAATTCTCTCAGCTTCTATGTAGTTGCCTGATTCCTGTGCATTTTTTAATGCTGCTTCATCTTCAGCTGAATACAAACGGCCCCGTTCGAAATAGCTTCCTTTTTCTCCCGGTTTAGGTTTGTTTTCGCTCCATTTTCCGTTTATGTTATCCTGAGCTATGCATAGGTTTAACGTAATAAACAGCATAGGTAGCATAAGTAAAATGTTTTTTAGTTTCATTTTTTTTCTCCTTTATTTTTAGTTTAGATAAATTATACAATTACAATTTGAGTGGGATCGGCTGGGTTATATTTAATGTTAATTTTGTCGCCAATTCTTGGAACAGCAATTTTTGAGACCATAACCTCGACTATATTTTTAAATGGTATTCCGAATTGGGGCTGAACGTTTAAACCAAGCTTAACAACGGGATTAAAATTGACCATCTTGCCTGTATCTTCAATGCTGAGCACTTCAGCAGTTGCAGCTGTTCCAGTTTGTGCTAAATTTCCATAATCTGTTGCTTGTTTAGCCGTATCCAGTCCTTCATTCATTTTGTTTACAAAATCTTTCCCCATAAAGGCTTTTGTCATAAATCCCGTAAAACCCTTATTCAGTGTTTTATCTGCTTCTTCAATAGCCTTTTTAGGGTCTTTTTGCATTTCTGCAATCTTTTTTTTACCGAACATTAAGTTTCTCCTTTCAATCGTTTAAAGTTAATAATATTTTTATGCAAATACAACATTAAGGCGCAAATTTTGTAATTGGCTCGCTATATGGGCCCTTTCCTGCGGCTCCAATAGCTTGAACTCTAAAACAGTATCTGGTTCCGCTTGTTAAATTTCTTATTACTGCTTTCGTTTTTGTTGTGGTATCGAATACTGTCCAAGCAGGTGATTTCTTTGAATTGTCTGAAATTTCAATATTATAACTCTTGGCTCCTCTTACTTTACTCCATTTAAGTTTTAGTTCTCCGTTATGTCCTGCTTCAGTTAAATATAAAATTTCGGTCTTTGCAGGCAAGCCAACGGGAACCGAATCGGCACGCACATCCATACCTGCACTTTTTATAACAATAACGTTCCCCTTTGCCTTGTTTTCAACATAGGTTGCTAAATGTGTTAACTTACTGTCCAATTCCAGTTCAGATGCGTTCATTTCTGCAGTTTTTTGCTGGGCAGTCTGGCGTGCTATTTGGACTTCATTATACTTCGTTTCAAGATCTTTATATGCTTTTGTTAGATCTGATAGTGTGGGGTCAGGATACGGGAAATTTTCATTACCTGTCATACAGGCAACTATTGACTCTGCTTTTTTAATTTTTGACGGAATATCAAGCTGCCTTAATTCAAGCTTAATCCTTTTAGACATCTTATATATTATATTCTTAAAACTTAGAGAAAAATAAGCAATTAATGTTTAGTTCTTATTTGGATATGTTTAGGAAAAATTCACACAAGCATATTAAACTTACAAAATGTTTCTTCTGTGAAATCTTAATCTTTTTGGGGTAATCCTTATCTCCTTTACAAAAATACGATTTAAGTTTCCCCGAATGCAAAGAAACTTTTTCTCAGTTCTACCACCAATTACAAGTTCAGATAACTTAGAATATTGTAAAAACATTATGAAAATACTAAATTTGGAACGTAAATTCTTCCTTATTTTGAATTTTAATGATAGGGAGATTTTTCATAAATATGAGTTATGTTAATCTTTTTATCTTAATAATTTAAGTGCAAACGAAGGTTTCATCATGAAAGATACAAATTTAATTTCTTTATTGAAGACGTTTTCTAAAGAAGAGATGAAACAGTTTGGTAAGTTTGTCAGGTCACCTTTCTTTAACACCCAGACAGGTATAATTCGTTATTACAACGTTCTAAGAAAATATTATCCGTTTTTTAACCAGAAGGGCTTTACAAAGGAAAATATTTTTAACGTGGTTTACCCTGGCAGGAAATATTCCGGTAATGAAATACTTAAGCTTAATTCCCAGATGTATCATTTGTGTATAGAATTTTTCAAGCATCTGCCGGGAAATATTTTTGATGAATATAAAGTTATGGATGAATTAGTCAGCCGGAATATGGATAAGCAATTTATATCGAGATACAAGAAATTCAGCGACTATATTGATAATGAGGTGGAGCTTGATAATTTTGTATTTACGTACAAAATTTACCCTGAAACTTATTTCATCAGGCACTATCTGAAAAAAGACCAGCAAAAACATATATGCCAGAATGTAATAAAAAGAGGAGATTATTTTGTTTACCAGTCGCTTTTATGGATAATTATTCAATACAGGGATATGCTTGTTAATTATGAAGCCTACAATTATCCTTATGAGGATTGTCTTGCTAATAAATTTATTCATTCCTTAGAACTGGAAAAACTTGTAAGTAAGATTGAATATGAAGATAACCGTTTGGGCAGGTATATGAAGTATTACATCACGTGTCTTCTGATGGTTATGTACCCTGATAAAGAATTATATTTTGAACAATTCAAATTATCATTCCGCAATATATTTAATGAAGTAAACAGGCTTGAGAGAAGCAACTACCTCGCCCGTATGCAGTCTTATGTTTTATTTCATATGCACAGAGGAAATACTAAATATTTAGATGAACTTCTGAATACATACAGATTCTACTTTGACCAAAAAGGAATTTTTGAGAGTGAAATAATTCCAATGCCCCCATTCAGAAACTGTATAACATTTGCTCTTTTGGCAAATGATCTTGATTTTGTAATGGAATTAACAAAATTATATTCTACAAGGATTTATGCTGCCTACAGAGATGATACGGTAAAGCTTGGTTATGCTTATTATTATTTTGCTTCGAAGAATTATGATATGGTGCTTGATTACTTAAGAAAGTTTTCATATAAATACCCCCAGCATAAACTGGATGTTAAACAATTGATACTAAAAGTATACTACGAAACCGAAAAATACGAATCTTTGTATTCGCTAATAGATTCTTTTAAACATTTTTTAAATAATAATAAATCAATTTCCGACTTGAATAAAAAAAGGTATAGAAATTTACTCCATTATACACAGCAGTTAACCTCCGTTAAGCTTGATGAAAATAAGCTGGAAGTAAACCAGTTAAAGGATGAGATACTATTTAGTAAAAATGAACTTTTAATTCAGGATAAACACTGGCTGCTTGAAAAGATTAAGGAATTTCCGGTTTAGATAATATTTATTCCCGCTCTTAAGTAACTAAGAAAGAGATTGTCTTAAAAAGAGTCTTTGTAACGGCAGACTTCATGCCTGCCTGCTGCAGGCAGGTCAGCGTTGTAATTTTCTTGCATTTTTGCAACCATGAGGGTTGCGGTTATAAATTTATAGCCTGCAAATTATCTTTTGAGACAGCTTTTCGGGCTTTCAATACTGTTTTTCTATAAGTATTTTTACCTAGTCTATTGAGGAATATCCCAGATAGTACTTTGGCTTTACGCTTGACTTCCCAATCAGTCCTATGGCATCATTGCTGTGCTGGTCTCAAAAACGGGTTTATCAAGCACGGCAATTTTTATTTCTTTTGCGTTAATTCCTAAGTAGCCCCAAAATTGTTCAATTTGTTTTACATAGTTGTTTATAGAACTTTTAGCATAATTTATTATTGAAAGTATTTTCTTAAAGGAATCAATATATTCGGAGTTAGTGGTTTTTACGAACATTCACCTAAATTTGATTATAAATGTTATTAGGCTCTAACTTACATTGTAATTTAATAAAATCAATATATTTTTGAACATTCGTAAAATTGAACTGTTGTGTTTAATTAAATAGTGACGACATTATGAAAGTATTGCTTACTGGTGCAACAGGATATATTGGAAAGAGAATATTACCTATCTTAATTGAAAAAGGTTACGATGTAATCTGTTGTGTCAGAGACAAAAATAAATTTTACGTTGAAGACTCGATTAAAGACAAGATTCAAGTCATCGAAATAGACTTAATCAAAAAAGAAACCCTTAATGCTATTCCACAAGATATTGATTTTGCCTATTATTTGGTACATTCAATGTCAACTTCAAAAAACTATAGTGAATTAGAAAAGCAATCTGCAATTAATTTTAGGGAAGCCCTTAATAAAACTAATGCCAAGCAAGTAATATATTTAAGCGGAATAGTAAACTCTGATACTTTATCAAAACATTTGAATTCAAGAAAAACTGTAGAAATAGAGTTAAACAAAGGTAATTTTGCACTGACAACTTTGCGGGCCGGAATCATCATCGGTTCGGGAAGTGCCTCCTTCGAAATTATTCGCGATTTGGTAGAGAAATTACCAATTATGATTGCCCCGAAATGGTTAAAGACTAAATGTCAACCAATTGGAATCTCCGATGTAATTGAAATATTAACGGGTATATTGGGAAATGTTAAAGCATTCAACAATAATTATGATATTGCAGGTGATGATATACTAACCTACAAGGAGATGCTGTTAATATTTGCACAGATACGTGGGCTAAAAAGGGTTATATGGACAGTTCCTGTTATGTCACCAAAAATATCATCCTACTGGTTGTATTTTATTACATCTACATCATACAAACTTGCCATCTCTTTGGTTGATAGTATGAAAATAGACGTGATAGCAAAAGATGATGAAATCAAAAAGCTATTACAAATTAAACCATTATCGTATGAAGAATGCATTCAAAGAGCGTTTAACAAAATTGAACAAAACGAGATTGTTTCAAGTTGGAAAGATTCAACCGTAAGCGGCAGGTTAGAATACAGAATATCGGATTACATTAAGGTACCCGAATTTGGCTGTTTTAAGGATGTTCGCAGAAAAGAAGTAAAAGATTCAGAAGAGTGTATAGAGAGAATCTGGAAAATTGGAGGTGATACAGGCTGGTATTATGCTAATTGGTTATGGGAACTTAGAGGATTTCTTGATAAGGTTTTCGGTGGAGTAGGTTTAAACCGAGGCAGAACGAATCTGAAATATATTCATGCCGGTGATACTCTTGATTTTTGGCGAGTTCTTTATGCCAATAAAGATGAAAAACGATTAATTTTATTTGCAGAGATGAAATTACCGGGGGAGGCTTGGTTAGAATTTAAGATACGGGATAACATTTTAATTCAAACTGCTACATTTCGACCCTTAGGATTAAAAGGAAGGTTATACTGGTATTTAGTATTTCCCTTACACGTATTAATATTTAGAGGATTAATAATTGAATTAACTAAACACAACACGCGGTATAAAAAATTGCCGGTACAGTAGGTTCTTCAATGTTGTTGCCCGCTTCAACTTTTGTGTAGCTTGTTAGGAAAATGCCCGCAATCGGCAACTTTTCATACCGCCATACGTTGGTGGCAAGTGTAGAAAAACAACACGTATAAAATGACAATCAATATGTTAACATTAAAAAAAACAGTTTTCCCTATTTTGGTCTCTACAATTTGGATTAGTATTTCCGAATTTGTTAGAAATGAATTTTTAGTAAAATCTTATTGGACTGAACATTACAAAAGTCTTGGACTTGTTTTTCCTTCAGAACCTATAAACGGAGCTGTTTGGGGATTTTGGTCATTATGTTTTGCTATTGCAATCTTTATTATATCTAAAAAATTTAAATTGCTCCAAACAACACTATTGTCTTGGTTTGTAGGATTTGTTTTGATGTGGATTGTTGTATTTAATATGAGTGTTTTTCCTATTGGAATATTAATTTTTGCTATACCATTAAGTCTTCTTGAGGCATATTTAGCGAGTTTAATAATAAAAAAGCTATCTTAAAAATGGTGAAATTTGGATATACAATTCTTTACGTGAAAGACGTAACTAAATAAATTGACTTTTACGAAAAATCATTTGGTTTTGAACGAAAATTTATAACACCAAAAAACGACTATGGGGAATTAGAAACAGGACAGACAACAATTTCTTTTGCTTCAATTGAACTTGCAAATTTAAACATTAAAAATGGATTTACAGAAAGTAATTTAAAACTAAAACCATTTGCGACAGAATTAGGATTGGTAACGGACAACGTAAATGAAATTTTAAAACTTGCAGAATAAAACGGAGCGACAATTTTAGAAGAACCGAAAGAAAAACCTTGGGGATAAACGGTTGCTTATTTGAGAGATATTGACGGATTATTTTGGAAATTTGCAAAATGATGAACCAATGAAAATAATAACACCAGCCACCAACAGTGGTTTTGCTAATGCGGGGTGAAGTGTTTAAATTTAAATGCGGTTGTTTATTTTAACTTTAGTGCTGGGTTGACAGTTTTGTCCATCGAAATCCGCCACTACGCAAATCCGCAAAACGTTACAGCAACATTAGTCGAACCGCACTTAATGACCTGAAATATGAATACAAGCAACATAAAATTTAAGGACGTTAACGAATACATTTCATCTTTCCCTACCGAAGTGCAGTCAGTCCTCAAAAAAATTCGTTCGACCATAAAAAAGGCTGCACCCAAAGCCAAGGAACGCATCAGCTATGGTATGCCGTTCTATGAATATGGCGGCAAGGGCTATGAAGGACGGTTTATCTATTTTGCTGCGTTTAAAAAGCATATCAGCTTGTTTATTACGCCCAGAAATACTGAAACAGTCCCAAAGGAAATACTGCCATTTCATATTTCAAAAGCAACCTATAAGTTTCCACTGGATAAACCTTTTCCCTTTGCAATACTTGAAAAAACGGTAAAAGTCCTCGTCAGGGAAAGGGGCTTGAAAGACAGCCAAACAAACAAACTTCAAAAAGCGAGAAAAATGACAAGTAAAATTTCCAATGGCATCTTGCATAAAGTAACTCATGATATACAAAAAGCTTTGACCGCAAATGAGCAACTTCTTGCAAAATGGAATAGTCTTACCCCAATTCAACGCAATGAATGGATATGCTGGGTTACTATTGTCAAAAAAGCTGAAACCAGAGCGGAACATATAGACCGTATGGTTGCAGAATTGAATGAAGGGAAACGGCAACCCTGCTGTTGGCCAGGCTGTCCGCACCGCAGACCAAAAGCAAAAAAATGGTTTAATAAACTTAATAAATGAAAACAACACCCGAACACGATTTGCAAATAGCAAAAATGAAACGATAAAATAGAAACACTGCCTGTAACAGCGGGTTTAAGAAATTGGTGTTTCAGTGTTAAAACTAAGTTCTGTTTTCAAGTCAAACATTCGTTCTTCGTAGAAATTTAGTGGTGAAATTGCCGCCGAACAGCAACCGCCAAACCGTTGTGCGTAAAAAAGTTTAAACGTAGCCTCGGTTGCCAAATGCGTCTGTTTTTGGATTCAGCCCATTTGATTTATTATAGTCAGCTAAAGTATCGTTGTATCTTTTTAATGTTGCTTACAAATTTTCCCTGCTAAGATATACCTTAGTATCGTTGGGATTCCGGAAAATATGATTATTATTAAACTCGAGTACCTTGTTGTAATCATTCCAGGCAAATGCATCTTCGCTTTTCTGAATATCATTATTTCCGCGTGAGTGTATATTATTATAAATGTTATAAGAAAAAGTTATTTTAATAATACTTTTTAAAGTATGCGGACCATAATTTTTCTTTTGAACTTAACATAGGCAGTTTATTAAAATAATGAAGAATCTCATAAGATTTAAAAATCTCTGTTTATTTAGAACTTTAAAATGTATTTTAAACAATTATTTTAATAATGATAAATAATTAAAATTCAGTTTACTTGAAAAATATTAAAATTATTACCAGTGCCGGGTTTCTTTTTCTGTTCGTGATAATCTTTTCCTTCCCGTTTATTTCCTGTAAAAATTTTGATATCAGATACGAAATAACTTTACATGCTGACATAGAAAGATATTTATTACACCAAACAGTAAGTCAGGACGCATTTATTAAAGAGTTACTTAGTAAAACGTCTAAGCAGAGCAGGGGAAAAGATGAAGATTTTTTCGGAATATTTATCAAAGAGATTAATAATAATAATATTTCACTTAATAAATATTTTGGTGCTGCAGGTGAAGGCAATGAAAAAATTATTTCTGATTTAAAAGTAAAGCTTGAAAATATGCTTAATTCCAATAAAGAAATCTTAAAAAGGCGTTTAGAAATATACGGACTCAAACAGTTCACGATTGAAAGGGATGAAACATACAAAATAAATGTAAATGTTCCCAGTACTAAGGAAGATGAAAAATTAAGGCAGATGCTTGAGACTAGCGGTGTGCTTGAAATAAAACCGGTGCTCGAATTCAGACCGACACTTGAAATAATGTATAGAATTGATTCACTTATGGCTGTTAATGGAAACATTCCGCATAAAAATGCAGAACCGGAACTGGTGAACACCGATGAGATTAAATACAGCAAAGAACATCCTTTGTTTTACGTTTTACCTTTTTCTGGACAAATGGAAGAGGAAATTAACTGGTTTTCCAAGAAAGAGGATTCGCTTACGGTTGCACAGATTTTTAATAATGATGAAATAAATAAACTAATTCCTGCTGATATACAATTTATCTGGTCTAAAAACATTTTTAACACAGAAAAACAGCCAGTTTATGCTCTTTTTGCTGTCGGAAAGACCCCACTGCTTACCAACACATGTCTGAAAGGAGTAAACGCTGAGATTGACAAAAAATTATATCCTCCTGGTGAAATTCCGCTTCCCCGTCTTATTATTGAAATGACACAGGAGTGTGCATCCGGGTGGGAGGAGGTAACTGCTCATTCAATAAACAGAAGGATTGCCGTAATTATTGATGATAAAGTATATGTTGCCCCTGTTATAAGAACTGCTTTAGCTGGCAGACAATTTGAGATTGCCGGGTTTCAGAATTACAATGAAGCTAAAATGCTGGAAATAATTCTGCAATCAGGTGCATTATCGGTACCGGTTTATATAGCTGAAGATAAAGTTAAGATGTTTTAATTAAATTAATCGTGCTGCAGTTTTTTAATAAAATAATCACTGCACGAGTAAGAATGCGAACTTTCTGCACATTTTTACTGTTTTGTAATGAAATTAATTAATCAAAGGTTATAAATTATGAAGAATTTATTTATCCTTTCATTTACCTTGCTGTTAACAGTTATTCTGAAACCGGCTGAACCATTAAAAGTTTTTTCAAAGGAAGATATTAAAAAACTGTCGGAGACTTACCTGAATTCGAATCTTGGATTTGCTCATCCGGTATTTGTTGATGTTGATAAAGACGGTGATTTCGATGCACTGCACTTTGAAGACGGAAATGTTGAGTATTATAAAAATACCGGTACGCTGGAGAATCCTAAGTTTGTGTTAGAGAATAAGAATTACGATAAATACGAAGCTGCTTTTCTTATCGACCCGAAGTTATCTTATCCTTTGTTTTTCGCCGACGCTGACGGTGATAACGATATGGATTTATTTGCTGTTACAGGTAAAGAATATAACAAAACGGAGAGAAAATATAATTATCATGTTTCAACTGCCAATAACGTTCTTGGACTTGATACCGGAACGCTTGTTACAATAATACTTATACTTGTTATTGTTTTGCTTGTGTTAATGATTCTTGGCAAATAGTTTATAAAGTTTGTAAAGATGAAATTGTAACTTTTAAAGAATAATTCATAACCCTTGTTTAAAAAAGTAAAACACGGACATTTAATGTAATTACATCATAACCTTAGGCCAGTCAGAACTGTCACCAAGTAAAATCCACTCTCCGGTATTTAATGATTTCATTATAAATTCAGACATCTTAGTCCTGTCATAATATAGAAATAGAGACAAAAAAATAATCATTGTAATAGAAATGGTTGAATAGATATTTCAAATTACCTTCAGCACAACCAAAGCAAAAACAAAATATAGCAGAGGAATGGCTGGTTTTAAATATATGTTGACTTTATTTATTGCTGTTTGTTTTTTGCTAACCCACAAATTGTAACCTATCACAACCCATACAACAAGCAGCAGATTAAAAAAGAAACTTGCTATAAAAAGTATATCCACCTTTGTTGCATAATTAACATCAGGTAATTGTGCAGCTATTGAAAAATGGAGTGCAATTATGCTTAACAGCGAACTGATGCCTAATCCGATACCCGACTCAATCTGGTCTCTTGGTATAAAAAGGTTTAGGAAAGCAATAAGCATTATTATAAACAGAGGCAGTATTATCTTAATAAATACAGAGAACGATTTTCTTTCAATATCAAGCGTGAGCTCGAATACAGAAAAATTATCTTCCGAAATATATTCTTTCGATTGCTTTGCTTCTTTAAGCTTTATGTCCCATTCATCGTTAAATATTTCGTTCGATATGCCTATCTTTGATTGTTCCACCTCATAAATCAAGCTGTCGAAGTTCCAGTCGTAATCGCTTATTCTGATTTTTAGTGTTTGCTTATCGAACGGATATTTTTCCACGTCGAAGTGTGATTTAAACGTTCCCCTCACCTTTGCCGAAACTCTTTGCATATCATCCGCCCATTCATCATAAAATATGTTTCGTGTATCGATAGCATTCATATACTCTATGTTTTTTCCCGAACGCCCCTCTTTCCATTTAAGCCACAGGTAAAACTCGGCATCGAAAGTCTGGTTTTTTGTGTTTATGTTCTGTATATCAATTAAATATATCGATATGTAAACTGTTTGCTGACCGGGTATTATTGGTTGGGAAGATTGTGCATAAGAATAAATGACGGGGTAGAGAATTAATAATAAAACTATGAATGTGAGCTTTTTTATCACAATTTTACATTATTGTAGCTGAATCTCAAATGCAATAATAATAACTAATAGAGGGTTTAACTATGAAATAAAATCATAATTAAAAATAAAAAACATGCCATAGGAATCCCAAGGGACATATTAATAATCAAAAATGATTAACTAAATAACATAGGAACATTTGTCCTATGACTCTAAGTCGTAAGACGATTATGAGACAGTTTTATTTTATTTCAACAGTATACAAATTATTCCCGTTTACATCTATGAAACTTGCTGAAATATTTTGATTTGATATTGTTACTGCAAGAAATCCGTTTATGCTGTTAGAGTAAACTGTATATTCCATACTTCCGGTTTTTCTTAGCTGTGAGCCGGCACCCGATACAAAGTAATGAACATTGCTTGCAGGAGGTTTCAGGTATTGTATATCATGGTCATGACCGCATATATACATATTAACATTATATTTTTCGAGCATCGGTTTAAGCAGTTCAATCAGTTCATCGGTATTCCCGTGCTCACCGCCTGAGTAAACAGGGTGATGCCCGGCAGCTATTTTCCATTTTGCATTGCTGTGAGATAGAACACTGTCAATCCAGTATAACTGATTTTTTACATACTCCTTACTTCGTGCTGTTATAGTGCTGTCATCAAGACCTTTATATTCCTTGTAAGATTTCAGTCTTTTTATTTCGAAAGGGTTAGTGTCTATAATTATAAAAAGTGCTGACGTGTAATCATCTATCGCTTTTTCGAAGCTGTAATAACGTGCGGGCATTTTCCACCTGCTGCTGAGTGTAGAGTAATCAATCTGTGCCTGAACGTTACCATAATAATCATGATTGCCAAGCGATATATACCATGGTATTTGAAGTGATGTTGCATTATAAACCTGCTCAAAACAAGTTTGCCATTTCGAATCATCGGTGTCGGTAACCCCGGAAGGGTAAATATTATCTCCCGTTGAGATGATAAAATCTGTTTTATGCTCGTGAGCGTATTTACCCATTTGGTCAGCAGTTTCCTGCTGGAGGTATTTACCCTCTCTGCCCCAGTCACCGATTGCGATGAATGAAACAGACTGAGCAGCAGCAATTAGTAATGAACAATGAGTAATTAGTAGTAAGCAAAATATTGGTACTACCCGTAAGGGATGTCTAATACCAATAGACGCCATCTTCAATATTTTCATTTTAACTTTGAGATTTGAGTTAGTTAAAATTACACTCAAATTTCGTTAATAAAAAGTAATATCTCCTCACCCTTTCCTCTCACCACTTGTGAAGAGGGGAAAGTTTCGTTTCAACGGAACCGAGTGAGGAGTTAACATCTTAAAATCTGCGTGAATCATATATAATTATAGTAACCCTGTTGTGTACCGAGGCTTCGGCAGGCAGGGGCGTTCTATGTATTTAATTGTTTAAGGATTTAAGTTTTATTGTGATAATAACTGATTATTTCTTTACGCAGTAGTATTTTTGTAAAATGGAAGAAAATAAAAATACCAAACCCACTAATTTCATACGTGATTTAATAGATGAAGACCTGAAAAACGGTAAAAATAACGGGCGTGTGCATACCCGCTTCCCACCTGAACCAAATGGTTATCTTCATATAGGCCATGCAACAGCCATTTGCTTAAATTTCGGTATTGCTTATGATTATAATGGTCTGTGTAACCTGCGTTTTGATGATACCAATCCCGAAAAAGAAGAAGTTGAGTATGTTGAATCGATTATGGAAGATATACGATGGCTCGGTTTCGATTGGGAAGACCGGCTGTATTATGCTTCAGATTATTTTAGTAAGCTTTATGAATTTGCTGTTCAATTGATAAAAGAAGGTAATGCTTATGTTGATTCATCCACAGCCGATGAAATAAAAGACCACCGAGGCACACCTACCGAGTCCGGTATCCAGTCTCCTTACCGGAACCGGAGTGTTGAGGAAAACCTTGATTTATTCGAGGGTATGAGAGCAGGGAAGTTCGAAGACGGTACTCACGTACTGCGGGCAAAGATAGATATGTCGTCACCAAACATGCACATGCGTGACCCTGTTATTTACAGGATAAAAAAAGCTGAACATCACAGGACAGGCAATGATTGGTGTATTTACCCTATGTATGATTATGCTCACCCGCTCTCTGACTGGATAGAAGGGATTACACATTCACTTTGCACGCTCGAGTTCGAAATACACCGTCCTTTATATGACTGGTTCCTTGAAGCACTGCATCTTGAAAACAGGCCACGGCAAATAGAATTTGCACGTTTGAATCTGAACTACACAATTATGAGCAAACGCAAACTGCTTCAGCTTGTGCAGGGCGGGTATGTATCCGGATGGGATGACCCCCGTATGCCAACACTTTCGGGACTGCGAAGAAGGGGCTATACACCGGAGGCAATACGTAACTTCTCCGAAAAAGTAGGGTATACAAAACGGGATGCAATTACCGATGTCGCACTGCTTGAACACAGCATAAGAGAGGATTTGAACAAACATGCTCCGCGTGTTATGGCACTGCTGAAACCGTTAAAAGTTGTAATCACAAACTATCCTGATGATAAGGTTGAAATGCTTGAAGCTGAAAATAATCCTGAAGATTCTGCAGCAGGAAAAAGAACAATTCCTTTTACCAAGCACATATATATTGAGCAGGATGATTTCCGTGAAGTACCGCCAAAAAAATATCACAGGTTGTATCCGGGTAATGAAGTCCGGTTAAAAAATGCTTATATCATCAAATGTAATGAAGTTATAAAAAATGATAAGGGTGAAATAAAAGAGCTTCATTGTACTTATGATTCTGGGACTAAAAGCGGCTCCGCACATTCACGCAGCGTAAAAGGAACCATTCACTGGGTGAGTGCACCTCACGCTGTAAAAGCAGAGGTAAGATTGTATGACCGCTTATTTACAGCCGAAAATCCCGAAGGTGATGAGGAAAAAGATTTCAAGGAATTCCTTAATCCGCACTCACTTGATATTTTAGACGGCTGCCTTGTTGAGCCCGGACTAACCTCTGCAAAACCAGGTGAAAAATTCCAGTTTATACGCCAGGGGTATTTTTGTGTTGATAAAGATACATCTTTGAGTAAGCTTGTTTTCAACAGAACGGTATCCTTGCGTGATTCATGGGCTAAGATAGAGAAGAAGGGGATGTAGGTTTCGTGTTCCATCTTCTGCTATGATGTCAGGTAGTTGCCTGGCATTCTGTATTTTATACGCTGCTTTTTAAAATGTTATTATTGCATATTAATTTTTATTTAGTTAATATGCGTAAATTTTTTAAAAAATTAATAAGAAAGGAAGAAATTCAATGTTTGGATTTGGGAAAAAAGAAGATGACCCTAAAAAAGCTCTCGAAAAAGCTGATAAAGCTTTAAATAAGGGTGTATCGGGCTTTATGGCAAAAACGTTTATGGGAAAGGATTTTATGGATAAGGCTAACGCAGGGCTTGACATGGCTAAACAGTATACCGATTATGATGGTAAGAAAGCTCAGCTTATGCAAACTGGCATGCCCGGGACTGCCGAGGTTACGGCTATTGCTGATACAGGAGCACTGGTGAATTACAATCCTGTTGTAAAACTTTCACTAAAAGTTCAGCCGCAATACGGTATGAGCTTTGAAACGACAATTGAAACTGCTGTTTCGAAGATTGCAGTTCCCAGAGTCGGTGATAAGTTAAATGTAAAGTACAATCCTT
>CAYWTS010000014.1:27787-48899 GCA_964461265.1 uncultured Ignavibacteriales bacterium
TCGAAGATTGCAGTTCCCAGAGTCGGTGATAAGTTAAATGTAAAGTACAATCCTTCTAATACTTCTGAAATGATAATAATATAGTTTGAACAGATTGTGATATATCGGGCTTTGTTCTTCTAAGGTATTAGTTGGAAAATAACCTGCAAACCTGATATTCCGCTTATGATGCCAGGCATTTGCCTGGCATTTGAGTTTTATAGAATGACAGTGGAACTTTTTATAAAATTATATATGTTATAACACATATATTACAAAAGTTTTTTATTTTACAGATATTTATGAAAAAAATAATGATTTTATACTTAATACAATTGGTTCTAATTTCTAACAGCTATACACAGGATAAAGGCAGTCTTTCAGGTATAGTGAGGGATAAGATTTCCCAATCGCTTCTTCAGGGTATTACAGTTAAGGTGCTTGGTTCTGATTTAAAAACCGTAACCATTGAAGACGGCAGTTATAAAATAGACAATATTCCGGCAGGTAAATATGAGGTTGAGTTTTCAAACGTAGCTTATCAGACTTATATCGAGAGTGATGTAATGATAGCTTCGGGAATGGAGAAGCGGCTTATTATCGAAATCGATGAAATATCGGTTGACGAGGTTATTGTTGAAACTTCCCGCTTTCAGAAACCTATCGATGCAACAACATCTTACAAAACACTTAATAGTGAAGAGATAAGAAAATCACCGGGCAGTTTTGAGGATGTAGGCAGGGTAATACAGACTCTTCCCGGGCTTTCACTTACTAATGACGGAAGAAATGATATTCTTGTAAGAGGCGGCTCTCAATCGGAAAATCTTTTTATAGTTGACGGTTTTCAAGTTAATAATTTTAACCATTTCGGAACGCAGGGTGCAACCGGTGGTCCTATCAGTATTATCAATCTGGATTTCGTAAATAAAATAGAATTCTTGACGGGCGGGTTCAGTGCAAAATACGGAGACAAGCTTTCGTCAGTTGTACTGGTTGAGTTGAGAGACGGTAATCCCGACCATTTCTTTGGAAAAATAAACATAAGCGGTACGGGAATAGGTGCGAACCTTGAAGGTCCGTTCCCTTTTAAAAATAAAGGGAGTTGGCTGTTTTCTGCAAGAAGAAGTTATCTTGATTTGGTTTTTAATGCAGCCGGCTTTTCATTTATTCCGGAATATACCGATATCCAGCTTAATCTTAATTATAATGTAAATAACAGCAACTTTCTTGAGTTTACCGCTTTCGGGGCAATCGATAAGGTACGTTTCAACAACGATAACCAAGAAAACAAACAAAATAACGAAAGGATTCTTACAACCAACCAGAATTCCTATTCATCAGGTTTGATATGGAAGACTATTTTATCGCCTGTATCATATGCAAAGTTTACATTGGGCAGAAATTATACAGCTTATTTTTATTCGAAGCGGGATTCGCTGTTTAATGAGACATTCAGAAGTGACTCAAAGGAATCGGACATCACACTGAAAGCTGAACTTTATGGCAGGTTCAAAAAAAACACTTTTTATTCTGCAGGTTCCGGAATGCAAACAATAAAACTTATCTATGATATTGAAAAAGATGCTGATACAACCCTTGTAATTGACCCGCAGACCGGACAAAATATCATTATCCCCGGAGTAATAATAGACAAAAACGAAAGAACTTATAAAGCTTTTGCATATGCTGAAATTATTCATACTTTTTTCGACAGAGTGAAACTAACGGCAGGAATTAGATATGATTATTTTGACTATATTAAAAATAAACATAATATTTCACCAAGAACATCCCTATCTTTAAAGATTTCCGAAAAAGTAAGTCTCAATCTGGCATACGGAAGATTTTATCAATCTCCTTCATATATCTGGCTTGTTGGTGCTGAAGGGAACAGGAACTTAAAAAATATAGGTGTGGACCATTTTATTGCAGGAATAGAATTCTTCCCTGATAAAAGCTCGAAACTTACAATCGAAGGGTATTACAAAAAATATAAATACTACCCGGTAAGCCTTGTGAGACCATATCTTATTTTAGCAAACAGCACAATTTTCGAAACTCAGAATTCATTTGGTCTTGAACAGCTTTCAAGCGACGGAAAAGGCAGGTCTTATGGTTTGGAAATATTTTACCAGAAGCCATTGACGGATAATTTTTACGGGTCTGCATCGCTATCGCTGGGCACGGCAAAATATACAGCACTGGATGGTGTTGAAAGACCTTCGGATTACGATAACAGGTTTGTCTTTAATGTTACTGCAGGCTGGCTGCCCGGTAAGAACTGGGAATTCAGTATGAAGTTCCGGATTGCAGGGGGCACACCTTATACGCCCATTGATCCCGAGACTGGAAATATTATTATTTCAGAGTATAATACTGAAAGATTACCCGTGTATCACAGACTCGATATCCGCGGAGAAAAACGGTTTAGCTTCAGTAAGTGGAGCCTGATAACTTATATTGATATACAAAATGTTTATAATAAACAGAATGTTTTCCAGTACAGGTGGGACCCGTTTAAAAAAGAAATTGTTACAAGTAAAAACCTTGGTATTTTGCCAACAGTCGGTATTATGGCAGAATTTTAAATATTCAGACGATTACTTAAAGTTTACCACTGTTCGATAAGCTTTTTACTTTAAATAATAAAACGTGTTATAGTTGTACTGATGTTTTCCCCATAAAGCTATTGCAAAATTATTCAGTAATTTTTCGTCAACACTATGCCAGCGTTTTTCCAGACCTGCATATGAAATAATCCTCTTCCGAAAAAAGCCTCCGGTCTTTTATATTATTACATGTTTTTTATTTAGTTAATTTTTGTATATTTACTTTATTATTATTATTGATTTTAATTATAGAATTTTAAGATAGTTAACGGGTGATTTTTACTTCTTTACAATTCCTTGTCTTTTTTATCATCATTACATTATTATATTTCAATGTAAGGCAAAGAATCCGCTGGGTTGTTCTGCTTGCTGCAAGCTGTTATTTCTATATGGCTTTTGCTCCTGTTTACCTGTTAATACTGAGCGGAACAATTTTTATTGCGTATCTTTGCGGATTATATCTTGGTTCTGATACATTTAAAAATAAAAAGTTTTTATTAAGTCTTGGTATTGTTCTGGTCTGCTTTATACTGGCGTTCTTTAAATATTACAATTCTTTAAATGAGTTTGTTGTAAATTTAATCTTTTCAGGAACAAAACAGCCGCTGCCTTACATTTCTATTTTACTTCCTGTTGGACTTTCTTTTCATACATTCCAGGTTATCAGCTATATGACTGAAGTTTACCGTTGTAATTTTAAGCCCGAAAAGAATTTTGGGATATTTTCACTTTACGTGTTGTTCTTTCCCAAAGTTATTTCGGGACCTATCGAAAGACCGCAGAATTTATTACCGCAATTCAGAAAACATTACATTTTTGATTTTGAAAATTTCAAAATCGGTGCAATGCTGATGGCATTCGGTTTTTTTAAGAAAGCCGTAATAGCCGATAGGCTCGCTATGGTTGTTGATGGTTCCTATAATTCAATATCCGACCAAACCGGTTCATCACTTCTTATTGCTACTTTGTTTTACTCATTACAGATATATTGTGATTTCTCAGGTTATACCGATATAGCAATCGGCTCGGCAAGAATAATGGGCTTTAAGCTTTCGGAGAATTTTAATTCCCCGTACTTTTCAAAATCGATTACCGAATTCTGGACCAGATGGCATATTTCGTTATCGACCTGGCTCAGGGATTACCTGTTTCTGCCGTTAGCATATAAAACAGTCAGACTTGTTAAAAATAAAATTTTCAGAATCAAACCGGAAGTATGGAGCTATATAATTGCAACACTAATAACCATGTTTATTTGCGGTATTTGGCACGGCGATACATGGGCATTTGTTATCTGGGGATCGCTTCACGGAATTTATCTTACTTCCTCATTTATTAAAGGAAGGATTTATAAGAAATATAAGATAAAAATAAGTAAAAATTATCCGGCTGTATTTTTGCGAACATCTGTTACTTTTTTGCTTGTTACATTCGCATGGATTTTTTTCCGTGCTGCAGATGTGTCAATTGCTTTTTTGCTTATAAAAAAGATATTTTCGGTATCGGTTTTTGCTTCACCGTCTTTTGTTTTAAACCCGGCTGAAATGATTTTTTAGTTCTGCTGGTTATTCTGCTGTTTTTTAAAGAAAAGTTTTATGCTGTTATAGACACCAATTCTGATTTCTTGTTTTACATAAAAATAATTTTACTGATTACCGTTTGTTATTTCTTCGGTGTTTTCGAACAAAAGCAATTTATTTATTTTCAGTTTTAGTATGAGAAAAATTATTCCGAAAATAGCACTTATTTTTTCTCTGTTAATTTATTTGCTCAGTTCAAATGATTTTCTGATGAAAAAGCTGGTTCCATACAGATCAGAGATAACTTCGGTATTCGGAACAGACAGATACAAATTCGGAGATCTTTACGGTTTTTCTTATCTGAAGGATTTCAGAATCAGGATTGAAAAAAAATCCCTGCCTTTAAGCAGCTGCATTAAGCCCGGGAATGTAAACCTTTATATGATTTGTGACAGCTATTTGTGGTCTTTTGTAAAAACCGACTCCATTTTCTGTAATGTAAATAAACTAAAATATGCAAGATGGTTATACGATGAACAGATAGAAGAAGAATTGGATCATACTAAAAAAAATATTTTGATTATTGAAGTAGCAGAACGCCACATTCTAAAATTGCTTCGTGATACACTTGAAATGTACTATTCAATTAGAGTATCGAAAAAGGGAATTGACCTGTTATGGAAACGTAAACCTGAAACATTTTATCAGAAGGTTCTTCGATATTTGTACAATGAAAAAATTAACCAGAACCTTGAATTTAATTTATTTGACTATAGTTTTTTTACACCATTCAGAGAACTGAAAGCGGAACTTAATTACAGGTTGTTCAACAGGACAGATAAGGATGTTTCCATTTCAACCGATAAGCAGTATCTTTTTTACATCGCTACTACAGATACTTCAAAAATTACGTCTTCTTTTTATAAAGTCAAAGAGCAGGATATTAAAGATGTAATATTCTGTACAAACAGAGCTTATTATTACTTTAAAAAACTTGGTTTTGATGAAATATACCTTTCTATAGTACCTAATCCGGTCACTATAACAGACCCGGGTTATGGCGTGAATAACGGACTAATAGACATAATACAAAATAGCAGGGATCTTAAAGTACCACTGATAAATATATTTCCTTTATTCAAAAATTCACAAAAAGAACTATATTACCGCAGCGATTCACACTGGAACTACGACGGTTTTCAAATATGGCTTGATGAAGTTAATAAAATTCTGAAAAATTATTGATAAAATCTGCTGCCTTTTATTAAAAACACTTACCTTGAAAGCGTAGGGTATTTTTTTTATATTTGCATTCGCATAAAAATTAGGAATTTGGAGCCGTAGTTCAGTTTGGTTAGAACGCCTGACTGTCACTCAGGAGGTCGCGAGTTCGAGTCTCGTCGGTTCCGCAAGCCCCGCCAAAAGCGGGGTTTATTAATATGTATTATACATACATTTTACAAAGCGAAATAGACGGAAGCTTTTATATTGGTTCTTCTTCGGACGTTGAGAGAAGATTTATTGAACACAATTTAGGGCAAAGCCCTTATACTTCAAAGAAAAAGCCATGGAAGTTAGTTTACAAAGAGGAATTTGATACAAAAGAAAAAGCAATTAAAAGAGAAAAATTTTTAAAGAAACAACGTAATAAAGAATTTTATAAAAGATTAATTAATCAGAACGCCTGATCCCGAGAACTCGGGAGAGGTCGCGAGTTCGAGTCTCAGCCTGCCCCGAGAACTCGGGGTCGGTTCCGCAAGCCCCGCCAAAAGCGGGGTTTATTAATATGTATTATACATACATTTTACAAAGCGAAATAGACGGAAGCTTTTATATTGGTTCTTCTTCGGACGTTGAGAGAAGATTTATTGAACACAATTTAGGGCAAAGCCCTTATACTTCAAAGAAAAAGCCATGGAAGTTAGTTTACAAAGAGGAATTTGATACAAAAGAAAAAGCAATTAAAAGAGAAAAATTTTTAAAGAAACAACGTAATAAAGAATTTTATAAAAGATTAATTAATCAGAACGCCTGATCCCGAGAACTCGGGAGAGGTCGCGAGTTCGAGTCTCAGCCTGCCCCGAGAACTCGGGGTCGGTTCCGCAAGCCCCGCCAAAAGCGGGGTTTATTATAAATATGGCATATTTCACTTACATAATTAAAAGCAAAATTAAAGACCGTTATTACATTGGCTCATCGGATAATATTGAACGCAGATTAGTACTGCACAATGAAGGACATACAGTTTCTACCAAAGCTTATATTCTATGGGAGTTGGTTTATTATGAAACATTTAAAACAAAATCTGAAGCATTGAAAAGAGAAAAAGGTCTGAAAAAAATAAAAAGTAAAAAATATATTGAATGGTTAAATAAAAACCACTCAGGAGGTCGTCCCGATTAAATCGGGAAGTCTCGCTTGCCTGCAGCAAGCGGGCGAAAGCTGGAATTTGGTAAAAATTTTTCGAAAAATGATATTTGAGACAGCTTTTTTATTTAAAATATTTTATAAACATTTTTATTTAACCAATACAATTTTTTAAAATCGATTCTTTTATTATCAACTTACATGGTGTAAAAATATACTCCTGATGCTAAATCGGTTGCATTAAACTTTATTATTTGTACTCCAGGTCCGGACTTTTCGTTATTAATCAGAGTTTTAACAAACCTTCCGGTAACATCAAATATGTTTAACGAAACAACAACTGTCTTTTTCATATTAAAGGAAATAGTGGTCACCGGATTGAACAGATTTGGGAAATTTGGTTTTAATGTGAATGCTTTTGGCGTTTCAACTTCAATATACCCCACCCCGATAATTTCATATTGGACATCCCAAAGTAGTTTTATTCCCTGCGTGATTTCGGAGTTCTGTATAAATTTTCCTCTTATTGAATCAGCTTCATCAGCAAATAAGTTGAAAATTTCAGTACCTGCACCTTTTGCAAAGAAGGGAACCAGGCTATTTGTATGCTCAGTAGAATAAAAACTCATTCCAGGAAGGTTATTTTGGCCATTGTTAACAATAGGGTTGAAAGTTTTTGGAAGCCCCGAAGAAGGTCCCCAAAGCATTCCCGTTTCGTGGTCAGCCGTTACAATAACCATTGTTTCACTCCAACTGCTGTGGGTATTAACCCAATCAATAACTGCGCTTACTGAGTTATTAAAATCTATTTGTTCTTCTATTAACCTTCCTTTTTGGTTCGCATGGGCAGCCCAATCAATTGCCCCTCCTTCAATCATGAGGAAAAATCCATTCGGGTTATTATCGAGTACATTTAATGCTCCCTTAGTCATTTCAACCAGAGTTGGTACAGATTGTGTAAAAGGAACAACGTAAGGGTTTGCATTACCATCACCGCTTCGAGCCTGTTGCAGTGTTTCATAAACTTTAGGGATGCCAAGAACTCTTAACGGTGTGGTGCCGTACATTAAGTTCTGAAATTGGCTTCTGTCCTGCATCAATAACCAGGGATCTCTTATTCCGTCTCCATTACAATCCTCTACCGTATCAGGAACGTTATTGACATAAAATACTGAATTTCCAGCTTGCAAACCTAGCCAACATAAACTATCTCCTAGGTATTTGTATGGCTTATGCGAAGCAGCACCATTGTTATCATAGTCTGGATTACCTGTTCCCATAATTACATCGAGCCTGCTTCCTAGTAGCATTTCGAAGGCAATTTGACTGTAATTATTTCTTGACAGATTGTGTGCAACAAATCCGGCAGGTGTTGCATGCGATATTTCAACTGAAGTTATAACGCCTGCTGACTTATTCATCGATTTTGCTATCTGCGTTAAATTCACCAGCGGATGAAAGTTCATATCCATACATATCGAATTGTTATACGTTTTAAATCCTGTTGAGAAAGCTGTTGCTGCTGCTGCTGATTCCGTGAAATCGGTAAGAGCGTAGTTAAAATTGCTCCACATTGCCTTTGGATTGTATCCTGCATTCCATTTCAGCGCATCCGGGTAACTGCCTGTCATAATAGGGTAATGGCTCATTCCATACTGTACGGGAAAATTTTCATATTGCTGAGGATTTGAGGTTCCATATTGATAGTAATCTGCTGCCATCATTGTATTATAACCCATCCCATCGCTAATCATAAAAATGATGTTTTTCGGTTTCTTAATTGAATCAAAATATTTTCCTGCTCCATTCTTCTCTTTTTTTAGAAAAGAACCAAAAAACATATAAGTAATAATAAATAGTATAGAAACGTATATAGTTTTACGTCTGATTAAGTTTTTCATATTGCCTCCCTGGATAAGTTTTAAGGATGTGAAATACAAATTTATAGCTTCTGCATTAAGTAATTATTACACCGAAGTGAAAATGGGGTTATCTCAACAGGATTATCACAGAATCTTGTAATTGCGCAACCTTGTTGCATGACTAATGATTTAGGTTATTTTTATGTGCGGTAAAGTTAGTCTCCCGCATTCAAGAAAATCTTTCTAAAAATAACTCAGGTGTTGAGTAGGGGTATTCAGTACGCATTCAAACTATCGGTTTCGGATTAGAATAGGGCAGAAAATATTCAAAAAGGAAAACTTATCCGATATTCAACTATTTTCTTTCTCAGTATAAAATTTTCTAAATGCAAAAGTATGCTGGAGAAAATAGTTTCGGGGAAAACTTAAATCACCCAATCCGTATATCTTGGCTTTTTTATCTTGAGGAAAATAAGCAGTTCCGAAAAGCCAATCCCATACAGCAAGCTTTGTTGAAAAATTCTTGTTATGGCTCTCGTTGCCTTCATCAGAGTGATGCCAGCGGTGCATTTCCGGTCCGTTTATAAAATACTTCAGGAAACCGGAACGGACATTAATGTTTGAATGAATATACATACCGCATATTGCACTGATTGCACCCTTATAAATCGCAACCTCAGGCGCTGCTCCAAGCAGTACAATTGGGGCAAATTCTATGGTTTGATTAATTAGTATTTCCAAAGAATGCGAGCGTACACCCGAAAGCCAGTCAACCTGCTTTGTTGAATGGTGTGCTTCATGTATCCGCCAGAAATATTTTGATTTGTGCTGATAACGGTGGAACCAGTAAATATAAAAATCATGGGTAATGACAAAAAAGACTAGCTGAAGCCAAATAGGCCATGATGCAATTAAACGCAGATGGGAAAGCTTTGTGCTTTGGTCAATTAATTTAATTAAATATGAAATGATGATTCCAAGAACAAAACTCTGAAGAAAGTTATAAAGAACGAAATCATTGAATAAGCCTTCACGGAAAAATTTCTGTCCCTTATTATAAGGGAAAAATCTTTCCAGTAATACAAGAATAATAGCAGCTCCAATAACAATTATAAACGAGTAAATCCGGACAGAACCTAAACTCATAAATTAAGCGGCTTCTTCTACCTCTTTCCTAGATTTAATTTTTCTAAGCTTTTTAAGTGAGCTCAATTCGCTTTCATAAACTCTTTTTATTCCGTCACCAAGTGATTTCTGTACATCCCTGATATTCGATACAAGCCTGTAGAATCCCATTATCTCGACCGAAGCGGACTGGTCTGTTCCCCACATGGAGCGGTCAAGAGTAATGTGCCTTTCAACAAACGCTGCACCCATTGCAACCGCTGCCCATGTCGGAGACAAGCCGACTTCATGACCTGAATAACCGATTGGGTTGAAAGGAAATTTCTCCTTGAGCGTCTTTATCATATTCAGATTCAGTTCCTCTGACTTGCAGGGATACGTAGATGTTGAATGCGCAATCAAAAGATTATCATTTCCTAAATACTCAACAGCATCTTCAATTTCTTCCATTGTTGACATACCTGTAGATATAATAAGAGGCTTGCCGGTATCTTTCATTTTCCTAATCAAACCTTTATCGGTAAGCGATGCGGAAGATGCTTTATATACAGGAGGATTAAATTGCTCGATAAAATCAACAGCGTTTTCATCCCAGCATGAAACAAACCAAAGGATATTTTTTTCTTTGCAGTACCTGTCAATTTCAGCATATTCATCATAGCCAAATTCAATTTTGTGCCTGTACTCAATATAAGTTATTCTGCCCCACGGTGTATCCCTTTCAATATTCCATTGGTCGCGCGGCACACATAATTCGGGAGTTCTTTTCTGGAACTTCACTGCATCAGCACCGGCAAATAATGCGCCGTCAATCATTTTTTTGGCTATATCCAGCGAGCCATTATGGTTTATGCCTATTTCGGCTATAACAAAAACAGGCTCTCCGTTGCCAACCGGCCTGCAGCCTATTTTAATTGAATTTTTGTTATCCATGCTGGTTTATGTAGATTAAAAATTTTTAATTACTTTTAATTGACGAAATTATTATTTCCGCAAATTCCCTGAATGCACCGTTGCCTCCTCTGTTTTCGCATATAACATCGCATACCTGCTTAACATTTATAAAAGCATCTGCAGGACATGCCGAAAGTCCTGCGGCTTTAAGTATTTCAATATCATTTGTGTCATCACCAATATAAGCAATATTTTCGAGGCTTAGATTTCTTCTTTCAATAATATCATTAAGCAAAGATTTTTTGTCTTTTACTCCAAGATGAAGCTCTGTAATATTCAATTTTTCAGCCCGCTTTTTTACAGAACCGGAAAGTTCACCTGTCAAAATTCCGGTTTCGACTCCTACAATTTCTTTTAGTCGTTGCACCCCCATGCCGTCACGAATTGAAAATCTCTTCATTTCCTCACCGTTTTCGGAATAATACACACCCGTATCGGTCAGAACGCCATCGCTGTCTGTAAGCAGAAGCTTAATATTTTTCGCGCGGTTTTTCACAGCAAGATTTATGTGTCTTATATTCACCAGCTTGTCCACCCTCCGTCAACAATCAGGTTTGCGCCCGTCATATATGAAGAGGCATCGCTTGCAAGAAAAATAATAGCGCCTTTATAATCGGTTGCTTTTGCCATTCTGCCTAGAGGTGTGCGTTTGGAGTAATTCTCTATAAAATATTCTTCCTGAGAATTTTCTACACCGCCCGGTGATAGCGAATTTACCCTCACTCCCGATTTACCCCAGTAAGTAGCAAGATATCTGGTAAAAGAAAGCACCGCGCCTTTTGTTGATGAATAAACAGGCGATTTATAAAAACTCTGGGAACCGTCAGGCTTTTGATATAATGATTGGTCAGGGGCAACAACGCCATAAGTAGATGCAATATTGATGATACTTCCCCTCCCGTTCTGAACCATTACACTGCCAAAAATCTGCGAACACAAAAACATACCCTTTACATTTACATCAAATGATTTAGACCAAAGCTCAGGCGGGTAGTTTTCGAATTTAGATAGCTCTGCGGCAACCGCCTGATTTTCGAACATGTCATTTATGCCTGCGTTATTAACCAGTATATCTATATGACCGTATGTATCCAGCGTAAATTCTTTTACTTCACGGATTGAATGAACATCTGTAACATCCATAAAACAGCCGTAAGAACCTGTTGCAAGTCCGGATGCCAATTCTACGCATTTTTCTTTTTTCAAATCGCAGGCAATAACGTTTGCCCCTGCTTCAGCAAGAGCAATGCAATGCTGTTTACCTATTAAACCCATAGCGCCGGTTACAACAGCCACCTTATTAGTAAGAGAAAATATGTTATCAATGGTGTGGGTCATAAAAATTAGATTATCCAGGTTTTAGAATTTCCTTCGGTTTTGTGTTAAAATTTCCTGTTTTCCTGAATACAGGTTCAACAGGTTCACCTTTTAAATAAGCCTTTACGTTATTAACATCTATCGCCCTTTTTACTACAGGCAGTACGTCTCTATACACTTTCAATGTATATTTGATATCATTATCAGAATGAGAAAAACACATATTGTGAAAACCGCTCCACAGCACACCTCTTTTTATCATCTCCTGCTGCATAAGTGATTTTATAAGAAGCGGGTTTCCTGCAATCGAATCAAATGTAACAAGGCTGCGAAAATTATAACCGATACATTTAGTATATTCCATATCATAATATTCAGCCATTTCGTTATAGCCGTCTTTCAGCTTTTTCCCTTGATCTGCAAGATAAATATGAACGTTATTATTAATCATTTCGTTAATGGTTGCCTTTGCCGCAGCAAGTGAAAGCGATTCCCCTCCGAATGTTGTATAAAAGAATACATCCTGCTCAAGTAATGACATTACTTCTTTCCTTCCCGTCAGTACAGATAAGGGCATACCGTTGGCGATTGCTTTGGAAAAACACGCAAGGTCAGCTTTTACGCCGAAGTATTCCTGAGCACCGCCGACATGAATTCTGAATCCTGTCCACATTTCATCAAATATTAACAAAGAGCCGTTTTTAACACATAAATCTTTAAGATTATGAAGAAAATTTTCTTTGGGCGCATCAAATACTACAGGCTCCAATATTACGCAGGCTGTATCACTATCTATGGAACTAATTACACTTTCAATATCATTATAATTGAACGTGTATGTCATATCCTGAATACTTTGAGGAATACCCTTATTTCTATCGGTAACGGAAATATACCAATCGTGCCAGCCATGATACCCACAGCATAAAACTTTATTTCTTCCTGTATAAGCCCTTGCAAGACGGACTGCAGCACTGGTAACGTCTGCGCCTGTTTTGCTAAACCGAACCATCTCAGCGTTAGGCACAACTTTATTGATAAGCTCAGCTACCTCAACCTCAAGAGGGTGCATCATTGAGAAAGTAATCCCTTCTCCCAATTGCCTTTTAATAGCATTGTCTACGGCTTCATAACAATATCCCAACGAAATAGGGCCAATAGCCATATTATAATCTATATATTCATTGCCGTCTGCATCCCATACGTGGCAGCCTTTGCCCCGTTCAATATATTTGGGAGCTATTCCCTTAATATACTGCCCCGGTCCTTTTGCGAGCGTTTGTGTCGTAGATGGAATCAAGCCCAGGGCACGTGAATAAAGTTCATCAGAATTTTTTATTTCAGGATATGAATTATTAAAACTTACTGTATTTGGCATTTAGAAATTATTTAAAAGTTAACGGAGCTATTTATTTATCCCTTTTTAACAAGGGGAAGATTAAATAATCTGTAATCTCCAGCCGGTTCATAGGCTTTTAATATCTTTTCGGATATTTTGGAAGACGTAAATTCTTCAAATTCAAGAACATCATCTATCAGCCCAGGTTTAAACCACCTGTTGTTCAAAGCAATAGGCAGAACTTTTGACATGATATTGTTTTTTAGAAAAATCTCGCCTACAATTGAAAATAGACCCCCTGTTAAGAAATGGTCTTCCAGTGTTACTACTAGCGATGTTTCTTCCGCCGCTTTTAGAACAGCATCTTCATCTATAGGTTTTAGTGTTCTAAGATTCAATAACCTGACACTCAATCCCTTGCTTTCGAGGTTCAGCATTGCTTCATAAGCTTGTTTAAAAAGCATCCCGTATGTTAAAATTGTGATGTCTTCGCCAAAAGAAATCATTTCGGCTTTGCCTATTTCGAAAGTCTTGTTATGGCAAACAGCCGGCATTAAAGAATTGAATCTAATATAAAATGGATTCGGGTTTTCAATCACGCTTTTTAGACCTATCAGCATATCTTCTTCATCAGCGGGACAAAAAATATTCATATTTGGGATTCCCCTCATTAATGCAACGTCTTCGATTGCCTGATGTGTAGGACCGTTTGCCTCGGATAAAAATCCAGGTACACCGCCAACCAATTTTACAGGCAAGCCTGAAATTCCAACGTCGGTTCTGATAAACTCAAAAGCACGCATTGTTAGAAATGCCGCAAGTGCATGTGTTACAGGTACCCTGCCCCTGAGTGCAAAGCCTGCCGCAATCCCTATCATAGATTGTTCAGCAATACCAACATCAAAAAAATTATTACTAATCTGTGACGGTAAATTTCTGATGGCAGCCCTGTTTTCAGCTGTTAACACTATTACATTATTGTTTTCGGTAATAATCTCTTTTAGGAGTTCTTCGTAAGTCATCTTGTATTTGTAATTAGAATAAATCGAGGAGTAAAATTTTCGCTTACCTTAACTTTATTTTTCCCGATTTGAGCTCTGAGATAATCTCACCATGAAGCTCGGCTATAAGCATTCCAACTTCGTCGTCAGAAAAATTACAGAACCACCGGTCTGCCTGGGCTTCTATGCTGGGCAAGCCTTTTCCCCTTAAGGTTTCCGTAATTATTACGCTTGGCTTTCCTTTTTCAAAAGGAATCTGCGAAAAAATCATACTCATTTCGTCAAACTTATGCCCGTCTATAGTGCCTGTTGCGAGTCCGAATTTTTCGAATTTTTCGTCAAGCGGTTCAATAGGTATCAATTCTTCGGTTCTCATATTTGCCTGAAAATGGTTCCTGTCGACAACCAGAACAAGATTATCAAGCTTGTATGCAGAAGCTATTAAACAGGCTTCCCAGTTAGAACCTTCATTAAGCTCTCCATCTCCCAGAATAACAACAATTTTGTTTTTCTGTTTTTTTGTTTTACAGTCTAAAGCTACACCAATGGCAACCGATAAAAGATGCCCCAGAGAACCGGAATGAAATTCAATTCCCGGAATGTTTGTATTTGGATGCCAATAAATGTTATCGTTTGTTTTTAAGTGATTCGAAAGCCTTTGTTTATCTATAAAGCCGATTTCAGCAAAAGTACCATAGAGAGCAGGGACATCGTGTCCTTTTGAAAGAAAAAGATAATCGCGTTCAATATCATTAATATTTTCAGAATTAATATTCAGGAACTTTGAATAGAGATAAACAATAATATCTACGCACGAAAGCGAGGCTCCTATAAAACATCCGCCGTTACCTGACATACGGATAATATGTTCCCTGACTTTTAAAGAAATTTCTTCAAGGTTTTTTATTTCTTGTTTTGTCAGTTTCAAGTCTATGCAGAGTTTTTTAATAATTTTGTTTGTTCAGGCTTCACAGTTTTAAGCTCATGCAGATAGCCGCGGTACCAGTTGACACCTATATATTTTTCATTTAATACTTTTAAATCCGGTTTTGAATCAATCAGTTCTATAATATCACTCATCCCAAAAAACGGGTCTTCTTCATACAGTTCATCGTAAACTGCTTTAATTAGTTTATAATCCGCAAGATAGTCGAGAGTCCACCTGTGCGTCATTGAGTAATCTAACCCTTTTTCCATTGTTACATTGCCTATTTTAAATTTTTGCGGGTTATCCCATATAAAAGGAGTTGTGTGCTCTCTTTCATATTCTTTATCAGCTTCTTTCCAGGCTGTTTCAAGAACAGAGAACGGAAAAACTTCCACATCGTTACCATCGGGATAAGTAGGGGGATGTAAATTGCTCACATAATCGAAAATCGAAATATTTTCAAGATAATATTCAACCACCTTGTCAATAACGTTCGAATCTATTAAAGGGCAGTCAGAAGGAATCTTAACAACTATGTCAGCTTTGTATTTCAGTGCAGTTTTGTAGTGCCTATCGAGCAAATCGGTTGTATGCCCTCTGTAGCAGTTAACTTTCTTCTTTATACAAATATTTTCTATAACGTCGTCTTCTTCATTATTCGTAGTAGCTATAACAACGTTTTTGCCATACTGCGAGAACTGCACACGTTCCAGCATTAATACAAGCAGGCTTTTTCTCCGAACGGGGTATAATATTTTATTGGGCAGCCTGGTTGAACCGGTTCTTGCCTGAATTATTGTTACAATATTTAATTTTTTCTTCATATAAATCAAGCACCCGTTAACTGGGGCTCGGCAAATGCTTGCGTGTGTTGTGAAAACTTATAGCTGAGAAACCTTGTACTATACGCTCTTTCCTCGATTATATTCACGCAAACTTCGGCAATGTTTTCAGCAGACTTTCCGCCATTCTGAATAGGCATCATTTTCCGAAGCTCATTTAAATTGAAATCCGAATAAACTTTTTTGCCCAAGGCAAGTCCCACATAAACCACCGATGAATATTTCGTTACCAGAACATCCGAATTTGCAATCATATGATTTGTATTTCCCGAAGAAAAAATTTTTGCACTGGGTGCGTATTTATTAATTTCTTCCGTTGCGCGCTCGGCATTCTCATTGGGGTGAAGCTTAAATATCAGCTGCCTTCCGCCTGCGATGTCTATTGCGTTATAAATAAATCGCTTCCTGTTTTCAAATTTAAAGGTCTCTCTTGCATCCGAAGTTGCAGCAAGAACATAGTTATGATAAGGAAAATCGTTTACGAGATATCTTGCTGCATTGTCAAAGTTCGGGATTCCGGTTACAATAATTTTTTCCGGCTTAACTCCTTTACCGATAAAAAGCTTTTTGTATCCATGTGAGGCAACGCAGAAGGCATCATACTTATCCGATAAGCCTGTTGTGGAGGTACTTGCAAAATAGCGCGGAAGCTTAAGATATTTTACAAGGTAGAACATAAAATTTTCAGGATCCGTCATACCTTCCTGAACAAGTACTATTTTTTTACGTCTGATATTCCTCGGAATCAGCAAATCCGAACATGTAATAACAAGGTCATAATCAAATCTGCATCCTTCTTCGTCAATATCAAGATTATTTTCCGTAAGGTAATTTAAAGTTTTTTGCCTGAACTGTCCGCCAAGCACAGTAAAATCGAGCATTCCTTTTTTTGATAAGTATTTTATCAAGCCATCACCGTAATAGGGCGAAAAATAACAATCATAACCAGTGAGATGTTTAGATATCTGGTGCATCATCGTGGTCTGGTTATGCGACCCGCATATAAGAAGAATTTTTTTTCTTTGAAGCAATTAATTTTAATTATTTACCGCTAATACAAAAAAAGTAAAATTTTGTGAGGAAAATATTATGAAGGATTTAAAAGTTAGTTTTTAATTAATTAAAGGAGTGTTAGATATAATAAAGAATTATTAGGAATTAAATATTTATGTTAAGATTTCACATTAGTTATCCCAATGTGCAATGCAGTATGGTATTAAATGATTATTTCTCATTTAACATTTTTAAAACCTGGTCATGAACCAATCCGTTGGAGATAACCGCAGTTCTATTATAGATAGAATCTATTCCGTGAATATCAGTTAGCTTGCCGCCAGCTTCTTCAACACATATTTTAGTTGCAGCAATATCATAAGGAGCAACAATAGGGTCAATCAGCACCTCTGCCATTCCGCTGATGATATATGAGTGCCCGTGGCAATCACCAAATCCTCTGATGTAATTACATTGAGATGCAAGCTCAAGAAAGTTATTACTGAAGTTTTGAAGCAAAATATGATTAAGTCCTGTGTATAAAACATAAGATTCTTCTACTTTATTTTTGTTGCTGACCTTTGCCTTTTTACCGTTCACAAAACATCCGTTTCCGGCTGAGGCACAAATGAATACCCCGATAGCCGGCATTGAAATAATGCCTGAAATGATTTCACCTTCGAACTCAACCGCCAGTAATGTTCCCCAAAACGGATATCCTCTCATAAAGTTTCTTGTGCCGTCGATAGGGTCTATTATCCATCTGAATTCGGAACCGTTTTCATGTACGCCTTTTTCCTCAGACAATATATTGTGTGACGGATATTTGGTACAGATTTGCTTTAGCAAATAATCCTCACATTTTAAATCAGCTGTTGTAACGGGAGTATTATCTTTCTTAATGGAGCTTGTTATGCCGCTGCGAGAGATTTTATTAAAATAACTTATCGTTATTTCGGAAGATTGTTTCACAATAGCCTCCGAAAAAGCTGAAAGCTCATTCAGATATTTTTTACTAATACTTATGTCACAAATCTATAAAATGATTGTTAAGAAAAATTTAATTAAAAATTATTAAAAGATTACACGGTCTAATATTTTTGATAATTGGTTATTATGTAAATAACATTTTACAAACTTTTACAATAATACTTATGGTAAGAACAATAACTAATGTATTTAAATGAAGATAGTGCATATATCTGACCTGCGTATTGATGCTGTTAACAAAAAAGAAAACTCAAAAAAAACAAAGCTTTTGTTAGAATATATTAATGAAACAAATTTCGACCATCTTATTATAACAGAAGATATATCTGAAAGTGGAGATAAAGAATCCGTTTGCTTCAAACAGCATGATAATTAATGAATACAAAATCCTGTTACGATTTAGCTACGATTTATATAGAAAAAGTACTTTTTTATAGACTTTATTCTTTTTTTAGGAAATACATATTTTTATAATTCTCAATAGTTTTCAAGGAGCGGCAGTTCAGTTTGGTTAGAACGCCTGATCCCGAGAACTCGGGAGAGGTCACGAGTCCCAGAAACCTCCGGGGTGGGTTATAAAAATTATAAATTGCTCGATTATCTTCGTTTTTATCACTGCTTGTACAATTTAAATGATTAACTCCATTAAAGGCTGATTGTATAAAAAGTACATTACAATTTTTAAAGTTAAAAAAGACTAGACCCTCAAATTTTTTAAAAATCTTTAATAAATCATACCTGATTTTGCAAAGCTTTTCCTATTTTTATCCATGAGAATGATATTGAATTTCCAAATGAGAATAGCTAATTTTCTATATCAATATTTATTATGGCATATAAAAAAACAGCTCCACTGGAAAGTATAGATCAGCGGCTTTTTAAGATGGGCTATGACTGGCAAGCTTCCGATTATTTTATTTCTCCTGACGAAATAGATAATGTGAAACCTGAAAGTTTGCCTTACAGACCCAATTTCTACATTCTTGGTCTTTGTGTTGATGGATGGGTGGAATTTTATGTTAATGATAATTTTATTAAAATTCGCCCTAATTGTTTATTTGCAGCGGGACCTCAATTTACTATTCAAAAAATCAAACAAAGTCCGGATTGTAAATTAAGATATTTATTTTTTAAAAAGGAATTTCTACTGAATAGCATAATTACTATCTATGAACTGGAATCATTTCTTTTTTTTTCAGCCAATTCGAAGCCGTATATTCAGCTTGAAAAAAAAGAGACAGAGCCGTTGTTGCAGCTTTATGATATTCTTAAAAATAAAAGAGATATCAACAATTCACAGTATCATATTGAAATAATAAGAAGTCTCTTTTATACTTTTCTTTACGAAGCTGCTGCTATTTACAGAAGAAATAATCTTGAACAGCCTAAATTTACTCGGGATGCAGATATAAATTTAAAATTTCAGCAGATGTTGGCGAAAACCGATAATAAAAAGCATAAGCTTAAGTTTTATGCTGATTCGCTTTTCATAACCCCCAAATATCTGATCCATGCCATTAAAAAATCTTCGGGAAAAACACCCGGTAAACTGATAGATGAAGCAATAGTTGCTGAAGCAAAAATGCTTTTAAAGGATCGTGATTATACCATTGCAACAGTTTCAGAACGGCTGCAGTTCAGCGATCAAGCATCTTTCAGCAAATTTTTTAAAAAAAATACGGGTATTACACCTGCCTCATACCGTTTAGGGGGATAAACTCTCCATTTTGCGAATTACAGACAATTTTTTGTGAATTTCAAACATAGACTATGCCTGTTTATTCAATTAATTTTGTCATGAAGTTAATTCACTATTTTAAAAACTAAACAAACAAAAAAATGACAAACTTAATTGTAGCATCTTTTAAAGATGAAAATAATGCCATCGAGGCAATGCACAAACTTACTGAATTGGAAAATTATGGAGACATTTCTATTTATGGAAATGCAATGGTGCGCAGCCGTGAAGATGGTAACCATGAAATTTTACAAGAAAACAATTCGGAAGGCTGGAGAACCCTAGCAGGTATGGGCATTGGAAGTTTAATAGGCATGTTTGGCGGACCTGTGGGTTTAGTAGTAGGTTTAACAACCGGTTCAGCTATCGGAATGATTGCTGATGTTGGACGTCAAAGTTTTAACGAAAGCTTTGTTAAAAAAATTGAAGACAGAATGCCGCCGAATTCCGTTTCAATAATTGCCGAGATTGATGAAGACAGTGAGGTATTTATTGATAATGCTCTGAAACCTTTTGGAGCGGAAATATACAGAAGCGATATAGATTATGAATTTGATAATTATGTTATGGATCGAATAGATGATATTGATAAAGATATAACGGAAACCAGAGAAAAGCTGAAAACATCGGTTGGAAAAGAAAAAGAAAAGCTATCAAAGAAAATTAAAGAACTGAAAGATAAAAGAAATGCTTTTATTGAAAACGCAAGAAATGATGCAAAAAAATTAAATGATAAGATAAAAGGCGATATCAGGAAAAGAAGAATTGAAATTGTTGATAATAAAATATACCGATATGAACAAAAACTGCAGAGTTTAGTTGACGAATTGAAAGCATTGAAGCTCGATAATGAAAAAATTACAAACACAGACTAAATTTTAATAATCATGGAAGAAAATATTTTAATCCCCGAATTTTCAAAAAACTGGAAATTGATAACCGCCAGAGGCATTGTATCATTAATATTTGGTGTAATAGTTGTAATTTATCCGTTCACTGCTGCTGTTGCGTTAGCTTTATTTTTCGGTGCATATGCTTTTGCTGACGGTATCTTTGCAATAGTATCAATTTTTACTTCCCGAAACGCGCGAGCTCACTTTTGGTTATTTCTATTTGAGGGAATAGCCGGTATTGCTGCTGGAATACTAATATTCTTTTTACCTGAACTTACACTGTACGGACTGGTTTTACTTGTTTCAGTTTGGGCTTTTATAACAGGAATATTTGAAATTATATCAGCTGTAAAATTAAGAAAAATTATTGATGGTGAGTTTTTAATGATAGTTTCGGGACTATTGTCAATCGTATTCGCAATACTTGTTTTTATAAATCCACTTGAGGGAATTATTGTGATTACTTATCTTATTGGTTTTTATGCAGTGATGTTCGGTATTTTGTATGTCATTTACGGCATTTCGATGAGGAAACATCATTTAGCTCACACAAAGTGAGATTTTAGTAATCAGTATAATAAAATACTGCATATCTCCGTCTGATTATAAATGTTTCCGCAGGCAATTGAAAATAAAAATAAGGCACTTATCC
>CAYWTS010000015.1:0-46825 GCA_964461265.1 uncultured Ignavibacteriales bacterium
CTTAAAATATAACACAATAATTACCATATATAAATACAAAAGGAGACATCCCCAGCAAAAAGTCAGGGTTGAACTCATTATTGTTTAAAATATAATACATTTTTTTAGTAACGAAAAAAAATACAGCTACTAAGGTTGTTGGTATAATTTTTATATTTCTTTTAGAGCCAATATTTTATTAGCTAAAATTATTGTAATTAATGCTGTATATTTAAGTACTTACGGTTTTATTCCATATTTACTTCTTTTTCCTTTGTTACGATAACGAATTATGGTTAATTTTGCATTATTACTAAACGTGTTTGTTTCAAAACTTGCAGCCGCAGTTTCCTTGGTTGCGAAAAATACAAATATCGCAGTTTGAAGTCTGCGGTTACACAAAATTGACAGGTTATGAGACAACCTCGTTTTTAGATTACACAGTTTACAAATGGCAATAAACTACAACAAATTCACACTCAAGGCACAGGAGTCGCTTCAGCAGGCGGCAGAGATTGCCCTAAATTATAATAACCAGCAAATAGAACCTGAGCATTTGTTTGCATCTATGCTTCAAACTGATGACAGCGTGGTTGTATCATTGCTTAGGAAGATAGGCGTAAACATAGACACAATGCGGATTAAAACAGGCGGACTTATTGAAAAGCTGCCAAAGGTAACTTCCACAACTTCTACTAACCAGTATCTCTCACAGGAACTTTCATCTGTTCTCGATGAAAGCTTTAAGATAGCTGACCGCTTGAAAGATGAGTATGTTAGTGTTGAGCATTTACTGATAGCACTTTCAGCAAGAGAAACACCGCTTGGTAATTTCCTGCGTGAACAGGGCATTACCCGTGAAAAGATACTTTCGGCATTGAAAGAAATCCGCGGCTCACAGCGTATCACAAGCCAGGACCCTGAGGATACATATCAGGCATTAAAGAAATACGGGCGTGATTTGAATGCTCTTGCCAAGCAAGGTAAGCTTGACCCTGTAATAGGGCGGGAAGATGAAATAAGGCGTGTGCTACAGGTGCTTTCACGAAGGACGAAGAATAATCCGGTACTCATCGGTGAGCCCGGTGTGGGTAAAACCGCAATTGCCGAAGGGCTTGCTTTCAGGATAGTAAAGGGCGAGGTGCCGGAGAATCTTAAAACCAAAACAATTGTTGCACTTGATATGGGAAGCCTGATTGCAGGTACAAGTTTCCGAGGTCAGTTCGAAGAGAGGATGAAAGCAGTTGTTAATGAAGTGCGTGATAGCAGCGGTGAAATAATTTTATTTATCGATGAGCTTCATACATTAGTTGGAGCAGGTGCAGCTCAGGGAGCAGTAGATGCCGCTAACATTTTAAAGCCCGCACTTGCACGCGGTGACCTGCATTGCATCGGTGCTACAACACTTGATGAATACCGCAAGCATATAGAAAAAGATGCAGCCCTTGAACGCCGCTTCCAGCCGGTATTAATTGATGAGCCATCAGTAGAAGACACTATCTCGATACTCCGCGGATTGAAAGAACGCTATGAAGTCCATCATGGTGTCCGTATTACTGATGAAGCAATTATTGCAGCAGCAACACTTTCCGACAGGTATATTAATGACAGGTTTTTGCCAGATAAAGCAATAGATTTGATTGATGAAGCTGCAAGCAAGCTGAGGATTGAAATTGACTCGATGCCGGAGGAACTGGATATAATTGAGAAAAAAATTAAACAATTGGAAATTGAGCGGGTTGCCCTGAAAAGGGAATACGAAAGTTAATTTTATTATGTTAAATAAATTTTATATTGCTTAACCGCCATAAGGGAATAATATTTCAGTTATGGAATACATTAAAAGAAAATTATTTTGTACTTTTTTAAATAGAGAAGTAAATACTGTTTTCTATTTCAACAACGTTCAAAATACTTCGGGAGACGTAAAAAAGAAATATGTAGAATATTACGATTGCGAAGGTAAGGCAGAGTGTTATGAGAAAGTTGAACTGACCAAATGTACATGTTTTAAAGAACTGGCAAGAGTAGAGCAGGAAATAAACGGATTTCTTTCAGTGCCTATTAAATAACCTTAGTTAAGTTTTAAAACGGAGCCGGAGTATTAATAATTATTTCTCATTTGCTTTTAAGACAGGCAGGGTAAAATAGAAAATAGTTCCCTTTCCGGCTTCCGATTCGAACCAGATTTTACCTCCGTGTTTTTCAACGATTCTTTTACAAAGTGCAAGCCCAATACCCGAACCGGGATACTTTTTATGGTCGTGAAGTTTCTGAAACACGATAAATATTCTCTCCGAGAACCATTCTTCGATGCCAATGCCATTATCTTTCACCGAGAACAGCCACTCATCATCACGCTGATGTGCAGAGATTTCTATTTCGGGAATATTTTCACCCTGGTATTTAATGGAGTTTCCTATCAGGTTCTGGAAAACGGCGGTAATTTGCTGCATATTCCCCTTAACTGAAGGGAGTTCGTAATTTTTAACTTTAGCTTTGCTTTCTTTTATTGCTACTTTAAGATTTGTGAGTGCATCGCGAAGCGCTGTATTGCAGTCAATAACTTCATAAACCACACGATCGGTGCCCACGCGTGAGTACATGAGAAAATCCGTAATCAGCCGGTACATTCTGGCGGCACCGTCATCAGCAGCTGTCAGGTATTCACGTGTTTCTGAATCCAGTTTTCTCTTAAAACGTTCATTCAGTAACTGAACCAGGATTTGAATAGTCCTTAATGGTTCCTGCAGGTCGTGAGATGCAGCATACGAAAACACATAAAGTTCTTCGTTGGTCATTGCCAGTTCTTCTGCATAGCGGCGCAGCTCTTCTTCAGCACGTTTTTTGAAAGTTATATCTCTTGCAGTCACCGATGCGCCTGTAATAACACCCGAACCTTCTTTTATAGGGGAAACTGATAAAGAAACATCTATAACGGTTCCGTCTTTTCTGATACGCTGTGTTTCATACGATAAAATTGTTTCGTCTTTATTGATTTTATTCAGGATGTATTCGGATTCGGAAGTTCTGGATTTCGGTAAAATAATTGTAAATGGATTCCCGATAGCCTCTTTTTCAGTATAGCCGTACATAAATTTGGCGCCCGGATTCCAGCTTTTTATTATTCCGTCATTGCTTATTGAATAAATTGCATCTACTGTAGAAAGCACGATAGATGCCAGCTGCTGCTGGAGTTCTTCGGCTTTTTTTCTTTCCGTGATATCTCTAAGAATTGTAATGATATGAGGAATTGCGTGGTAATAAACCGGAGTTGAGGCAACACTTACATCCATATAAGTCCCGTCAAGCCTTCTGATTACAATATCTATTACCGGAACCTGTTTCATGTAAGTGACCATTTGTTCTATTCTCTGGCTTACTTTTTCCCTGAAGGAAGAATGTATCAGTTCCCTGACATTTTTACCTATTAATTCATTTTCGTTTTCTGCCCTGAACATACTAACGCCGGCTTTATTTACAAACAGTATTTCACTTTCCCTGTGTACGAAAATTGCATCGGGGGAAAGATTGACAGTGCTCATTAAGCGGTTAACGTTATCCTGCAGTTCGTTTTTCTCTTTTTCCTGTTCTTTTAATTCGGTATCAAGTTCTCTCCACCTTCTTCTTGAAAAATAGGCATAAGAAAAACCGAACAATATCAAAACAAATAAAAGCTGGATAATTTTAACGCCTTCCGCTTCCGATGATAGTTTTCTGAGTTCATCGAATAAATCGAGGAACGAGAAGATTACCAGGATTAAGATAATAGCTGCAAAAATTACTATTAAATCTTTTAAATCGCTTTGTTTGTAAATCTTCTTTTTTGATGTTTCGACCATTATAAACTTATAACTTTGTGTTTTTCGGGTGTGAACGTTTAATTTCCTGCCTGAACTTGTAAATTTCTTTAATTGTTCTAAGAATAATGGATGGTCTTGCTGCAGTCGAAATACCATCCAGACGGGGAAGATGTTTTATCCCGATTTCGGTTGCTTTATAGCCAAGTAAATGTGAACGTATCATAATTTCAGCATCTATAAAAGCATCTTTTGTATTAACCTTTATCTGTTCAAATAATTTCCTGGGAAAAAGTTTAAAGGCACAATCTATATCGATGAAATCTATACCAAAAGCCAGTCTTAACACAAAATTATAAACGAAGCTTGTCATTTTCCTGTACGTTGAGTATTGCTTTTTTTTTCTGTATCCCACTACAATATCGGTAAAAGGTATTAATGCTACTACCTTTTTAAGTTCTTCGAGATCGAACTGGTTATCTCCATCGGAATAAAATACATAATCGAACCGGGCAGTTGTGAATCCTTCCCATAGAGTTGCTCCATAACCAAGGTTTTTTTGATGGTGAATAACTTTAACTTTGGGGTACCGGGCTGCAAGCTCGTCTGCTGCCTCACCTGTCTTATCGGGGCTGCCGTCTTCGATTATAGTAACCTCGTAATCCTTCAAATTTAAATTTTCAAGCACCTCAACAGCTTTATCCACAACCTTGGCAATGTTCTTTTCGTCATGGTAAGCAGGGAAAAAAACAGAGAGTGTAATATCTTTATTCGTTATCAAGAATATATCTCCATGTTTTCTTTAAAGCCAGGTCGAAATTAGTTTCGGGTTTCCATTTCAAAATTTTCTTTGCTCTGGAAATATCTAGCACATTCGATTTCACATCGAAAAGGCGGGTATTTGTATAAACAGATTGAAATTTCAGCTTCAGAACCTTTGAGAACTTTTCGAGTATTTGAATTACGGATAACCCTTTTCCGCTTCCGATATTAAATATTTTCACCTTGCTGTTACATCGTAAAGCTAGATTCACAGCTTTAACACCGTCTTTTATGTAGAAATAATCACGTATTACAAAGCCGTCTCCCCAAATTTCCAGAGGCTGGTTATACTTAATCTTATGCAGAAAAGTGCAAATCAAACCTTGACCAAGCTTGGGATTTTGTCTTTCTCCAAACGGATTGGCAAACCTTAAAATAATATAATCCAGGTTTTTCAGTTTCCGGTATAGTTCAAAATATTTCTCGATTGTAAGTTTAATTATTCCGTAAGATGTGAGAGGAGAAGTCGGGTGTGTTTCAGGGACAGGTAGTTTTTCAGGTTCACCGTAAATTGTGCCGCCCGAAGAAATAAAAATAATTTTCTTTATGCTTTGCCTCGAACATTCTTCCAAAAGGTTTATCGAAGATACAAGGTTAGTTTCTACATCATAATACGGATTCAGGTTCGAGCCTGCGGGCAAAGTGGAACTTACAAGGTGGATAACGTAGTCTTTCCCTTTGAGTGATTTCCTTAAGTCTACAGCGTTATTAAAATCACCCTCAATATATTCGATACGGTCCAGAACATGCTCTATATTTCTTGTAGAGGCATTAACCTTATCGAATACAGTTACATCAAATTTGTTTCTCAGTAAATCATCTGTGATATGAGAACCGATAAATCCTGCTCCGCCGTATATTATACATTTTTCTTTTTTCATGCCTTTTTAAGCAATAAGACATACCTGAAAGGAATAAAAAAAAACGGTATTCGGGATATTTTAACCGGGACGAATATACCTTTTATATATTTATTAATTAAATCAAGATTAAATTCATGCAAATGCCATTCGTCAAGATTATTCTTTGAAGCGAGGTCCCAGCCGCTTTTTTTTGGTTCTATCATTCGTTTCAGTCCAAAAGTTTTTAAAGCTTTTTTTGTTAAATTTATAAGGTTTTCATTTGGAATCGAAAGTGAAAGTACTCCGTCATCTTTAAGTACGCGTTTCATTTCTATAAGCAGCGGAAGCGGGTCAAGAACATGTTCAATTACTTCGGAACAGAGTATCTTATCAAAATATGCGTTATCGTACGGGATTTTTTCACCGGGTGCTTTCGTTAATTCAACCCTTGAACCCAGCTTTTCTTTTGCTCTTTTTATCTGGATTTCTGAAATATCTATGCCAAACAGCCTGCCATTTGGCACTCTTTCAAGAATATGTCCTGCACCGCACCCTACTTCAAGAACTTTATCATTATCTTTTATTTGTGCAAGTGCAATAAGCTTGTAAATCCGTTTATTTTCGATATATCTGAATAACGGATTCGGGTGGTTGTAAAATTTATTAAGGTCATGTTTTGATGCATGAACTTCATTCCACTGTTCGAATGTATCTGGGGTTGGTTTCATAATTTTTCAAATATATATGCAGCAAATCTCCGGTCCGAAGATGTAATCTGGTTTAATAGTTTAAACTTTGTTGTGTCAAGCAGATAATTTAGCTGAGTATCATTCTTATATTCAGGACGGTAACTGTAATGAGAATCCCATATGATAATGGATTTCGAAGGTGTTTCAGCGAGAGATTTCATGTTAAGGATGTTAAACAGCTTCTTTGATTCGCCAAATATGTTTCCGTAAAAAAATATTAGACTGTGATTATACAGCACTGGGATTTGTTTGTCAATATTATTATTATACCATCGGGCTATCTCGTCAACAGCAATGTTTTCAGCTGATTGCTGTTTGGGTTTTTCAAAATACAGTGTGTAAAAAACGGTTAAAACAATCACAAGTACTGAAAATGTTTTCATATCCTGTTTTTTGGGCAGGTATATAAGAATAAACGCACCTGCTGTAAGTAAAAATATAAATAATAATTTGTAATATTCCTTTGTGTCGGTTAGGAGTAACCCGGTTGCTTCTTTAGAAAAAAATATTAATGTCATTAATAATACACCTGTAAGGCTTAGTAAAACATACTTCTTGGATTTCATCTCAATAACTTCGTTATAACCCATTAATGCAATAATAGCAGCAACAGGACTAACCTGTAAAATATATCTCCACGAACCCGGGTTTGTACCTTTTATTACTAGATAACACTGGAACAGAAATACAATAAAGAAAAACAGATATATCAATAACTCTTTTTTATAGAATTCATTGCGGTTATCGATCTTATAAAATGGTTTTACCAAGCCAATAATAAACAACGTGAAGGTAATGGGACCAACAATAAATATGAATACTTCGAAGTAATGGAAAAAACTTCTGTCGATACCAAGATTAAAATCGGATAGTTGTTTCATTTCTGTCCAAGCCCAGACCGGGTCACCTGTATTTAAATAACCTATAACGTTTAATATTATAGGCAGTAACCCTATAAATAATATCTGCCAGTATTTCCTTTCTGTTATAAAATAAATTGCCAGTATCAGGCAAAGCAGTGCTGATTCCTGTCTAACAGTAAATGCCCATCCGCAAAAAATCGCTGATAATATGTATTGTTTTCTGAAGTAGCAAAGTAAAGTTAGAGTTAACAGGAGTCCTGTAAATATTTCCGCATAGCTTCTGAAGGCAAGCTGCAAAACCAGTGGCTGAAATCCGAATATTATACCTGCAAGAAATGTATTTTTTAATTTTAATTCCTTAGCCAGCTTAATAACGAAATATGCTGTTAATGCTGCAATAAATGAATTAACGAATAATACAGCCTTATATCCTAATAACGACGGAAGCAGAAGCAGTATTTTCCACCCTGGTTTTCCCCAATTCGACATGATTATCCATGGGTCATTCCAGAAATCACGCATTGTAATATAATGTGCTACTTCGTCATCCTGATAAAACCCGGTAGAAAAATAACTGAAGATAAAATAAACGGCTGTAAGAACAGGGATAATAATCCAATCATTACTTTTTATTATATCATCTATATTCCAAGTTTGTTTTATTGACTGCCCGACTCTGGCAGGTGTTTTTTTAGTATTTTTCATCAGAATAGGAACAAATATATGAAAGTCCATACTTTTAAGCACATACAAAAATTTATCTTACTTGACTTAATTACAAAAGTCTGTTTTTTTGATAGGTAAGATTAATCAAAATAGTTTGCTTACATATTAAGCAAACTTGCCCGATGATGAATTTTAATATTAAATTACATTTTAAACTAAAAAATGAATAATTATTTTACACGTATGAAAAGTAATAAACAAAAAAATACAAAAAATATTCAGAAAACAGAATCAGGTGTAGGTTCACGGTTAAAAGAAATTGAGCAGGAAATTGCCGAGTATAATTCGGAACGCGACCGTTTAAAAGCTCATTGGATGCTTGAAAAACAATTGATTTCAGAAATACGCTCTATTAAAGAAAGTATTGAAAAATATAAGTTGGAAGCGGAAAATTTAGAGCGTAAGGGAGAACTGGCAAAGGTTGCAGAAATACGTTACGGAAAGATTACCGAAGCTCAAAAAAAGCTTGAACATAAAACGGGGGAATTAAACGAGCTTCAAAAGAGCTTGAAAATGCTAAAGGAAGAAGTTGATTCTGAAGATATTGCTGAAATTGTAGCTAAGTGGACAGGTATACCTGTATCTAAGATGCTGGAAAGCGAACGTGATAAGCTGTTACACATTGAGGAGAATCTTCATAAGCGGGTTGTGGGGCAGGATGAGGCAATTAGTGCCGTAGCAAATGCAATCAGACGCAGCCGGGCAGGATTGCAGGATGCTGCTCGCCCCATAGGTTCATTTATTTTTCTCGGAACAACCGGGGTAGGCAAAACAGAGCTTGCAAAAGCTCTCGCAGAGTTTATGTTCGATGATGAGCATAATCTTGTGAGGATAGATATGAGTGAATATATGGAAAAGTTCTCAGTCAGCCGCTTGATTGGTGCACCGCCGGGTTATGTAGGTTATGAAGAAGGTGGTCAGTTAACAGAAGCTGTACGCAGGAAACCGTATAGTGTTGTATTGCTTGATGAAATCGAGAAGGCTCACCATGATGTTTTTAATATTTTACTGCAGCTTCTTGATGACGGCATACTTACCGATTCACAGGGGCGAACTGTGAATTTTAAGAATACCATTATTATTATGACTTCTAACATAGGCTCACAGCTTATACATGAGCAATTGCTTGAAATTACTGAAGAGAACAAAGACGATTTACTAGGTAAACTGCGTGAAGAACTGTTTGAATTACTGCGTGCTAAGATACGTCCCGAAATATTGAACAGGATAGATGAAGTGATAATGTTCAAGCCATTGTTTGAAGAAGAAATAAGGCAGATAGTTGATTTACAGCTTGCAAGAATTATTAATTCGCTTGAGGTAAATAATGATATTACCCTTGAAGTAACAACTGATGCCAAAGATTGGCTCGGTAAAGTGGGGTATGATGTAACCTTCGGTGCAAGACCTTTAAAGCGTACAATTCAAAAATATATTACTAATCCGTTATCAGAAAAAATTATTGCAGGTGAAATCATTTCAGGTGATAAAATAAAAATTGATTTAGGAATTGACGGACAATTTATATTTAATAAATTATAACTAAAACTTACCAGAATCCTTATTACATATTTATTATATACTTAATAAAAACACTAAAATCATTTTTTTGTAATTAATTTTTCAACTACATTTAATTACTAAGAATTAATTTTTATTATTGTATGTTACTCTCCAATTCATATGTTCATAAGAGAATATTTAAATTAAAATTAATACATTTATAATTATTCAATAAACAAATTTAAAAAGGAGATTTTATTATGAAACGAATCATTGCTTCAATATCTGTTTTACTCGCAGTAGTTTTCATGCTTGGTAATCTGCAAGCGCAGGATTACCAAACATGGAAATGGAAACACCCGACACCACAGGGTAACTATCTGCGATGGGTAAAAATGTGGGATGCAAATAACTGGTACGCAGCGGGATACGGCGGAACATTTATGAAAACAACTAATGCAGGAGTTAACTGGTATTTCCATCATAAAGCATTTTACCCGACTATTTACGGTGCTTCAGAAATAATTTACTGTGCCTATTTCTTTAATCAGTCAACGGGTTTAGTAGCAGGTTCTAATGGGCTTTACAGAACTACCAACGGGGGGACATCTTTCGATTCGGTTCAAACAATTTCTACATCAGGAACGATATATTTTATGTACTTTATGAATTCAACAACCGGGTATCTTGCCGGTACATCCAGCATAAAGGTATACAAAACAACAAATGCAGGACTGAACTGGACACAGGTTCCCGGTCTTGGTTCAATTACTGCTTATGATGTATATGCATCTGATACTAATAATATTATTGTTGCAAGCTCATCGGGTAATGTTTATAAAACGACAAATGCAGGAGTTAATTGGACTACTATCAGCACCGGTGCTTCCAGTACTTTGTATGCTATGGAATTTATCAACCCAAACACGGGTTTTGTAACAGGTTCTTCTGGAACTTTCAGGTATACAACAAATGCGGGTGATAACTGGACAACGGCAAATACTCCAACTACATCTACAATGTATTATCTATATTGGAGTACAACTGGGGGAACAACAATTTACACAACCGGTTCAGACGCATACAGGGTTTACAGAACAACTAATATGGGTACAAACTGGGATTCGGTAAATTGCCTTGATCCTACTCAGGCTTGGACTTCTACATGGTATGCTATTGACGGTATAGGCAGCAATCTTGTTGCAGTGGGTGCTTACGGTATGATTAATAAATCTACAAACAACGGTGCTAACTGGACAAAACTCAACAATTGGATGTATGCGTCAACATTTTATGATGTATGGTGTGAATATAATGACGGAAAGGTTTGGGCTGTTGGAGGTCCCGGGGCAGGATATGACCAGATCGCTTACTCCAGTAATGGTGGTAATACATGGTCAACACAAAATTCAAATTCCACGGCAACCTTCAGGGGAATTAAAATGTTAACAGCTACAACAGGATATATTGCAGGTTATTCAGGGGTAGTTCGCAAAACTACCAATGGCGGGACGTCATGGGATTCAATGTCGGTTCCTACAACAACATCTCTTTATGCATTGGATTTTGTTAGTACTTCAACGGGTTATGTTTTTGGATCAAGCGGAGCATGTTTTAAAACTACAGACGGAGGTGCAAACTGGACTTCTGTTACTACAGGAACTACGTCGACTTTATATTCAGGCGATTTTTTAAATGCTAATACCGGCTGGATTTGCGGTTCAAGCGGTGCTGTGAGAAAAACCACTGATGGCGGCAGTACATGGACAGCACAAACACCTAACACCACTGCGACTTTATATAAAATTATTTTTGCCGATACAAGCAAGGGATTTTTGTGCGGTTCATCCGGAACAGTCAGGAGAACTACGAACGGAGGTACAACCTGGGATACAGTTGTTACTCCTAATACTGCTACTCTATATACCATGCACGGTATCGATACTTTAAATGGAATTATAGGTGGTTCAAGCGGATTTACAGCTAAAACTACGAATAGGGGTCAAACTTGGACTATAAGTGCTCCAACTGGTTATAGCAATACTGTATATGGCTTGTATATGAAGACAGCTGATTCTATATGGGCTTGCGGAAGCTCTGCATTTATTTCTAAATATGCAACAGGAATTGTTGGAATTACTACCTGGGAACACAAAATACCATTAATATATACTCTGGAGCAAAACTACCCAAATCCGTTTAATCCCTCTACAACAATTAAATTTGGATTGCCAAAAGCGGGATATGTAACATTAAAAGTGTATGATATTACAGGCAGGGAGGTAGCAACATTATTTAATAATCAGCAATTCAATGCTGGAACAGTAAGCCAGGTATTTAATGCTAAAGAATTAGCTTCAGGAATTTATTTCTACAACTTGATTGTAGATAATGATTTAAAAGCATCGAGGAAGATGGTCGTATTGAAATAACAGTAGCTTAAGTAGTTTATCGAAAAATCCCCATTTTTATGATGGGGATTTTTTGTTTTAATCTCGCTAAGTTATTAAAACAGAATAAGTTCCATATTTCGTTTCATTGACATTAAGCTGCATGGAATTTATATTTGTATTTCGTACTGATTAACAATTTTATTTAATTACGTTAAAATTTTTAGTTCTTTGTATTTTAGACGTTAAACTGCTTATAGATTTTTAATAATAGGCTTCATATCCTCAATTTAATTGTCACCTGCATGTTGCACCGCTTGGCGGTGGGCGTCTGGCAGGCACTTATCTCATACATCTTTGATGTGCGGGATTAATATAATCACAAAATATTTTTGAATCAGGATTCAGAACATAAATATTCAGAGGCGGGTGAACTACGTCTTGAAGTACTGACTGACTTGCCTGAGACAGGCAGGAGTGAAACCGATAATGATATAAAATTCAGGGCTTCTGTAAAGAATCTTCTGGTTTTGATCAAAGATTTTTACGGAGCCGATTCAGCAGCATATTATTGGTTTAATTTACCGAGAAAACAGCATAAGCTTCTAATAAGCTCTGAATATGAAGATGAAATTTTATACCTGCAAAAATACGGGATCGGAGAAGACATAATAACTGAAACCTGCCTTAAAAAAGAACCGGTAATTTATAAAGCAGGTAATGAAAATGAAAGGATAAGGCTGGCTTACAGAGCGGATATATCGGATGTAAAAACAATACTTGCTTATCCTGTATTAATAGAGCATGAAGTTATAGGTACGATTATTTGTGAAAGTAAGACGGAAGATTTTTTCGCGGAGCCTAATATCCGGACAATGAGTGTTTTTAGTGAAAGTATTGCTAATTATATCAGGTATTACTCAACTTATGAGGAGTTCTTTTACCATGATAAAATTTTAAAGTTTATTGGTTCCGGAAAACTTACCACAGAGAAAGATGTATGTGAAATGTTAGGAAGTATAATTGCAAAATTCATTGATTATAAAAATCTTTATTTTGTTCTTGCACATGGTTATGGTTTTAAAGTATTGGGCAGTTCGGAAAACGGTTCAGAAAAGTCGGTTGATGAAAAGAGCCTGACAGCCCAGGCAATAAAAAGTAAAAAATTAACCGGTTATAATTTTAAAACAGGTGTAACTAACGAGTTCAGGTTTTATAAAGATGAGAAGTTCGGCAGGGATTCTGAATTTACAGCAATACCGGTTTATGCAGGTTATAAGTGTATAGGTGCGTTATGCGTTGATACCGTTAATCAGATAAACATAAATAAATCGTTCTTTTTTACAATTTATAAACTTTTACTTCCAGCATTTTTATACCTTAACGAGTTAAGAAGAAAAGTTAATGAAACTGGAGAATTAATTGATGAAGGTTCTGATTTTTATAATAAAAAGTTTTTTGATAAGCTTTTATCTTCAGAAATAAACCGTTGCAGACGATATAACGAATATAATACTTTTGTTGTTTTTCTGCGTGTTGATAATACAGATTCCGAAAAAGAGCTTATTGCAGAGGTATTCAAATTTATTAAAGACTATTTTTCAGGTTTCGAAATGCTCTTTAGAACAGATAATAATAAAATTGCGATGCTTGTGAACGCTGATAATGCCGATAAGATTTACCTTGATTACGAGAAAATGAGAAAAGAATTATCGTCTAAAATTATTAAAATTGAAAATAAAGAATATATTCCGTCATTATCGATAGTCATAAAAAGAGTCGATGCACAAACAGTTTTAAAAGAAAATATACTGAATGAGATTGATAAAATGCTGATAATATGTGAGAATGAAGGCGGTAATACAGTTAAAATTATTACATAAATAAAATTTAAATCATAATACTTAAAACAGAAAACTGAAAACTAATTAAATTGGCTTTAAAGAAGTTAAAACCGATAACACCTTCAACGAGATTTTATACTATCTCTTCCTTCGAAGAGATTACTGAAACTTCGCCCGAAAAGTCATTACTTAGACCTTTAAAGAAATCAGGAGGTAGGAACAATACCGGCAGAATTACAACCAGGCACCGGGGCGGCGGACATAAAAGGATGTATCGTATAATTGATTTTAAAAGGGATAAAATAGGCATCGGCGGAACTGTTCAATCTATAGAATACGATCCGAACCGCTCAAGCAGAATTGCTTTGATAAAATATACAGATGGAGAACTACGCTATATTATTTGTCCTGACAGTTTGAAAGTGGGTGCATTAGTAATTGCTTCAGATGATGCGGAGATACAGGCTGGTAATTGTATGAAATTAGTTAATATCCCGCTTGGAACCTTTGTACATAATGTAGAATTGAAACCCGGTAAAGGGGCGCAAGTTGCAAGAAGTGCAGGAAATTCGTGTATAGTAGTTGCCCGTGATGAAAAATACACACAGCTTAAAATGCCTTCGGGAGAGGTTAGAATGTTTCTGAATAACTGTCGCGCGACTATCGGTGTTGTCGGCAATCTGGAGCACGAAAATATCAGCCTTGGTAAAGCAGGAAGAAAAAGGTGGCTAGGCAGAAGACCATCGGTGAGGGGTGTTGCAATGAATCCGATAGACCATCCGATGGGCGGGGGCGAAGGCAAAACTTCCGGAGGCGGCCACCCGGTAAGTCCGTGGGGAATTCCTGCAAAAGGTTTTAAAACACGGAAAATTAATAAAGTATCAAACAAGTTAATAGTAAAAAGAAGAAAATAATATATGCCCAGGTCGCTTAAAAAAGGTCCTTTTATAGAAAAAAGTTTACTTAAAAAAGTGGAAGCTTTGAATGCTTCAAATCAAAAAAAAGTTATAAAAACATGGTCCCGGTCTTCTACTATCATACCTGAATTTGTCGGGCATACTTTTGCAGTTCATAACGGTAATAAATTTATTCCGGTTTACATAACCGAAAATATGGTTGGACACAAGCTTGGCGAATTTTCAATTACCAGAACGTTCCGTGCTCATGCTGGTCACAGGAAAGAAGATAAAGCCTGATTTTAAAGTCTATGGAAGCAATTTCAAAAAAACGCTATATACCGAGTTCACCGACTAAGATGCGGCTTGTTGTCGATTTGATTAGAGGTAAATCGGTTGAAGATGCTTTGAATATTTTACATTTTACTTCTAAGCATGCTGCAAAAATTGTAGAAAAAACATTGAGATCTGCGGTTTCAAATTTTGCAAACAAGACCGAAACCGGGAAAGTCGATGAAAAGGAAATATTTGTAAAAAGTATATCCGTTGACGGAGGTCCGATTACCAAAAGAATGTTACCGGCACCGCAGGGCAGAGCCTACAGGATACGTAAAAGGTCGAATCATTTAACTGTTATTGTTACTGATAATTTACCCCTTAAACCGGGTTCTAATAATTAAGGAGATATTTTGGGTCAAAAGACACATCCAATCGGTTTCAGACTAGGTGTTATAAACAGCTGGGATTCAAGCTGGTATGATGATAAAAGTTTTGCGGTTAAGCTGCAGGAAGATAATATGATAAGAACGTATATACGCAAAAGATTCGAGAATGCAGGTATTTCGAAGATTGAAATAGAAAGAACAGTAAAAAAAATTACACTGACAATACATACATCGAGACCGGGCTATGTGATTGGAAAAAGCGGAAAAGAAATTGCACAGCTGGAAGGTGAATTAAAGAAAATTACCAATAAAGAGATAAAAGTCTTGGTTACCGAGATAAAAAAACCAGAACTTGATGCACAGCTTGTTGCCGAAACTATTGCTAACCAGATTTCAAACAGGGTATCATACAGGCGAGCGATAAAAACTGCAATAGCTTCAACAATGCGGATGGGTGCAGAGGGTATTAAAATATATGTAGGAGGCAGGCTTAATGGTGCAGAAATTGCACGAAGTGAACAGTTTAAGGAAGGCAGAATACCTCTTCAAACCCTGAGGTCAAATATTGATTACGCAAGCCTTGCTGCTTCAACAATATATGGAATGATAGGTGTTAAAGTCTGGATCTGTCTTGGTGAAAAATTTCAAAGGAAATAAATATAGAATAGAGGTGTGATGTTATATGGCTTTAATGCCTAAAAGGGTAAAATACAGGAAAGCGCACAGAGGAAGAAGAACCGGTAAAGCTACCAGGGGTAATACCATTTCTTTCGGTGAATACGGATTAAAAGCATTACAGCCTGCATGGATTACACAAAGGCAAATAGAAGCTGCAAGAGTTGCAATAACACGCGAATTAAAGAGAGATGGAAAGGTTTGGATACGGATATTTCCCGATAAACCATTTACAAAGAAGCCCCTTGAAACAAGGATGGGTAAAGGAAAAGGAGCACCGGAATACTGGGTAGCTGTTGTGAAACCCGGTACTGTTATGTTCGAAGTTGCAGGAGTGAATGAAAATTCAGCACACAAGGCTATAAAATTAGCATCCCATAAACTTCCTATTAAAACAAAATTTATAAAAAGATACGATTTGAATCAATAAAATAAAAAAATTGCTTGGCAAGAAAAATCACAGTTTATGAAAATATTCGAAATAAGAGAATTATCAACGGATGATTTAAAATTGAGGCTTAACCAGGAGTATGAAAGCCTTGAAAATCTCAGATTCCAGAAGACCATTGGCCAGCTGGAAAATTTTAAAAATATCAAGAATACAAAAAAGTTAATTGCCAGGATCAAAACTGTACTCTCCCAAAGGGATCCCTTATGGGAAAAGAAAGAGAAAACAAAAAAGTAATTATAAAAACAGTCAATGAACGAATCCAGCACAAATACAATAGGATCAGATGCAGTCATAGCCGATAGCGGAATAATTTCCAGTACTGATAGACCCAGTACAAGCAACGTACAGGGAAGGCGCAGCAGGCGGAAGACGCGTATAGGAATGGTGATAAGCAATAAAATGAATAAGAGCATTATTGTAGCTATTGAGAGAAGAATAAAACATCCGATGTATAAAAAATATTTCAAAAAGACTAATAAATACATGGCTCATGATGAGAATAACATAGCAAGTATAGGAGATGTGGTTAAAATCATGGAAACCAGGCCATTAAGTGCACGCAAAAGATGGCGTCTTATTGAGGTAGTTGAGAAAGTTAAATAATAATGCAATGTTAGAAAGAAATGTACTTTCATAAATGATTCAGGAAGAAACAAATTTAGTTGTAGCAGATAATTCCGGAGCTAAAAGAGTCCGTTGTATACGCGTACTCGGAGGCTCCGATAGACGGTATGCAGGAGTTGGCGACCTGATTGTAGTTTCTGTAAAAGCAGCTATTCCAGGCGGTACCGTAAAAAAAGGGGAAGTTTCGAAGGCAGTAATAGTAAGAACAAAAAAGGAGACACGCCGAAAAGACGGTTCATATATCCGATTTGATGAAAACGCTGCAGTACTTATTAATAATGACAATGAGCCTAAAGGCACCCGTATTTTTGGACCGGTTGCACGCGAATTAAGAGAAAAACAATTTATGAAAATTATATCACTTGCCCCGGAGGTTCTATAAAAAATGAAAAAAACCAGATTAAGAAAAAATGACAGGGTAAGAATAATTTCCGGAAATCATAAAGGCAAGGAAGGTAAGATACTTAAAATATTCAGAGACAAGAATTCTCTAATTGTTGAAGGTGTAAATATTATTAAAAGACATACCAAACCCAATCAGAAGAATCCGCAGGGCGGCATAACTCAGAAAGAAGCACCTATCCATATTTCGAATGTTATGTTAATAGATTCAAAGACGAATGAGTTAACAAGATTAGGTATGAAAATTATCACTGATGAGCAAGGTAATAAAAAAAGGATGCGGTATGCGAAAAAAACGGATGAAATTATCGTAAGTTAAAAAATAGTATGAATATTAATGGATAAACAAAAGAAAGAAAAGCAAACGACTGAAAAGAAGGAAACGAAACCGGTAAAAAAAGCCGGGAAGAGTGTACCTGCTCCCCGAACCAGTAGTGGCGAAGAAACAACCGCAAGAGTTCCAGCCAGGTTATTTGATATTTATAGAAAAGAAATAGTACCGGAACTAAAGAAAAAATTTGGTTATACAAATAATTTGGAAGTACCGAGGCTTTCAAAGATATCTGTAAACGTTGGTGCAGGAAGTGCAACTCAGGATCCGAAAATACTTGAGTCAATAGCAAGAGATGTTGATGATATAACCGGGCAGAAATCAGTAATTACAAAAGCAAAGAAATCAGTTTCAAATTTTAAGCTTCGCGAGGGGATGAAAATAGGATGCAAGGTTACTTTACGCAAATCGAGGATGTATGAATTTCTTGATAAGTTAATTAACATCAGCCTGCCCCGTATAAGGGATTTCAGAGGTATTTCGGATAAATCTTTTGATGGCAATGGAAATTTCACGATCGGAATAAAAGAACATGTCATTTTCCCGGAAATAAACATTGATAAGGTGAGTAAGATGTTCGGATTAGATATCACATTTGTAACTACCGCCAAAACAGACGAAGAAGCATACGAATTACTCAGGGCTTTTGGAATACCCTTTATAAAAAAACAAAATGTTTAATAATAAAAAACTATTTAGAGGAATCTAATTGGCAAAAACTTCACAGGTTGCCCGGCAGCAAAAAAGAATCAGGCTTGCAGCAAAATACGCCGAAAAGCGTAAAGAGTTAAAAGGAAAGAAAGATTTTGAAGCTTTGGCAGGTTTGCCGCGTAACAGCAATCCGATAAGATTACATAACAGGTGTAATGTAACAGGAAGAGCCCGAGGATTTTACAGAAAATTCGGGATATCAAGACTTACATTCAGGCAGTGGGCACTTGAAGGTAAAATCCCCGGTGTAAGAAAAGCAAGCTGGTAATTTTAAAAGTAAAAAAATGTATACAGACCCTATAGCAGATTATATAACCAGAATAAGGAATGCAATCAAGGCTCGTCATAAACGGGTTCAAATTCCTTATTCGAAATTAAAATTAAAGATTACGGAAATCCTGAAGAAAAATAATTTTATTGAGGATTTTAAGATATATGAAACTACTAATAAACAAGGCAGCATAGAAATTAACCTGAAGTATTTTAATGACGATAGTGTAATTCTAGGTCTTGAAAGAGTGAGCAAGCCCGGCATACGAAGGTATGTATCTGCTGATAATTTACCACGTGTACTAAACGGTTTGGGCATTTCTGTTATCTCTACTTCAAAGGGATTATTAACCGATAAGGAAGCCAAAAAGCTTGGAGTCGGTGGTGAAATAATAATCAATATTTGGTAATAAAAACTTATGTCAAGGATAGGAAAAAAACCGGTTAAAATTTTAAAAGGAGTTAAACTTAATAAGACTGCAAACACTTATACTGTAACAGGTCCTAAAGGCTCACTTTCGCTTGAAGTTGCACCTTCAATTACTGGCAAATTAACCGAAGATGAAATTATTTTTAACCGTAAATCGGATACAAAAAAAGATAAAGCCCTGCACGGTTTATATACAGTCTTAATAAAAAATATGATTCATGGTGTAACTGAAGGTTTCAGTAAAAAGCTTGAATTAACTGGAATAGGTTACCGTGCTGAATTGAAAGGACAAAGATTATTGTTAAATCTTGGTTATTCGCATCCAATAGTTTTTTCTCCACCGGAAAATATTAAAATTGAATTGCCAAGTGATACCAGTATTGTGGTATCAGGAACAGATAAACAGCTTGTTGGGCAGGTTGCTGCTAAAATAAGATCTTTTAAGGAACCTGAACCATATAAAGGTAAAGGGATCAAATACGAAGGTGAAGTTATCAGACGTAAAGCAGGTAAAGCAGCTGCAAAATAATATTTTCTAATTATCATGTCATTTAATAAAAATCTTTCACATAAGCAAAAAATAAAATACCGGATCCGTAAAAAAATTGCAGGAACTCCTCAGAGACCCAGATTGGTTGTATTCAGGAGTTTAAATAATATTTACGCTACTCTTATTGATGACCAGAATAACAAAACATTATTGGGAGTGTCAACGTTAAATAAAGAAGTTAAAGAAATAATTAAAGATTCAAAGACTAAGATATTTAAAAGCAAGGTTGTTGGCCAAATTCTCGGTAAAAAAGCTCTTGAAAAGAACATAAAAAAGATAGTTTTCGATAGGAATGGTTATTTATTCCATGGCAGGGTACGGGCTGTAGCTGATGGTGCACGTGAATCTGGTTTAGAATTTTAATCCTGCCATAAATTAATGTATTTTTACTATTTTCACATATGTAAGAGAGGTTTTCTCGGGTCGTCTAATGGCAGGACAGCGGCCTTTGGAGCCGTTAGTGGAGGTTCGAATCCTCCCCTGAGAGCGTAATTTCCTATAATATAACAAATTGTAGATTATTATTTTTTTGAGTATATTTGTTTTCAAGATTTTATGGAAAAAAGAATAAAAGCAGGTGATTTACAACTAAAAGATAAACTTGTTTACATAGGACGAGTAGCTAAAGTAGTAAAAGGGGGCAGAAGGTTTAGTTTTACATCGGTTATAGTTACTGGAGATGGTAATGGCTATGTAGGAATCGGATTAGGCAAAGCAAATGAGGTTTCTAATGCAATTGCTAAAGGAACCGAGGATGCTCGTAAAAACCTTGTAAAAATACCGATAAATAAAGGCACAATACCTCATACCGTAATCGGTAAATATGGTGCCGGAAAGGTTCTTTTAAAACCAGCTTCGCCAGGTACAGGTCTTATAGCCGGCGGCGGTGTCAGAGCAGTTTTAGAAGCTGCTGGAGTTCAGGATGTTCTTACAAAATCTATGGGCTCATCAAATGCACATAATATTGTGAAGGCAACAATGGTGGCTTTAAAAAATTTAAATGATGCAAGAATGATAGCCAGCAGAAGAGATTCTGACGTTCAGAGCTTATTTATGAATTGATCTATGTCTAAAATTAAAGTTCAGCAAATAAAAAGTATTATTGATAGACCTAACAAACAGAAATTGATTATTAAAGCTTTAGGTCTTGGTAAGATAAATAAAATTAAAGAATTTGAAGACACCCCTCAAATTAGGGGTATGATAAAAAAAGTTGAACATTTAGTAAGAGTTATCGCCTAGTATTATCAGATTATAAAAGACGTCATTATAATCTTTTTAAGAAAAGCGAATTTTTTAAATTAAATTAATAAACATTATAGGAGGAAAAATAATGTTAAAAAAACACTTAACTATTTTTGTGCTTCTTGTTATGGCTGTTGGTGTTTTTGCACAGTCCATTCCGAGCGGTACAGGCAGATACGAAGCATTAGCGAATAGTCCGTTTATATTAGATGCTGCGACAAACATTTTTAACAACCCGGCCTGGAATAATTACTACCGTAATTACACATTCGGTGATGTCGGAAGAAATACTACAGAAAATGAATTCGATTTAACCGATCCATACGGTGGCGTAACATTTGGTGTCGGTAAACAATGGAATCTGGGTATAATTATTAACAAGCCCAGTGATTCTTGGGATGCATTTAATTCAGGCAGAGGCAGTGAATATTATCCAAGTGGTTATGGTATCTCCAATCCTGTTGTTCCTATCATGGGCTTAATTGGATATACTGCAAGCAAGAATTTTCATGTAAGCTTGGCACCTTATATCAGGATGTGGAATTATAATGATGAGAGAAGTGATAATGATACAAACACTTTTGACCGAACTATTAAAAGAAGTTCGAGCTCAATTGGTGCAAATATTGGATTTTTGTATACCATAAAAAAGGGCTGGATTGAAGGTAAAGTTGGATTCAGAATGAATGGATTTAAATTTGATTCTACTGCATCAGGCAACACTTCTACCCTTGGTAATGGTTCAGTTATTGTAGAAAACGAAGGCGGCTTGGAAATTGATGCTTTCTTCAGAGGTTGGATATATCCCACAACCGGCAGCAAGATAGCTCTTGTTCCTTTTATTGGCTTTAATTCATACAGCTATAAACCCAAAATGACTTCCGGCAGCACAACTATTAACGGATTGAACAAAAGCTGGCTAGGGTTCCATGGTGGTGTAGGTATGAACTGGCCAATAGTTGATGACATTCAGCTTTCGTATGGCATCAAAGTAAGTTATCATATGTATAAAGCTGATTCAACCAGTGTTGAATATAAGAGCAATAACTTCATACTTCCTGCATTTTATTTTGCCGGAGAAACCAGAATTGCAGACTGGCTGACTGCAAGAGTTGGCTTCTACAGGGAACTTAATATGTGGAGTTCTGAAGATAACGTTACTTCAAGCGGCATTACAACAAACAGCAAATGGAGCGGAATTTCTACCAATAGCAGTTACCAAACATTTAACATAGGTGCAGGTTTCCATTTTGGCAGGTTCAGCATCGATGCGACTGTTAGTGAGAGATGGCTGAAACAGGGTATTAATTTTATTTCAGGTACATCAAATTCACTGTTTGGCGTTATCTCTATGTCATACAATTTCGCTAAATAAATGTATTTCAGTTAGAAACATTTCAACCCCTCGCATTTTTTTGCGAGGGGTATTTAATTGTATAAATTTATGCATTAATGAACATATTAAGCAACTTAAAATACTCAGAAGGTTCAAGAAAGAAAAAGAAACGCATCGGCAGAGGAACAGGTTCAGGTCATGGGAAAACATCGACAAGGGGGCATAAGGGTGCAGGCTCAAGATCAGGTAATAAACGGAGAGCATGGTTTGAAGGCGGACAAATGCCTTTACAGAGGAGATTACCTAAATTTGGTTTTAATAATCCGGGCAGAACAAAGTATCAGGAATTAAATTTAGGTAAGCTGCAGACATACTACGATTCAGGAAGTATTACAGAAGAAATTTTGAATGTAAATCTTTTATTCGAGTCGGGTATCATATCAAAGAAGAATTTACCTCTTAAAATTCTGGGTAATGGTGAAATAAAACAGAAGGTCGAAATTACCGCAAATAAATTTACTAAATCAGCAATTGAAAAGATTGAGAAAGCAGGAGGAAAAGCCATAGCTGTATGAGCGGTTTAGTAGAGAGCTTCCGTAATATTTTTAAAATACAAGAACTCAGACAAAGAATTCTCTTCACAGTTGCCCTTCTTATTGTTGTCAGAATCGGAGCGCACGTAACATTACCAGGGATTGATACAGGGTTATTAGCTGAAGCTACAAAAAATACTTCAGACAATACTCTGTTTGGTTTGTATGATTTGTTTGTAGGTGGTGCTTTTAAGAATGCTGCTATTTTTGCTTTGGGTATTATGCCCTACATAAGTTCATCTATTATAATACAGCTTTTAGGTGCAGTAGTACCATATTTCCAAAAATTGCAAAAAGAAGGTGAAGCCGGAAGAAAAAAAATAAATCAGATTACAAGATACGGCACCGTTCCTGTGGCAGCAATGCAGGCATGGGGTGTTAGTGTGAGTCTTCTAAACCGGAATGTGCAAGGCATAAATATTCTTGCACAGGGGATTTCACCTTTGGTATTTACAGTAACATGTGTTATACTATTAACTGCCGGAACGATTTTTATGATGTGGCTGGGAGAACAAATTACTGAAAGAGGAATTGGTAACGGTATTTCTTTGATAATTTTCATAGGTATTATCGATAGATTCCCATATGCAGTTTTTGATGAATACCAGGTAGTATCATCCGGAGCAAGGAGTCTTTTAATAGAATTGATAATAGTTGCCGGTTTGATTTTTATTGTTGCAGGGGTTGTGCTTGTTACACAGGCAATGCGCAGAATACCGGTTCAATATGCAAAACGTGTAGTAGGACGAAAGATATATGGCGGTGTTACACAGTATATACCGTTAAGAGTAAACCAAGCGGGTGTAATGCCGATTATTTTTGCACAGTCTATTATGTTTGTTCCAAATACAATACTTACTTTTTTCCCGAACAGCGAATTTATGCAAAAGCTTGCTCAATATTTCGAACAAACGAATTTAGTATATGCTTTCTTTTATGGACTGCTTATAGTGTTTTTTACATATTTTTATACAGCTATTGCATTTAATCCCAAAGACGTGGCTGATAATATGAAAAAACAGGGAGGTTTTATTCCGGGTGTAAGACCAGGTAAAACAACATCGGATTATATCGATAATATTTTAACAAAGATTACTTTACCGGGTTCAATTTTCCTGGCATTTATCGCAATTTTACCTGCTTTTATTGCACAGGCAGGTGTAACACAGGGATTAGCAAGTTTTTTTGGAGGTACAAGTCTGTTAATTGTTGTCGGTGTTGCTCTTGATACTCTTCAACAGGTAGAATCGCACTTGGTTATGAGGCATTACGATGGATTTATGAAAAGCGGCCGCATCAGGGGACGCAGAGCATGACTTTATTGAGATATGGTAAAGACACTTAGTGAAATTGATAGTATTAAAGAGAGTTCAAGGATTGTAGCAAATGTTCTTTATTATATAGGAAATTATATACAACCCGGTATAACAACTTTTGAATTAGACAAGTTAATTGAAGATTATATTCTAAGCAGGAATGCATATCCAGCTTTTAAGGGCTATCGCGTCAACAATAATATATTTCCGGCTAGTTCCTGCATTTCTGTTAACGAACAGGTTGTTCATGGTATTCCTTGTGAAAGGAAGCTTATTGAAGGTGATATTGTCAGTATAGATGTAGGAGTGAAGAAAAATGGTTATTATGGTGATGGAGCAAAAACATATGGCGTAGGAAATATACAAGACTATAAAAAGAAATTATTAAAAGTAACTGAAGAAAGCCTATATAAAGGAATAGAACAAGCTGTTGACGGGAACCTGGTAAGTGAAGTTTCGTTGACTATCCAACAGCATGTAGAAAGTGAAGGTTTTTCTGTTGTTAGAGATCTTGTCGGGCATGGAATTGGCAAGAAACTTCATGAAGAACCTGCAATTCCTAATTACTATATATCGGGTAATAAATTTAAATTATTAGAGAATATGACAGTGGCAATTGAACCTATGGTTAATTATGGAACATATAAGGTTAAAATTCTGCAGGATAACTGGACTTATGTGACCGCAGATGGAAAGCCATCTGCGCATTTTGAACACACTATATTAATACGAAAAGGCAAATCAGAAATATTAACTTGCAATAATTAATGGCAAAACAGGGTACTATAAAAGTAGATGGGATTATAATAGATACCCTTCCAAATGCAGCTTTTAAAGTTAAATTGGAAAATGGTCATGAAATTATTGCACACATTTCCGGTAAAATGAGAATGAATTTTATTAAGATTTTAACGGGTGATAAAGTAGCAGTCGAATTATCACCATATGATTTAACAAGAGGTAGAATAACATACAGGTATAAATAAAATGAAAGTAAGAAGTTCTGTAAAAAAAATATGTGAACATTGTAAAATCATCAAGAGAAAAGGCGTTGTCAGAGTTATTTGTAAAAATCCTAAACATAAACAAAGACAGGGATAATAAGGAGTATAAACATTGGCAAGAATAGCAGGCATAGACTTACCAAAGCATAAGCGTGCAGTTATTGGTCTTACTGCAATTTATGGAATCAGCAAATCTTCAGCTCTTAGTATTTTAAAAGAGGCAGGTGTAAATCCTGATAAAAAAGTTGAAAATTTATCGGATGATGAAGTTAATAAAATAAGGCATATAGTCACCGCAGACTATAAAGTTGAAGGTGCCTTAAAAGCTGAAGTTCAAATGAATATTAAGAGGCTTGTTGATATTGGTTGTTACCGCGGTAAAAGGCATAGAAGAGGTCTACCGGTTCATGGGCAAAGAACAAAAACCAATGCCAGAACACGTAAAGGTAAGCGGAAAACCGTTGCAGGAAAGAAAAAAACAGTAGCTAAAAAATAATTGATAAATACACTCAGTTTTAATGAATAAAAAAACAAAAAAGAAAACACAGGTCGAGTCGACCGGTATTGCGAATATTAAAGCTACATTTAACAATGTAATTGTTACATTAACAGATAATAGTGGAAATACAATTGGATGGTCTTCATCCGGTAAAATGGGATTTAAGGGGTCTAAAAAGAATACACCTTTTGCAGCTCAAGTATGTGCAGAATCTGTTGCCAAACAAGCATTTGATATGGGTTTGCGAAAAGTAGATGTTTTTATTAAAGGACCCGGTTCGGGCAGGGAGGCAGCTGTAAGAGCATTACAAACTTCAGGCTTAGAAATTTTGTCGATAAAAGATATTACACCTATTCCCCATAATGGCTGCAGACCCCCTAAAAGGCGTAGAGTTTAGTTTTAATCTGATTATATAACTATTAATAAAGTAAATAAATTAACTGAAATAATTAAATTATTATTTAATGGCAAGATACACAGGAGCAAGTTGTAAACTTTGTAGACGTGAGCGGCAGAAACTTTTTTTAAAAGGCAGTAAATGTTTTACTGAAAAATGTCCTATTGAAAGTAAAAATTATGCACCCGGCCAGCATGGATTTTCCAGACGAGCCAAAGTATCCGATTATTCACTTCAGCTCAGGGAAAAGCAAAAAGTTAAAAGAATGTATGGAATGCTGGAAACTCAGTTCAGAAATTATTTTAAATTAGCTTCCGGTCAAAAGGGAAAAACTGGCGATAACCTTGTAAAAATTTTGGAAAGAAGACTGGATAATATTATTTACCGGTTTGGACTGGCACCTTCTAGAAAATCAGCCAGACAGCTTATTTTACATAAACATTTTCAGGTAAATGGTAAAACGGTTAATATACCTTCTCACTTATTAAAATCAGGAGATGTTGTACAGGTATCGGAAAACAGCAAACATCTTAAAGCTATTCATGATTCAATGAAGAGAATCAAAGATGAAATACTGCCTCAATGGCTGCAGTTAGATAAAGCTCAAATGAAGGGAACCATGTTAACGATTCCCGACAGAAACGATATTCCATTCAATGCAAACGAACAATTAATAGTAGAATTGTATTCTAAATAGTAAAAAAGCATTAAATATTAAGCATGCAAAATCCTTTTATTCAATACCCCAATAAGATAGAATTAGAAAACGAGACGAGGACCCGTTATTTTGGCAGGTTTACAATGTACCCTTTAGAAAAAGGCTACGGCGTAACTCTTGGAAATGCATTAAGAAGAGTCTTAATTTCTTCACTACCAGGTACAGCTATTACCGGTGTACGTATAAATAATATTCCGCATGAATTTACAACCATTAAAGATGTAGTAGAAGACGTATCTGAAATTATTTTAAACCTTAAAGAAGTCAGGTTCAAACCCAATTTTAAAAAAAGCGGGTCTAATATCGAATTCAGGCTTAAAGGACCTCTTGAGTTTATTGCCAGGCACATTCAGGAAAGTACCGAAGATTATGAGATACTTAACCCTAATCACCATATAGCTACACTGAATAAGAATGCCGATATGGTAATGACAATAAGAATAGGTTATGGCATTGGTTATGTACCTGCAGAAGAAAATAAATTACCAGATCAGGATTTGCTGTTAATACCCATCGATTCAATTTTTACACCTATAAAAAATGTAAAATACGAAGTTGCTTATACCAGAGTTGGGCAGAGAACCGATTACGAAAAGCTAATTATCGATGTTACAACCGATGGTACCGTAGATCCCGTAGATGCTATGACCACAGCAGCGGAGATTTTAAATGAACATATTTTAATGTTCTCTACATTCGGTAAAGAACCTGTTGAAACCGTTAAACCATCCGAGGAAGAATCGGAATTTCAAAGAATAAAGCAGATTTTACTGACAAATGTGGATGAATTAAAGCTGAGTGTACGTGCACAGAATTGTTTAAGATCAGCAAATATAAAAACACTTGCAGATTTAGTAAAGCACCAAGAAGTAGAGATGCTTCAGTTCAGGAACTTCGGAAGGAAATCGTTAGCAGAATTAGGCGAAATTCTCGTGGAACATAATCTTAATTTCGGTATGGATGTAGATAAATATTTAAACGAAGAATCTAATTAAGGGAGCATTTCTTGATACACCGAAGAAAAGGCAGAAAATTAAATCGTTCCTCATCACACAGACACGCGACAATTTCCAATCTTTGCACGTCGTTAATTAAAGCAAAAAAAATTATGACTACAATTGCTAAAGCTAAGGAATTAAGACGTTTTATAGAACCGCTGGTCACAAAGGCAAGGAGGTCATTCATGAAGAAACAGGATTATCCTATGTATGATGTTCACTTAAGAAGAGAAGTTAACCGAATACTTAAGGATAAAGCTGCAGTAAAAACTTTATTTGAGGAAATAGCCCCAAAAGTAATAGATAGAAATGGCGGTTACACACGCGTATTAAAAATTGGCAGAAGATACGGAGATGCAGCTGAACTTGCTTTCGTAGAATTTGTAGATTACAACCTTGAAAAGACAGAATCGAAAAAAACAGAATCTGCGGATAGTAAAAAACCAGTAAAGGATAAGAGTGATAAACAAGATAAAAATCGGAAAGGCGGAGTTGCTCGAAGAAAAGGGAAAACTGTTGTTAATAAGAAATTAAAGACAAGCGAAGAGGAAGGAAAATAATCTTTTAGGGGATTTTAAGGGATCTTCTAAATTTAACGTCTCGAAAAAATGAAAATCATTTCGGCTGAATTCGTAAATAGTGTTACCGACCTCGAACAACTGCCCACTGCACATCTTCCCGAAATTGTATTCATCGGGAGATCAAATGTTGGCAAGTCATCACTTATAAATAAGCTGTGTAACAAGACAAAGCTCGCAAAAACCAGTTCTGTCCCGGGAAGAACACGCCAATTAAATTATTATTTAATTAATGAGTCCTTTTATTTTGTTGACCTGCCGGGATACGGTTATGCAAAAGTACCGGAACAGATTAAAACCGGATGGAGAAAGCTTGTAGAAGATTACGTAAGTACAAGAAAAAATATTAAAATAGTATTCGAACTTATGGATTCAAGACATGATCCTACGTATCTTGACCAATTAATGATAAACTGGTTAGAATACTATGAAATAAGTTATGCTATTATTTTAACAAAATCCGACAAAATTTCAGCAAATAAAATGGAGAGGCAGATTTACAGAACAAGTAAGATTGTAAAAAACGACCAGCTTTGTAAAGATTATATTCCATTTTCAGCTTTCACCGGTGAAGGCAAAAACATAGTTTTAAGATTAATCGAGGAAGGATTAGCCTCATAAATTCAGTTGTTCCGAATAACGGGAAATTCTAATACAAGACTATTTACACCGGGACCCACAGAAGTACCTATACCTATCTTAGAAGAAATTTTTAAATTCAGAATCCACCACAGAAGCAGTGAATTTAAGAATCTTTACATTTCATTAACTGCTAAATTAAAAGAGATTTTTAGAACAAATCATTACCTTACAGTTCTTACCTCTTCGGGTACAGGAGCCATGGAAGCTGTGGTTGTAAATTTTTGTTCCTATAAAGATAAAATTATTTATTTAGACCAGGGTAAGTTTGGTCAAAGGTGGGGTTTAATATGTAAAGCTAATGGAATTAAATCAGAAGCTGTTAAAGTTAAACCCGGCTGTGTATTAGATTCATTTCATGACACAAACCTGGATTTAAGTAGTGCAAAAGTTTTTCTTCTTACCCATGTCGAAACCTCAACAGGAGCACTGACAAATATTAAGAAACTGATATATGAAATTCGAAATGAAACGGATGCTTTGATAGCAGTAGATGGAATAGCTTCGATAGGTTCAGTAGAATTCAATATGGATAACTGGGGAGTTGATATAGCAATTACAGCTTCTCAAAAAGGCTTTATGAATCCTCCGGGTATCTCGGTAATAGCTTACAATGAAAGAGCGAAAGCCAAAATGGAGCAGAATAAATCAAACAGATTTTATTTTGACCTTAAAAAGGAATTGGATGCATTTCTTTCGAATGGATATACTTCCTGGACTCCAGCCCTGGGTTTATTTCACGGAATGGATAAAGCATCTTCAATAATACTTGAAGAAGGATTGGAAAATCATTGGAACAAGATTAAAAGATTAGCAAAATATTTCAGGGAAGCTGCATTAAAATTAGGATTCAAGTTATTTTCCGATTCACTATCCGATTCTGTTACTGCTTTGCTTTTACCTGACAAATTAGATTCAACTGTGTTAATAAGCAGATTAAAGGATAATCATAATGTTATAATTGCAAACGGTCAGGGAGAATTGAAAGGGAAAATAATACGCGTATCACATATGGGTAATTACACGTTAGAAGATTTCAAATTCCTGATAGACGTTATGGACAAAGAATTAAGCGAAATGATAACATAATGGGAAGTCTGAAAAATATTGCTGTATTTATCGCAGATAAAATAGATATTACCGGAATTCAAATTTTAAGGAAATCCGGAATTAATGTCCTGGAATTTCCGGGTTTAGAGAATAATGAACTGATAAATAAATTGTCAGCTTTGCCAAATTTTAAAATTGTCCTTATTATCAGGTCTACACGAAAATTAGGTAAAAAGGAACTTAAAATAATTAAGAAATTGGGAAACGTTGTTTTAATCTGTACTGCATCATCAGGTTTCGATAACATTGATACTATTTATGCCAGAAGGCTTAAATATAAAATTTTAAATGTTCCTAACGGTAATTACATTTCAGCGGCTGAGCATACTTTAGCTGTCATTCTTTGTATTTTAAAAAACATCACGGCATCAAATTCACTGATGAAGAACGGTATTTTCGGTAATTCAGAATACACGAATCAAGAGTTAAAGGGTAAGATAATAGGAATTATAGGTGTAGGCAGAGTTGGTTCCTATGTTGCAAGGCTTTGTAGGCAATTTGGAATGAAAATTCTTGGACACGACATAAAAAAATCCTTGAAATACAAATACAGGTGGATTGAGTTTGTGTCACTTTCCCAAATACTCAAAAGATCGGATATTATTACAGTGCATACACCCTTAGATGAATCGACCAAAAATCTTATTAACCGGTCAAAACTACTAATGATGAAGAAAGGTTCTGTATTAATTAATTGTGCCCGCGGGGGTATAGTGAATGAAAAAGCATTGATAATGTCTTTGAAATCCAGGAAATTAAGTTACGCGGGATTAGATGTATTTGTTAATGAACCGTTTTTTAATAAAGAATTTACAAAATTAGATAATGTGCTGCTTACACCACACTTAGCCGGCAAGTCACGGGAAAGTAAAGTAAGGATATCTGTTCAATTAGCACAAAATATCCTGATGTTTATAAACAAGTATGAAAAATTATTCAATTGAAATACTTAGCTTTATTGAGTAAATTTAACAAATTTTGAATTTTAAGGAGGCTGTATGAAGTTTTCCGTTAAAGGAAATACTTTAGTCGACGCATTGTCGAAGGTAATCGGAGTAACACCCATACGTTCAACATTACCTATTCTCGGAAATATTTTATTTGAGTTGAAAGGGAATCAATTAATTCTTACGGGAACAGATTTGGAAGTGTATGTGAGAGTTATGCTCGAAGTAGATGGCAAGCAGGATGGTGAATTAGCTTTACCTTCCAAGAAGCTTGATACCTTACTCTTGAGCCTTGTCGACAGGGATCTGAGTTTTGAATCTTCTCAAAATTTTAAATTGCAGATCAAGACTAAAGGGGGGAAATGGACCTTAACAGGGGAAGACCCGAATGATTTTCCATTACCGGTAGAATTGGAAAGTGTAAGTACTTTTACTTTAGACGGTAATTTGCTAAGCAGGTATCTTTCGAAAACAGTTCATGCTGCCAGTACAGATGAGTTAAGAAGGAATATGAACGGTGTATATTTTGATATAAACGAAAATGAAATGAAAGTTGTTTCTACCGATGGTCATAGATTAATGAAGATTATAAATACTGATTTTAAATACAATGGTGAAAAGATTTCGATGCTGATACCTGTTAAAACATGTCAGCTAATTATTAAATTATTAAAAGCATCGGGACGTTCAATATCACGTAGAGAAATTACTTCTGTAGATGAAGCGGATGAAGGAACAAAAGATGATTATATCAGCCTAAAAGCTAACATTGATTATAATAATGAATTCATTAGATTGAGTTTTAACGGAATAACCTTAACCAGCAGGTTAATTGATGATTCATTTCCAAATTACGAATCGGTAATACCATCTGATAATGAAAAGATTTTAAAGGTTAATATAGATCTGTTAATCAATTCTGTAAAGAGGTGTATAATAATGAGCGACCAGGTTACAAACAGAACGAATTTCGTAATAAACGATAAAGAATTAAAAATCCGTTCATCGAATAATGAATTCGGAACGGACTCAGAAGAAGTTCTTGAATGCAGCTTCACAGAAAGCGAAGAGTTTGAAATTGCCTTTAACGGCAGATATCTTCTTGAAGCGATACAGCAGTTCGAGAGCAGCGAAATTCTTTTCTATTTAAATACACCTCTAAAAGCAGCAGTTCTTAGACCATCTGAACAGAGAAAAAATGAGGACCTGATGATGCTGGTTATGCCTGTTAGAAACATCTGAATAATGATTATTGAAAGGATTGACTTAAATTTTTTCAGAAATTATACAGCCTGTTCTTTAACTTTTAATACCAGGCTTAATTTTATTTTTGGCGGTAACGGTAACGGAAAAACAAATCTGCTCGAAGCCATCTCGGTTTTAAGCTACACAAAAAGTTTTTTACAGGCATCAGATTCAGATTGTTTGAAATATGGCGAATATAGATTCAAGCTAAACGGAAACTTTGCAAATAAGACTGCTGTAAAAACAAAAATTCAATGCGAGTTTAATAGCATTACTGGTAAGAAGAAATTTATAGCCAATAGTGAACAGATTAACCGGATTATTGATCATTTTGGATCTTTACCTTTGGTTATCTTCTCACCTCAGGATATGAAATTAAGCTACGGATTACCTGCTGACAGAAGGAGAAATTTTGATATTTTATTATCGCAAACCAGACGGATGTATTTTAATGATTTGAGATCATATAACAGAATACTAAGACAAAAAAATGCTCTTTTAAAGGACAACCTTATTTCAAAGAAGTATTCAATTACTGAATTGAAAAAACTAATTTCCGGATGGAATGATGAAATGGTTATCGCAGGAACTAACTTAATGGAAGAACGATACATATTTGAATCTGAGTTTGCAGATTATCTGACAAACAGTTTTAATGATATAACATCAGGTATCTCTGCACCTTTATTTAAATACAGTCCGGATATCATTTTCGATATCTCACAACCTTTTGTTAAGATGGATATTTATGAATTATTTTACTCCAGGCTTAAGGATGCTGAAGATAAAGAAATAAAACGAGGTTATTCAATAGTTGGACCACACCGTGACGACTGGAAATTTACGATTACTAAAAATGGGAATGAATTTGAATTAAAGTATTTTGCATCCCAGGGTGAACAGAAGACTTACGTTATAGCAATAAAATTTGCCGAATATAACTATTTAAGGACTGTAAACGAAGGAACTACTGCAGGGGAACCCATTTTACTGCTTGATGACATTTATTCAGAACTTGATTATGACAGGATCAGGCAGATTTCAAAAATTATATCAGGATTTAAGCAGGTGTTCATAACAACTACGAATCCGGATTATATTGAGGTTTTATACCAATTTTTTAGACCTGATGAAGTGACCAAAATTAAAATTTTTGAAGGAACGGCTGAATATGTCAATTAGTTTCAATGAACATAAAAATAAACAGACTAATCTTAAAACAGAAATAGTATCACTTTTTAAGTCTCTGAAGTCTGAAAGAATTTCAAAATTCGGGTTCTGGGAAGAATTAGTAGGAGAAAAACTTGCTAAAATTGCAGTTCCGGTATCTAATAAAAAAGGGGTACTGTTTGTAAAAGTTGAAGATCCTGTCTGGAGATTTGAATTGACCCGGGAAAAAAACGAATTATTAATAAAATTAAAGGAAACTTGTAAAAGGAATTCCATAAAAGATATTGTATTTATTTGAGGTTATAAATGCCTATTAAGAAGAGAAGTAAAAACTTAAATAAAGAAACTCAGCAAACCGAATATGGTGCTGAACAGATACAGGTACTTAAGGGTCTTGAACACGTAAGAAGAAGACCCGCTATGTATATAGGTGATGTATCCATTAGAGGTTTGCATCACCTTGTATATGAAGTAATTGATAACAGTATAGACGAGGCTTTGGCTGGATACTGTGATGAAATTTCACTTACGTTAAATAGTGATGGTTCGGTCACGGTAGAAGATAATGGAAGAGGAATACCAACCGAAATCCATCCAACAGAAAAGAAATCAGCATTAGAAGTAGTGATGACCGTATTGAACGCAGGCGGTAAGTTTGACAGGAGAACATATAAAGTATCCGGCGGGCTTCATGGGGTCGGTGTATCGGTTGTTAATGCTCTCAGCAATTGGCTTGAAGTTGAAGTATATCGGGACAGCAAAGTATTTATGCAGCGATACAAACACGGGAAACCTGTATCAGATGTTAAACAAATTGGAAAAGTTCCTGTAAAAAAAACAGGAACTAAAACAACATTTTTACCGGATGAAAAAATATTTAAAAATATTGTTTTTAAATATGAGATTCTTGAAGCAAGGGTCAGAGAACTGGCGTATTTAAATAAGGAAGTAACTTTTCATATGAAAGATGAACGGAGCGGTGTTAGTGAAACGTTCCATTTTGAAGGTGGTTTGGTTGAATTTGTTAAATATATTGATCTTAACAGAAAAGCTATCCAGAAAGAGCCTATCTATATTAAAGGTGAAAGGGATAGCACACAGGTTGAAGTTGCCTTTCAATATAATGAGTCATACAACGAAAATATTTTTACATATGTAAATGATATTAATACTCACGAGGGTGGAACACATCTGGTTGGTTTCAAAACATCGCTTACAAGAACTCTGAATAATTACGGTTACAAAAACAACATAATTAAGAATGGAAAGATTGTATTAACAGGTGATGATTTCCGTGAAGGGCTTACTGCTGTAATCAGCGTAAAAGTACCTGAACCTCAGTTCGAAGGCCAAACTAAAACCAAGCTGGGTAACAGCGAAATTAAAAGCATTGTAGAAACAATAGTGGGAGACCAGGTACAAGCTTACCTGGATGAAAATCCTGCAGTAGGTAAGAGGATAATAGAGAAGTGTCTAAGAGCCGCGGAAGCGCGTGAAGCAGCCCGAAAAGCCAGAGAACTGATACGCAGGAAAAACGCACTTGAGTTCTCAGGATTACCCGGTAAGCTGGCAGATTGCTCAATAAATGACCCCTCTTTATGTGAAATATACCTTGTAGAGGGTGATTCAGCCGGAGGCTCTGCAAAACAAGGCAGGGATAGACGTTTCCAGGCTATACTGCCTCTGAAAGGTAAGATACTTAATGTTGAAAAAGCACGTATGCATAAAATTGTTGAAAATGAGGAAATTATATCTATTGTTACAGCATTAGGTGCAGGACTGGGAAATACAGATGAATTTGATGAATCTAAATTACGCTATCATAAAATAATTCTTATGTGCGATGCTGATGTAGATGGAAGTCACATACGAACTCTTCTCCTGACCTTTTTTTACAGGCATATGAAAGAGATTATTGAAACCGACCGTTTATATATAGCTCAGCCCCCTTTATATAAAATCAAGAAAGATAAACAGGAATATTTTGCTTATGATGATGATGAAAAAGATTTGATAATTAAGCGTCTGAAATCAGATAAATCCAAGACAAACGGGAAATCAACTGCTCAGAAAACCCAAATAAGTGAACATACTGCTGAAGCCTCTTTAGGTAAAGGTATTACCATTTCGCGGTTCAAAGGTCTGGGAGAAATGAACCCTGAAACTCTCTGGAGTACGACTATGAATCCCGAGACACGAACTCTCCTTAAAGTTACCATCGAAAATGCTGCTGAAGCAGATAAAATATTTGATAAATTAATGGGTGAAGAAGTTGCTCCGAGAAAAGAATTTATTGAAACCCATGCAAAGTATGTTAAAAACCTTGATGTTTAATAAACTATAATTATTCATTGCAGAAAAAATTACTTGTACTTTCATTTTTAACTTTCACTTGTTTAGATATTTTTTCCCAGGTAACATTTGTTGCTTCTGAACCGAAGCTTAACATCTATGCCGGTATGGGTATTGATTATATTACCACTCCTTCTTTTAATGATTACCTGAAATCTGAGATATTCCATTCAAATACAGATAGCGTTAAAGCTTTTACTATTGGACTTGAGTTTTTCGGTGGAATTGAATATAACTTAAACAAAAAAATATCACTTCGGCTTGACTATTCCTATTTAACTCGCAGTTTAAGTTACAAGTATTTTTACTTTAATTATGATTACTTTTATTACCTGCACCAGCCCTATTTTATGGGGAGTTATAATATTAATTATAAAAATTCACAATTGAAACTCTCAGTTGGATCTGGTATACTGCTAGGAACACTTTATATCGAAAACTCACCGTCAGTTAAAACCTCTTATAAAAGTACAGGGTTGGGAGTTAAAGGTGAAATTTTATTTGTTACAAAACTATCTGACAATTTATCATCTTATATTTCCGGAATAATAACCGGTAATTTTATGGGCAAGCTAAAAGACAGAAACGGTAACATACTCCAAAGCTCACAAGAACATCAAGAAGCAGGTTTAAGCGGATTCGGAGTAGGCCTCAGAATTGGATTGCAATATAAGATTTATTGATATGCAGGAAATTATTAAAGCTGTCATTTTAGGTATAATTCAGGGTTTAACCGAATATTTACCTGTAAGCAGTACTGCACATTTACGTATTATACCGGCATTTTTTGGATGGAAAGATATTGGAGCCGCTTATACTGCTGTAATACAAGTAGGGACGATGATTGCCATTATTATATATTTTTGGAAAGATCAAGTTCGGATGTTTTCATCTTTTTTTAATAGTATCAGAATAAAAGATTTTAAAACTAATCGGGATACAAGGTTGTTTATGATGATTGCAGCAGGAACATTACCAATACTTGTATTCGGCTACCTCTTTAAGGGATTTATAAGGAACCAGTTCAGGAATATCTACATTGTTGCAGGAATGATGATTATGTTTTCGTTTGTTATGTTAATAGCAGAGAAATATACCAGAAGAAATAGGAATATTGAGAATTTAAATTTCAAAGATGCACTGATCGTAGGTTTATTTCAATCCATCGCTTTAATACCGGGTACATCACGCTCGGGTTCAACTATATCCGGTTCTTTTTTCCGGCACCTTGGGAGCCATGAAGCTGCAAGGTTTTCGTTTTTATTAAGTATTCCTGCAGTGCTTATAAGCGGTTTGTATGAATTGTACAGTGAAAAAGCTATTTTGTTTTCGAACAGCGAAAGTACATTAAGTCTTCTGGTTGCAACTATCGTATCAGGGCTTGTTGGTTATTGGTCTATCTGGTTTTTACTTAATTATTTAAAAACTCACTCACTTAAACTATTTATTGTATACCGAATAATATTTGGTATTTTGATAATAATTTTGTTATTAACTAATTTTATAAATAATTAATGAGGTATTATATGATAAATATAAAAACTAATTTTGCAATATTTGTATTACCATTTGTTATCGCATTTTTTGTTGCTGGATGCGGTAATAAAAAGGATGATACAATGGAAACTAAAAAAGATATACAGCAAACACAACAGTCAATGACTCAAAACACACAACAAAAAGACACGATAACAGAAAAAAAGGATACAACTACAAAAACCGACACAAAAGAAGTTTCAAATAAAGTTATGCTGGAGACATCGATGGGAAAAATAGAAATTGAGCTTTATGAAAAAGATGCACCTAAGCATGTTGCTAATTTTAAAAAGCTCGTAAATTCCGGTTTCTATGAAGGCACAACATTCCATAGAGTAATCCCTGATTTTATGATTCAGTGTGGTGACCCAAATTCTAAAGATAATGACAGGTCGAATGATGGTGTAGGCGGACCCGGTTATACTATTCCTGCAGAGATTAAACTAAAACATGTAAAAGGTTCGGTGGCAGCTGCAAGAATGCCTGACCAGGTTAATCCTAATAAAGAATCAAGCGGAAGCCAATTTTATATTGTAACAGGCGAGGCTTCCCATCTAGATGGGAATTACACTGTTTTTGGCAAAGTTGTAAAAGGATTTGAAATTGCGGAAAAAATTCAAAATGTTGAACGTGATAATAAAGACAATCCTATTAATAAAGTTGTAATTAAAAAAGTTTATTTTGTCAAATAAACAGGTATATACATATTTTGACACTGAGAAAGAGCTAACATCAGGTAAAATAAGGAAGGTGTATTTAATATCGGCCTTTGACGACTTTTTAGCGGATATCTTCATTAAAAAAATTGCAGCTCTTAGATTCTATAAAGCGAATGAAAATATATTTTACAGGTATGCTGATGATGTAAGCTTTAATGATGTAGCAGAGCTTTGTTTTAACTATACTTCATTTTTTGCCCAGGAAAAACTAGTAATAGTTAAACGTTGTGAAAAATTTTCGAAAGAACTGGAACGAATTAAAGATTATATTGCTAAACCGGATCCGGATACAATATTATTACTTATTTTTGATAAAAATTTTATTAATGAAAAGAAATTATACAAGGATTTTGAGGTTGCAGATTTTTCTGCCTATTCGCAGGATGAATTATCGGTTCTGTTAAGGAATGAATTCGAAACGAGAGGTATGAAAATCGATAATGCCTCGTTGGATTTATTTATTTCAATTCTTCCGGAAAATCTTTCGATTGCTTTGAATGAAATAGAAAAAATATATAGCTTTTTGATATATAATCCTGATAAAGTTGTTAACAGTGAAGTTATTTTAAAGCTTGCAGGCTACGAACCAGAGTTAACACCTTTTGAATTAATAAAGGCAATTTTAATTAAGGACAGATGCAAAGCTCTTACAATATCCGATCATCTTATTGATAAGTCAGGATTTAATGAGATTAACCTTTTATATTCGCTTTTTAATTATTACACGGATTTACTGTGCTTTAAGTCAAAAAATTTCGATAAATACAATCGTAACGTTGCTTATACTAAGTATAGAATATGGGGTGCAGATAGATGGGAAATAGGAAAATCATTTGCAAACCAAATTGAGGTTTCTGAAATTGAATTTGCTGTTGACAGAATTATGCAATCTGACAGAAGATTAAAATCGTCAATGTTAGATTCTAAAGTTATATTAACTTCGCTTATTGAGGAATTATCGAATTTTAATAGTAAACGGAACTAATTCTAATTTTATAAGTTAAATTTATAGTAAATGCCCTATCAGGACAGGGTAGATTACCAGGTTCTTAGTGATGAACAACTGATTTTCAGCTTTCAAAGCGGAGATGAAAATGCATATACTGAGATAGTTAACAGGTATAAAGATAAGCTTGTTAATTTTGTTTACAGGTATACAGGCAATTATGATGATGCTGAAGATATTGTTCAGGATACAATGCTTAAGGTCTATATAAATAAAGACTTATATAGAGAAATAGCAAGGTTTTCTACTTGGGTTTATACAATTGCTATCAATATTGCCAAAACACGTTTAGTACGTGTTCAGAAGTATAAAACGTATTCTTTAAGTAACATTAATCCTGAAGCAGATGAAGAATTTGATTTACCGGATGAGGCTTATTTACCCGATACAGATGCAAATTCAAAGATCCAAAGCAAATATATTCAGAATGCTTTGAACCGAATACCCGAAAAATATAAGAAATTAGTAATTTTAAGAGACATTGAAGAATTATCTTATGAAGAAATATGTGAGATAACAAGACTTCCTATGGGTACTGTAAAATCAAGAATTAACAGGGGCAGAGAAAAACTTCAAAAGCTTTTACGGCATATTTATAAAGAATAAAATGTTATCAGAGGAAAGACATAAAGAATTAAAATCAAAGCTTAAATATTTACCTAAGATTAAAGCACGTAATGATTTTTATGAACGTTTACTCATCAAATTACGTGAACATGAAAATTATTCGGCCAGACATAAAAAAATAGCTGAAAAAGATTTTATTGATAAGGTTAAAGAATGGACTTTTTTTATTTTCAGACCGAATCTTACTCCCGCTTATGGCATTGCTGCTGTAATGCTGTTAATTATAGTTATTTATTTTGCAGTTATTTCGCTTAATAAAGATACAACGCAATTTGTTTATGAAAGTACACCGGTAACACAGCAATCGGAATTTGTTATTTACAAACATCAGGCACGCGATATCAGTGATGCTGATTTTCAGCTTAAAGAGCGTTCCGTATCCGAAGAATTTTCTACTGCTACCTTTCCCGAAAAACACATGAATGATGTTGATATTTATAGAACAACAGACAGGGCTAAAGATGAAACGGAGCATAAAGAACGCATGCTGAAAAATTCAGAGACAAAAAATGATGAAGAAGTTATTGATAAAACGGGTTTCGAACAAGAATTTGCACCTGCCAATATAAGAAAAACTGAAAGTGAAAAGGTTGAAAAGAAAGAAGATAAAATAATGAAAAAAAAAGCTGATGATACGCTTCCCAAAATCAAATTGGAAGATAAAACTATAGATAGAGGGATTCAAGAGCAGCAAATTCAGGAAAATGACAACAAGACTAAACAGGATTCAGTTAAAGTAAAAGCACGAAAATTACAGGAAGAACCAGATTCGACCCGGCGTTAATACTATTTTTTATCTGGTTTTTCTGTTTTCTCGATTTTTTCTGTTTTCTCGGTTACCCTCTTTATCAGAATATTATCGATAATACCATATTCCTTTGCCTCTTCAGAAGTCATATATTTATCCCTGTCGGAATCTTTCAGTATCTGTTCAAATGTTTTTCCCGTATGTTGTGATAAAATATTGTACAAAGTGTCCCTTGTCCTGATCATCTCTTTTGTATAAATCTCTATATCGGTGGCTTGCCCCTGTGTTCCACCCAGCGGCTGATGTATCATTATTTTAGAATGGGGGAGTGCTGTCCGTTTACCTTTTGTGCCTCCAGCCAGTAATATCGCCGACATAGATGCTGCAATGCCTATGCAAATAGTGGAAATATCAGGTTTAATATATTGAATAGTATCATATACAGCCAGACCTGATGAAACACTGCCACCCGGTGAATTTATATAAAGCATTATATCTTTATCTGCATCTTCCGATTCAAGAAAAAGCAGCTGTGCTATTATTAGGCTTGCAATATGGTCATCTATAGGAAACCCGATAAATACTATTCTTTCTCTCAAGAGCCTTGAATAAATATCCATACCGCGTTCACCTCTTGAGGTTTGTTCAACTACCATTGGAACCAGCTGACTTACTGTTTCTAATCCTTTTGTAATAAGTTCCTTGTTTCCTGAGATTATTTTGTTGTAATTCATTTTATTAAATAGTTTAATTTTTATTCGGTGATTGATTTACTTCTGTAATTTTTGCACTGTCTATAAGAAATTTCATCAGTTTATTATCCAGAATTCTATATTTAACGTCGTCATTTTTTTCATAGATAGATCTAAGTTTATCTTGGGGAAGGTTGTATTTTTTTGAATCTGATTCTATGAGGGGTTCAATATCTTCCCTTGTAACTGTAATATTCTCCGCCGATATTATTTTCTCTTTTGCCAGAAACCATTTAACCTGCCTGATAGCATCTACGCGTTTTGTTTTTCTGTATTCTTCAACATTAAAATCCTGTGGTAATTCCCGTTTCTGATTTCTGTTTTTTATCTCCTCTATGTAGCTATCAAGTATATTTTCTACCATTGTATCTGGTACTGGTATCTCGTTAAGTTTTATCAATTCACTGATAATATTATTTTCAATTTCCCGGAGTGATATATTGTTGTAAACCATTTCCAAGTCTTTTTTTATTTCATGCCGGAATTCTTCCTCGTTTGAAATATCATGCTTATGTAATTTATCAAAGAATTCTTTATCAAGAGCCGGTAAAATTATTTTTTCTATTTTTATTGACTTAGCCCGGTATTTTAATATTTTATTCTGTTTCTCATCTTTTAACATTAATATTCTTTCTTCTCCAAGGGTTATCCCACTCAATTGTTCTTTAAGGTCACGGTTTGCATGCTTGTCATTGAGATATATTTTTATATCTTTATCAACATGACCTATTATTGGCAATCCGGTGTCATCAAGCTGCTGTATATCAAGCGTTACAACATATTCGTTATTTTCAGCCTTTTGAGAATCCTGATAAATGCAATATTCTGCTCTGAGGTTATTTATCTCATCTTCTATTAACTTATTATCTATTTCATAAATATTTTTTGTTATTTCCAGACCTTTATATTGGGTAATTTCAAAATCAGGCTTAATTTCGTATTGAATTTTAAATGTAAGGTTAGTTTCCGGTGTATAATTAATATCCTGGAGCCTGGCTTTTCCTAATAGCTTCACATTATTAGTCTCAATATATTCAATGAATATATTGTTAGCTACGTCTTCAAGCGAGTCATATTCTATCGCACTGCCATACATTTTTTTCAGCATTGAAACAGGTGCCTTTCCTTTTCTGAAGCCCGGAATTGTGGCTTTTTCCCTAAATTTTTGCAGTGCTTTTTCGAAGTGAGGAGTTAGCTTCTCGTAAGGAACATCAAACTCAACTTCCTGCTTGCATTTATCTATGACATTTAACTTATAATCCACTTTTTTTAAAATTTTATGCAAATATATCTTACGCTCCAACTCTTATCAATGAGCCCTTTGTTCGCCAAATGCATTTATTATTCTGTGCTTTTTAAATAAATTGCGTTTATGAATTCAAGATTAATCAGATTAATCAATAAGAAAGAAAAAATTATCGCAGGGGTACTTTCGGGTACTTCGATGGATGGTATTGACACTGTTCTTGTAAAAATAAGAAGACATGGATCATATACAAATATAAGAGTGCTTGATTTCAAGACTTATCCATTTCCTCCGGAAGTAAAAATATCCATTCTTAAAAACTCCCAAAAAGAAACAGCCAGGATTGATGAAATTTGCAGGCTTAATTTTTTGCTTGGTAAATTATTTAGTAATTCTGTAATTAAACTTTGCAGAAAGGCAGGAATAAAGCTGGAACAGGTTGATATTATTGGGTCTCACGGACAAACTATTCATCACTTACCTGATAATAAGAAATATTTATCTCATAGTTTCAAATCAACCATGCAAATAGGTGATCCATCGGTTATTGCAAATTTAACCGGGATTGTGACGGTTGGTGATTTTAGAGTTGCAGATTGTGCATTAGGAGGTGACGGGGCACCCCTTGTTCCTTATCTTGATTATATTTTATTCCGAAGCAAAACTAAAAATCGTGCTCTGCTTAATATCGGCGGCATTTCAAATATTACTGTTCTGCCTAAGGATTGTTTAAAAGATGATGTTATTGCATTCGATACAGGACCCGGTAATATTTTGATTGATTCACTAACGAGAAAGTTATTTAGAATACCCTATGATAAGGATAGCCGGATTGCAAGAAGCGGAAGAATTTATGATAAGTTGTTCAGATTTCTTAAAAAGGATTCTTATTACCGCAAAGCACTGCCTAAATCGACCGGGAGAGAGCATTATGGTGATTCTTTTGTAAATAAAATATTAAGCTTAACAAAAGGCATAAATAATGAAGATATTCTTGCTACAGTTACGCTTTTTACAGCTTACAGTATTTTTTACAATTTTGAAATGTTTATTAAACCGCAAATCAGGTTGAATGAAATGCTTGTTAGCGGCGGCGGCAGTAAAAATAAGCTTATTATGGATTTGTTAAAGTTATATTTTGATGATATAGATATTAAGCCATTAAAATACAAAGGCATCGATGTTGATAATAAAGAAGCTGTTCTTTTTGCTGTTCTGGCAAATGAATGCATATCCGGTATAACGGCTAACATGCCAAATGTAACAGGTTCAAGAAGAGATATTATTTTAGGGAAAATATGCCAGTGAAAATTAAAAACTGAAAATTCAAAGTTTCAAAATTACATTTTAATTAATAATGTTAAGCAAACATAAAGATAAGATAGCAATTGTTACAGGCGGAACAGGTGTATTGGGAAGTGTAATAGTAAATGTCTTTGCTGCTGAAGGGATGAAAGTTTATGTACCTGTCAGGGACATTGAAAAATTTAAGATGGTTTTTGATGAATCCAGTGTTAAGGAATTTAGATTAAAGAAAGTATATGCATTGCCATGCTATCCAACGGATGAATTACTTGTAACAGAGTTCATAGAAAGTATTATCAAACTGGATAATAAAATTGATTATCTGATAAATACAATTGGAGGTTATCACACTAAAAAGTACATCTCTGAAATGGATAGTGAATTAATAGATAAAATGTGGGAATTAAATTTTAAGAGTACTTTTTATTTTACAAAGAATGTATTACCTGTTATGATAAAAAATAAATTTGGCCGTATAATATCTGTTTCAGCCAAACCGGCAGTAGAACCCACACCCGGTAAGTTTGCATATTCCGTATCTAAACAGGCTGTACTGAACTTAATGCAAACAGTTACTGAGGAAAATAAAAAGTATAATATCACTGCTCATACAATAATCCCCTTAATTATAGATACCCCAGCAAACCGTGCGTCGATGCCTGGTTCTGATTATAATAAGTGGGAAAAGCCCGAGAACATTGCTAAAGCAATATTAAGCTTGCTTACAAGTTCCGATGGAAATAGTAAAATATTGAAAATGTTCGGAGAGGTGTGAAGTAAATTATCCGTTAATATGAATAGGTTATAGATAAAACCTTTAGCTTATTATCAGATGAAACAAGATAAATATATTTTCCTTCATCCACTATAAACTTATTGATGGAAAAATTGTTGTTATTGAAACTTCCTGCCCAGAGCTGTGATTTTGGATCCATATTATAAAATGCCTGGATAGTTACATCATCATTAATCCACGTATAATATCCGTTTACTACTACCTGTTTTGCATATTTACGTGCAAATATGTTAGTTTCCCATTTTGGCTTTGAAGGGTCTTTAACATTAATAACCTGGACACCTGATGAACCCTGCGAAATGTATGCGTAATTATCGCTGACAAATACATCATTGAACGATACGCCAAAATTATATGTTCCAACTACAGGTATTTTAACAAGGTCTTCAATATTTATTATTGATAAATAGGCATTAGATGAAGTAACGTATGCAAAATTGTTTTTAATATATAGTCCGTTAGCATCACCGGGTACAAGCTGGTTTCCGCGGGGGATAAATACTTCGGGATTCGAAACATCGATTACGTGTAATCCAAAATCTTTTCGAATGTAATAAAGGTATCCATTACCGAGCATCATTTTTTCAATTTTATAAAAAGTATCGAATGTACCTGAATTCATCGGGAAAGTTAAATTTTTGAAATTAAATATTTTTATCTTACCGTCACTTTGAGATATATAAGCATAAGCTCCGTTGAAAATAATCGAAGAGGGATTTGTCAGAACTATATTCAGAAGTTCAGTTTTTTTTAGTTCGTATGGATTTGAGATATCTACACGATAAACTCCGCGCATTTCGCAAACAATATATGCGTATCCGTTATAAAGTGCTATATCGATAGGATTAGAGGAAAAGCTAGCTTCGCTTAGTAAGTCAAGATATACTTTGTAATTAGCTTTTAAAAAAGCATTTAAAAGCATAATGGCAAGAATAGAAAATATTATCCGTTTCATTCAGATTAGTGAATTAAATTATTTTGTAAATATATCTTACCCGTTAAGCTTTATAATCAAAAAAACCGCAAAGCTGAAATATTATTTATTCTCGATACCTGTTATGAAATAAAACGATATAAACTGCGTGAACGAAACGATATTATCTTATCTTAGGATTTAAAAGTATTATTTTAACACATCTTTAATCTTACTAATAGCGAGATTAATATTTTCGACAGAGTTTGCGTAAGAGAATCTTAAATAACCTTCACCAAACTTACCGAATGATGTACCGGATAGTGTTGCAACACCTGCTTCATAAAGGAGTTTATCTTCTAACTCTTTTGAAGAATAACCTGTCCCTGTGATATTTGGAAATGCATAAAAAGCTCCGTCTGGTTTAAGGCATTTGAAACCCGGTATTGAATTCAATCCGTCGATAATTACATCACGTCTTCTCAAAAATTCAGCAACCATTTTATCTACCTCATCCTGCGGTCCGGTTAATGCTTCAATACACGCTTTTTGAACAAATGCATTTGTACATGAGTTTGAATTAACCATCAATTTTGAAATAATAGGCTCTAGTTCAAGATTCATGACACCGAATCCTGCACGCCAGCCTGTCATTGCATATGTCTTGGAAAATCCGTCAAGTATAATTGTGCGTTCTTTGAATCCCGGTACCTGCGCAATCGAGAAAGGTTCTGCGTTATCATATACTGTTCGGGAATAAATTTCGTCTGAAAGTATGAAAGTATCCCTATTTTTAAGAACATCTGCCATTGCTTCAATAATTTGCTTCGGTATAGTTTTCCCGGTAGGGTTGCCCGGTGAATTTATTATAACCAGTTTTGTTCTGTTGGTAACAAGTTTTTCAAATTCAGCTATGTCGATTTTAAATCCGTTGTCTTCTTTTATTTGCAGCGGTACAGCAGTACCCCCTACAAAATTTATCATAGATTCATAAATAGGGAAACCGGGATTAGGGTAAATTACCTCATCTCCTTTTCCGATTAAGGCGAGAATAGTAAAAAACATAATTGGTTTAGCGCCCGGTGTAACAACAACGTTTTCTGCTTCGTATTCAATACCACGGGTTCGGGAAACATAATCGGCAATAACTTTTCTTAATTCCATGATACCGGGAGCAGGTGTGTAATGTGTATCTCCTGCATTGATAGATCTAATTGCTGCATCGCAAATATTTTTAGGGGTAGTGAAATCGGGTTCACCTATTTGAAGATGGATTATTTTTTTACCTTCCGCTTCCAGTTTTTTTGCTTTTGCAAGAACTACGAAAGCTGTTTCTGTTCCGAGCCTGTATGCTCTGTCTGCTAATTGCATATATGTTCCTCTGATTTTATGTTTATTTAATATTCAAATTTATTAAAGAATTTTAAGAAAAATAATGAAAAAACTATGAAACTTAATTATTTCAAAAATCAAATATTGTATTTAAAACGTTTAAAGCTAAATTTTG
>CAYWTS010000016.1:0-38346 GCA_964461265.1 uncultured Ignavibacteriales bacterium
ATTGCCGGTTATTTTCGAAATAATTCTTTAATTCTTCTTTTGAGGGACCTACTGTCGGCATAGTTTAATACTATTCCTGCATCCGCTGCTTTAGCGGGATAAACTCAGGCAAGAATCTATAATAATTTTAGGGTTATTTAATTAAAGTCATTCTTTTTGTTTCTCTATACTCTGTTGTGGAAAGCTGGTAAAAGTATACACCGCTCGGGTGTTTTGTTCCATCAAACTCAGTTTCATATATTCCCGGCTTTAATGATTCATTTACAAGCGTTGTTACTTCCTGACCGAGAGTGTTGTAAATAATAAGCTTCACCCAGCTGCCCTTTTCGAGGGGGGATAATTCATGCGTAATACTAAACCTTATTTTTGTTTTAGGATTGAAAGGGTTCGGATAATTTTGTGAAAGACAAAATTTATCAGGGATACTTGAACATATTTGTTTAACACCTGAAATAGATGAATCATGAAAAATCCAAACTCCGCCGTTCGAACTGCCTGAACACCCTGCATAAATTTTCCTTTGATAGTTAAGTATCGGAGTTGCTGAATAAGTTAATCCGGCGTTAGTAAAGGTCTGACCCTGGTCAGTCGATTTCCACACACCGCCATTGCCGCTTGTATAAATATTACCAAGAAATCCGATCGTTATACCCCTCTGTGCACCTCCGGAAATATCAGCACAAGCTATCCACGTTGCTCCTCTATCGGTTGATTTTTTTACAGTATAAGGTGATGTAGTAGAAACAGTAAATAATACGTATGTAGCAGGACTCTGTGTAATAGAATAAACATTCCTGCTGCTATCGGTAAGCAAAAAAGTTAATCCGTAGTCTGTTGAGCGGTAAAATCCGTTGCCTATACCTGTTGCGTTCGATACCCCGGCATATACATAGTTCGAAAATTGTAAATCAACAAAAATACACACAATCATTGCAGTTGAAATGGCAGTATCGGGGAAAGTAGTGCCATAATCTGTGCTTCTGAAAATACCGCCGTTATTACAGCCAACATATATATAACCATTCTTCCCGCATGCTACGGCTTGTGTGTTTTTACCGTTAAAAGTGCTCACTGGAATTGTAATAAAATTAATTCCGTTATTAGTAGATTTTAACAAACCATTTGAGTAGTTAGCAACATAAATATTCATAGCCGAATCAACGGCAATACTAAACATAGTAGCCCCGGAAGCACCAACGAGCACCGTCCAATTTTCACCCGAATCGGTAGAACGGTGCAGCCCGTTACCCGATGAAAGTGTACCCGCATAGATATTACCCTGAATATCTTTCGCCAGAGAGTAAACCGATTGACCGGGAAGCTTTTGAGTCCATGTTTGAGAGAACAGTATATGAGAATTTTGAAAAAGGAGTACGAAAACGCTAAAACAAATTATTTTTTTCATTTTCGTAATATGATTAATTGAACTATCAGGTTAATTCATACTGTTGAAATACTAAGAAAAAATTAATTTAATTTACTCATATAAATTAATCAAAATGGTATAAAATTGAAATGCTTTAAATAACTTTGATTTACTTTGAAATATTACAGTATTAGCATTATTTTTGAGAAAAGAATTAAACTTATGAGTGATATACAATCTAAACTTGAACAGGTAAAATCAAAAGAGTCATTCCTTGAAAAGATTGCCCGTTTTATACCCGGTTATAAGGGTTATGTTGACAGAGATAATTCAAGGGAACTTGATACGCTGTTAAGAAACACACTGGCAAAAGCACTTGAAAGCAATAAAGTTAAATTCAAAAATACCATCCTTTCATTATCTCAAAGAGGAAAATTATTCGAAACCGATGGTATAGACAAGCTTGAAAAAAAGCTTGATACTTCGGCTGCCAAGTTAAGAGCAGCATCAAGAGGTTTTTCGGGAGCTTTCGATGTAGTTAAGGTAAAAGAAGAAAAATTAAACCAGCTTTATGCATTCGATGAAAGCCTTGTCAGCTATATTAATGAAATAGAAGCCAGCTGTACGGAATTAGAAAACAATGCGAAATCGAATACGGATATTAATGCTGTAAAAGATAAAATTAGCCAGCAGCTTGACGCATTAATTAATAAATTTACAGAAAGGGAAAATCTTCTTCGTTCACTTTGATTTTTCCCAAACCGTTTAACTAAACCGGGTCTATGTATTATATAGAGGGATGAAAATTCTAAAAAATATTTTCAACCGATTTGTTAACTCGCCATATATTGCCGGTAACGACTTCAAAACCAATTTTCTCCTAGCACTTAGCTTTATAACTTTCGTAATAATTGCCATCGATCTTGAAACCGAGATGGCAGTAGAACGCGATGAAATCTCTAGTGTTGTTGCTACGCTCGAAGAGTCAATTTCAACAATTCAGCTTGACCATTCAGACCAGAATACGATAAAACCACAACCTGCCGGACTGATAGTGCTGGAAGAAAGTTCCTCCTATAATCCGGAATTATACAACTTACCTCACGACCGTTCTCCTCCCGAAAATGAGTGATTAATTTATATCATTGTATCAATATACCTGTCTTGGGGCAGTGCTGTATGCTTTTCTGCTCTGGATGTATGAATGTGCTGCAATACTCTCTGTATTAATATATAAAGCAGGTATAATTTATTAATCATTTAATATCCCGGCATTACAATTGCCTGAAAGGTAATGGGTTTGCCTTTTGGTCAATTAAATTGCCTTTCGGGCAATACGGGAAAAGGAGAGAAATATGAAAACCTTTTATTCAATAGTTTTTCTCTTCCTGTGCTTATGGCTATTATACCCTGAGGATATCTATGCCCAGGAGGATACTTCCGGTTATGAGACGGAAGAAATTATAGTAACGGGTACAAGAGTAGAGCAAAAACTTATTGATATACCTTTTTCGGTAGAACGGATCGACCAGAATGTCTGGAAATCATCCCGAAAAATGTCATTGCTCGATGTTTTGCCGACAGTACCCGGGCTGTTTTTACAGCCAAGGTACGGCAATCATGATGTAAGGGTTACGATACGCGGATTCGGAAGCCGCTCGAACAGCGGAATCCGGGGAGTAAGAATATTACTCGATGGTATTCCGGAATCGGAACCTGACGGTCAGACAAGAATAGAATGGGTTGATTTTGCCGCACTTGGAAGAATAGAAATAGTGAAAGGTAATTCCTCATCACTATATACAAATGCTCCGGGCGGCGTGATAAACTTTATGTCGGACAAATACTTTAACAACTCGTTCGTGTCAACAATAAATGAATTCGGTTCCTACGAAATGAGAAAAAATGGCCTGAAATTCGGAATAAAAACCGGTAATGCGGTATTTATGACAAATTACAGCTACGAAAACTATAAAGGTTACAGAACACACAGCAGTGAATACCAGCACAGACTGAACATGTTCTTCGAAACAAACTTCACAGAGAAATCAAAAATCTCTATCTATGGATACTATGTCAACGGTTTAATTCAGCTTCCGGGCTCTCTGAAACTGGCAGATTATAATAAAAACGATACAGCAGCTAACTCGCGTGATTTCGGAAGAAATGCAAGGCGTGAAACGAAGAAAGGCAGAATCGGTGTTACCTTCAACACTGAGTTCGGGGACAAAAAAATGTCTCACCTCATAGAAGTAACTGGATACGGCACTATTAAATACTTTAATCGTGTTGCTGCTACCTTCAGGATATTTGACCGTTCGGGGATAGGAAGCTCTTTCAGGTACATTAACCGTACGAAATTCTTTTTCTTCGATGCAGACAGAATAAACGAATTCTCGGTTGGCGGAGACCTCTTCTTTCAAACCGGTCCTATACAGGAATTCAACCGTGTTGGGTGGGGTGAAAAGGGAGATGAACTGCAAACTCTGACGGATGAAACGATATCGAATGCGGGATTTTATTTCCTGGAAAGATTTCCTATTATAAACAAAAGACTTGACCTGCTTATAACCGGCAGATTTGACCGTGTTTATTTTGAAGCAAATAACAACTTGCAAAACGAACTTGACACAGAACGTGTTTTTCAGAAATTCACTCCAAAAGCTGCCTTAAACTTTAAGATAACGCCGAAGATAGCTATTTATACTTCAATAGGTAAAAGCTTCGATTCTCCTGCATTCAACGAGATGGATAATTACATTTATACATCGAATCCCGATGTAACAATTAATCCTGATCTGCGGGCACAGCAATCGCTGAACTTTGAAGCAGGCATAAAAGGGAATCTTCCTGCACTGAACAGGAAGTTCTTTCAGAATACTTTCTTCGAATTAACCTATTTCAGAAGTGTAATAAGCGATGAAATTGTACCTTTTGTAATTGAATCGAATGTATATTACCGCAATGCTGCGAAATCGGTAAGGAACGGGATTGAATTCGGCTTAAATACATACCCTATTGATAAGCTGAATTTTAAAACCGCTTATACATTCTCGGATTTCAAGTATAAGGAATACAAAGCGGGTACCATTGATGCTAACGGCATCCTTACAGAGAAGGATTTCAGCGGAAAGTATATGGCTTCTATTCCGAAACATTTGTTATCTACCGAAATTTCGTATACTTATCCGTTCGCAAAATATTTCAGTGCTTTTGTAAAATTAAATCACCAGTATGTCGGCGAAATGTTTGTTGACGACGCCAATACCGACAGCTTGAAAACTGAAGCATATAATCTTTTCAATGCTCAGGTTGGTTTTAATGTTTATTATAAAAGCCTGCAAATACTTGCTTACGGCGGAGTAAACAACATTGCCGATAAGAAATATGTTGCCTTTATTAACGCTAACTCAGACAGAGGTGAATTCTACGAATCGGGTCCAAGGAGAAACTTCTTTTGCGGAATGACAGTAGGATGGCTTTTTAACAGGTAACGTATTACATATTTGGATAGGGAATCTTTAAATAAGATTCCCTATCTTTTAGAAATCTTAAACCATTTATATGAGATTAATTAAGCTAATATTTTTATTTACACTTTTACAGGTTACTTATTCCCAGCAATTCCGTACAGTATATTACGGAGGCACAAAGTTATTAATTTACCAAAACTTCCGGATACATCCCTCACCTTTATATAACCAAATTGAACCAACCATAGTACGCCATCCGGTAAATGAACAAATTCTCTTTGTAAGTTCATTTAATATAAAATCAGGTTCAACCTTCAGAAGCGAAGGTGTGTATTTATCGACCGATGGCGGTTTAAACTGGTTCGGAAGCGATACTTTAAAAGGAAATCCTATACAAAATCACGGCGGTGATCCCGGTCCGGTAATCGATAAAGACGGAAGGCTGATTGTAACTCACCTGGGTGGTATTTCACCTGGTATTTTTGCCAATTATTCAACCAATATGGGTTCAACATGGTCTGCAAATACTAACATAACCGTTGACATACAGGATAAAAGTAATGCTAATACCAATGATGTTCCGGGTAGTCCTTATTACGGGAGAACATTTGTAGTATGGACTAAATATGAACCGCCGTATCCGGTTGTACTTTCATACACATCAGACGGGGGAGCTAACTGGAGTTCATATATCCAGATTAATAACACACCGTCCGGTAAACAAAGCCTCGGCGGGATTACATCTGTAAGTCCTACAGGAGATCTATATGCCGCCTGGGCACTTGCTATAACATCTTCACCATTCACCGAAGACTGCATCGGCTTCGGAATATCTACTAACGGCGGTGTGAGCTGGACAGTACAGGAATGTGCATACGATGTAAACGGTATAAAATCATCTACACTAGCACCATGGAATATACGTGTTAACGGATATCCAAGTATGGATGTCGATAGAACAGGGGGTTCCAGGAACGGCTGGATTTATATAGCAGAAGCAGAAAAAAATCTTCCCCCTGCCGGCAGTGATCCCGATATAATATTCCACCGCTCAACAAATGGCGGACAGTCATGGTCAGCAGGGGTTCGTATTAATCTTGATCCATTAAATAACGGCAAAGTTCAGCTTTTCCCTTCTATCAGGGTTGATGAGGATGGTGGAGTTAATGTTGTATATTTCGATAACCGCAACGGAACTGATTCTATGGAAGTGTTTATTTCGCGTTCTACAGACGGAGGCGATACATGGTTCGATTTTGTTGTTAGTGACCATAAATTCCGCCCTAAGGCTGTAACCGGTGCCGGTCAGGGGAACCAGGGTGATAATATAGGTATGACTTCGGGAAACGGAAAACTATACCCCGTTTGGATGGATAATTCAGCACCTAAAGATACTTTCCAGATATGGTGCACAATAATTGATTATAACTCTCTTCCCGGTGTAAAAAAGATAAATAATGAAATTCCTGAAAATTTTATTTTATCTCAAAACTATCCTAACCCTTTTAATCCGGTGACAAAAATACGGTTTCAAATTCCCCTCCTGAGAGGTGTGGATGGCACCGAAGTCAGCAGACAGGGTGTGTCTTTTAAAATTTTCAACATCCTCGGTCACGAAATCGAAACACTGGTTAACCAAGCATTAAAGCCCGGCACTTATGAAGCCGAGTGGGACGGGACAAATTTCCCCAGCGGCATTTATTTTTATCAGCTTAAAACAGATAACTATGTTGAAACAAAAAAAATGATTTTACTGCGTTAAGTATTTGTTAGCTGTTTGAATTCATTTAAAAAATGAATAATTTATACTGCAAACTTGAATCCTGCAATATCTGTCCCCATGAGTGCAATGTTAACCGCTATTTATTTTCTGACGGAATATGCCGCACAGGTGCAGAGCTAAGAATTGCTTCCTATGGACCGCATTACGGTGAAGAACCGGAACTGGTTGGGATTTCGGGTTCGGGAACTATTTTCTTTTCAGGCTGCAACCTGTTGTGCGCGTTTTGCCAGAACTATGATATCAGTCACCAGCTTTATGGTTTTGAAATTAGTAAACACCGCCTTGCCGATATTATGATTGAGCTTCAGGATAGAGGATGTTTAAATATCAACCTTGTCACACCTACACACTTTACTATTCAAATTATCGAAACACTTCATCTTGCATTAAGCACGGGTCTAAGAATTCCTGTCGTATGGAATTCTAATGCCTACGAAAAAACGGAAACATTAAAGCTGCTGGAAGGACTTGTTGATATTTATATGCCCGATATTAAATTTTTCAAAAACGGGACAAGTTACCGTTACACAACTTCACCCGATTACTTCGAAAATGCCTCGAAAGCTGTATTGGAAATGCACAGACAGGTTGGAGACTTAATAATTAAAAACTCAAGAGCAAAAAGAGGTTTGTTAATACGTCATTTAATAATGCCGGGCATGAAAGATGATTCTTTTAAGATAATAGATTTTATTGCAGATAAACTGGGAACAGATTCCTACCTGAACCTGATGGAACAATATCATCCTTCATATAAAGCATTAGATTATCCAGAAATTGACCGAAGAATTACATTGAAAGAATATAATGATTGTGTTGAATATGCAAAGAAGAAAGGATTTTACAGACCGGAAAATATTTACAGTCACTTTTAGGATAAAACTTACTAACACTCACTACACCCGTTATAACTTTTCTGTTAATTATCATATTTCCGCAAAACGATTTTTTTGTATAAGAACATTGTTAATTCTAAAACAATTTATATTAAACATATTCACTATTTTAAAAAGTTATGTCTAAGATAACCATTTAAGCTAATAATAAATCACTGTTATAGCTATTGATATTTGGTGTAAATTTAAATATATATGAACGTATATTTAGAATCAGCTTTTAAAAAATTAATAGGGATTGAAATGAAAAATTTAAAATCAATCTTAATTTCTTTTATAATTCTTTTAGTAATAGTTTGTGGTTTTATAATAAATCCACCATCACAGCAAGAAAAAAAATTTACAAACTGTAACCAATATTTTTGTGTGACACCCGCACAAGTTACCACAATTTATATTTATCATTATGAAAATGAACAACAAGTTTTAGTAGGATACTGCACTACAGACGAAAATACCGGATGCTGCCCTGACCCATTTTCACTTATTGAAAATGATAAATATAATGCTAAACCGGTCTGTCAACCCGGCGTTCAAGGAGTCGATTTTACAGCATGTACGAGCCCCAATATACTTACGTTAGAATGCCCATAATTAATATAATAATAGAATAAGAAGATATATTAAAAAAAATTATTTTGCAGCGGTAATGAAAAAGTTTCTTACAATTATTAATATTTTATGTTTATCCGCTTATTTGTATCCTCAATTTACACAAGACTGGTTAAAATGGTATAACGGACCTGGAAATGATGCAGATTTGCCCAGAGCTATAACAGTTGATGCTTCCGGAAATGTTTATGTTACCGGACAAAGTATTGGAGGCGGTAATAACGGATTCGATTACCTTACAATTAAATACAGTTCTACTGGTACGCCTATGTGGATACAAAGATTTAACGGTTATACACTTTCTTCTAACAATTGGGACTATGCATTCTCTATAGCACTTGACCAGACAGGTAATGTTTATGTAACAGGTAAAAGCAGATACGGTATGCAAACATATCAGAATGATATTGTCACATTTAAATATTCAAATGCAGGTATTGTTCAATGGCAAGTCCGGTTTGATGGGCCTGTAAGCAGAAGTGATGGGGGTAATGTAATAAAACTCGATGGCTCAGGTAATATATATGTAGCAGGAAGCAGTGAAGGGGCAGGCACAAACCTTGATTTTGTTATTGTAAAATACAACCCGCAGGGTATCCAGCAATGGGTTACAAGATATAATAGTCCCGGCAATGGATATGATATAGCAAGAGCACTTGTATTGGATAACGCAGGCAATTCTTATGTAACAGGTGAGAGCGGACCCATAGGTAACTACGATTTTGCAACCCTGAAAATCAATGCAAATGGTGCCATAGAGTGGGCAGCAAGATATAATGGCGATGCAAATATGAATGATTTTGCACTTGCTATGTGTATTGATAACACGGGTAATGTTTATGTAACCGGGCAAAGCCTGCCAACTGAAACTAATACTGATTATGTAACCTTAAAATATAATAATTCAGGAACATTGCTTTGGACGTCGATGTATGATGGTCCCGTAAGCGGAAATGATGCAGCAAGAGCAATAACCGCAGATATGGCGGGAAACGTTTATGTTACGGGTTACAGCCCCGGCAACGGTACTGGAAAGGATTATGTTACGATTAAATATAACTCATTGGGTGATTCTGTCTGGCTTAAAAGGTATAATGGACCTTTAAGTACTGATGATTATGCCTATACCATTGCATTAGATATAAATAATAATGTATATGTATCCGGCGGAATCAATGCAGTACAAAACGGAAGCTACGATTATTGCACTATAAAATATAACAATGACGGTAATGAACTTTGGGTTGCTATATATGATGACCCTGTACACGGAGGAGACATTGTATATGCAATGGCTGTCGATACATCAGGAAAAGTATATATAACCGGACAGGGGTCTGAAAATTTAACACAAGGGGGAGAATACCTTACAATAAAATACTCACAACCGATAGGCATAAAGCAAATCAGCAGTAATATTCCGGAAAAGTTTGAGCTTTATCAAAATTACCCGAATCCGTTTAATCCATTAACTAAAATTAAATTTGATATTAGTCCCCTGTCGGGAGGGGTGCCCCGATGGACATCGGGACGAGGTGTGTTAGTTAAATTAACTATTTATGACATCCTCGGTCGTGAAATTGCTGCACTAGTAAACGAACAATTAAAACCAGGAATTTACGAGGTAGAATTTGATGGCACAAATTACACCAGCGGAATCTATTACTATAGGTTAACAGCTTCTGATTTTTCTTCGACAAAAAAATTAGTCCTCCTTCGTTAACCTGCCTGCCTAATCAGCCAGTTGGTTGAGCAGGGAGGAACTTCGGGCGACAGGTTTTATTGAAATGAAAAAATTATTATTAATATTACTATATACATATTATTCATTACTAATTGCCTGCCTGCAGCTAGGGACGGTAAATGCACAATGGGTTCAGACAAATGGTCCGCGAGGCGGGAATATCGAAGCATTAGCAATAAGCGGAAACAGCATTTTTGCAGGGCTTAGCAGTAACTATGGTATTTACCGCTCTACAGATAACGGAAATAGCTGGGTACAGTCAGGTATAAATAATATTTATGTGTATTCACTTACAGTAAGCAGTAATTATATCTTTGCAGGGACTGCTCAATATGGTATTTACCGTTCTTCCAATAATGGCAATTCATGGGTACAAGTTGCTTTAAATTATTATAATGTTAATTCACTTGCCTCAAACGGAAACAATATTTTTGCAGGAACATACAACAGCGGTGTCTATCGTTCGACCGATTATGGCAATACATGGGTTCAAACTCCTTTAAATAACAGATGGGTTCTGTCTTTGGCAGTGAGCGGAAATACAATCTTTGCAGGAACAAGCTCTTACGGTATCTACAGGTCAACTGATAACGGAATTTCATGGGTACAAACACCTTTTAATTCGAATTCCGTTAGCTGCCTTGCAATAAGCGGCTCCACTATTTTTGCTGGATGCTGGGTCATAAATGGTATATACCGCTCTACAGATAACGGTAACACCTGGGTACTGTCAGGTATAACTAATACAAATGTATCGGCATTCTGTGTAGGCAGCAGTTATATCTTTGCCGGAACAGGAAATTCGGGGATATATCGCTCTTCGGATAACGGCAATAGCTGGGAGCAAACTGCCTTAAATAATCGAGGTGTTAGAGCAATTGTTCAAAACACAAGCTATCTTTTTTCCGGCGGGCACAATTATGGCGTCTACCGTTCCCCGGATAACGGCAACAGCTGGATTCAAACTACGCTTAGTGCAAGAGAAGTATATTCACTTGCAATAAACGGAACGAATATGTTTGCCGGAACATTAGTACTCGGTGTGTTCCGCACTACAGATAACGGAAATCTATGGGAGCAAACTACTCTTAATAACCGCGATATCTATGCACTTGCTGTAAGCGGTAATTATATCTTTGCAGGTGCATATTTAAACTACGGGGTTTACCGCTCGGCAGATAACGGCAACTCGTGGGTGCAAACTTCTTTAAGCAACAGGTCGGTTTATTCACTTGCAGTAAGCGGAAGCAGTATCTTTGCAGGAACAAATACTTATGGTGTTTACCGTTCAACAGATTATGGCAACTCATGGGTACAGACTTCTTTAAACAACCGTCATATTTATGCTCTTTTACTAAACGGGAGCAGTATTTTTGCAGGAACAAATGCTAATGGAGTATACAGGTCAACAGATAATGGCAATACATGGGTGCAGACTTCTTTAAACAACCGTAATGTGTATTCTTTTGCAGTTATCGGAAGCAATATTTTCGCGGGAACCGATTATAACGGAGGAATTTACCGGAGTACCGATAACGGAAACTCATGGACGCTGATTGGTTTAAATACACGTGATGTTTACTGCATTACAGCGAACGGGAATAATATTATAGCAGGAACAAGCGGAAACGGCGTGTATCTTTCAACCAATAACGGGAGCACCTGGTTACAGAAAAATGAAGGATTTATCACCTCACCTATTGTCAGAGGATTACTTATTACAAGCGCTTACTTTTTTGCAGGCACAGTGGGACAATCAGTTTGGAGACGGCCTGTTGGAGAGCTTTATATAAAAAATATTTCTGCAGAAATCCCGACAGACTATTTTTTATATCAGAATTACCCGAATCCCTTTAATGCAAATACAAAAATAAAATTCAGTATAAGACCTCACTTATATCCCCCACTTAATAAGGGGGAGAAACCTGAATTATCACGCAGGGGGGTCGTAACTCTAAAGATTTACGACATCCTTGGGCGTGAAATAACAACACTTGTAAACGAACCATTAAAACCAGGCACTTATGAAGTTGAATGGGATGGCAGCAACTGTTCTTCTGGCATATATTTCTGCCAGTTAATTACTGAAGATTATACGGATACTAATATAATGACATTATCAAAGTGACAAGTTGAGGTCAGCTTAATTATATGCTGACCAAAAAATGATAAAATCATTTTATTAGGAGCATTTTTTTAGTCCGGCTGAATGAATTTGTTTCGAGCTTATATAGGTATAAACCGGAGGCATATTCTGACATATCAACCTCGACATTATTTTCACCGGCAAATCTTAACTCATCCAAAACTATTTTAACCAACTTTCCTTGCAGGTCATATATAGCCAGCTTTACATCCGCTGGTATGCTTAATTGGAATTTAATAGTAGTTTTCGGATTGAATGGATTGGGATAATTCTGAGATAGTGAAAAAAACGCAGAAGAAGACGGATCCTGAATACCGATAACAGAAGGATTATATCTATAGATTGTTCCCCATGTTCCGCATGCCCAGCCGCAGTATGGCGAAACGAACTCAGCATCCCATATTCCGGCGCTGTCGGGTCCGGGAATTTCCATCCATGTATTTCCTGTATCAAGACTAACAGCCCACAGCACAGAAAAACCGAGCGGTGCCCAAATTTCGGATTGAGTTCTCGCTGTTAATGCCTGCCCCTGTCCGAAGAAAGCCAGATTATGATAACTCCAGTTAACACCGTTATTGTAAGTTTTAGCATAACCGGTGCCAAATTCAAAATCACCGCCTATTGCAAGCGCTCGCAGGCTGTCAACTATATATATATCAAGCATAGGATCCCAGGTAACCAGTTCACATTGCCAGTTTGACCCGTAATCGGTTGTACGCCATAAAACTCCCCCAACCTCCATAATACCCCCGCTTGCATAACCGTATTGTATATTGCGGAAATTAAATTTCCATATAGGGAACTCACATCCCCAGGCAGTATCTATATTCATCCTTTTCCAAATACCTCCTCCATTAGTCGTCTTAAGTATCAATCCCATATAACCGCCTAAAAAACCGGTCTGTTCATTAAGAAAGTATAACGTGTTAATTATTAATGTAGTATCAGGGAATCTTGAATAAGTCCAGTTTATCCCGCCATTAGTGGTTTTTAGTATGGTTGTTCCCTGCAGATAGTATGCGTTGGCAATACCGTAACCTACTTGCCGGTTAATAAACTGCAGTTCTTCTATCATGTAATCAATTCCGGTTTGCTGAAGCGTCCATGTAATACCGCCATTGGTAGTAGCAACTATTGCACCTGAATCACCCGCAGCCCAGCCATAAACCGAATCGACGAAATCAAGATTAGTAAGCCAGCGTGTTACAGGCGAGTTCTGGCGAACCCAGTATTGCTGTGAATACACATGATGATGTGCAGCGAACAGTATAAAAAATGTTAAAGCTTCTGCTATAATAATCCGCAGCATTATTTAACAAGCACCATCTTCATTGTCTTAGAATAACTGCCCGCTGTAATTTTATAGAAATATAATCCCGATGAAAAATCAGACATATCTATTTCAACTTTGTACTCCCCTGCCTTAGGGTAATTTTCTGTAACAACCTTCACTTCCCTGCCAAGGGGATCGTAGATTGTTAATTTAACGTTTGAAGGTTTATTGATATTGAATTTAATCGTTGTTTTGGGATTGAAAGGATTAGGGTAATTTTGTGAAAGCGAAATTATCACAGGGATAGCTGGATCTTTAATACCTATTATCCCGGTATTGTACTTGTAAATAGAACCAAATGTACCGCAAGCCCAGCCGCTGTAAGGTGAAACAAACTCGGCATCATATAAACCTGCACTATCGGGTCCCGGAATTTCAATCCAGGTATTCCCAGTATCAAGACTTACCGCCCATTTCCCCGAAAAACCTAAAGGCACCCATAGTTCATCGGGTGTTCTGGCAGTTAAAGCTTGACCTACCCCAAAAAATGCAACATTATTATATGTCCAGTTAACGCCGGCATTATAGGTTTTAGCTACTCCAAAGCCATATTCAAAATCACCGCCTACTGTTATTGCTCTTAAACTGTCAACTATTAATATATCCAACAAAGGCTCAGGAGTGATAATATCACAGAGCCAGTTTAAACCGTAATCGGTAGTTCGCCAAACAACTCCTCCAATATCCATTATTCCGCCGCAGGCATAACCAAACCGGCTGTTTCGGAAAACATATTTCCTAATGGGGAATTCACAACCCCATGCCGAATCAATATCCATACGTTTCCATTGTAAACCTGCATTGGTTGTTTTTAAAATAATACCCAGGAAACCTCCTAAAAATCCAGTTTGTTCATTAAGAAAATATACGGTATTAATAATAACGGTTGTGTCAGGATATCTTGAAAATGTCCAGTTATTACCTCCGTTTGTTGTTTTTAGAATTGTTGACCCCTGGAAATAATAGTCATTAGCAATTCCGTATCCAAGTTGACGGTCAATAAATTGAATATCTTCAATAAAGTAATTTATTCCTGTTTGCTGGTTAAACCAGTTAATTCCGCCATTTGTGGTTGCAATCATAGCACCTGAATCACCGCAAACCCAGCCGTACAGGCTGTCAACAAAGTCAAGCCTGTATAGCCAGCGGGTTTCTGGTGAGTTTTGTTTTATCCAGTATTGCTGAGAAAATGAAATGGAATTAAAAAAAAGCGATAAAAAAATTATGATAAAAATTACTCTTATAAATTTCACTTTATATTATCCTCATTCCAAATATAATAATATAATTTCCTATTAATAATTCCATATTATAAGTAAACCTTTATATAAAATCAACACTGTATATAAATATTATACTACTAATAGAATTGATTTTTACTCAGAGTAACTTTTATCTTTGTAGAACGTGTTAACACAATTCGGACAAATACTTATTTTTGTTATTCTTGCTATTGTGTTTGTGTTCAGCGGCTTATTAGTATCAAGAATTCTCCAGCCCAGAAAATCCACAGCAGAGAAACTCAAAACCTACGAATGCGGTGAAGAACCGGTAGGTAACTCTTGGTTAAAATTCAATATTCGGTTTTATGTTATTGCTCTTGTTTTCATAATTTTTGACGTTGAGGTGGTTTTCCTGTTCCCGTGGGCAGTTGTATATCAGAGTATGGGAATGATTGCATTTTTAGAAATGATGGTTTTCCTTATTATTTTATTTATCGGTTTTATCTATCTCTGGGCAAGAGGTGACCTCGACTGGATTCGTCCGAAACCGGTCATACCTAAGCTTGATAAAAATCAAAATTAGCTAATTAACCGGTTAGTTAGTTATTCAATAATTAGATAATCGGTTTTTTACTTAATCCGAAATTAGAAATACGCATTGACTATTTTTATTGATTATTTATAATTGCAGATTGATAATTAAATAATGGGTTTATTAAACAAATACGATAACCAGTTCGAAAGCAGCAATATAATTATAACGAACGTCGATAACCTCCTTAACTGGGCACGTCTAAGCTCGCTCTGGCAAATGGGATTTGGACTTGCCTGCTGTGCAATCGAGATGATGGCTACAAGTGCATCACATTATGACTTCGACCGTTTTGGTGTGATACCGCGTAATACTCCAAGACAAAGCGATGTAATAATTGTATCTGGCACCGTTACACTAAAAATGGCACTCAGGATAAAAAGACTATACGAACAAATGCCCGAACCTAAATATGTTATTTCGATGGGAAGCTGTTCAAATTGCGGCGGCCCCTACTGGGAGCATGGATATCATGTTTTAAAAGGTATTGATAGAATTGTGCCGGTCGATGTTTATGTTCCCGGCTGCCCGCCAAGACCAGAAGCATTGCTAGACGGATTGTTAAAGCTTCAGGAGAAAGTACGTAACCAGAGCTTAGCTAAGAAATCATAGGGAATGCCCGCCTGCAGAACATGCAGGCATATAAGCATTCCAAAATATAGTTAATTTATGACCATACAGGAAATATACGAAAAACTAAAAGTAAAATACGATGATGCAATCGGGGAGCTTATTAGCGGAATCCCTGTTGCTGAATTTATTAATGTTTCACCCGATAAAGTTGATGAAATTTGTTTATATTTAAGAGATAATAACGAGCTTAATTTTGATTCGTTAAGCTGTTTAAGCGGAGTGGATAATAACAACGGAACGCTTACAACAGTTTACCATTTGTTTTCCTATGATAAAAAACACAAGCTATGCTTAAAAGCAACCGTTAACCGGGATAACCCGGATACAAAATCAGTTGCACATATTTGGGAAACCGCAAACTGGCACGAAAGGGAATCTTATGATGTAATAGGCATTAACTATGTTGGGCATCCGAATCTGGTACGGATTCTTTTGCCTTATGACTGGGAAGGGCATCCTTTGAGAAAAGATTACCAGGTCCCGGAATTTTACCAGGGTATGAAGGTGCCTTATTAATGAGCGTAAAACAATCTAATATTATCACTTCGCTTATAATATTTTTGATTTCTGTTTCAATATTAAGCTGCAATTCAACCAGTAAACTTAAAGTCAAAGAAGATTCTAAAAAGGATACACTCTACAGTACAATGGGCGGTGATACATCCTACTTCCCGCTTATTGAAAAAGGAATCTGGGAGTATGTAAATGAACCGGGTAATGAAAAAGAAAATTATAAAGTGGAGCTAAAGAGTTTAACAAATGAAAATGACACCCGGATAGCAGAATATTCATTATTGCCTTACTTTCTTAAAAACGAGGAAACAAAGAATAAATTAAAGATTAAACCTGACGGTGATATATATATAATAGAGAATGATGGTTCGGAGCAATTGTTTATACCTGCAATTTCTAAGCTTGAACCCGGATACAGGTGGAAATGCGGAAACTGGGATGCGAATGTGGCTTACATTAATGAAACCTTAAAAACATTATATGATACTTATGAAAACTGTATACATTTAAATTTTGTAATGGGCGGTATGACATTTTCTACAGAAATTTGGCTTGCTAAAAGACGAGGAATTGTAAAATGGGGTGCAAACCGAACAAATCCGCCATCTATGAATCTAAAATATTATATTTTAAAAGAGGTTAATTTTAAATAGATGCCTGAAATACGCACGGATGAAATGATACTGAACATGGGTCCCCAGCACCCATCAACACACGGAGTGCTTAGACTTGAACTTGTTCTGGATGGTGAAATTATTGTTGATGTGAAACCTCATATAGGTTACCTGCACAGATGTTTCGAAAAACATGCTGAAGCTATGACATATCCGCAGGTAATCCCTTATACCGACAGGATGGATTACCTCGCAGCTATGTCAAACAATTTCGGATATGCAGTTGCTATGGAACGTCTGCTCGGCATAGAAGTACCAGAAAGAGTGGAGTACATTCGCGTTATTATGGCAGAGCTTCAGCGTATTGCATCGCACCTTGTTGCAATAGGAACATACGGGATGGATACCGGTGCGTTTACTCCGTTTTTATTCTGCTTCAGAGACAGGGAAAAAATCCTTGAGCTGTTCGAAATAACCTGCGGTGCAAGATTATTATATAATTATATGTGGATTGGCGGGCTTTCACACGATATACCCCATAATTTTATTGATAAGGCAAAGGAATTCATTAAATATTTCAGACCAAATATTAAAGAACTTAACGACCTGCTGTCTTTTAACAAGATTTTCATTGAAAGAACTGCAAATATAGGGATACTTCCGGCTGATGTAGCAATTAATGCAGGAGCATCGGGACCTACTTTGAGAGGTTCTGGTGTTAATTTTGACTTACGCAGAGATGACCCATACTCTATATATAATAGGTTTGATTTTAACGTAATAGTAGGTAAAGGTGAAATGGGAACAGTTGGCGATTGCTGGGACCGATACATAGTACGCGTTTGGGAAATGGAGGAATCGTGCAAAATCATAGAACAGGCACTTGAACAAATTCCCGATGGAGATGTTCATGCAAAGGTTCCAAAAAACGTACGCCCGCAAAAAGGCGAGATTTATGCACGAACAGAGACTCCAAGAGGCGAACTGGGTTATTATATTGTTAGTGACGGAACAACAAATCCGTACCGTATTAAAGTACGTTCACCTGCTTTTTGCAATTTAAGCCTGGTTCCATTAATATCGAAGGGATATATGATTGCAGATTTAGTTGCAATTGTAGGGAGTGTAGATATAGTTCTGGGAGAAATAGACAGGTAAATACAATTATCAATGTTTACCCTGAGCGTAGATGAAGGGTTCATTAAAAATTAAATGCCAAAATCCTAATTCTGGCATAAAGTACCCTTTGGGACAAATCAATTTCGAATAACAAAGTTTAAATTGAAAGATTTATCAATTTAGTATTTGTATTTTCAATTACTTAAAATTTTGAGTTCAATAAAAGATTGTGTCAATAAAAGTTATAAATAATAGGTTAAAAAAAGTGAAGGGCGAGCTTTATACTAAATATAAAGTGATAAATATTGGTGTATTCGGTTCAATCGTTAGAGGTACTTCTAAGAAAAAAAGCGATATCGATATCATGGTTGAGTATCAACAACTTCCTGATCTACTTAAATTTATCGAATTAGAAAATTATCTTACAGGAGTATTGGGCAAAAAGGTTGATTTAGTTGAGAAAACATCTATAAGAAAAGAATTGAAAAAATATATAATGCAAGAAGTATTATTTGTATGAAACGCGATTATAAATTATATCTTTCAGACATAATTAATTGCATTAATAAAATTGATGAATTTGTTGGTAAAATGTCGTATAATGAATTGGTTACTGATGATAAAACTTGCAGTGCAATAATAAGGAAACTTGAAATAATTGGAGAAGCAGCTAAGAATATTCCTAAATCATTAAGAGATAAGTATCCGGATTTACCTTGGAAAGAAATGTCTGGTATGAGAGATAAAATAATTCATGATTATTTTGGTATAAATTATAAAATTGTTTGGAAAGTAATTAAAGATAGGCTGCCTGAAATTAAACAGAAATTAATGCAAATGTTAATAAACATTGAGGTATAAACAAATAGCCTCACTATATTACGATATATTCAAGCATAAATTCTTAAGCATTAAAGGAATAAAAGTTCAATAAAATAGATTCCAGCTTTCGCTGGAATGACGAAATATTTTGGAGCAATTCTTACAAAACATATTCGGACAAGGAAGCTTTTGGGTATATATAATTATGGCTATACCGCCGTTATTATTTCTGATACCGTTTGCACTATTTGCAGTATGGCTCGAAAGAAAAGTATCGGCTCATATGCAGGATAGGCTGGGTCCTATGCGGGTCGGATATCACGGTGCATTACAAACAATCGCTGACATTTTAAAGCTGATACAAAAGGAAGATATAATACCCAAAGCAGCAGATAGTAAATTATTTACTTTAGCACCTTATGTTGTTTTCATCGGGTCATACGCTGCATTTGCATGCATACCATTTTCAAGCCAGTATATTGGTTCACAAATCGGATTAGGATTATTCTTTATTATTGCCATTTCATCTCTCGTAACGGTTGGACTTCTTATGGCAGGCTGGTCTTCAAATAATAAGTGGTCGCTGTTCGGTGCAATGAGGTCGGTTGCACAAATTGTCAGCTATGAAATTCCTACAGTGCTTGTAATTATGACTATTGTGATTCTTGTGGGGAGTATTAATCTTCAGGATATTGTTAATGCACAACAGGGATGGTTCTGGAATTGGTATATTTTTGGCGGTCCCGGTGGATGGGAAAAACTTCTTCTGCTGCCTTTTATGTTTATTTCTTTTATAATTTATTATTTAACCTCACTGGCCGAAACAAACAGGACACCATTTGATATTCCGGAAGCTGAATCGGAACTTGTAGCTGGTTATCATACCGAATATACGGGCATGCGGTTTGCTTTCTTTTTCCTTGCCGAATACGCGAACATGTTCGCAGTATCTGCAATTGCTGCAACATTGTTTTTTGGCGGGTGGCAGTCTCCCTTCGGAGATGCTATCCCCTTCTTAAACAATCCGTGGATGCAGGTTTTCTGGTTCGTTTTAAAAGGTATGGTCTTTATTTTTATACAAATGTGGCTCAGATGGACATTGCCAAGACTTCGTGTTGACCAGCTTATGTATGTTTGCTGGAAAGTTTTAATACCCTTTGCCTTTGTTAACATTTTAATAGTTGGTTTTCTCGCTATCTTATTTTAGTATTTTATGAAGCAATATTTTAAGAACATTTGGTTATCAATTTTTACAGTAATGATAGGTATGGGAGTTACGTTCAGACATTTATTTACTAAAGCAGTTACAATACAATACCCGACAGAAAGACTTCAGTTACCAGAGAGAGAGCGTAACAGACTTTTTGTGAACATAGACGATTGTATCGGGTGCGACCAGTGTGCAAGAGCATGCCCTGTAAATTGTATACATCTTGATACTATTAAAGCCGTACCGGGTGATATAGTAGGCAGAACCGGTGTTACATCACAGGGTAAAAAGAAGGCATTGTTTGTTCCTACTTTCACAATTGATATTGCTAAATGCTGTTTTTGTCAATTATGCGTATTCCCCTGCCCTACTGAATGCATTTACATGACAGATGTTTTTGAATTTTCGGAATTCGACAGGAATAAACTGATTTATGAATTTACAGATATGACACCTGAAATAACTGAGGAAAAGAAAGCTAAACTTCTAGCGTATCAGAAAGAACAGGAAGAAAAAAAGGCTGCTATTGCAAAAGCTGCAGCAGAGCAAAAAGCAAAAGAAGCAGCAAAAAGTTCTGAAGCTCAGAATAAACCGGCACAACCTGAACAAAAAACAGAGAATAAATGACATTATTCGATATAATCTTTTACATATTCGCAGTTATAACAGTTATATCTGCCGGGATTGTTGTTTTCTCAAGAAATATAATTTACTCAGCGTTCTCTCTTTTATTTACTTTTACAGGTGTAGCCGGAATTTATGTTTTACTTAGTGCAGATTTTATTGCCATCACACAACTTCTGATTTATGTGGGAGGAATCCTGGTTCTGTTAATATTCGGTGTAATGCTTACTACCAATATGATTGATGTGGATTTAAATACCAAACCATTAAAATCTTTACCCGCTGTAATTATTGTGGCAATTGTAGCAGCATTGCTGGTTAGTACTGTAATTTTGACTAAATGGAAACCAAATCAGCCTGAAGTCACAGACCAGACTGTAAATAAAATCGGCGAACTTTTACTTACACAATACTTATTGCCTTTTGAAATAGCGTCTATTGTATTGCTTGTGGCTATAGTGGGAGCAGCATTTTTAGCACGTAGGAAATGAATAAATAAGCCGCCGTGGCGGAACTGGTAGACGCGCTAGACTCAAAATCTAGTGGGAGCAATCCCGTATCGGTTCGACTCCGATCGGCGGTACAAAACATATTAATTGATATTTAGTATTAATCACTAAACATTATAATTGAATTTTGAACATTGAAAACTTACATATCGGTTTATATCACTTCCTAGTAGTAAGCGCATTGCTGTTCGGTTTAGGATTGTTTGCCGTAGTAACGCGTAAAAATGCAATAATGATACTAATGGGAATAGAACTTATACTTAATGCTTCAAATATTAATTTTATCGCATTTTCCAAATACGGTAACAACAGTATTGACGGACAGGTTATTGCAATATTTGTTATTATTCTTGCAGCAGCAGAAGCTGTAATAGCACTCGCAATAGTTTTAAATATTTATCACAATTTTAAAACAGTTAATGCCGATGAAATAAATTCTCTGAAAGAGTAAATGGATCATTTAGTTACAATATCGCTTCTAATATTATTTCTGCCATTGTTTTCCTTCGTATTTTTAACCTTCTTTGGTAAAAAACTGCCGCGTCAGGGTGATTGGTTAGGGACAGGATTATTATTTGTTTGTCTTGCACTTTCTGCTTATATATTATATGCAACACCTGCATCATCAAAGCTAATTGCCAATGTTACATGGTTTGACTTGAAAGAGTCGCCCTTTTGGGGACCAATAAAATTCGATCTCGGAATCCTTATTGACCCGCTATCGGTTGTAATGCTGGTTGTAGTTTGTCTGATAAGCTCGCTTACCCATCTGTTCTCCTGTAAATATATGGAAGGTGACTCAAAGTACAGCAGGTATTTTGCTTACCTTGGTGTTTTCTCGTTTTCTATGCTTGGCATAGTGCTTTCTACAAACTTTTTAATGATATACATTTTCTGGGAACTTGTTGGTTTCAGCTCTTATGCATTAATAGGATTCTGGTACGAAAAACCCGGTCCCCAATACGCATGCAAGAAGGCATTTATTGTTAACAGGATTGGCGATATTGGCTTCTTTTCAGGGATAATGATAATATACTACTTCACCCGTACGTTAAATTATAACGAAGTATTTGCTGCAATCGAAGCAGGGAAACTTTCAGGGGGATGGCTGAGTGCAGCTGGCATTCTTATCTTTTGCGGTGCAATCGGTAAATCAGCTCAATTCCCGTTACATGTGTGGCTGCCAGATGCAATGGAAGGTCCCACACCTGTTAGTGCATTAATTCACGCTGCAACAATGGTGGCTGCAGGAGTATATCTTGTTGCAAGAACATTCCCGATGATGGATGCTAATGCGATGATGTTCATTGCTTATATCGGATTAATAACAGCATTCCTTGCTTCTACCATCGCACTGACACAGAACGATATTAAAAAAGTTTTAGCTTATTCAACGGTAAGCCAGCTTGGGTATATGATGATTGGACTTGGTGTCGGTTCATACACGTCGGGATTTTTCCATCTTACAACTCACGCCAGTTTTAAGGCATGCCTGTTTCTTGGTTCCGGTTCAGTGATTTATGCAATGCATCATGAACAGGATATAAGAAATATGGGCGGATTAAGAAACAAAATGCCAATTACATACTGGACATTCTTAATTGCAACGCTGGCTCTGTGCGGTGTTCCGCTTACATCAGGATTTTTAAGCAAAGATTCAATTCTTGCCGGAACAATGGCTTATGCAGGTATGATGGGCGGAATACATTATATAATTCCTGTAGTTGCTTTCCTTTCAGCTTCTATGACAGCTTTCTATATGTTCAGGCTTGTGATAATTGCATTCCATGGCGCACCGAAAAATAAAGAGAAATATGAACATTGTCACGAATCGCCTAAAGCTATGACTATTCCGCTTGTAATACTTGCTGTTCTTTCGATATTCGGATTTTATTCCTTTAATCCTATTGATGCTGCATCAGGATGGTTCTATAAATACATAACCATGCCATTAAGTGTTGTACCTGAAATACAGCGTCTGCATGTTTTAACCGACTTAAAGGAGTTTGGAGAAGCAATACATCACGCTCATTACCCTGCTATGGCAATTTCACTTTTAGTTGCGGGTGCAGGGATTCTGCTTGCATTCACATTTTACCAGTGGAAAAAAGTAGATACTGACCGATTAGCACAGAAGCTGAAACCATTATACAATCTTTCACTGAATAAATGGTACTTTGACCATTTTTATGATGGTGTAATAGTCAGGATACTTCTTATTTTCACAAGCATACTTAAATGGTTCGACGACAAAATTATAGATGGCTTGGTTAATGGTTCAGCTTATATTACAAAGAAAGCTTCTTCAGGTTCGGGACAGTTTGATAATGGCATAGTTGATGGTGCAGTTAATTTGACAGGTAGTGTAGTTATGTTCTTTGGCTTAATTTTCAGAAAGATACAAACCGGGAAGATACAAACATATATCGCATATGTATTGTTCGGTTTAGTGATCTTTTATTTTATTTTTAGAAATATATAACATTTTGCCGCCGTGGCTGAACTGGCAAATCCTAACCAATCGGGACAAGTGCGCGAGACTCAAAATCTTGTGGGAATCCCGCCTAGCGGGATATCGGTTTGGCTCCATAGGGCGGTACAAAATAAATTTGAATTTTTAAATTTTAATTTTATACTTTAAACGTGTCGGAATTAAAAATACTTAATATAGGAATATTAAGCTGGATAACTTTCCTGCCTGTTCTTGGTATGATAGTTATATTGCTTATGCCTAAAGAAAAAGATAAAAGCATTAAATGGACAGCCCTTGGCTTTACTCTGCTGCAATTTGTTCTGTGTATAGTTCTGTGGCTGAATTTTAACAACTCACTGCCCGGCATCAACAAGCTTGAATCACTGCAGTTCATTGAAAAGTTTAACTGGATTGATATTCAGGGATTTGCATGGACTAACAGAATAGTTATTGAATACTTTATGGCAGTTGACGGACTTTCGATGCCTATGGTTTTATTAACAGGTTTTATTTCGGTAATAGCTTGCCTTTCATCTTTCACAATCGATAAATCAATAAAAGGTTATTTTGCTTTATTCCTCCTGCTCGATACCGGTATGATGGGAACATTCGTATCGCTCGATTTCTTTTTATTCTTTGTGTTCTGGGAAATAATGCTTCTGCCTATGTACTTTTTGATTGGCATATGGGGAGGACCGCGACGTATATATGCAGCAATTAAATTTTTCCTTTATACGTTGTTCGGAAGTGCCTTTATACTGCTTGTAATGATTGGATTGTACTTTTCATCCAAAGATTCCATTACACAAACTCATACTTTTAATATGATTTCTTTAATGGACCCCAAGAATTTCATAGAAGGTTCATTATTCGCAGGAACACTCACAACCGCAAGACTTTTAGCTTATGTTGCTTTGTTTATCGGGTTTGCAATTAAAGTACCAATTTTCCCGTTCCACACATGGTTACCCGATGCTCATGTTGAAGCACCGACAGCAATAAGTGTAATACTTGCCGGTGTTCTGCTCAAAATGGGTACGTACGGAATGCTGAGAATAAGTTACCCCATTTTCCCTGAAGCTATGGTTTACTTTGCTTACGCACTCGCCGTTTTCGGAATGATAAACATTGTTTACGGTTCGCTTGTTGCTATGGCTCAGAAAGATTTTAAGAAACTTATTGCATATTCATCAATAGCACATATGGGTTATGTAGTGCTTGGAATGTCATCTCTTACAACACAGGGTATAACAGGTGCTGTCTTCCAGATGTTTAATCACGGAACTATCACAGCCATGCTCTTTTTAATTGTTGGCGTTATTTATGACCGAGCACATACAAGAAACCTTGATGAATTCGGCGGGCTTGCAAACAAAATGCCCGGTTACTTTGGTATTGTTATAATCGCATTCTTCGCAGCACTTGGATTGCCCGGCTTAAGCGGCTTTATCAGCGAAGCGCTTGCTTTCCTTGGTGCATTCAGTGTTCAGCCTATCAGGGTTATAACTATTATTTCAACTCTGGGAATTGTACTGGGTGCAGGTTATATGCTGTGGACTCTGCAAAGATTATTTTATGGTGAACTTCCCGAACGCTGGAATAAATTAACCGATATGGATACACGTGAATACTTTATGCTGGTTCCGCTGGCAATAGTTGTTATATTTTTCGGCGTTTACCCCTCACCGATGCTCGATACTATGTCGGCATCTGTTAACCAGCTTGTGGATTTTGTTACAAAATCAACAACCTTAACAATCAGCGGGTGGTAAATTCAAAGAGGTTAGAGGTCAGAAGTCAGAGGTTAGAAATCAGAAGTCAGAGGTCAGAGGTCAGAGGTCAGAGGTCAGAATTTAAAATATGAAATTACTTAATATATTATTCTACATTGAACATTGAACATTGAACATTGAACATTGAACATTGAACATTGAACATTGAACATTTTATATGATTAACCAGCAAATATTAAACGACCTGAATAAATTTCATCCTGAGCTGTTTTTATCGGTTTCGATATGCGTGCTGTTAATAGTTGAATTATTTGTCAGAAAAAAAACAAAAATCTCCGGTATCCTTGCTTTTATTTCCCTGTTTGTTACTTTCATCTTAACTATTCAGCAAAGTTACATAGAAACAGGCACAATATTTTTCCAAATGCTGGCTCTTGACCCCTTCGGCTTCTATTTTAAAATTCTCATATTAATATCAGCAGCAGTAATAATATTTTTCACATTATTTTCAGAAGAAATTAATAAAATAGACTACAAAACACAGGAATACTACTCGCTTATTTTATGTATGACACTTGGCGGTTTCCTTATGGTTTCTTCTGTAAACCTGCTTATGATGTATCTTTCACTTGAACTCTTAAGCTTAAGTTCATACGTTCTTTCAGGCTATCTTAAAAAATCAAATCGTTCGGTTGAAGCTGCGTTAAAATATGTGATATACGGCGGTGTATCATCGGGTTTAATGCTATTTGGTATTTCGTTAATATACGGATTAACAGGAAGCATCAATTTCTATCAAATCAGCACGTTCTTATCATCCAATCCGGTTAATGTTATTACATTACTCATAGCAATATTTCTTATGATTGCAGGATTCGGTTACAAAATATCAGCTGTCCCCTTCCATTTCTGGACACCCGATGTTTATGAAGGCGCACCGCTGCCTATAACTGCTTTGCTCTCGGTTGCATCTAAAGCTGCCGGATTCGGGATGCTTATAAGGTTTTTTATAGTTTCATTTCAATACACAGGTACACAAACCCATCCGGGATTTAATTTGCTGCCAGGGTTTAGCTGGAATCAAATATTTGCAGTAATAGCTGTTGCTACTATGACACTTGGCAATTTTGTTGCAATATGGCAGGATAATTTAAAACGACTGCTTGCATATTCATCGATAGCACAGGCGGGGTACATTATCCTGGCATTTGTTACGGTAACACCACAGGGAATCAGTTCGATGATGTTGTACCTGTTTATTTATTTATTTATGAATCTCGGAGCATTTTACAGTGTTATTTTAATTGCAAACAAATTCGGAACAGAAAGCATCAACGAGATGAAGGGTTACGGTTACCGCGCACCGTTTTTATGTGTTTCTTTCGGGATATTTTTATTTTCACTTACCGGAATCCCGCTTACCGCCGGGTTTGTAGGTAAATTTTATATATTCTCAGCTTTGATAAGTGACGGATACATCTGGCTTGCGTTAATAGGTTTGCTTAACAGTGTTGTAAGCTTATATTACTACGTTAAGGTTATTAAAAACATGTTTCTCCTAAACCCGCAAGGTGATTCTTCCAGTGTTAAATACAGCTTAGCACATAATACGCTTTTAATCCTCCTTATTATTCCAACAATTCTTTTCGGAATCTACTTCTCCCCTATAGTTAAGTTCGCTGAGGACTCAGCAAAGCTTTTTGGGATAAAGTAAATAATAATTCATATTAATACTTTTTTAATGGGGATATAGTTAATTAATATATTATACCTTATATTACTACTATAATTATTAACCTCATTCTTAATGTTTGGTGTAATTAACCAAACATTTTTTTTATATAACTTAAAAACATAACCTTAATGGTCATTATCATTTTTTTCATCGCTCAGTGGTATCTTTCTATTTTCTCACAGACATTTTTAGACCATCGTTACTCCTCACACAGGTCGTTCACAATGAATAGATTCTGGGAACGGTTTTTTTACATATTTGCTTTTATAACACAGGGAGCAACATATATGAGCCCGCGGTCTTATGCAATTATGCACAGGATGCATCATGCCTACACCGATACGCCAAAAGACCCGCATTCGCCTTCTAACCATCCGAATTTGTTTTCTATGATGTGGGCTACACGTAAAATGTACACCGATATTTATTGGGGTAAAGTAGAAGTTGAAAAACGTTTTTTGAAAGATATCCCCGACTGGCCGGGATTTGACCGTTGGGCTGATTCGAGGTATACTAAAATGATCTGGATTGCAGCATACATTGCTTTCTATGTCATTTTTGCCGCATCGCCATGGCTTTTTTTACTGCTTCCGATTACTATTTTAATGAACCCGGTTCACGCTGTATTTGTAAACTGGTATGGTCATAAAATAGGCTACAGAAATTATGAGCTTAATAATACTTCCACAAATTTATTCCCATGCGATATCTTCTTCCTTGGTGAAGCTTATCATAACGACCACCATAAATTTCCTTCAAGAATAAACATCGGTGTTAAATGGTATGAGATAGATATAACCTATTATATCATACTTTTTTTAAGCAAGCTTCATATCGTAAAGATTCCCGCACAAGTTGCAAGAACAGAAGAATGGTAACTTGTTACCTGGGCGTATTATAAATGTAACATATATAATTTTATGTTTAATAATATCTCCTTTAATTTATTTTTCCGATTACCTGCCCCCATGTGTAATTACCAGTTCAAAACAGTATTAAAATTATTTTAATTCTAAAACCTGTGCACCCCTTATTGCTGTATTGTCTTAATTAGTTAATTTGAATAACTTTACAAGTCTACAAAACTAAATATTTTAAAAATGTGCGGAATTATTGCTTACATAGGTAAAAAACAGGCTTTACCAATCATAATTAAAGGCTTAAAACAACTTGAATACCGCGGGTATGACTCAGCTGGTGTTGCTGTGATGTGTGATAACCAAATTTCCGTTAAAAAGAAAAAAGGTAAAGTTAGCGACTTGGAGAAGTTAATCATGAACAATGGATTTGATACCGAATCAACTATAGGATTCGGGCACACACGCTGGGCAACTCATGGTGAACCGAACGATAAAAACGCACATCCTATATTTGATTCAGAAAACGAAATTGTGGTAATTCACAATGGTATAATTGAAAATTACAAAGCTATTAAAATAAGACTTGAAAGAGAAGGATTCCGGTTTATAACCGAGACAGATACCGAATGTCTTGTTCATTTAATACGCTCACACTACAAAAAAGTAAAAAACTTTGAAACAGCAGTCAGGCTGGCTTTAGCCGAGGTTGAAGGAACATACGGAATTTGTGTTCTATCGAAATTCGAACCCGATAAAATAATTGCTGCACGCAAAGGAAGCCCGCTCGTGCTTGGCGTAGGAGAAAACGAATTCATAGTTGCCTCCGATGCAACTGCAATCGTACCGCATACTCGGCAGGTTGTTTACCTGCTTGATGGCGAATTGGTCAGTGTAACAAGGGATAAATTCGAGATAAAAACCATTCAGGACGAAAAGATAGAACATGAAATTGAAGAAATTACAATGGACCTTGAGCAGATAGAAAAAGGCGGTTACGATTATTTCATGCTGAAAGAAATCAATGAACAGCCCGATTCTGTTATGAACACGATGCGCGGCAGGATATATAAAGATACAGGGCTTGTTAAGCTCGGCGGCCTTTCGAATGTAATCGATAAGCTTACCTATGCAAAAGGGCTGACGATATCAGCCTGCGGAACGGCATGGCATGCCGCGCTGGTTGGTGAATATATGATTGAACATCTATGTAAAGTTCCGGTTGAAGTTGAATATGCATCCGAATTCCGTTACCGAGAACCGGTAATTCACCCCGGTGATATAATGTTTGTAATCAGCCAGAGCGGTGAAACAGCCGATACACTTGCAGCACTCAGGGAAGCAAAAGAAAGAGGTGCAGAAGTTTATGGCATCGTGAATGTTGTCGGCAGCAGCATTGCACGCGAAACCAATGCAGGAATATACACACATGCCGGACCCGAAATAGGAGTTGCATCTACAAAAGCTTTTACTTCACAGCTAACAGGACTTGCGTTAATATCACTCTTAATTGCACAACAGAAAAAATTACTTCAGCAAAATAAAATAAAAGAAATAACCGATGAACTGCTAAGAATTCCCGATAAGATAAATAAAATACTGGCAGAAAGCAATAAAATATTTGAAATAGCAAAGATGTTTAAATTCTGCCAGAACATGCTTTACCTCGGCAGGGGTTATAACTTCCCTGTTGCACTTGAAGGTGCATTAAAGCTTAAAGAAATATCATACATTCACGCTGAAGGTTACCCCGCTGCCGAAATGAAGCACGGACCTATTGCACTTATCGACCAGAATATGCCTGTGATAGTTATTGCACCAAAAGATTCTACATACGAAAAGGTTATATCAAATATCAGAGAAGTTAGAGCCCGTAAAGGAGTTGTAATAACTATCTCATCCGAAAAAGATACCGATATTGATGAATATTCAGATTATTCTATTAAAATCCCGGATACTTTTGAAATGCTTTCACCTATTTTAACCACTATCCCTTTACAGCTTTTTGCTTATTACCTTGCCGTATTAAGGGGTTGTGACGTTGATCAGCCCAGAAATCTTGCAAAAAGCGTTACTGTAGAGTAACGGTTCTATTCTTTAATCTATCCCCTTTTTTTGTGGTTCAATCTGCGGTTTTTTGTATTATATTTAGTTAATATAATTTCCTTATTTTTATTAATTATTTATTTTTTACAATTAATTCCTAAAACAGGAGGTTATTATATGAAAAGATTATACTTTTCTAAAAAATCTTCAAAGAGCTTACTCCTGAATTTGAGCTTAATCATATTTCTGTTATTCTCATCTTCAAATTTATTATTAGCCCAAAGCTGGAATGCTCTTGGTACAGGGACTTCCGGACCAGTTTATGCTGAAATTGTTTTCAATAACGAATTAGTGGTTGCAGGTAATTTTACTTCTGCCGGCGGAGTTACGGTAAACAACATTGCCAGGTGGAACGGCACATCCTGGGCAGCGCTCGGCGGCGGTACAAACGGAACCATTTATGCACTTACTATCTTCAATAATCAGCTAATAGCCGGAGGAAGTTTCACAACAGCAGGCGGAAACGCCTGTAACCGCATAGCGGTATGGAACGGCTCTTCATGGCAGCCGCTATCAATAGGTATGAACGATGATGTCTATGCACTTGCTGTTCACCAGTCTCAATTGATTGCGGGCGGTGCTTTCACAACTGCAGGCGGTGTTACTGTAACACGAATTGCTAAATGGAATGGCTCTGTGTGGAGTTATGTGCTTTATTACGGTTTAAATGATAATGTATATGCACTATTACCATATAACGCTGACCTTATTGCTGCCGGTAAATTTACAATGTCAGGAACGTATTATACAGTAAAACGGGTTGCCAGATTATATTACTACTCCGGTGGTTACTATTACCCTTATGCTATGGGAAGCGGGATTGATTCAGGTACTGCTTATTCACTCACTACCTTTGGCAGCAATCTGATAGTTGGAGGAAATTACACTCACATCGGCGGTATCCAGGTTAATTATATTGCAAGCTGGAACGGAAGCAACTGGGGCGTGCTTGGTACAGGAACTAACGGGGCAGTTAAGTCGCTTACAAATTTCAATAATCAGTTGTATGCAGGCGGCACATTCACAAATGCAGGTGGTGTTAGTGTCAGTAACATTGCCCAGTATTCCGGTTTAAACTGGAGTGCATTGGGTACCGGAATAAACGGTTCTGTTAATACTCTTACATCTTGGATGAATATATTATATGCAGGCGGTGCATTTACTACTGCAGGCGGGTTATCTACCAACAATATTGCAGGGTGGGGGCAATTACCCTCAGCTCCAACTTTAATTTCACCTCCCGATGGAGCTACAAACGTTACCGTATCGCCAACTTTGATATGGAGCAGCGTAAGCAGTGCCGTTACTTATGGTGTTCAGGTTGCAACCGATGCAAATTTCGGCACAGTAGTAAGAACCGCTACAAATCTGACGTCCACATCATGGACTGTTTCACCGGCTCTTAATTACAACACTACTTATTTCTGGAGGGCTAATGCAAGAAACGGACTCGGCAGCGGACCATGGTCACTGATAAGGTGGTTCAGGACTGCATTGGTCGGGATTATAAATACTGGTGAAATACCTACAGAATTCAGGTTGTACCAGAACTACCCGAATCCGTTCAATCCCGGAACAGTTATCAGGTTTGACCTGCCTGCTTTAAAAGATAACAACTCTTATTGTAAGCTGGCAGTCTATGATGTGCTTGGCAATGAAGTATATGTTTTATATGAGCAGCCATATATTGCAGGCAAATATGAAGTCAGCTTCGATGCAGTCAAAGCAGGACTTTCGAGCGGAATATATTTCTTAAAATTAACTGCAGGTGAGAACACGGCAGTAAATAAGCTAATATTGATGAAGTAGGGATTTCCGCGCAGGGAACTTTTCTGGAGATTTATCAAATCCTCATTACGGGCCTTAATAAACCAAATCCCCGCTATAAAACTGAGATTAAAGCGGAGTGTCTGAAAATTCAGCACTCCGCTTATTAATTTATATTTGACAAATGTTCTTTGTTGCTCCATTTTTGTATAAAAACTATATCATGAAAAATATAACAAAATATTTCTTTAGAGGTTTATACTTACTTACACCTATAGGATTAACACTCTATATACTTTATTGGATTTTTATAAAAATCGACGGGATGTTTAACATCTCAATACCGGGACTCGGTTTTTTAATTACTATTGCTGTGGTATTTATTATTGGTTTTATTGCATCAAATTATCTTGCGAAAGAGCTTCTTGAAACAATCGAAAAGTTATTCCGCAGGCTTCCTTTTGTTAAGCTGCTTTACAATTCTATAAAAGACCTTATGGATGCATTTGTAGGAACAAAACGCAAGTTCGATAAGCCCGTTCTTGTAATTGTAACACCCGGTCATGGAAGGGCATTGGGATTCATTACACGCGAAAGCATGAACGAGCTTAACAAACCGGGTGATGTAGCAGTTTATTTTCCGCAATCATATAATGTTGCCGGTATGGTGCTGCTTTATCCTAAAGAAAATGTTGAACCAATAAGTGTAAATAGTGCAGATTTAATGGCATTCATTGTTTCGGGCGGAGTATCCGGACTGCATGATTATGGTAAAGAAGCTAAACTGACTGTTTAGTAAATTTGCATATATGCCGCAATTACTATCCAACTATATAGAACTTCACGTCAGCTATAACAATAAATACCTGCTGCTGAAACGCTCACCTTTAAGCAGCATATATCCCGGTATCTGGCAAATGATAACAGGCGGTATTGAGGATAATGAATCCACAAAAGATACTATTATCAGAGAAATGAAGGAAGAAACCGGTCTGTCTCCTATTCATATTTACATTATACCAAGAGTAAATATGTTTTACCTGCAATATCACGATGCTGTTTGCTTAACACCGGTTTTCCTCGCTTTTGCAAGTTCGGATAAAGTAACATTATCAGCAGAACATACAGAACATAAATGGGTCAATTATGAAGAAGCTCTGGAACTGATTCACTGGGAAAACCAGAAAGAAAGTTTAATTATGATACAAAAATATCTCAGCGACCAGAAGCTGTTTGAAAAATTAATCGAGATTAAGCTATGAAGCCGGCAGCTGCTGCTATAAATCCAGAAGAAAGGCTTATGTTCAGATGTATTGAACTTGCTCATAAAGGTATTGGGTACGCTTCACCTAACCCCCTGGTCGGATGTGTTATTACAAAGAACAACAAAATCATTGCCGAAGGGTATCACAAATCTTTCGGCGGTGCCCATGCAGAAATTGAAGCTATCAACTCAGCAAGGAGAAAGCAAATATCACTTAAAGGGGCAAATCTATATGTTAATCTTGAACCGTGCTCGCATTTCGGTAAAACACCGCCATGTGCTGAGGCAATCATCAATAATAAAATAGCAAAAGTATTTATCGGTATAAAAGATCCAAATCCGCTTGTTTCAGGCAAGGGTATTAAAAAGCTGAGGAAAAACGGTATAAAAGTGCAATATGGCATTTTACAGGAAAACTGCACTAAGTTAAACAGATTTTATATAAAACATATAACTACAGGCACACCATACATAACGCTTAAGATAGCACAAACACTTGACGGTAAAATAGCTGATGAGAAATATAATTCAAAATGGATAAGCTCATATGAGTCAAGAAAGATGGTACATAAATTCCGTTCTCTTTATGATGCAGTGCTGATTGGCAGCCGCACTCTAAGAATTGATAACTCAAAATTAACTGTCCGCCATGTTAAAGGCAGACAGCCGTACCGGATAGTTATCGATACAAAACTTAACAGCCCGTTAAGCTCAGCTATATTTAACGACCGGCATAAAGGCAAAACAATTGTGGTTACATCCGTAAAAGCTCCTGCAAATAAGCTAAAACAGCTTGATGCGAAGAAAGTCAATGTAATCTTCTGCAGAGTTAAAAATAATAAAATTGACCTTGCAGAAATGCTCACACATCTTGGAGAATTGGGAATATCAAGCATACTTGTTGAAGGCGGCTCTGAAATATTTTCATCATTTGTTACATCGAATCTTGCTGATGAACTGCTTATCTTTCAAGCGATGAAAATTTACGGAAAGGGAATTGATGCTTTACAATTAGATAAGAAATTTGACATAACAAAAGCAAAGAAATTATATTACCATTTTATTAACACAGATATTTTAATAAACGCAATATTATAATTTTCTTGTATAAAAACCGTAGCCGCAACCTTCATGGTTGCGTTGTTATTCTGCAAAAACGCAGTCTGAAGCCTGCAGCTGAAAATTATTGTAAAAATTAATACATAGATAACCAACAATATGTTTACAGGAATAATAGAAGAACTCGGAAAAATAACTAAAAAAACACCGATTGAAGAAGGTTACCGCTTTCGTGTTAAGGGTAACAAAACCGTAAAAAAGCTAAAGGTTTCTAACAGCATTTCCATTAACGGCGTGTGCCATACCGTAATAGGTAAGAAAGGAAATGAATTTGAATTCATTTCAATGCACGAAACACTAAAGAAAACAAACCTTGGCACTCTTAATATTAATGATGATGTGAACCTTGAAAACTCACTCCGACTTGGCGGTGAAATAGGCGGGCATTTTGTGCTGGGTCATGTTGATGATACAGGTGTTATCACCGGTATCAAACAGGTTAAATCCAAAAAACAAATAAAAAAAGAATCGGAGAACTGGGAATTCAGAATTAAAGTTCATAAGCGCCACAGGAAATTTATTATTAACGTAGGTTCGGTTGCTGTTGATGGAGTAAGCTTAACAGTTGCGCGTATTTATCCCGTAAAAGGCAGTTATTTTGAAATTATGGTTGCTATAATCCCATACACTTACCACATTACAAATTTCCATAATTATAAAATCGGTTCGAAGGTAAATCTTGAGTTCGATTTTTTAGGGAAGTATGTTTTGAATTTATTTAGGAAAAACAAATAATTTTAAATAATTAATTAGAAATTAACAATTATATATTATTATTGAGAATTGATTTTATAGCTTAAGTTACCTAACTTTGCTTAATAAATTTCCCCCTCTTTACTGTTTAAATAACGATTTTTTGATGAAAATTTTTACGCCATTTTTACATTTTACTGCTAAATATTTCTTACCCTTAGTAATTTCCATATTTCTATTATATGGCGGGTTAAATATTGCTGATGATGATAACTCACATTATTCGAGCGTTGGAAATATCGGTTTAACTATTACGAATTTCGGAACTATCGGGCACGGATTTACACTCTGGCCCGGACAGCCCTCCTGCCAGTATCCAAAATCTTCCGGTATTGAACACTTATTTGACGGCGGCTTGTGGATAGGCGGCAGAAAAAACGGAACAACTTATGTAACAACAGGGGCTATAGACGCTTCAGTCGGTAACCGGGGTGAAGGTTTTGAATACACCAATGAATCAGGCCAGCATATCACCGAAAAATCTTCCCTAAACACTTCGCCCTACTATTCGCCCGATGCAATTTCACATCAGGATTTTATATGCGAATATACCGATACAAATACTATGGTTGGCGGTAATATTATTGTTAATCATACTCCACTTGGAATTAAGATTATTCAGCAGTCATACTGCTGGAACTACCCTTATGCAGATTTTTTTGTTATAATGCGTTACAGGATAGTTAACATCGGATACAGGGGCAATAATACAGCAATCGACAGCATTTACACAGGTGTATGGACAGACCTTGTTGTTCGTAATACTACAATCACACCACCCGGTGGTTCATCATTTTACACAAAAGGGGGTAACGGGTATGATAGTGTTTACTCACTCGGTTACGAATTCGATGCAACAGGAGACGTAGGTTTTACAAACAGCTATATCGGTATAAAATTTCTCGGTTCAACTCCATTCGGAATAACATCAACCGATACGACTCGTGTCCCTGTTAACTTTGTTACCTGGCAGTTCAGAAATACAGTCGACCCCATTTACTTTGCACCTCAAACCGATATTGCAAGATACTCGAAACTACAGGGTTATTTTACGACTAATGTAAAAGTAAGCCAGTCAATTTTAACACAAATAAAACAACCTTCTAACAGGTCGGTATTAGTTTCGTCAGGTCCATACCGAACGTTAAATTATCTTGATACGCTGGAGGTGGTTTATGGAGTTGTATGTGCTAAGAAAACAGGAAGTGATCCCCAGCAATGGGATTCAACTTACCAGCGTGCCGAGCTTCATAGCCATGCCGAGTGGGCACAGAAGGCATATAACGGTGAAGATAAAAACGGCAACGGGCGGCTTGACCCTGGTGAGGATTTGAACGGTAACGGGAAGCTGGACAGATATTTACTGCCCTCTCCGCCAAACTCGCCTGCTATGAAAGTTATTAACGAAAATACTAAAGTAACTTTATACTGGGCAGCTAATGCCGAGTGGAGCATAGACCCTATTTCATTACAGCGTGATTTTGAAGGTTACAGAATATACAGAACCAATGCCGGAGCAGATATAGACCCGACAACACCCTTGCTTACTAATTTTAAATTAATTGCTGATTTCGATAGTATTAATAATATCGGTTATAATACCGGTTTTAATTACATTAAATTACCGCAGCCAAAAACTTTTGAAAACGACACAAATCATTACTGGTATAAATTTGAGTTTAATAACCAGTTACGCGGCTGGCAGTATGTTTATTCGCTTACTGCTTATGATAAAGGTGATTCTGCTAACGACCTGCAATCGCTTGAAAGCAGTTTACTGGCGAATGCTGTTCGCATAATTCCGGGTTCAAGCACATACAACGATGAATCCACGCCAATAGGTGTTTACCCAAATCCATATTACGGGAATGCCTTATGGGATGGTTCTCAGGAAAGGCAAAGAAAATTATATTTCTTTAATTTACCGCCAAAGTGTGATATTACTATTTATACTATAGCAGGTGATATTGTTGACAAGTTCAATCATGATGCAACTACATATAATGGCGGTGATATCGAATGGTTTAAAACCTACGCCGATAGCACTGTTAGAATGTCAGGCGGAGAACATGCATGGGATTTAATAAGCAAAAACGACCAGGCAATTGCAACAGGGTTATATCTTTTTACTGTTAAGAACTTAGAAACAGGATATATTAAAAAAGGAAAATTCCTGATAATAAAATAAAAATAATTTTTATCCGCAAAGTTATCGAAGAACAGCAAAGAACGCAGAGTATCATAATAACATAAAATATGACTGAAAATGAATTATCAAATATCGTTATTGGTCATGCTATTACTGTTCATAGAAATTTAAGACCAGATTTACCAGAGTCAGTTTACGAAGAATGTCTCGTTTATGAAATGACTAAGAATCGATTATTCGTTGAGAAACACAGAATAAACTAATTTTTGAGGTAAAATCAGTTGATTCTCTCAATTACGTGATTTGCGGTTAAATTTAATGTTTTATTAATAAAGTTTTAAAATCAAAATCTTAAACATCATGAAAAAAATATTACCTTTAATAGCACCCATCATTCTTTTTATCACGGTAGGATTCTATAACTTTTTCTCCAGCCGTGATTACATCACGACTATTTACGCTATTCAGACGGTTCCTCAGGAATCGCTTGCTATCGGGCATGACCGCTCACCAAAAGTCGGCGATACGGTTACGGTCACAGGCAGAGTAATAGCTCCGCCTAGAGTAAATCCATCGGGTGGTGATTACAGGGTACTGCTTAGAGGTTCAAATTCAAGACAGGCTTATATAGCCGATACACTTAATAACGTTTGGGGCGGTATTGTTTGCAGGCAGGCAGATACAATTACCACCAATACATTCTTTGACCTTATCGATTCAGGTTCAAAAGTAACAATTTCGGGTGTCGTTCAGGAATTCCCTGACCTTATATCTTCGGGTCTTACACAAATTGGGTTCGACTCAACCTGGTCTGCCATACAGGTTTTGCCAACCGTTAAAAAAAGGCCAACACCGATTCAGGTAAACGTTTCCGATTTCGATTCTCTTGGCACAATTAAATTCATAACCGGGGAAAAATATGAAGGTATGTATGTTAAACTGACAAACCTGACGGTTGGACCTCAAAGCACATCAGGACAAAGGCACATAAGAGCATTGCTTGATGCACAGGGTAATAAAATATATTTAAGGGATTTTTCTAATTTCTACTCACTCAGCCCTACCCCTTCATACGGATGGACACCCTGGGTACCGCCCTCAGTTGGTGCAACGGTTAACTTTATTAGGGGAGTAATAATTAACGCAGCTTATGGCGATGGTCCCGGCGGGACATATCC
>CAYWTS010000016.1:38446-44090 GCA_964461265.1 uncultured Ignavibacteriales bacterium
TCAGGTAACAATCCTTTACCAAACCCTGAAATACTAACACCAGGTGTTGTAGCTAATTCAAAAGCAGATGGTGATACGACTGCTGAAAAATGGGAAGGTGTTCTAATCAGATTTAACAATGTTGTATCTATTAGCTGTATTGTAGCAAGTTCATCCACGGGCTGCACTTCAACTTTACCGCTTCCCGATTCTTCTTTCAGAAGGAATTATGGCGAAATATTCGGTATGTACACTAATGAAAATATAGAAGCCAGAATTGAATTGCAGGATGGCACTCATTATTTCACAAACGGATGGGATTCAACAAGAGCAAACTACTGGAACCCGAACTTACCGGGAACACTGCTTTACAATTGGAACGGTTTCCAGGGATTAACGGGTATTTTATTTTATGGTTTTAACAGATATAAACTGATTCCCAGAAAGAACGATGATTTTGGAACTGTTATTGGTATTCAGGGTAACCAGCAGTCACCAAGTATCTTCTGGCTTGGACAAAATTATCCTAATCCTTTCAATCCTGTAACAAATATTACCTATAATCTTCCTGTAGATGCAATGGTAAAAATTACCGTTTATAACATACTTGGGCAGGAAGTAAAGGTGCTTGTTAACGGATTACAGAACCGTGGGAAATATACTATAAAATTCGATGCTAAAAATCTCGCTTCGGGAATGTATATTTACCGGCTCGAAGGCGAATCGGTTGAAGGCAAAAAGTTCTCGGATATAAAGAAAATGGTAATTGTAAAATAAAATTTAACCGCAAAGTACTCAAAGATTTCGCAAAGAACGCTGAGTTAATATGAATTAATTATGACTGAAAATGAATTATCTAATATTGTTATAGGACATGCGATAACAGTTCATAAAAATTTAGGACCGGGTTTATTGGAATCTGCTTACGAAGAATGTCTGTATTACGAACTAAATAAAAATGATTTGTTTGTAGAAAAACAAAAGCCACTGCCTTTAATATATGAAGAGGCTAAACTTTAAGTTGGATACAGAATAGATTTACTTGTTGAAAAAAAAACTGATTATTGAAGTAAAATCGGTTGATACACTTAACGATATTCATATTGCTCAGGTATTAACTTATTTAAAATTATCAAATTGTAAATTAGGTTTGTTAATAAATTTTAACACAGTCTTACTCAAGAATGGAATAAAAAGAGTTGTAAATAAGTTGTAATCACTTTGCTGGCTTTGCGGTTACTTTGCTGACTTTGCGTTTGCATTTAAGATTTTTACCTGTGAATAATAATTTAAATAAAATATTAAGAATTTGGGTTTTATTATTAACTGTTATTTTGGTTGGCTGTACCGAGTTACCAAATTCCAATTACATTAACCAGCCGCCGGAGACATTTCTCTCGATATTTCCGGACAGCGTTATCAGTCCCCAGAAAACAAAAATTAAAATTTCATGGTGGGCTGATGACCCTGATGGGCTGGTAACCGGCTACAGGTTTTCTTTCGACAGTCTGAACTGGACTTTGACAACGAAAAACGACAGCACTTTCCAGCTGAACATCAGCGGACAGGATAGTACTTTCAGGTTCTGGGTTGCAGCAATAGATGATAAAGGCAGCATCGACCCAACACCTGCATCAAACCTTTATCCTGTTATTAACTCTCCCCCCTCGGTAACATTTAACGCAGGAACCGAAATACCCGATACTACATTTACTGTGGCAACTTTTGCTTGGACAGGTACCGACCCCGACGGTGACAACACAATCAGATATTACTATTGGGCATTAAATGACACAAATAACTGGCATACTGTTGCATCAACAGTAAATTTAATTACATTGCGCCAGGATAGCGGAATAGTACCGAATTCAAATAATAAGCTGTTTCTTAAAGTACAAGACCAAGCCGGAGCATTCAGCAGAGTTGTAACTATGCCCGATACAGGACAGGTTTGGTTTGTGAGACCTAAGACCGGAAGAATTTTATTAATTGATGACTATTCACCAACCATTAATGACAACCCTCAGGCAATAGCATTTTACGTTACAGCTTTTGATACAATACAACACAGCATACTGGATATTAAAATAAGCGACGGTGCAAACCTGCCCACAATACCTAATCCTATGTTCATAGAAACTATGAAACTATTCGAGGCTGTGGTATGGTATGCCGGGAGGGGTAACGGAACAAACGATAATGCAAATTTCTCGCTCGCACAGCAGACACTTCCATTCTACATCGCTTCAGGAGGTAAAGTGTTATTCACAACAGGTATGCCCAATACTATAGATGCTCAAGGCAATATACTGGATTTTGCTCCAACCGATAGTGTTACAAATTATGCTGTGCCTTTAATTAGTGCAGGAGTGGAAACGATAGTTTATAATACAAGCTATCCTGTTTTGCAAACGGGTCCAAGCAGTCCCGAACGTGTAAGGGGAATATATCCGAAAGCGGGTGCAAATATTATTTACAAATTACCGTTCAACCCCCCGTATGATACGAATAAAATTACAGTCTGTATTAAAGATGCTGTTAACAATCCGAAGATAGTACTGATGATAGTTCCTTTACATCGTATGGATTATGCTTCAAATGCAGCGGTTTTTTTCAGAAGGGTAATTAATGTTGATTTTGGAATAAATTAGCCGATTCAGGTCCCCTCTATCGGAGGGGTGTCCTGTCATAAATTGTGGGGACCGGGTGGGTTAATATAAACTGAGAAGCAAGCACATACTTTATAAAAAATAATTGTCAGTTTCCAAACGGAGTTTATCTAAAGGACTCCTTGTTGAGGGAACAAATTTAAAAATATATTGATACAGAACATTACTAAAATAATATTCATCAGCTTTATAGCTCTTCTTCTTTACACAACTGCATTTGCCCAAAACGGAACTTTGAGCGGAACTGTTACCGATTCACTCAGTACACCGCTGCCTGATGTGAACATCAAAATTAAAGGAAGCTATTTCGGAACTGCATCCGATGAATCGGGTAATTATTCGATAAAAAACATTCCGCCCGGTGAATATACAGTGCAGGTTTCGTCGATAGGTTATAAAACAGTTGAATATACGGGCATTAAAATCCGTAAAGAACAGACAACTGAACTTAATATAACTTTAAGCACAACATCATATACGGTAGGCGAAGAAATTCTTGTAGTTGGAGACAGACCACTGCTTGATATAGAACAAACGGAAAGCAAGCACATAATCAGCAGTGATGATATAAAGAATAAAATAGTAGAAAATCTTGTAGATGTAATTTCACTTCAGCCGGGAGTGATAAAACAGGACGAAGCTCTTTATATCCGCGGCGGAAGGCAGGATGATAATGCATATTTAATCGATGGAATTTCGGTACAAGACCCGCTTGCAGGCACAGGATTCGGACTCCAGCTTTCCGCTGACGTATTACAGGAAGTTGAAGTTATCACAGGCGGATATAATGCCGAATACGGGCAGGCTACCTCAGGAGTTGTGAATGTAAAAACAAAAGACGGCAGCTACAGTAAATACAATTTTGGTATAAAATATAAAAGAGATAATATTGGATTTAAAGAATGGAAATCCAGTTTCAATACCGATTTGCTTGAGCTTAATCTCGGTGGTCCCGAGCCTATTACAAAATATGTCCTTGGTAATTTGTTAAAAGTTAAATTCCCCGGAGAATTAACTTTTTATACAAACCTGTTTGCTAACATTACAGACGGATTTTTATCGGTGCATGATTTATGGAACACTGGTTACAGCGGATACAAAGCAAATAAACTATATTCATCAATATTCGAAGGTTCACGCTTTACGGCACGTCAAAACAACAACTACTCCTGGCTTGGCAAAATTACGTGGCGAATAAGAGACAATATGAAATTATCATATTCCTATAACCAATCGGTGGCTATTAACCAGAACTCACAGAGTTTACAGACCAATCTTGAATATGTAGAACCTGACCCGGGCTATCAGTATTCATTTCAGGAAATACTTGATAACGCAAATACATATACTCATCTTAACATATTTCATACTTTAAGCTGGGAACATGCCCTCGGTACAAAAGCTTTCTATGAAATTAAATTAAGCAGGTTTTTCACTCAGCTCAGGGCAGATGCAAACGGATTGTTCTGGGACCAGTACACCGAACCACTCGATATTGTAAAACCTCCGTTTGTTTATTACCAAACAGGCGATACAAACCAGCCTTATGCAATTATACCGGGTGACGGATTTTACGATGTGGGTAATTCATTCACCTGGCACGACCACTGGGTTAATGAATACCGTATAAAAGCCGATTTCTCCTATAATTTCAATCCCAAAAACAAATTCAAATCGGGTATAGAATTCGCTTACCAGGAAATGCAGCTTATCGATGTTTATAAACCATGGATAGGCACTTTTGGTTTAAACAACGATGTATATAAAGTGTATCCTTCGTTCGGTGCCTTATATGCACAGGATAAAATTACATATAAAGGCATGATTTTGAATGTGGGACTGAGGTTCGATTTCTGGTTCCCGGGCAAGCTTGTAGATGATGCAATAAATAATCCAAACGCTGTAACTATTCCCGGTGAGATAAAAAAATTATATCTTGAAGATACGTACAGTCTGTTCGGAAGAAGATGGAAAGCAAGGCTTTCTCCAAGAATAGGTATCTCGCATCCTATTACTGAAAACCAGACATTATTTTTCAGCTACGGGCATTTCTCAAAACGCCCTAAGCCGCAGTTTGTTTATGCAAAGATATCGAATGTGAGTTCCAAATCATCATTCCAGAAATTCGGTAATCCAAACCTGAATCCCGAAACCACGGTTTCTTATGAACTGGGGTTAAGAAACCAATTTACAAATAACGATGTGCTTACAGTCACAGCTTACTATAAAGATATTTATGATTATGTTTCAACTGTATCGGCAAAGATAACCGACCCGCGATTTGCAGGGCAAAGCTTTATTACATATATCAATCAGGATTACAGTAAAACCAGGGGCATTGAAATCGATTACAAAAAGAGAATAGGAAACTGGTTCAACGGCAATGTGAATTTTGTTTATTCAATTGCTACAGGTAAAAGCTCATCAACCGACCAGGGATATCTGGTTGCTACAGGCGGAGCATTCGAAACTATAGGTGAAAATTACCTTAGCTGGGACAGGCCCATACAATTCTCCGTAAACACAGCATTTTTCTTTGAGAAAGGCACAGGGATTTTCGGCTTTGGGAAAAATATAATTGATGACCTGGGTTTTAAATTAAAACTGTTTTACGAATCGGGTAAAAGATATACACCGCAAATTCTTGTAGGTTATTTACAGAACGGCCGCCCGGAATACGAATCGGACAGGGACAATCCGCTCAGTAAAATTGCAGCCAATTGGTTTTGGATTGACCTTTCGCTCGAGAAATATTTTAAGTTTTCAAATTTCAGGTTCACACTGTCATTCGAGGTTACTAACCTGTTGAACAACAAGAATTCAGCTATTATTAATCCCGTAACAGGCAGGGCATACGAATACGGTGACCCGACGCCGAACAGCTATAACGACCCGCTGTTCCCCGACGTTCAGGCACCGCTTTCACCGTACCCATTTAATCCGGCAAGATATCTTGCACCAAGAAACATTAAATTCGGAATATCATTGCAGTATTA
>CAYWTS010000017.1:0-15736 GCA_964461265.1 uncultured Ignavibacteriales bacterium
TTTCATTATTTTGAGTATTTCCACTTATTTTATCCTCCCTTGAAACATATTATATTTGACCTGTGTTTAACTATTAAATAAAACTTTAAAGCCATGAAAACAATATTAGTCCTCTTTTGTCTTATATGTTTTTCTATCTTATCTCTTACTGCTTGTTCTAATAAAGCAAAACAATCAATATTAACATATTCTAAAAATAATAATTCTGTTATAATTACGCATTCATGGAAATATATTCATATGTCTAAAACCGATTCAACCCTTGTTTATGTTTGTGAAGATAACCGGTATCCTGGCATTATAATTTATTAAAATAATTTAAAGGTCCAAACTTTATAGATTTTATCATCTTTTTTATTTTCATCTTCCTTTCCAATTCTGCTTGTCGCTGCTCATACTCTTTTAAATTTTTATCTTGCTGTATTGTACTCTCATCTATGCCGGGTGTTTCACCATTGTATGCTGAATTGCTTAAACTTATTTTATAATCCAAACCTGAATTATTTATTAAATTACCTTTATCATCCCATGTCCTCGTTATCCCTGTCACTCTGTTTCTTCTCCTCCTGTGCTAACTGACGCTCACGCTCCATTTGCTTCAGCATGGCTTCTATCTGCTGTCTCTTTAAACGGTTACGCTTCTCTTCTTCGCTTTCACCGAACATGTTAAGTAAACCGCCTGCTAAAGAACCTATCCCTGCAGCCGCTAAAAATGGTAATGCCATATTTTACCTCACTTTCTATACCCCTGAAAGCGGGTATCTGTTTTTGATAATTTCATTATTTTGAGTATTTCCACTTATTTTATTCCCCCTTGAAACATATTATATTTGACCTGTGTATAACTATTAAATAAAACTTTACTGCCATGAAAAAAATTATAATTTCTCTATTTCTCTTATTCTTTTTGTCGTTTAATCAAACATTGTCCTCTCCTAAGCTTGTAAAATGCAACGACGGTTTCTATCGTTACGGAGTCAATCCCAATGACTATCCAAGGTTTTCAGATATCACTCTGTTGTCCGCTCAGCAAGCTGTCCCGTCAGTAACTTATAAAAAGAACATCCCCGGCAAATTCTCCGCCTATGCTGTTATCGATTATCAGAAGTTAATCATTGAGCTTATGGACCAATCACTATTAAAAAAAATGTATTATAACTCCTATTGATACGGCTCCTCGTATAAAAATTCGTTCTGATAACTGCTGTAATTAGGCTTCGGCTTAACTTTCTCTTTCTTATTCTGTACATTCTGCATTATTTTGGTTATATATTGATACATCGATTCTTCTTTTGGTAAATTCATAATATCAATTATATTTCTTTCCTCCGGTGACTTAATTACATTTTCCCATTGTGGTGTATTTTCATATACCTTTATGCCTTCCCAATTCCATTTTTTCCTGACTCCAGTCTTATCATATAAATTTATAAAAGTGGGGTCAAGTGTATAGTCATAATTAGTTAATTTGTTCGACAAATTTAAATCAGTAGAACTCGGTTCTTTGTCAATAGGATGAACGTGTATTCCTGTTCCGCCAAATGTTTTTAATTCACCCGCATTATCATAATATAACGGTGTCTTTCCGCCTATACCCCTGTTCACTTCTTCCTCAGTCGGTTCTTCACCTGTTATTATAGGCTGTATGGGTTGATAGGGGTTAATATTTAATCCTACCTCTTTATGTATCTTGAAAGGTTCAAATGGAATATTATACTCCGGCATTTGTAGCATTTCGTTTCTAATATTCTGTAATATCTTCAATGTCCCTAAAGGTATATTATTTTCAATATTACCCTGAATTAAAGGTAATAAGTCATTGTAATTGTAATTCAAAGGTTTATAATCTTCTATATTACCATCTCCATCACCCCCTGCTCCAGGGCGTTTCCTGTTTAATAACATCTGCATTATTTGTTCTATTGGTAAACTCATTTTACTTTTCTCCCTTGCCTGCCCCGATTACTCGCGGGTTAAATTCCCTTTTGAGTATTTCCACCTGTTTTATTCCCCCCTTCAAACATATTATATTTGACCTGTTTTTAACTATTATATAAAACTCTATTGCCATTACTTTTTTATGCTGTTATTTTTACTATAAACTGACTGGAGTAAAATCATGAAATCAACATTTGTTTGTCTTATTTGCATTGCTTGCCTTATCTCATGTTCTAATGATTCTTCCACTTCACCCGGTAACCCCAATCCGTCTGCCCCTGAAGATTCAACCGTCCGGCTTATTTCTCCTCCTAATGATACTATGTTTAACAACTTCAATAGTGGTGATTCCACCGTTACCTACATCTGGCATAAAACTGCTAATGCTTCTATGTATGAATTACAGGTTGCTGATGATTCTACGTTTACTTATCCTGATATTCATTATTTAACAGATACAACATTTATACAAAAATTCACTCTTCCTTTACAAACACCGTATACAGCTTATTGGCGTGTTCGTATTCAACCGCAGTATTATCTTCTTTGGTCTGAAGTATGGCATTATACCATTCAGCCTTAATAATTATGTTTGTAAAATTTTTTAACCGTTTTCTCCGTTGGTTTATCGGTGTTCTTTTTCTTGTTTTAATCAACTTATTATATCCTTTAGAAAAACTTGGTATTTTTTCTTCTATAGTTCCTTTAATAGTTTTTATGTTAATCTATAATTTTAAATTAAAAAAAACTAAATCTAAATAATCATGCAAACCTCTAAACTTCTTATCTTCTTATTCCTTATGTTTTTTGCTCTTTCATGTTCTAATGATTCTACCACTTCACCCGGTAACCCCAATCCGTCTGCCCCTGAAGATTCAACCGTTAAACTTATTTCTCCTCCAAATGATACTGTGTTCGTATTAGTCGATTCTATTAACATTATATTCAAATGGTTCAAGACTGCTAATGCTTCAGTTTATCATTTACAGTTTTCAGGTGATTCTGCATTTTCTTATTATCCTGATAATTATTATACAAATGATACTGTTTTTACTAAAAAGTTTAATGCACCTCAAGCATTTCCCACATACTGGCGTGTCCGTATATTTAATCCCATAGCATATCCTATATGGTCTAATGTCTGGCATTTCCGTTTTCAGTAATTATCATGTAAAACATTATACCATTATCCCATAATGCATTTATTTCTTTTCCTCGTTCTTCTTTGCTATTGCTGCTGCTTCAATTTCCCCGCTCAACAAGAATTGTATCTCCGTTCACCGAAACATTTATAGCAAGCTGTATGGTTGTATAATTGCCGGGGACATTGATAATGTTTGCAGTACCGGTTAGTGTGACAATTAATACTGATTAGAAGACAAAATTGTGAGAAATACAGAAACTTCCGGTTGCCAAAGTGATAAATATTTACTCTACCATTCAGACTAATAAATGCTTAACTTAGCAACCAGATGAAGACCGTGTCTTTACATACATTAGGCTGCAAACTGAATTATTCAGAGACTTCAACTTTGATGGAGAAGTTTCGTGCTCGTGGCTATAAAACAAGTGAATTTGGCGAAAAATGCGATATTTTTGTGTTAAATACCTGCACAGTTACCGAAAATGCCGACCGTGAATGCAGGCAGATAATCAGAAGTGTCCTTGGAAGCAATCCCGACACATACATAGTAGTAACAGGATGTTATGCACAGCTCCAGCCGGATGAGATTGTATCTATTAAAGGTGTAGACCTCGTATTGGGGACAGGTGAGAAGTTTAAATTGTTCGATTATGTTGACGGATTCGAGAAGAAAAGTTATTCCTGCGTTTTCACTTCACCTGTAAGCGAGCATACAGATTTTGAATATGCCTATTCATCGGATGCCGATTCAAGAACAAGGGCTTTCCTGAAAATACAGGACGGCTGTGATTATAACTGCTCATTCTGCACTATACCGCTCGCAAGAGGCAGGTCAAGAAGCCTTGCACCCGATAAGGTAATTGAAAATGCAAAAAAACTTATCGATTCCGGTTACAAAGAAATTGTTCTTACAGGTGTGAATACAGGTGATTACCTTTATCCGGCTCCAAACACAAGTTTCAAATCCGATTTTCATTTAATTGATGTGTTAAAAGAGCTTGATAAACTCAGTATTCCGAGAGTAAGAATAAGCTCAATTGAATCTAACCTGCTTAATGATGATATAATACAGCTGGTGAAATCATCATCAAGGATATGCAAGCATTTTCATATTCCCTTGCAAAGCGGTGATGCAACCGTCTTGAAACGAATGAGAAGAAGGTATACTGTTGAACAGTACCGCGCCTTAATTGAGAAAATTAACAAAGAAATTCCACATGCAGGAATCGGAGTTGATGTGATTGTCGGCTTCCCGGGTGAAACGGAAAGCAGCTTTGAAAACACTGCGGAATTCATTAATTCATTAAACGTGAGTTATCTGCACGTATTCACCTATTCCGAAAGGCGTGATACTCATGCAGTAAGTTTGCCGGGCAGGGTTGATATGAAAGAACGTAAAAGACGAAGCAGGATACTGCGTGAAATTTCCGTTAAAAAGAAACTGAACTTTTATACAAGGAACAGGGGAATACAGCACAATGTTTTATTTGAAACACTTCAGGAAGACGGTTCAATAAACGGTTTCACCGGAAATTATATAAAAGTTAAGGCAAAAGGTTCAAAGCAAACCGAAAACAGCATAAAAAAGGTAATGATAACAAGTATAGGGGATATTAATTTTGCGGAAGGGGAAATACTCGGGGACTAATGGAGATTTATCTAATCAGGCATAGCGAAGCGGTTGAGCTGAACAGCGATATAGTTGACGACAGCTTTCGTTACCTTTCCTATAACGGCAGGCAAAAGACTGTTGAAGTAGCTTCTAAGCTAAAAGAAATAAATGTTTATTTCGACTGCATATTGACAAGTCCGGTCGTTCGTGCAGTTCAAACCGCAGAGATAATTTCAAGTATAATTGGACATAAAGGGGAATTCATGACAGCGATAGAATTGATGGGAGGTAATTCATTTACACGCTTCATGCAGCTGATAAACAGAAATTCCCGCTTCGAAAAGATTGCATGCATAGGGCATGCTCCCGATGTAAATAATTACGCTTTGGGTGTGATTGGCCACGAAGGGTATAAAGAGCTGAAGATAAACTTTAAGAACACAAGTGTTTGCAAAGTAAATTATGAAATCACCACCCAAACAGGCCGGTTTGAATGGTTTCTTAAGTCAGATACTATGGAGTTTGTAAGAGGTTAAAAATTATTAAAAGGCACCGGTGTAAAAGAAGATATAAACATGAAAAGTGCAAATACCCCCCATAATTTTCTTTTAGTATCCATGGGCTCAGGATCGTAAACAGGCGGATGGTCGATTTTAATTACAAAGAAAATCAGTATTGCCCAAATCAGCCAGTTAAATAGTCCATAACCGGAAAGCCTTTCAAACCCGGGTAACGGAAATATCCCGATTAATCCCACCACACCCATGGCAAGAACCAGTCCGAAGAATATACGTGCAACTATCCTGTGCTTATTACCAAGCAATGCATAAGTTATGTGCCCGCCATCGAGCTGCCCGACCGGCAGTAAATTCAGGGCTGTAATCAGCAACCCGAACCAGCCTACGCACAAAAAGGGATAATGGTACATCTCGTTCATCGGCGGGAGGAATACATCCGGCGATGAAGTCAGCAGTTCACCAAGCAGCCAGTATAACAATGTGGGTCCGAATGAAAAGCCGCTTGTTGGAACGCCTGTCATCTGGTATTCAGGATGAATGGTGTAAATATACTCGAACGGAGGAAGGTGTGTCATTCCGTAAATAAGTATTGCTGCCGAAACAATAAACCCAGCAACAGGACCTGCAATACCGATATCAAACAGTGCTTTGCGGGTTTTTGAAGGTGAACGCATACGTATTACCGCCCCCATTGTTCCGAAGGGATTCAGGAAAAAAAACGGGAACGGAATGTAATATGGAAGCGTTACTTCGACTTTGTGTATTCTTGCTGCAAAGTAATGCCCGAACTCGTGGCATGTTAGTACAAACAGTATGAGAATTGAATAAGTTAATCCGAACCTAAAATTTTCAAGGTCATAAGGATCAATATTCAGCCATGCAACACCTGCGAGAGTGGTTGAAAAAAATGTCAATATAAAGAGCAGAATGTTCGTTGTAACACTGAAACGGAACTTTTTCCCGGGTACTTCCCGGACGGGTGTTTCTTGTTGGTAAGTATATGGATTTATTTCAGTCAATATTTATGCTTAAACACAAATTTATGCAGATGTTGAATATTATTAAAGGTAAATTTTTACACCAAAACACTATTGTGCTTATGCCGCGACCAATTACCGAAGGCAACGTAAATAAAAAAAATGTGTGTCTTTTGAACAAATGCAGTCGTGGCTCTAATGAAGCGGGATTTTTTAGCCAGATTTATAGATTTTTTTAATGCTGAATTCAATATAATTTTATTAAATAATATTTTACTTATGCCACAACAAACACTTGCCATTTTAAAACCCGATTGCCTTGAAAAAAGGCTTCATGGGAAAGTTATACAGCATATAATAGATGCCGGTTTCGAGATCAAAGCTATGAGGCTTTTGAGATTGACCGAAGAATCGGCTAAAAAATTTTACGAAGTTCACAAAGAAAGACAGTTCTATATACCACTTGTAAAGTACATGACCTCAGGTCCCGTAATACCTATGTGCCTTGAAAAAGAGGATGCTGTTGCTGAGTTCAGGAAACTGATAGGTGCAACCGACCCCACCAAGGCTGAAGAGGGAACCATCCGCAGGCTGTATGCAGAATCAATAGAACACAACATAGTCCATGGCTCCGACTCACCCGATAATGCACTTAAAGAAATTATGCATTTCTTTTCACCGCAGGATATAGTTTAATAAAAGCAGTAAAATTTATTTAAACAGTTAAAAACTGTTAGAATGATGCATTTGATATATTAACACCTCGCTTAAGCGAGGTGTTAATAAATAAAAAAACAAATTAATAACCTTTTCAACGGTTTTTTAAAAGGCTGCACTTGAACAATCAAAACCTAAGGCAAAACCAAATTTATTCAATTTTTACCGTATTGCATGTTAATCAAAACCACCTTATATTTGCAGGTAATATTAATCAATAACCTTATTTACTAAGGTTATTTTTGTTAATATCTTTAATTATTAAGGCATATGTTAGATAGCACCGATTTACAGATATTAGGACTTTTACAGGAAAACTCAAGGGTAAAACGCAGTGAAATAGCCGAAAAAATCGGCTTATCCATTCCGTCGGTTACCGACCGGCTGCATAAGCTGGAGAAACAGGGAATAATAGAAGCATACACTGCTAAGCTGAGCCATAAAGCTCTCGGCAAAGATATTACGGCATTTATATTTGTTGTAAGCGAATCATCGGCACATTACAAGGAAGTAATTAAAAATGCAAAAGATTCGCCCGAAGTTCTTGAGTGCCACTCGGTGACAGGTGAGGGCTCGCATATATTAAAGGTGAGAACCGAGAATACTTCAACGCTTGAAAAACTGCTCTCCAGAATTCAAAGCTGGAAGGGCGTGAGGGCAACTCGTACATCGGTTGTTCTGACAACACATAAGGAATCATTTAAGGTTGATTTAGGAAAAAGAAATTGATGTAAGACAGTTTTTGAAAACAATCAGTTTTATTAAACTGTTGAAATGGTTTTTCCAAATTATTTATACTGTTAGCCCACGACTTTAGTCGTGGGTGGAGAAATTGGAAAAATATTTTAACCACTTCAGTGGTTTTAAGGGAGAATTCTCAAATGTCACATTCGTACTCAAAAATATGGATTCATACGGTTTTTTCCACAAAAGACTGGCAACATAGTATTAATAAGGAGTTAGAGAAAAAGCTGTATGAACATATAAAAAAACTGCTTGTTAATGATTTTAGCTGCGTTGTAAAAGCAATAGGCGGTAATACCGACCATTTACATATTTTATTTTTACATAATCCAAATTATTCGTTCAGTGAGGTTATTAAGAATTTAAAAGGTGAATCATCTCACTGGATAAATTCAAATAATCTGACAAAAATGAAATTTGTTTGGCAGGCAGGATATGGTGCCTTCTCTGTTAGTGAGTCAAACGTTAAAAAAGTTGAAAGTTATATTATAAACCAAAAAGTACATCATAAGAAGCTAACTTTTTTGGAGGAATATGAAATGTTTATTAAAAAGCATGGATTGATGTTTCAAAACCGTTGAAACGGTTTTTGATTGATTGGAAGATTCGATATGTACCCACGGCTAAAGCCGTGGGCTAACGTAAATATAAAATGTAGCCAATGACTTCAGTCATGGGTATAAAGATAGCACAAAAAAATAAAAACCACTTTAGTGGTTTGCATAAGGGTACACAAGCGAATTTATTAATTCATATTAGAAAGGAATAAATAATGCCATCAAACACAGATGTAAAAAATGTGTTTAATTTAATCAAAAAACATGATGTAAGAATGATAGACCTCAGGTTTACCGACTTGCCCGGGCAGTGGCAGCATTTCAGCATTCCTGTAAGCCAGCTTAGCGAAAAAACATTTGAAGAGGGGCTCGGCTTCGACGGCTCATCCATCAGGGGATGGCAATCTATAAATGAATCCGACATGCTTGTAATGCCTGTTCCCGAGTCAGCGAACATCGACCCTTATATCAAAGTAACAAACCTCAGCATGGTTTGCGATATTTACGACCCCATAACTATGAAACCCTACAGCCGCGACCCGAGATACATTGCCAAGAAAGCCGTTGATTATCTTTTGTCAACCAAAATTGCCGATTCGGTTTACTTTGGTCCCGAGGCAGAGTTTTTTATACTTGACCATGTAGCATACAATATCAACGAGTACCACAGCTGGTATAAGATTGATTCACGCGAGGGTTTCTGGAATACGGGCAGTGAATTGGAAACAAACCTGGGACATAAAATCAGGCAGAAGGAAGGATATTTTCCGGTTCCGCCAGCTGATTCAACCAATGATGTTAGAAATGCTATGGTTGAGTACCTGCAAAATGCAGGAATTGAGGTAGAAACACAGCATCACGAAGTAGCAACGGGCGGACAAGCTGAGATAGATTTTAAGTACTGCCCGCTTCTCCAGTGTGCCGATAACCTGCAGATGTTCAAATACATTGTGAAAAATACTGCGAGAATGTTTAATAAAACGGCAACATTTATGCCCAAGCCGTTATTCAACGATAATGGAAGCGGTATGCATACACACCAGAGCTTGTGGAAAAACGGTAAACCCTTATTTGCTGGTAATGAGTATGCAGGGCTGAGCAAGATAGCACTCTATTATATAGGAGGACTTCTGAAACATGCACCAGCACTGCTTGCATTTACAAACCCAACTACAAATTCATACAAACGGCTTGTGCCCGGTTATGAAGCACCTGTAAATCTCGCATACTCCAAGCGTAACCGGAGTGCTGCAATAAGGATACCGATGTACTCGCAAAATCCCAAAACAAAGCGGGTTGAGTTCCGTTGCCCGGATGGCACAGCAAATCCATACCTTGCTTTTGCGGCAATGCTTATGGCAGGAATCGACGGAATACTTAATAAGATAGAACCAGGTAAACCGATGGAAATGGATATCTACCATTTAAGCGAAGCAGAGCATAAGAAAGTTCCTCAGGCACCCGATAACCTAGAACAAGCATTACACATGCTGATGAAAGACAACGAATTTCTTAAAAAAGCCGGTGTATTTACCGATGACCTGATTGAAGCGTGGTTTGAATATAAAATGGAAAAAGAAGTAAAACCAATGGCTCTGCGTCCGCACCCGTATGAATTTCATCTGTATTATGAGGTGTAATTATGTAAAATGTGAAATTTTCTTACTTGTAATTTGAACAAGGGGGCTTTTTTTCCCGCTATTCGGGAGCCCCCTTGTGTGTTTTATTGAGGAGGTTGCCTACCTAAGGAACAGGCATTTTTTTTATTACGGAACAAGACTATGTTTGTACAAGTATAACTCTTAAAATTGAAAGGGATTTATATTGAAAAACACAGGATTTTTTGCAGGATTTCTTTTAATCTTCTTTATTTTTGGTGGCTGTAATTTACAGGATAAACAGCAGGCAGGGGACAACGAAACAACTGTCAATAAACAGGTTATTGTTACCGATAGTGATAAAAAACTTGATGAGAAACTTCCGACAAGCATGACATCGGGTATTAACGAAGACAGAACAGTAAGCAAAACACAAACCGTAAGCAACCAGCAGTCTGATCTAACTTTTAATACTCAAGATAAGAGAATGATTATCCGCTCTGGAACCATGAGCATTGAAATTGATAAATTTGAAGATGCTGAAGGCAAAATAAAACAAATTGTTTCGGCTAATGGCGGATATGTAACCAACTCATCCTCACAACTTAATGCAAGCGGGAAGAAACAAGGAAGCATTACTATCCGTGTTGCTGCGGATAAATTCGATAAAGTGCTTGATGAGCTTGCAGAAGTTGGAAAAGTAATGAACCAGAATATAACAGGTAAAGACGTTACCGAGGAATATATGGATGCTGAGGCACGGCTAAAGACCCAGCGTGAGCTTGAGTCGAGATTGTTAAAGCTGCTAACCGAGAAAACCGCAAAGCTGACCGACATTGTGGACGTTGAGACAAAACTTGCTTCTGTCAGGGAACAGATTGAAAAGACCGAGGGAAGAATGAGATTCTTAAAAGATCAGGCAGCATATTCTACGCTGACTGTTTCGCTGTATGAACCTGCAATACTGCAAACCTCCAGCGGCGGTGGATTTTTCTATGAGCTTGAGAGAGGATTGAAAAAAGGACTGACAGGTTTTACTTCCGTGCTCAGCGGGATAATAACGTTTATTATTGCTTTTTCACCTATATTGGTTGTTCTGCTTGTGATTTTGTATTTTGTAAGGAGATATTTAAGGAAAAGAAAACAGGCAAAGGCATAGGTTTTTCCGTGCGTGTCGGGACTTAGTCCCGACACGGATTACATAGTAATCAGGTTAATATTTTAATATTCCCCTATATTTAAATTAGGTTTTAAGGTGGTATTAATACCAAGTAGAAATTAAATCACAAGTGATTTCCTGTCAGGTCTTAGACCTGACAGGCATAGGTAATGTAATTACTTCAATTTTAAAATATTTCCTTCCTCAAGCACTTTTATCCTTTCGTTACACCACAGCTTTGTATTTTCGTTCTTCGTTGTAGAAATGCGGATTTTGATTACCTCCGCAAATTTTAACTTATCAATTTCATCAGTAACACTTGTATCCAGCCGGTTTATTATATTTATAAACTCTGCATCACTTAATCCCTGCAATGAATTTAAGAAAGAATACAAAATTACTTTATCCTGCTTAATATTAATTATAAAGCTATCATCAGCATATTTGCTATACAAATCACCGAACTGCTTTAACGCATCAGCAGCAACAAACCTTGCACCGTAATAATCGCTTTGCAGAAGCTTTATGATGGAAGAAATATTACCTTCCTGCATATAGTTTTTGAATGTAAATGCAATGTCTTTATTCATAAGCTTTGTTGCTGTCCCATCATTAACAAGTTCATTTAAACGCTCAGATACTTTACTGATAAATTCAACGTCCGATGTATTGATTTTTAACTTGCCGAGTGCATTTATTGCAGTGGAGCGGACACGACGGCTTTCGTTAAATGTAAGGTCATACAAAATATCTTTGAGTATAGGATTTTTCGATTCGCCTGCAAGGTAACATATCATGCTAAGCTCATCTGTTGTAAGTTTTTCCTTCTCTGTATTGATTTTATTTATTATTGCATCGCTTATCGCATATGGTATTTTAAGGATTAATACTCTCATTACCTGAACTACGCGGTGGTCATCTGTACCAAGCTGTGACATCGCGTAATAAGCTGTATTAATGCTGTCGGTTATAAGGTGGCGGAATCCGTATTCCTGCCAGAGCGAAAATCTCGGCTCAATAGTTTTAGCCATTATGTAGAATTCTGCGGTTGTAAATGGTATATCATGCGGACGGTTGATAGAGTCAACAGGTACTTTAAAGTTGTCACCGCTTTCCTGCTCAGGCAAATCGGCTGCGGTGTAATCTGAGAAAACACCCCATAATGAGCTATTCCCTATTGTGCTGTCCAGACCTGTCATAGAGTAAAAATCTGTTCCGGAAGCATCTATAAATATTCCAAGACTGCCAAACTCACGGCGAGGATTGCCATAACCCTGTGTATTTAAGGGTTCTTTATTCAGGTACCCATCGCGTCCGCTTTCATCAAACAACAACCCGATACCGTTTGCATTGCCTGCACCTTGTGAGAGCGAGTAAGCAGAGTAATTGTCATTTCCCTTTACATCCCATAATAAACCAAATGCGTAATCATGTCCGCATCCCTGTGAAACGCCGTTTGATGTGTAGAAATCCCAGCCATCTTCATCATTCAGTAAACCAACAGCTATATGCACACCTGACCCTTGAGCATACTGGTAGCTATTATATTTATCATGCCCGCTTTTATCTATAATTGCACCAACCGAATACCAGTATCCGCTGCCCTGCCCGAAAATATCGGTGCTGTAAATATCATTTCCTTCGTCCTCAATTATAAGCCCTACACCGCCTGCATAATAAGGACGCAAACCAAGCCCGAAACCCTGACACATTGATACATAGTGGTCGTTGTATCTGCCTATATCGAGTGAACGTGCATCGACCAGATACGAATCATTCCCTTTGCTGTCTATTATTGCACCAACCCCCTGTGTCATACCGAAACCCTGTGAGTATGAGTTTGCTATGTAAACATCGTTGCCGTTTTTATCTACAAGTAGTCCTACACCAAAACACCCCGCACCGAGAGAAAATGAAACCGAACGGTACGTATCGTTGCCGTTTTCATCATAAAGCAGACCAAGTCCGCCGATTGCAGCACCAAAGTTACCGGAGCCCCTGGATTCATAAGCATCATCGCCTTCTTTATCGAAAATAAAGCTAGATGAAAACAGCCCGCCTGCAAGCGCAAAGTTATTGCTTGTTGTATAGTAATCGTTGCCGGAGAGGTCTATGATGCAGGAGAAACTGTTATTCATTGGGTCGTTATTTTCAATTTCATAGACATCATCACCGCCAAAGTCGATTATTAAGTTAAATCTTCCTTTATATACATTATTACCTTTGCCCCCTATTGCTATTTTTAATTTGTCTTTTGTAAATACATACAGGAAAGAGTCGTTTTCTGTCTCAATTTCTAGTTCTTTTATTAATTGTTTTTCATAGTTTTTATTTTTGTCTTTTAAGTAAAAATATAATTCGTATAAGCAACCAAATGCTATGGCGGAAGACAAATAAATATCTTTCTTATCAAGTTTATTTAATAAATCCATCGTTTTCTTAGAAACAGCAATTGAAGAATCTCTTGCTTTATTGAATTTGAAAATATCATAGTTGGAAGGATCATCTTTATCCGATTCCTCAAATAATGAGAAAAGATTTAATTTTAAAAAATTAATTTCTTCTGAGGAATAATTTGTAAAAAGTTTTTTTAAGATGTCTTTATATCGCTTCAAGCCACGAAGCATTTCATTAAATGAAAAATCTTTGCTGTTTTCCAGAGGGCGATAATGAATATACCGGAAGTTGTAAATTTCTGGCTTGTCATAGAGGTAAGACATTTGATGCATTTTAAATACTTGATAAGTTAAGTCAGAATCATTCCAACCGCCTATACTATCAATCCATGCAAACGATTGTAATGGATTGTTTAATAATCTTGCTGTAATGGGCAGTATAAGCTTTGTAGATGCTGTCGGTGATTTTTCTGCTGTGTTAAAAAAATCAAGCGGTATTGTAATATCATTTCTGTTCAGTCCGCGGAAACGCAGGGCGTCATCCAGAACATGAGGATTTTGCTGGGGGTGTGAGATATTAAAATCAAATAAGAAAACGAATAAGAAAAAATTTAAATACTTCATATTAATTTTGTATTTTTTTTACAGACCACCTCTCCGAACACCTGAGGGTGATATCTTCCACTCCTTATTAAGTTGCGGCACCATAACGCCGGAGCGAGAAGACCTAATTTAACGGGAAAGCCGAGGTCTTTTTTAACTCAAAGTTAATGTTTGAATATTAATGTTTCCCTCACTAAGAGCAAATTAAAAGCTGAATTTTATAAAAATTTGAAAAATATGAACTTTTTAAGGAAGAGAAAGGTTAAATATATAAACTTGACTTTTTTGTCAAGATTAAATAATTTTGTTATGCTTTCTTAAAAATTTATGGGTAATCAGGAAAATACAATTGAAGCCTTAGCATCTAAGGAATATAAATATGGTTTTGAGACACAAATCGAGACCGAGTCATTTCCCAAAGGGCTGAATGAAGATATAATCAGAAAGCTCTCAGAAATAAAGGGTGAGCCCGAATGGATGCTTCGGTGGAGGCTCAATGCTTATAAGCACTGGCTTACAATGATAGAGCCGAAATGGGCAAATATATCTTATCCTGAAATTGATTATAACGATATAATATATTTCTCTGCTCCCAAGAACCGTCCGAAGTATAATAGCCTTGATGAAGTTGACCCGGAATTGCTTAAGACATTCGACAAGCTTGGTATCTCGCTTGATGAGCAGAAACTTCTTGCTGGCGTTGCGGTAGATGCAGTTTTTGACAGCGTCTCGGTTACAACTACATATAAAGAAAAACTGAAGGAACTTGGTATAATATTCTGCTCCATGAGCGAAGCTATACGGGAACACCCGGACCTGATTAAAAAATATCTCGGTTCGGTTGTTCCGTTTACCGATAATTATTTTGCAACTTTAAACTCGGCAGTTTTCAGCGACGGCTCGTTCTGTTACATACCTCAGGGGGTAAGATGTCCGATGGAGCTTTCCACATATTTCCGTATAAATGCAATGGAAACAGGACAGTTTGAACGGACGCTTATTGTTGCCGATAAAGGAAGCTATGTAAGCTATCTTGAAGGCTGCACAGCTCCAATGCGTGATATAAACCAGCTTCACGCTGCAGTAGTTGAGCTTGTTGCTCTTGATGACGCAACAATAAAATACTCGACGGTTCAGAACTGGTATCCCGGCGATAAAGACGGAAATGGCGGAATCTATAATTTTGTTACAAAACGCGGTGCATGCAGAGGTGTAAATTCAAAAATCACATGGACACAGGTTGAAACAGGCTCGGCAATAACATGGAAATACCCGGGTTGTATATTACAGGGCGATAATTCGGTTGGTGAGTTTTATTCGGTTGCAGTAACTAATAACCGCCAGCAGGCAGATACCGGCACAAAGATGATACACCTTGGTAAGAACACAAGAAGCACCGTAGTTTCAAAAGGTATCTCGGCTGGATTCAGCAATAATTCATACCGCGGGCTTATCAAAGTTACCAAAAAAGCTAAGAACTCCAGAAACTTTACACAATGCGATTCGCTTTTATTAGGTGATAAATGCGGAGCAAATACGTTCCCGTATATTGAGGTTGGTAACCCGAGTTCGAAGGTTGAGCACGAAGCAACAACATCGAAAATAGCAGATGACCAGTTATTCTACTTAAGGCAGCGGGGGCTTTCACAGGAAGATGCTGTGAACATGATTGTAAACGGTTATTGTAAAGAGGTTTTCCGTGAGCTTCCGATGGAATTTGCAGTCGAAGCGCAAAAACTCCTAAGTGTAAGTCTTGAAGGAAGCGTCGGGTAA
>CAYWTS010000017.1:15836-25201 GCA_964461265.1 uncultured Ignavibacteriales bacterium
GGGTAAAATGAGAGATAAAACATTTGCAAAAGACTGGTATATAACAGCTTTCAAACAGATGGAAAGGGGGCTGAACGGTGAGAAGAAAACCGATTTTTACCGTATCAGGAAAGAAGCTATTAATAGATTTGCAGACCTTGATTTTCCAACAACAAAACTTGAGGAATGGAAATACACAAATGTTTCTCCAATTTTTAAGTATAATTTTCAGCCTTCAGATAACGTTACAAAGATTGATTTAGGGGTCATTGAAGAACTGAAGATTAAAAACCTTACTGAGAATCTTATAGTTTTCATAAACGGGTATTATTCGGCCGGACACTCAAAACTTCTTACCCTTCCTAAAGGAGTGCGGATAGAAAGCTTTGCCTCGGTTTTAAAAAACGAGCCTGATTTTCTTCTTGAATATTTTGGAAAATATGTAAAAATCGATAACGGTTTTGCAGCGTTAAATACTGCAATGGTTCAGGATGGAACGGTTGTTTATGTTCCCGATAATTGTGTTATTGATGAGCCGGTGCAGATTTTGAATATTACCGCAAGCTCCGAAGATAGCTATGTTCTCTCGCAGCAGCGTAATATAATAGTGGCAGGGAAAAATTCACAGATAAAAATTATCGAGACCTATAACAGCTTAAACGATGAACCTGGATTTATGAACGTTGTTACAGAAATTGACGCTTCGGAAAATGCATACGTGGAATTGTTCAGGATACAGAACGAAAATCTGAACTCATTTCATATAAGCAAAACACAGGTTGAACAGGAAAAAGGAAGCAACTTTACGTCTTACAACGTTACCTTTGGCGGTTCGCTTGTCCGTAACGACCTTAATACAGTGCTTGATGATGTGAATGTAAATGCAAATTTATTCGGACTTTACATTATAGAAGACGAACAACACGTTGATAACCATACATTAATTGACCATGTAAAACCGAACTGTCTGAGCAATGAACTGTATAAAGGTGTTTTGAAGGAAAAATCACGTGCAGTATTTAACGGCAAAGTTTTTGTCCGAAAAGATGCCCAGAAAACCAATGCTTACCAGTCGAATAAAAATATTTTGCTTTCGGAGGAAGCCACAGTTGACACCAAACCGCAGCTTGAGATATTTGCTGATGATGTACGCTGCACGCACGGCGCAACTGTAGGGCAGCTTGATGATGAATCGGTATTCTACCTTCGTTCAAGGGGAATAGACGAACAGAACGCAAGGTCAATACTAATAAGAGCGTTTGCCAATGATATTTTCGAAGAGATAAAAACAGACTCCTTACGTGAGTATCTGAATAACATGGTGTTTGAAAAGTTAAAATAAATTGGAAACAACCACAAAATCTTCTGTTAACATATTCGATGTAGAAACATTGCGGAAAGATTTTCCTATCCTTCAGCGTGTAGTTAACGGGAATCCGCTTGTTTATTTCGATAATGCCGCGACTTCACAGAAGCCCAAGGCGGTGATAGATTCACACATCGAGTATTACCTTTATCACAATGCAAATATACACCGCGGTGTTTACCAGCTTAGTACCGAGTCGTCTGAACAATATGAACAGGCAAGGGAAAAGGTAAGAAGATTTATCAACGCGGGTGAATCGCGAGAGATAGTTTTTACACGCGGAGCTACCGAATCGATTAATCTTGTTTCAAGTTCTTTCGGCAGGCGTTTTATTAAGGAAGGCGATGAGATTATTGTATCAACCATGGAGCACCACGCAAACATTGTCCCATGGCAGATACTCTGCCAGGAGAAAAATGCCCTGCTCCGTGTTATACCGATCACCGATAACGGTGAAATTATTTTTAGTGAATACCTGAAGCTTCTTAACGAAAAAACCAAGTTTGTATCGGTAATGCACGTTTCAAACACACTGGGTACTATAAATCCGGTAAAGGAAATAATTAATGCTGCCCACGAAAGGAATATACCTGTATTAATAGACGGGGCACAGGCTGTTCCCCATATGAGAGTGGATGTTAAAGAGCTGGATTGTGAGTTTTATGTTTTCTCCTCTCACAAGATGTTCGGTCCAACAGGAACCGGAGTTCTGTATGGTAAAGCTGCTTTGCTAGAATCGATGCCGCCATACCAGGCTGGCGGTGATATGATAATGCATGTTTCTTTCGAGAAAACTTCGTTTAACGAGATACCCTTTAAGTTTGAAGCCGGAACACCCAATATAGCTGGGGCGATCGGGCTGGGTATATCTATTGATTATTTAAATAAGCTAGATTATATGCTTCTTCAGGAACACGAAGTAAGCTTATTAAAATATGCAACAGATAAAGTTTCTGCTATTAACGGACTTAAAATTATAGGCACAGCAAAGAATAAAGTGCCGTTAATATCATTTATAGTCGAAGGAGTTAATTCGCTTGATCTGGGCATAATGCTTGATACTATGGGTGTTGCTGTCAGAACAGGGCAGCATTGCACCGAACCTCTTATGACACGGCTCTGCATTCCCGGGACGGTGAGGGCATCGTTCGCTTTTTATAATACGCTGAATGAAATTGATATTTTTGTGAACGCGTTGCAAAAAGCAATCAACATGTTGAAGAAATGAGCATTAAATCGATGGCAGAAGCGGAAAATGAGATAATTAATGAGTTCAGTTTTTTCCCTGACTGGATAGATAAATACGAATATATAATAGAGCTTGGCAGCAAGTTAACAGGCTTTCCTAAAGATAAAATGACAGATGATTACAAAATTAAGGGATGCCAGTCAAACCTGTGGCTTGTTACCGATTACAGGGACGGAAGGATTTACTTTAAAGCAGACAGCGATTCCTCGATTGTGAAAGGATTGATTGCATTGTTGATGAGAGTTTTGTCCGGGCAGAAACCCGGTGATATTGTAAATGCGAGGCTGGAATTTATCGATAAGATTGGCTTGCGGAAGCATCTGGCACAAACCCGCGCAAACGGGCTTGCTGCCATGATTAAGCAAATGAAGATGTATGCACTTGGCTATCAGTTAAAAGAAAAAAATGAGTAAATGGATAAAACAGAATTAAACAATTCAGTAATTGACGTTATTAAAAGCTGTTATGATCCGGAAATACCGGTGAATATCTGGGAACTTGGGCTTGTATATGATATTAAAATCGATGACGAGGCAAACGTTGAAATAGAAATGACACTTACATCACCTATGTGCCCGGTTGCGGGTTCACTTCCTCCGGAAATCGAAAATAAGGTTATGGCAGTGCCCGGTGTGAAGAGTTGTAAGGTAAAGGTTGTCTGGGATCCGCCATGGGGTATGCATATGATGAGCGACGAAGCAAAATTACAGTTAGGATTGTAACATAAAAATAAGGTCAATGGTAGAGTCCGCTCTCCGAGCGGGCAATATTGTGCGTGTTCGGTCTGCGACTCCACAAGTCCGAGGACTTGAGGAGAGAGCACGCTTTGCAGAATTTTAGTTTGGATTTTTACTAACTAAAGGAAGGAATCATGTTCAAAATAAACACAGCACCTATATATGACCCTGCTGCTGTTCAGCCGATGAGGGATGAACTGCTGGCAGTGGGATTTAAGGAAATGCTTACTCCGGATGAGGTAAAAAAACACCTTACAACCGGTATAGCCAAGGATGAAACTGTTCTTGTGTTCATTAATTCTGTATGCGGGTGTGCAGCCGGTAGTGCAAGGCCGGGAGTTATGCTTGCCTTACAAAACAAAACCATACCCGATAAAATGGTTACGGTTTTTGCAGGACAGGACAGGGAAGCGGTTGAATTTTTGCGAAAGGAATATTTTCAGGGTACCGCGCCGTCATCACCTTTTATGGCATTATTCAAAAACAGTAAAATTATTCATTTGATGCAGAGGTTTAACATCGAAGGAAGAACAGCAGAAGATATTGCATCCGAATTAATTCAGGTATTTAATGCCGAATGCAAGAATGAGGGACCATCGGTTCCGCACGAACATTTCGAAAAAATTGTTCAAGCAAAGATGTGCGGTTCGAAGATACCGTTGTATAGGAGCAATATGTAGCGTCTGCTCTCCGAGCAGACAGGGGCTTTGTTACCAAACGAGTTGTAGAACGTGAGATATAAGATAAGGAAATGAAAAATAATAAGATTCCTGTTTTAGCAGGAATAGCCAAATAAATGAAATTCAGTTCTGCAGAAGAATACGGTTTAAGGTGTTTGCTCAGGATTGCCAGGGCAAGAGGCAATAAGGGTCTTACTATACCGCAGATAAGCAAAGCTGAGGGAATTACCGAAGCTAATGTTGGTAAGATACTGAGGATACTGCGTCTTGGCGGTTTCCTTGAAAGCTCACGAGGGCAATCGGGTGGCTATATGCTGACTAAATCAGCAGAGCAAATTTACATTAAGGATGTGCTGAATGCCCTGGGGGGCAGACTGTATGACGACGGGTTCTGCAATGTGCATGCAGGTATCCAGCAGATCTGCAGCAATACTGTAGATTGTTCGATTAAGCTTCTCTGGCAGTTAATACAAAATGCTGTTGACGGCGTTATCGAAAAACTTACGCTTAAAGACCTGTTAGCGAGCAATGATGTGATAGTACCGTTAATAACCCTGCCGGATAAGGAAAACGCTTCCGTAACATAAAGACAGCATGCAGCTAAAAGACATTGGGTATCTGGTTTCAGAAGCCAGGAATTGGATATATCTTATTCTTTTAATTTAAATATGAAATACTCATTTTCATCTGCCACTACACGATGTTTTGAACAAGCCTCTTTTAATTCCCGGGTTAACTCAGGGCTGTGATAATATCGCTTTTCACCGGTTAAATATTTTGCACCTTTGCTTTTTAAGTCATTTATACACATCGAATCTGCAATCTTTTCTGGGAAAATTATCCATCCTTTTCTGTCACTCAAATATAGGTATACAGGAGTTCCTTCGCTGAAATTTACAATTAGGTCATCTTTACCAGTGTGATTTTTCAAGGCATTCGTGAAAGTAAAAATTGTACTGCTCGCGTCCTCTTTAAGAAAAAGATTAACCGCTTTTACAGCGGAAAATGCTAATATTAAAACCAATGAAGCTGTTAGTATTATTTTAAAAGCACTTATGTTTGTATACGGTTTGGTCAGGAACTTTGAGAATAGATTTCCTATGTATACGGATGCCGGTAAAGTGATAGGTAACTGGTAATAATCGTGATACATATTTCCTTTCGCGGCTATCAGGAAATAAACTAAAATGCTGCCTAACCAGTAATGAAAAAACGGATCAACTCTGTATTTTTTTGGCATAAAAACCCCAAAAATAAAAATAAGAAGACCAATATATGTCAAATTCCTTTCTGCAATACTTTTTATGAAAATACTGTAGTAGTAATCGACAGATAAAATCAAATCAAAATTTCCCCATTTATCGGAACCAAAGCCCCAGATGTTGAATGTTAATCCCGATATTTTATAAAGATTGTGAGCATGCCAGTACCAGGCAAAAGTGCAGAACAAAACAACAAAAGTATACAGTAAAAGATTTTGATTTATTAATGCTTTCCACTTGTATTTTGTATATGCAAGATAGAAAAGGGGCAATCCTATATACAAACAGGGTATTTTGATTAGTACTGCAAGAGTTATAAAAATTAGTGAGTATAAGTAATAATTATATTTTGCGAGGGCAATCCATTTATAAAAGAAATAAACACCAAAAACAAGACACATCAGCATCATTTGTTCTGGCATAAAAGCCCTGCCGAAGTAAATATTTAGAGGTAAAACAGTATAAATAAATGCACTCCATAATGCAGTTTTCTCATCGATTAATGCTTTAACAAGCAGATACAGACCATAAACAGTGAGTGCTGAAAAAATAATCGACAGCAGGCGTCCGAAAGAGTCATTAACACCAAATATTTTGTATAACAGAGATATAATAAACGGGTATACCGGGAATTCCGACTCAACATACCCGGCTGTATTTCCTGCCCACAAAACCTGCGGATATAGAATATTATACCCGTTCTCAAAAAAGTTTTTTGCAATCGATGCAGTATCAGCCTGCCGCCACGAGTGCCAGCCGATTAAAGGGAAGCTTACATGGTACAGTCTTAAAAGAATAGTAAGTATTAAGATGTAATATATTTTTTTCATGTAACGATTGCACAGAGATGGAAAAGCCCCGGTTCCGGGGATTCGGGACCGGGGCTTTAATTATTTACCTTTCACGTTTTAGTTTTCTGTATAGCTATTTAACCAGCACCATTTTTTTCACATCCCTGAAATCACCCGCTGTCAGTTCGTAATAATACATACCGCTTGCAAGATTCCTCCCATCGAACTCTATTGTATGCCTGCCCAGGGGTCTTATATCATATAATGGAGTTGAAACCAGCTTGCCCGCTGCATCATATACTTTGATTGTAACAAGCGACTGTTTAGGCAGTTCAAAATCTATCCGTGTCAGCGGGTTGAATGGATTAGGATAGTTCTGATAAACAGCAAATTTAACGGGCAATTCGTTATTGCTTACTGCATTGAACTGCTGGTAAACCGTTGTTCCGGTTTTTAATACAATGTCGTTGTTCGGGTCAAATACCACGGTTGAGGGTGTGCGGTTAAAATTCCAGTACCATATCTGGTAGTTGACATTATTATCGACACGAATGTTGGTATCGGGTCCGCTTGTAAATGTAATTCTTACAACAATCGGCATTCTGTGAAAAGGGGTGTTTGTTTGTATCTGCCTTGCCTGGAAACCAACCGACCAGTTACTTCCGCTATTTGTTGTGAAGTAATAATAATTTTGGTAGACCGGATGGTTGGGCTGCTTGACCCATTCATCAATAAACCATACTAGGCTTGAGCCGTAAACCTGCCCTATTTTTGCTGTGAAATCATCAGTAACCGCATCTTTATATTTGAACTGTGCTGTATCCATAGCATAACTTCTGAGCATGTTAAAAAACATAGCCGTATCGTTAACTACATAACGGAGCATGTGCAGAACGCAGGCACCTTTGGCATATGTCAGAGCATAATTGAACAGCTCATTAACCGGAGGAGTATTATTTATCCACTCAGGCCTGTAAATAGGATTTCCGGTATTTCCCGAGAAGTATGAATTTGCGTCGCTGATAATGTCGTTTTTGTAGGAAGTATAACCACCGGTATATTCATACCAGATAGCTTCTATATAGGTAGCAAATCCCTCGTTCAGCCAGATATCACCCCACGTACCGCATGTAACCAAATCGCCGTACCACTGATGTGCAAATTCATGTGATACAAGGTTTTGGCTCCAGCAGTTTGGGCATAAGCTTGTCAGCGTTTGGTTCTCCATCCCGCCCCATGTAAATTGGTTGTTAAGCGTTGCAAAACCATTCTTTTCAAAAGCGTGTTCACCGAACTTTGCTGAGTAATAGGATGTCATATTACCTATTATGTTTTTTATACCAGCGGGGTTTTCGCCGGGATTATAGTAAAATCTTATAGGAATACTGTCTGCCGGATTTGATATTTTGTGCCAGTACACTATATCAAGCCCGTAGTTTACTCTTGCCGACATCACTATAAGATAAGTAGCTACATTATGGATGCTTATCCAGTGATAATATATTGTATCCCCTGTTACAAGAGAATCGTTGAGTCTTCCATTAGAGCCCAGCCTGACATTTGCAGGTACTTTTGCAGTAAGGTCAAGAGTTGCTTTGTCATAAGGTCTGTCCCAGCAGGGATACAGCTTCCTTGCTCCTTCGGGCTCACAATCGGTGAACACCATTCCGTTGCTTGCATAAAACGCCCCGTCAGATACGTTCAGGTGCTGGTAATTTACCCTGACCGAAGTCGTTTCACCGGGTTGGTAAGTTCTGTTTAGCTGAACAGTCAGAATGTTATTCGTATGTGTAAAAGAAACTCCAGAAAGAGCAACCGAATTTACCTGCAGCGAAGAATTAGTTGCATTCAGATTAATTGAGCTAAGTGCCGTATCTATTCTAAATGTAATCTCGACCCATGCATTGTAGCTCTTTGGATAAGGAGAAATGAAGCAGTTTCTTATATCGAAGAATAATTTGTAATTAAGAACATCGTAGGAATGCTTCGGCGAGTTGGGTGAATACAGGTAGTAATCGGGGCTGAAATTGCTGTGCGATTTTTTGTACCAGCAATACTGTGAGCCCTTCTCAAAGTGTCCCTGTGCCAGAAGTCCTGATGCAACGAGAGTGATTACTAAAAACGAAATAATACGAAGTTTCATGTCTATATAATTAGTTATAAATATTAATTGTAAAAATAGTTCTTTTTTGCTTATGAATGCAATGATATATGTCAGCTTTATTTATGATACTTATTTTAGGAATTTCTTTATGGTTAATTTATTGTTTTACTGACGAATATATTTGCAAAAATTACCTGCTATGAAAACAGTAAACCTTTTGAAAACAGAAGCTAATAAAGCAAAACTCCTAGAAATATTTAAAAACAGCCATCCTCAAAGAGATTATGTAATTGTTCATCAAACAAATGAGTTTACCTCGGTTTGCCCCAAAACCGGGCAGCCTGATTTCGGCAAAATTACCATATCATACATAGCACGTAGCAAGTGCGTAGAACTAAAATCGCTTAAATTTTACTTACAATCATTCCGTAATGATGGTATTTTTTACGAGGATTCGGTTAACCGGATTCTTGATGACCTTGTAAAAGTATTACACCCCAAATGGATGGAAGTAAAAGGCGAATTTACCGTTAGGGGCGGAATACAATCAACTGTTACAGCAGAGTACGGGAATAAAGGGTAATGAATGGAGGTGTGGTAATGTTTACCAGGCTTAACTTGCTATAATGGCTCCTATTATAACACTAAGATACTATGCAAATGTAAAGGCAGAGAAACTTAAGAATAAAATTGATAAATTGCAGTTGCAAACTGCTGATAAAAATTAGCCGAAAATAACCCGGGAAAAACCTTAATTCCGGGCTAAAATCAAAAGAAATTTAGCGGGGCGTGGCTCAGCCCGGTTAGAGCGCCTGGTTCGGGACCAGGAGGTCGGGAGTTCAAATCTCCCCGCCCCGACAAAATGCCTTTCTTTACATACATTTTAAAATCAACAAAAACAAGCAAGCTTTATATAGGTCATACAAATGACCTTCAGAAAAGAATTACTCTCCATAATACGGATCAGGTTATAAGCACAAAGAGCAAAGGACCCTGGGAGATTATTTATTACAAAGAATGTTTTAACCGATCGGATGCAATGAAACTTGAAAAAGAACTAAAATCTTTTAAGAACCGGGATAGAGTATTACGATGGATTGAAAATCACAGTGGTTAGAGCGTCCCGACACGAAGTGTCGGGAAGGTCGGGAGTTCAAATCTCCCCGCCCCGACAAAATGCCTTTCTTTACATACATT
>CAYWTS010000017.1:25301-29012 GCA_964461265.1 uncultured Ignavibacteriales bacterium
AGGTCGGGAGTTCAAATCTCCCCGCCCCGACAAAATGCCTTTCTTTACATACATTTTAAAATCAACAAAAACAAGCAAGCTTTATATAGGTCATACAAATGACCTTCAGAAAAGAATTACTCTCCATAATACGGATCAGGTTATAAGCACAAAGAGCAAAGGACCCTGGGAGATTATTTATTACAAAGAATGTTTTAACCGATCGGATGCAATGAAACTTGAAAAAGAACTAAAATCTTTTAAGAACCGGGATAGAGTATTACGATGGATTGAAAATCACAGTGGTTAGAGCGTCCCGACACGAAGTGTCGGGAAGGTCGGGAGTTCAAATCTCCCCGCCCCGACAAAAAAAGAGGTCGAAGCACCCAAGGCTCCAATGTCGGGAGTTCGGCCAAAAGCATCTCTATTTATGAAAACCCCCCTTCCACGAAACAGTTTTCATTTTTAACTTTCATAAGTCTAATTTTTTTTTAATATTATAGCAGTCCGATTTCTGAATAACAACAAATCATTTTTTTAAAATATAAAGGGAGAAAAAAATGAGACACCTTTTACTTTCTTTATTACTTCTGCTTTTCATTTCAAATTATACACCTGCCCAAACATGGACAAAGAATGAAACAAAATCGGTTGTTATGCAAACCGATTGGGCTACAGACATTCTGGTTTCCAACACCGAACCTTTCGGGAAACTTACAGGTGTTGCAAAAGCAAACGGCACAATATTCCTGGCAGTACCTGATACAGGAATACAATCCGGCAGAAGCATTGTTATTTTCAGGTCAACAAATTATGGCAACAACTGGACCAACTTTGCCAGCTACACAGGCTCGGTTCCGCCGCAGAGAATGAAAATGGTACGCAGCGGGCTGGACTCAGTTTATCTTTTCTATCTTTTAAATAACAATATATTTTGTTATAACCCGGAGAATGGTAATTTAGGCACAATAGCCGTTTCAACATACCGCGATTTTGATGCCGTTGCTTCTTCGACGGGAGGTCTGTATGTAGTTGCTAAAATGCTTACAAGCACTTCACTTCCAAGATACAGTTCGATAAACGGATTCCAGACAATCAGCCAAACAGGAACAGTTTCAAGTGGTTCGTTTCCAAGGATGTATATGTCAGGTTCGGGTGATACATTCATCCTTGCTTTTTACTCACCGGCAGCCGATACTCTGGCAGGAGTCATAAGGCAAGGTCGTTACAGGGAAACATCACCGGGGCAGATTTCTTCTTTCAGTTTCATGGATGTTTGTACAGAAACTCAGGTAAAGAGTGAAGTTCAGCCTGTATTTTTCGGAGGTACGGTGTGGATGATATATACATTAGGTACAACAGGTGCAATAGATATTATGGTCAGGGTAAGCACAAATAGCGGGGCAAACTATACAGGACCATATACGCTTGCTGGAAATACTAATACCGATGAGTACTGGTTTGAGGCAAGGCACTTCACCGCAGGGACAGGAGGGCTTGATATCGCGTATTACTCGGATAGCCTCCAGAGCGGCTCACCCACAAACAATACTGATAAGATGTTATACAGATATTCCAACCTGTCAACTCCTACTACGTTCTCCAGTCCTGTGCAGTTCAGCGAACATCCGCCGGGCTGGTCAGCTAGAGGATATATAACTGCATTAGTTGAGATTTACAATACAAGCGATGTTGGAGTAGCCTGGGTCGGGCTGGATGTTTCAAACAAACGTGTTTATTGGGATAGGTATTTAGCTACAGTAGGAATATCGAAAAATCAAAACGGTGTTCCGCAGGCATACACCCTGAAACAGAATTATCCTAACCCGTTTAATCCCAGCACAAAGATAGAATTCTCAATTCCGCATGATGAGTTTGTTACAATGAAGGTATTTGATGTGATGGGCAGGGAAGTGACTGTGCTGGTTTCACAGAACATGAAAGCAGGCAGTTATACGGTTGATTTTAATGCTTCGAAGCTGAGTTCAGGAGTTTATTTCTACCGTTTGGAAGCAGGCAGGTTTGTTACTGCGAAAAAGATGACACTTGTGAGATAAAATTTCAATTTACAGTAATTTAAATTTCATACTTTAAATGGGCTGTCTCTAAAGTTAATTTTCTTGCTAAAAAACTGTAACCGCAACTTTCATAGTTGCGATTATGCAAGAAAATTGCAACGCAGCCATCCACGAAAGTGGTGGCTAACGCCAAAAGGCTGCGGATACAAAAACACTTTTGAGACAGCCCCTTTTACTTTTACATTTCACCCCTCACATTTCACCTAATATCTCTCTTTTTACATTAATTTTAATATCATAATTTTGACTAGATAAAATAATCCAAAGGAGAAATATAATGACATTAATATTAACCAGAAGTGATGTAATGAAGGTTCTTACAATGAAAGATTGCATGGATGCTGTTGAAAAAGCATTTGCGGAACTATCTGGCGGAACAGCGGTTCTGCCGCTGCGGACTGCAATCAGACCCCAAGACGGACTTTCATTATACATGCCTGCTTTTTTGAAAGAATCGGGTGCACTTGCCTGTAAAGTTGTTACTGTTTACAAAGATAATCCGGTAAAACATAATCTGCCCACCACTATAGGTAAAGTGCTTTTACAGAATCCCGAAACAGGTGAAGTGATTTGTATAATGGACGGCGGTTACCTGACGGCTGTAAGAACAGGTGCAGCAAGCGGAGTAGCAACAAAATATCTGGCGCGTGAAGACAGCGACATGACAGCAGCGATATTCGGTGCAGGGGTGCAGGCAAGAATGCAGCTTTGGGCTGTTGCAGAAGCAAGAAAAATAAAAAAGGCTTACGTTAACGATATATCGGTTGAGGCAATGGATAATTTTATTTCTGAGATGAGCCCTAAACTAAGGATTAACATTTCCAAAACATCGTCAATAGAAACTATGCTTGAGTGCGATATAATCTGTACAGCCACATCGTCATCCAAACAGTTGTTCGACGGATCAAAACTGCAGGAGGGAACACACATCAACGGAATCGGAAGCCACTCACCCGATGCAAGAGAGCTTGACAGTGAAACAATTAAACGCTCACTGCTTGTTGGCGACTCACTTGAAGCCTGCATGAAAGAGGCGGGGGATATAATGATTCCGATGAAAGAAGGTGTAATTACCGAATCACACTTCCATGCAGAGCTGGGTGAAATTATCACAGGCAAAAAAACAGGAAGAACGGATGATAAGCAAATTACACTGTTCAAATCAAACGGACTTGCAATACAGGATGCAGCCGCCGCAAAACTTGTTTATGATAAGGCTGTTGAAGCAGGGTTAGGTAAACAATTAGAAATATAGTTTCTTACAGAATTTGTGCATGCCCGGCCGATGCACAAACTATATAAAGGTAACCGTCCCTGATTATGCCTGGAGAGGCAACAACAGTTTTGGGGGTTGGACAAGTTTATCTAAAAAAATATATTAATACGGGCTGCTTTCCGCTTACGGCTATCTTATCAGCACAATCTTATCGGTTATCTTAATTCCCTCTGCCTGTAAACTGATGTAATATACTCCGGAGGCAAGATTTTTGGCTCTGAACATAATCTCATAGCTTCCGGCTTGTTTGGTTTCATTTATGAGCGTTTCAACTTTTCTTCCGAGCATGTCATATATATTCAGTGTTACATAAGCTTGTCGAGGTATATCATATCTTATTACCGTTGACGGATTAAAAGGATTCGGATAGCTCTGATA
>CAYWTS010000017.1:29112-42907 GCA_964461265.1 uncultured Ignavibacteriales bacterium
GTATATCATATCTTATTACCGTTGACGGATTAAAAGGATTCGGATAGCTCTGATAGAGCCTGAATTCTTCGGGAATGTTGTTTGTACCCGATGTAATTCCAACTATTGGAGGCAGCACCGTTTCCCACAATCCGCGCCCGTATGTTGCTGCACGTATCTTATTTGCCGGCGTATGAATTTCCATTTCACGTACAATAACATTTGGCAGGTTTGTCATAAATGATGTCCAGTCGTTCATAGATGCATCTCTGTAATAAACCCCAACATCCATTCCTACAAATAATCTGTCCGGATGGTCATAAGCTATGCAATTAGCAGGAAGATTTGGCAGTGTTCCCGATAGATTAGTCCATGTTAAACCGCCGTTAGTACTTTGTGAAACCTTAACACCGTCTGTGTATCCTGAGTGGGTTACCCAGATATTAAGCGGATTTGTTGAGTTGACAGCAATATAAGTAATACTTGCGCCCGGCAGTCCTGAAGTAATATCGGTCCAGTTAGCACCGCCGTCAGTGGTTCTGTATATGGTTGAAAGTGTAGCAGCATAGATGTAATCGGGATTTGAAACCGAAACAGCAAGCGAGCGGAAAGTTGAGCCCCCGTAGTTTGTAAGTTTTGTCCAAATGCCGCCCTGTGAAGTTGATTTCCAGATATCCTGATATCCCGCAAAAATAGTTTGCGGTACCTGCGGGTGAATAACATAAGGCGTAACCCAGGCACCCGAGCCCGTTATATTACCAACTATATTTGAAAATCCTACACCTCCGTTAAGCGAACGTCTCAATCCGCCGTTTTGAATACAAACATACACCGTATTTGAATTCGAATAATCTATGGCAGCTTCCATTCCGTCAGCGCCAAGCACATGAGTCCATACACCGTTATCGTACCTGTTTGAACCGTTATCCTGTGTACCGCCGTATATAAGGCTTGCATTTTGAGGAGTGCCCCCTATGCGGTAAAACTGAGTTGTTGACATCCCTGCTGTTATGTCCGTCCAGTTAACACCCCAATTACTTGTATTAAACAGTCCCCCGTCGCAGCCTGAGTATAACGTTGTACCAACAAAATCGAGTGAATGTATATCGGCATGAACGTAGCTGCTTATAGAGGGGGGCCATACCCAGTAAGTATTCAATACCCAGTTCACGCCCCCGTTTGTTGACTTCCAGATGTTGATACCGCCCGAATAAACCTCATTTACATTCACAGGTGAAACCGCAACAGCAAGGTCGTAAGAGCTTTGCCCGCCGCTGCTTGAACCGTCAGATGAATAACCGAGAATGTTGGGAGAATTCGATTGCATTGTAAAGGTTAATCCTTCATCTATCGAACGGTAGAATCCGTAAAAACCGGAGTTGGAAGAACTGCCTGCCAGTATATACACATATGACGGGTTTGCAGAGCTTACACCTATTGCAAGTCTGTTTACGGATGATGATGAAGGCAGGCCGTTTGTAATGAGGGTAAAAGTTTGCCCGTTATCGGTTGATTTGAAAAAAGATGTGGATGCTGCAAACAGGATGTTAGGATTACCGGGTTTGAATTCCATATCCCTGATATTCCCTGCCTGGGTATTTACCCAGTTTGTTCCGGCATCGGTTGAACGGTAAATACCAAAACTGGTTGCGGCTATTATAATGCTTGAATTTGAAGGATGCATAAGCAGCTTGTGGATTCTTATACCCTGCGAAACTATCCAGCTTAAGCCGGTTGTGTTCCATGTGCTTCCTGCGTTGGTTGATTTCAGTACGCCAATGCTGTATGTTGCTCCTCCGTCACCGTCTCCGGTTGCAATGTACATAATGTTCGGGTTAGACGGGTCAATCAAGATACTGCTTACACCCAAAACCTGTAGATTATCGGTTGCAGTCGTCCAGTTTTGTCCGCTGTTGGTTGACTTCCACAATCCTCCTGACGGAGCACCTGCGAACAAGGTAGTATTTATAGTAGGGTGAACAGCTATACAGTTAATCCTGCCTATTCCTGGATTGTAGCTTGTTGAAAGCCATGTTGAGGGTCCCAGTGGCTGCCAGTCGGCAAGGGCACCGGGAAAATCGGGATGTGTTTCCCTGTAACGCGTGATTTCCCTGTATGTTGCTGCGGGATCGGGAAGCTTACCTGTGGGGTAAACCCGCTCTTCCATAAAATATTCCCAGCGTTTGAATTGCATCCACCCGCTTCCTTTTTCGGGGGTTTTATCTTTCCAATAATCGTAGAATGCTTTCTGGATATCGTAGAAGTTTGCTTTCGGGTCTTCCATCATCTGGAACCATTCCTGTGTGAATGCTGTATTTGAAATAAAAAATGTTAACGCAGTAATGAATGAAATAATTATTTTATTGAACATAAGATTGTTTTTTGTTTTCAAATATAATATAATTATTATGGCTGTTTGCCACAAGATTTAAAAGGTGACTCAAAACCCGTAACCGCAACCTTCATGGTTGAGGAATTATTTATTATAGCTAATGTGGCTGTTTTCCACGAGCTTCAGCACATGGAAATTTATATTTGGTTATTTTCTGATTGATTGTAATTCTTTAAAAAGCTTAATTTCTTTTTCACTCAGGTTTTCGGGAAGTTTTACCAGCAATGTTACATATAAATCTCCGAATTCGCCGGTTTTTCCGTAAACAGGCATTCCCATTTTCTGGAGACGAAGAGTTTTACCGTTTTGGGAACTTTTCGGAATGTTAAGATTGACTGCTCCTTTAAAAGTATCCACCTTAACCTTGCCTCCAAGCAGGGCAGTGTAAAGATCAATTTTAAGATTTGCGTATAAATCGTTGTTCTTTCTTTCATACTTTGGATGATTATCAACATGAACCGAAATTAGCAAATCACCCTGCGCACTGCCTTTTCCGGGGATTTTCAGAATCTGCCCGTCTTTGATACCGGGCTTAATATTTAATTTAATTTTCTGACCCGCATAATCAAAGAGCCTTGTAGTTCCTTTATATGCTTCTTCCAGCGATATACTTATTTCAGCAGTAACATCCTGAGGTTTGAACCGGCTTGTGCGGCTTTTTCTTTGCCCGCCGAAACTTTGTCCGCCAAATCCTCCGCCACCGAAAAGCATGTCGAAGAAATCCGAAAATCCGGAGCTGCCAAACGGGTCACCCCTGAACTCGTAGCTGAAATTACCCTGGTTACCGCCCGTGAACCTTGACCAGTCGAAACCTCCCTGCTGTCCTGATTGTTGATAATACTTCCACTCATCACCAAAATGGTCATACTTCTTCTTTTTCTCCGGGTCGCTTAATACTTCATACGCTTCGTTAATCTCTTTAAACTTTTCCTCTGCTGCTTTATCCCCCTTGGTTTTATCGGGGTGATATTTCATTGCAAGCTTCCGGTAAGCTGATTTTATCTGCTGTTCAGTTGCATTTTTATCTAGTCCAAGAGTTTTATAATAATCTTTATATTCCATTTTTAATATTATTCCCGCCCCGCTTTACAGAGTAAACTCCCGCAGGAATCCACAACCTGTAATTTACGAAGAAGTTAAAATTTATTAAATTATTTTCTACTCCTAAAGTTCAAAAGTAATTTCTATAAATATTATATTCAGTTCGAAAGAAAAGTATATAAAAAAACAAATATGCACACAGATAATGCAGAAATAAAAGATATTCACAGATTACTATATTTCTCTGTGTTTATCTGTATTTTTAGTATAATCATTGTGCAAAAATTAATAAAATCTTTCAGAAATTGCCAAGTACTTGTGTAAAAAATCAAAATAATGGGTTAAGCATTTAAATACTTTTTAACTTTTCTAAATTGATACTTCAGATTCGGTTAATTAATTTGTATAAATAAAGACAAATTTATGAAAAAATTAGTCATAGGCGGAGACCACAGGGGTTATGTTTTAAAAGAAAATCTGAAAAGTTTTTTAACCTCAAAAGGATACGAGGTTGTTGATGTCGGAACCAATTCGACTGAACCTTGCGACTATCCCGATATAGCGGCACTTATAGCAAAAAAAATGATTTCAGGCGAAGCTGAACGCGGTATTATGGTATGCGGAAGCGGTGTTGGGGCTTCGGTGGCAGCAAATAAGTTTAAAGGCATCCGTGCTGCGGTATGCCACGATACTTTTTCAGCTCACCAGGGCGTTGAGGATGATGATATGAATTTCCTGTGCCTCGGCGGGGGAATTATAGGTGAATCGGTTGCAAAAGAAATTGTTATTGCTTTCGTTGAAGCAAAGTTTAAACCCGAAGAACGGTATATAAGAAGGTTAGAGAAAGTGAAGAAAATAGAGGAGGGAAACAGGAATTAATAAGTAACGTTCCCAAACAGAGTTTGGGAACAAGACAACAGAGTTTGGGAACAAGACAAGATTTCCTTTAGCGTTTTTCGGACTCAGCGGTTTAAATTTAATACTTAAATTTTCTTTCCTCTTTCATTGCCCTCTTAAGTATCTCAAGATAAGCCCGCTTTGTAATCTGAATGGCACCGAATGTTTTAAAAACGGGTGTCATCATTTGGATATCGAAAAGAATATAATTGTTATGCTTTAGTATTTCATACAACTTTACCACACATACTTTAGATGCATTGCTTTGGGTATGAAACATCGATTCACCGAAGAATGCACCGTGCAGGGCTACTCCATAAAGTCCACCCGCTAGCTTTTTATTTTGCCACGCTTCAACGCTGTGGGCATATCCTTTACGAAACAGCTCCTCGTATGCATTAATTATTAATTTATTAATCCATGTAATTCGTCTTTTTGCACAATTGCAGATAACATCTCCGAAGGCAGTATCAACTTTTATTTGGAACAAATTTTTTTTAAGAACCTGTGAAAGCGACCTTGTAATGTGCAGTCTGCTTGAAGGCAGTTCTACCGGAAGTATTGCACGGGGATTGGCTTCGTACCAGTTTATAGATTCATCATCTTCACCCATAGGGAAAATACCAGATGAATAACCGCACAAAACCTCCTGCCAGCTTAGCGATGTGTATTTTCTTATGGTTTCCATGGATTAGCGTTTCTGGATGTCCCCCCTTTGTGAAAGAGGGGTAGGGGGGTTGAAATTCTCAGGCATTTACTTCGATAGCAGTTCTTAAACCGATTTCCTCCAGCACCGATTGCGCTTTCAGGCATTTTTCCAGCTCACCCGTTACAACAGGTGCTCTGCCTTTATTATGGGCTTCCATTGTTATAGATTCGGCTTTATCATACCCGTATCCCGTGGCTTTCATTACCTGCTGTATTACTTCCTCGAACTCGTGGTAATTATCGTTAAAAAGAATCAATGTAAATCCTTCGGCACTTACGTCGATATCAATTGGTTCTAATAATTCTTCGGGTTTTGTTGTCATCTTTGGATATATAAACAGCGGTTAACGTTTAGAATTTTTATTTAATGGTGATTTATTTTGTGTTTAAATTTAACATTTCACCGTTTCTTTCATTATTTGTTTAGTTCCAGTCATCCTCAAAATCGTAAGTTGTCTTCTTATTACCGTAGGTTCCGGTTTTTTTAAGCATAGTGCCTACAAGGTCCTTATAAGATATGTTATCTTCCGTTTCTTCTTTTGCAATTTTCGAATTATTGTGCAATCCGTCAAGCACAAATTCCATCATAGTAGCCAGTTCGTATTGATTTTGTATGTTTTTAACGTATTTTTTAACTATTGCCTCCAGACCCGCAACCCTGCACAGTGAGTTACTATATCTCTTAAATGACATATCATCGGTTATTTCAACTGTATTACCTTCCCCGAACCATTTTAAGATATCATCATAAACATCCTTTTGTTTTTCTGTTTCATCTCCAGAAACAGATTTTCTTTTCAGCGGATCAGGGAAGTATTTTAAAAAGACTTCACGCACTGCTTTTCCTATCAATGCTTTGCTTACTTTCACCGAGCCTTCCTGCTCGCCTTCGAATACAAGCTCTATTTTACCCGTCATCCCCGGCAGTGCTGCCTGAATATCGGTTATGCGGGGAAAAATAAAGTGCTCATCATTAATGATTGCCCGCCTTTCGGCATTGCTGATTACATTTTCAAGTACGGTTATAGGCATACGGGCACTTACACCAGATCTCTGCTCAACAAACTCACTGGTTCTTGCTTCTCTTGCGGTAGTTTCTATTATTTCTTTTATGTAATGCGGGATAATCAATTCCATTCCTGAGTGCCGTTTTACCCAGCTTTCTGCTTCAGTGATTTTTATGCCGTCTTCCAATGTTTTGGGATAGTGGGTTAATATCTGTGAATCTATCCTGTCTTTAAGAGGCGTGATAATATTACCGCGGTTTGTGTAATCCTCCGGATTTGCTGTAAACACTATAAATATATCCAGCGGTATACGGATATTGAAGCCGCGTATCTGTATATCTTTTTCCTGCATAATATTAAGCAAGCCTACCTGTATCCGCGGCTGGAGATCGGGAAGTTCGTTAATAACGAAGACACCCCTGTTTGTACGCGGTATAATACCGAAATGAATAACACCTTCGTGTGAGTAGTGCAGTTTTTGCGTTGCGGCTTTTATGGGGTCTATATCGCCAATCAGGTCGGCAATTGTGACATCGGGGGTTGCGAGCTTTTCACCGTAACGCTGTTCGGGTGTAATCCATTCAATTTCGGTATCGTCACCATGCTCGTTTACGGTATCTACCGCATATTTTGAGATAGGGCGGAAAGGGTTATCGTTAATTTCTGAACCTTTTATAACAGGAACAAAATCATCAAGAAGCGTTATAAGCATTCTTGCCATTTTGGTTTTTGCTTGTCCCCTTAAGCCAAGGAAAATCAGGTCATGTTTGGCTAAGATTGCGTTGATCATTGCGGGAATTACTGTTTTCCCATACCCAACAATATCCGGAAATATATCAGCTTTGTTCTTCAGCTTTTGTATAAGGTTACGCCTTATCTCATCTTTGACCGATAAAACTTCATAACCGCTTCGTTTCAGTCCGCCGATAGTTCCGATTCGTTTTAGTTCGTTCAATTAGTAAAACACCCTTTCTTATTTGCTTAGGTTATACTTTATATAAGAGTTCAAAATTTCTATTTCCTGTTCTTTTGCAGCAGTATCGACCTGCATTAAGTCGCGGATTGATACCATACCGATAAGGTTATCACCTTCCCGAACAGGCATATGGCGGATATTTTCATGCTTCATTATCTTAAGGCAATCTTCATAAGAATCCTGTGATTCCATAACAATAACTCCCTTTGTCATCACTTCATCAACAGTAATTTTTTCCATATCTTTTTTTGAAGCGATGCACCTGATAAGAACATCCCTTTCAGAAAAGATACCAAGTAAACCCCCGTTATTATCGAGTACAGGAACTGCCCCGACATTTTTATCAGCCATAAGCTTCACTACCTCAAAAACGCTTTGACCGGTTGATGCATAAACCATTGGTTTATCGGTGATTATTTCACGAAGTGTTTTCATATTTCTCTCCATTAAGTTGCTTTGTATAAGATAGATATATTTTAAAATAGTAAATTTAGTATGCATAAGCAATTAACAATAGTTAATGTTGAAGGGGTTGTCTCAAAAGGCAATTTTCTTGCTGATATTACGTAACCGCAACTTTCATAGTTGCGTTTTTACAAGAAAACTGCTACGCAGCCATCCACGAAAGTGGTGGCTAACGCCAAAAGGCTGCGGATACGGAAATACTTTCGAGACAAACCCATAAACCCGGCTTTGACGGGGTCAATGTTGAATCTTAAATGTTATATGCTAAAACTTAATGTAGAATATAATACTTGTAACCCGAAACCTGAAACTTTCAATCAATCACCGCTTCTGTTTCAATTTCAACTAGCATATCCGGGTCTATCAATCCTTTAATCTCAATCATTGTACAGCAGGGTTTAATTTTTCCGAATAATTCTGCATGAGCCATGCCGGCTTCTTCCCATCGGGATATATCTGTAATATAAATCCTGTTCCGTATAACGTCTTCAGGCTTTGCACCGGCTTGTTCCAGATACCCGATTATCTTTTGAAGTATAAATTTTGTCTGGGCATAAACATCACTCCTCCCAACCAGCTCTCCTTTATCATTTATAGCAGTTGTACCGTTTACAATTACACGGCTGCCTGTTCTTACAATACGTGAATATCCTACAATATCTTCCCACTTTGCTCCGCTTGATATTTTTATTTTTTTGTTCATGCTTTAATATATTTTTTGTTATTTCAGTTCAATGCTTATACCGAAATCTATTTCGTGGTCGTGTTTTTTCCTGTCTTCCACAGTATAGAATTCGTAATGATACCGGTATGTTGTAATGAAAGAGAGAATTTCAGATATCCCGAATGCCAATGATGATTCCGATTGCCATATCCTGTCCCTGATTTCTTTTATTGAGGGCTGATAGAATGTAACATTCGTAATTGTCAGCTTTTCATCAAATAGCAGCAGCTTGGTTTTAAATCGTACAGAAATCCTGAATGTTTTGCTGTCTTTGTAACCCGCTATATTTTTGTAGTTAGTATAGTCGAACAAACCCGCTGCCGATAATGACGACTTGTATCTGGCAAAGGGTACAAACGTATATTTTATGCCGGCACCGCTTTGCGAACGGATATCTATATTGCGTGCAAAGCTGTATTCAGCAAACTGCAAAATGAAAGGTGACCATATGTTATCATACCAAAGGTCAAAGGTGTAATTAACAGTAATATCGTTGTCATCCTTTATGCCATCCGATTCACCGTATGTAGCTTTTGAAAATATTATCGATTCAACTATCCCTTTTCGGAACATTATCTGACCCTCAGCTGTCCCGTAGAATTTGTTTGTGTTTCCCTGCAGGTACAATCCCCCTGCTTTTACCTTACCCGACCACGGGTCAAGCGTATCCTGTGCGTTAACCGATATTAAGTTCAGCAATAATACTGATAATAATAAAACAGATTGTTTCATAAAATTTCCTCCGGAGGCACAATAATAATTAACAGCAGTAACTTATGCCAAGAAAAATGAAATATATAGCTCCTCCCCCTTAATTCTCCTCTTGAAAAAGAAGAGAAAAGCCCGGCTTCAGGAGAATAAGGAGTAGTCATAGAAAAATCTTCGTTTTATTTCCTTTTTAATAATAACACTTATAAATAAGTTTGCAAAGAATTATACTAAGGATATGAAAATGTTATTAAAACTGATTTTTCTTTTTTACTTTTCATTATTCACTTTTAATGTTTTACTTTCTCAGTCATCATTATACATTCCTCAGGAAATAAAATCAGCATATACAAAAGGAACACGCTCTTATGACGGCAATCCCGGACAAAAATACTGGCAGAACAGTTCGGAATATGCAATCGAAGTGAGCATTGATACTAAAACTAAAACCGTTGAAGGCAGAGAAACAATTATTTATCATAATAACAGTCCTGATGTGCTGGATAAGATTGTGATAAGGTTATACCCTGACTGGAATAAACCCGGCATAGGGAGAGACTGGGATGTTGCCGAGCTTTCTCTTACAAATGGTGTAACAATAAAATCGTTTAAGATAGGCGGTGTTGAACAGTATCTTTTAAGCGATAAATTTGTGCACTCCGGAACCAACCTGCATGTATATCCTGAAATACCGGTATATTCCTCATCTGTAATTAAGCTTGAAATTGATTGGTCATTTGTAATACCCGATGCGCCTTATCCCAGAATGGGAGCGTATGACTCAACAAGTTATATGGTTGCTTTCTGGTATCCGCAGATTTCGGTGTATGACGACTTGTTCGGCTGGGATGAAATTGAATATACAGGCAGAGTTGAGTTTTATAATGACTTTAACGATTATGACGTAAAAATAACCGTTCCCAATACTTTCTGTGTTTGGGCAACAGGCGAGCTGCAGAATGCCGAACAAATATTTCAGCCGCAAATACTTAAACGGTACAATGAAGCAAAGATTTCCGATTCGGTAATCAATATAATTGGCGAAAAAGATTATCTTGTTAAGATGGCGATGTTTAATTCCACACAAACAACCAACACATGGCATTTCAAGGCAAAGAATGTTCCCGATTTTGTTTTTGCATCAAGCAATCATTACCTGTGGGATGCAGTAAGCTTAGAGCTGGAACCCGAAAAACGAAGTTTTACAGGCAGAGTTTTTATAGGTGCTGCTTATAATCCCAAATCGTGGGACTTTCCTTCGGTTGCAAAGATTTCAAGGAGTGTAATTGATTATTTTTCGCATGAGTTTCCCAAAGTTCCGTTTCCATATCCATGTTTGACGGTGTTCAACGGTTCAGGCGGGATGGAATACCCGATGATGGTAAACGACGGCACCTCTGAATCGATGAACGGAACAATCGGCGTTACCGCACACGAGATTACACATACATACTTTCCGTTTTATATGGGTATAAACGAACACCGCTTTGCATGGATGGATGAAGGCATGGCTGTATTTCTGCCTATAGGGATACAGGAACGTCTTGGCGATGCTAATTACGACCCGCACCTAAGATATGTTTACCGTTACATGAACCATATAGGCACTTCGCTCGACGTTCCTATTATTACCAATTCATTTGAGCTTAAAGAATCGTATGCAAATGCGTCTTACTTTAAGGCAGCATGTGCTTATGAAGTGCTTCAGAATATACTTGGCAAAGAACTGTTTGCTAATGCTTTGCGTGAATTCATGAGACGCTGGAACGGGAAACATCCCTCACCGTATGATTTCTTCTACACATTCGAAAACGTTACAGGGCAAGACCTCTCATGGTTCTGGAAACCGTGGTGGTTTGAATATGGTGTGCCCGATTTAGCAATACAAAACGTAAGGCAAACAGGCGATATTCTCACGGTAACAATTGAAAAAGCTGGTCTTTTACCCGTTCCTATAAATCTAAAAGCATTCGGCTATACAGATATTATGTATACCGATTTTAAGAGTGCTAACGTTTGGAAAGACGGAGATAAACAGACTACCGTAGAAATGTATGTAAAAGGACCTATTTATCAGGTAGAACTTGGCTCAAAATATATCCCTGATGCAGATACGACGAATAATTATTGGTATGGACGCTAAACAATTAAAAATTAGTAATTAACAATTAGTAATATATTACCCTGAGCGCCGTGCCTGCAACAGTCAGGTAGTCGAAAGGGTCAATGTCATAGCGTAACCCCGCCTAAGGTGGGCGGCTTAGACGGGGTAAATTATGAAAGGTCAATGACTTACCCTTAAACGCCTGCCTGCAGCAAGCAAATAGCGAAGGAACAAAGTTGAAGGGAAGCCCCACATGGGCTGGCAGGCATGATTAATCTTCCTTTAATGAATTTAGTATAGCATCATCTGTATTAGAAGCTAATAAAAACGAACTATAAGGCTTCATTATTAAAGGTATTAGATCCTCTGGATCAAATTTATTTTCAGTTTCGTTGGTTTTATCTAAGTTTTCTATAATACTGTATAAAAAAAGTGTATGTAGATAAACTGATAAAAAATATTTATCTCTTACTAGTTTTATTTCCTTTTCTGATGATATTTTGTTTTTAGATATAAATTTTTTCAATTGGAACGAATCCATATTTATTGCTATTAAATCAATGAAACATTGATTTTGCGAATCGGTTTGGGGTACTATCTTTACAATGTCATCTCCGGACCAATTAAAATCATTCCAAGTCGCATCTTCTACGTTAACTTTCTTTTCATAAACTTTTACTGGTTTAGGTAACGAAGGCATATCCGCTTGCTTTTCTTTTTCTTTTAAGGGTTCTTCTTTTTTAGGGTCTACAATTTTAACCCAGAAAATAGATTCTAAATTGCTGCCAGGTGAAGTTAATATCGCAGAAATCTCAAATTCATCTCCTACGAACACATTGTTTTTAGGTTCAAATGTTATTTTTATTACATTATCAGATGGACCCACTTTTGTAACATCTATTACATCTTCAATCTTATTTGGTTTAGCATTAGTACCACCTTTTGTTATATTATTTCTGTAACTTAATATTTGTAGTTGTAATTCACCCTTATCCTGAGGTCTAAATAAATATTCATCTTCTACATCAGTCTCAAATTTAATAATACCTTTACCATTTAATGGAATATTCTTTATTTTATTACCATCTGGAGTTTCAGACTTAAGATCTATTTTAAATACCGATGGAAATCTTTTGGATACAAAAGGATGTTTATTTTCTTTTTTTTCTCCTTTTGTTCCATTTATAGTTCCACCTTTTTTCTTTAGGAAATTCAAATCCCCACCCTTTTTTAGCATTTCTAATAAATCTTTATCTACTGGGATGTGTGACATTATTTCTTTTATGAGTTCAGTATCCTGTAAGTTTTCATGTAATAATTGGGCTTTTCTTTCTTGATTGAGTTCTTTAAGGGTTTCATCGGATTTTAGAACCGAAATAATTCTATTGATTAATGTTTCGGTATTTTCACTTTCCTTTAACCTATCTCTTGAAGCCATAAATAAATCCTGTCTGAATGATGGTTTTATGTTGGTACAGTCAATCTGTATTAACAGGGAATCTCTTAACATGGAATATCCTAAATCTTGTGAAATGAATCTCCTCTCTAATTTACCTTGAACCTGGCCATTAATAGTGAAAACAACTGCCTTATCTTTAATGAATTCAGATTGTTTTACACCGGGTTCAAATACTGTATATTCGATTGGTACGATGCCAATTTCAGGACCTTCAATAGATATAGTTACAGTTTTGGTTTTTTTATCCCTCTCATCTAATACTAATCTGGTTTTATTTCCTAACATAAGTTTAGTTGGAGTATGACCACCGGTAAATCGTTTTTCATATAATAAAATAGGTAATGCAGGATGATACAAATATTGGTTTAGATCTCTCCATAAATCTAAAGTTATATCTGATCTCGATCGGCTTGGCAATTGATAAGAATAAAGTTTTACAATTGAACCACATGTAAATTTTCTTTCCCATAAACCCAACTCAATTTCAGTAATATCAAATCTAGGGATTTCATCATTAACTAGAAAGTATTCATACCAAGCCACTTTAAATTGTTTTTCTTCTTCATTAGTTAAAGGATGTCTTCTGACTAGGGTGAATCCAAATTCATTTGAACTTCTTCCATCAGCTAATTCCGTTTGCAATTTAGAACCAATAAGTTGATAACGATTTTTTTTCCCACAAAAAACCACAGCACCTGTAGAACCCATATTATATTTACCTTGTACAAAAGGTATGTCTGTTTTATTTCCACTATATAGGGACAAAAAAGTATTAGGAAAATCAGAGGGGTGCTGACCTTCCCCATTGTCATAAATTGTTATATTGGGCGATGTTGGTTCTCCAGTAGCTATTATTTGTATATCTTCTGCTATACCCCTTCGTTCACTTGTTGATACTTCGCTAAAATCACCATTTTTAATTCCATAGAATTTTTCTACCGCTTCCTCCATAGTTTTAGGTGCAGCCTTTGAACGCGGGTCTATTTTCTCAGTACGGCATTTTTTCAGTAATAAACTGTCTATTGAATTAGTAATTTTTTCAACTAAAGCTGGTACGGGCTTGCTTTGTTGATTTTCGAATGTACCAAAATTATTCTTATCATCCCTACCATACGGTTTCCAATTATTGTTGTTATTTAAAAGTACATTACTATTTACAAGGTTATTTAATTCTTCTTCGCTCTTAGCGTTGTATATATCCCAGAATAATTTTTCGATATCTAGCATGTTTCACTCCTTTAATATTTTTAATTACATTTGTGTAATTTTATTTTGACCTTATTCTTCTCTCAATATCCTTTGCAAAATATAATCCCCTTCTTGTTAATTTCCAAC
>CAYWTS010000018.1:0-10556 GCA_964461265.1 uncultured Ignavibacteriales bacterium
ATGTTTTTGAACTTTGTAAGATAATTATGCGGTTCTAAACCCCTGACAAAATGAGTCTTGTAAAGTTTATTCTTGGTTTCTTCAAAAAAGTGCATTGTGCAAAGATAATAAGTTATATGATTACAGAAAAGAGTTGAAAATATTTAAATATTAAGCATATTTATGTTACATAATTGATTATTTATGGTTTTATTGTTATATTTGTAACAATCAACAGGAACCTTGCAAATGAACACACCACTAATCAAAACCAAAATTATTGGGCAAAATTTAACCAATTTCAGAAACAATCAAAATATGAAGCAGGAAATTGTGGCTAATTTTATTGGAATAAATAGAGTTGAGTTAAGTTATTATGAAAATGGTACAAGAAAACAACCAATAGATGTGCTAAATAAATTAGCAGATCTTTATGGAGTAGAATTAATAGATATTTTGGAAGAAAATCCTAAATTATCAAAAGTAAATGCTTCACTTTCTTTCAGATCTGAAGATGTAAATGAAAATGATTTACAGGTTATAGCAGAATTTAGAAAAATTATTAAGAACTATTTAAAAATGAAAACTATTGAAAAAGCATGAAAGATGATATAATACTTAGAAAACAAGCAACAGAATTTAGGCAAACGAATGGATTTAGTAACTCGGAGCCTATAAGGCTTACTAGTTTATTAATGAAGCTCAATGTTCTAACAGTATTCAAAAGATTAGGTGAAAATATTTCCGGAATGTCGGTTAAAGTTGATGATGAAAATAAATTTATGGCAATTAATTCCGATTTAACTTTGGGCAGGCAACATTTTACTATATGCCATGAGTTATATCATTTATTTATTCAAAATGATTTTGAATCTATGATGTGCAATGCTGGAGAATTTCCGATAAAAGATAAATTAGAATATAAAGCTGATATATTCGCTTCACATTTACTCCTGCCGGAAGAAGGATTAATCGGACAAATACCGATAAACGAACTTTCAAAAAATAAGATAAGTTTAGAAACTATTATAAAAATTGAACAATATTTTTCAAGTTCAAGGCATGCACTGCTTGTAAGGCTCGATAAAATAAAATTAATAGATTTTATTAATTATGAAATTTATCTAAATAACGTTATCAACAGTGCTAAAATGCTTGGTTATGATTCGACATTATATACAAAAGGAAATGTGTGTAAAATTATCGGTGATTATGGAGAACGGGCAAAACGTTTATTTGAAAATGGTAAAATATCTGAACAGCATTACATCTCGTTAATGCACGATATAGGAATAGATATAGAAAATACTAAGTTGGAAAATGGGTAAGGAATTTGAAGAACCCAAAATACTCTTAGATGCAGACGTAATAAGAAATTTTATTTCTGGCGGTGCTATTAATAAGCTTGCAAAAATATTCCCAAACAGATTGTGTATATTGGATATAGTGAAAAATGAATTACTTAGGAGTAAGAGTTTAGTTCAACCGGTTAATGATTTTATTACAAATAGTAAAATAGAAGAAATAATATTCCCTGATGATAATTATGAAATATTATTTGAGTATTCAAAATTACAGTCCGAAAAATATGGTAGATTAGGAGATGGAGAAAGTGCCTGTCTAGCCGTTGCAAGATTCGAGAAGAAATATATTGCAAGTAGTAACTTAAAAGACATAATACTTTATTGTAAAGAACATAAAATAAAGAATTATCCGACCTTTGAAATATTGCATGAAGCAAAAATAAAAGGAATTATGACTGAGAAAGAGATTGATACTTTTATTAATACTGCGAAAAGTAAAGGAAGAAAATTACCGTATGATTCATATAAGGAGTTCTTGAAAGAAGAAAAAGGAATGATTGTTTAATTTACTAAGAAAACCATTATTTATAAAAATTTGGATTTAATTCAATTTTATACATATAAAGATGAATTTGGTCAGGATATTTCTAAAGCAGAAAGCGAATTTAGAATAAAATTGATATATTCCAATTATAGACAAGAATTATTAATTGGTTTTCTGGGACATATTGCTAAAAGAATCGATTTAGATAATACACTGGAAAATATTGACAATCTACAAAAAGAATTGATAGGAATCGAATTTCAAAAAGCTCACATTATACATAGACGGGCTCATTTAGCCTTATGGCAATATTTCTTTGACAATAAAAATTTTAATCATAAAGATAATAGAAATGTATTAGATGCAAAGGATATTTTTCTCTTATTTATTCTGGTAAACCAAATTTTAGACAAATCTGAATATCAAAAACACGACGAAGAATCTATTTTACATGCAGGTTTTTCATTTCTTTCAATTGATTTAATCCAAAAAAATGATTTAGTAGCTTCCAATTTTTTCTTTATCAAATTTTACGAAAAATTAATAAGTCATCCCTTAAAAGATGAATTTGACAAAATTTTGATAAATCTAACTACTTATAATTTAGAGTTCTTTAGAGATTTTTGTATTAAATTACAAAGACGAGAAAAAATAAATCATATATTTAATATTTTCGAAAATTTTTCTGTAATTAAATATAAAGATATTAGCAAAATTTGGGATAATAGAGTTCCAAAGATACAAAAACCGTTTGATTACAGATTTATCGAGAAATATCCATTAATTAAGGATGATAAATTATTTTTTCCTATTGATTTTATTAATATTTTCCTTTCAGTTTTTAGAAAACCATATCATCTTTTAAGTCAAAAAAACAACAAATTCAATTTTAGAAATATTTTTAGCAAAGAAATATCAGAACCAGTAATTAAAGAATATATAAAAGAAAACTTTACTAGTGATAATATAAAAATAATCGAAACATCGTATAACAATTATGAGTATGCAGATACAGGCTTATTGTTTGGAGACCAACTTATACTTATTGAAATAAAAAGTGTATACATGGGATTGGATTTACGATATACTGAAGACAAAAATAAATTTATTGATGGATTTAATAAAAGGTATATAGAAGGTGCTGGGGTACGACAACAGATAAAAAAAATTAACTATATTGAAACAAATTACAATAAGTTTATTGAAGATTGTCAATTAGAACAAAAAAAATATAATATATTTTGTTTATTATTAGTTTTTGATGAAAGTTTATCCACTATAGGTGTAAATGTATATATAAGAAATAAATTCAATAAATTTTTTAAAGAGGAATTTGAACAGGAATTTAATAATATTAATCCGTACCCTTATAATGCAACTATAACTTTTAATGAATTATATTTTTTATTTAATGATAATAAGTCTCAACGAGAAAGATTTAAAATATTAAATAGTTTCTTTATATATAATCTTTCGTTAACAGAATTTTTATATGAGTTAAAAAAAGGAACTATTATTTTAAATTAATGAAACTTTTTTCTTCAATATTCAATCTGTAAGCTGCAATCTCACTCAATCTCCGCTTCGTGTCCTTCTTCATCCCATGTAAAAGGATAGTTGGGAACATCAAATTCTTTTGCATGTGTTGTTAGTTTTAACGGATAGAAAGTATCAAGCATTACAGCAAGCTCAAGTGTTTCTTTTTTGCCAATGCTTGCCTCAGCTGTACCGGGATGAGGTCCGTGCGGTATTCCGCAGGGATGTAAAGTAAAAGAACCGATATCCACACCTTTGCGTGACATAAAATTGCCATCAACGTAGTATAGCACTTCATCGCTATCTATATTACTGTGGTTATACGGTGCAGGGATTGCTTCAGGGTGAAAGTCAAAAAGCCTCGGACAGAAGGAACATACTACATAATTATGCCCCTCGAATGTCTGGTGAACTGGCGGCGGCTGGTGGATTTTTCCGACTATAGGCATAAAATCGTTAATGTTGAATATCCAGGGGTAAAAATAACCATCCCACCCAACCACATCAAACGGGTGAAAATCGTAAATATAATTCTGAAGACAATTATTCTTCTTTACTTTTAATAAAAATTCACCTTTTTCATCTAATGTAATCAGCTTTTCGGGCACTCTGAAATCTCGTTCACAGAAGGGTGAATGCTCAAGTAACTGACCGTACTCGTTACGGTAACGTGGCGGGGTCTCAACAGGACTTGCGGATTCTATCACAAGAAACCTGGTCTTCTCCGATTTTAAAACATACCTGTGAATTACGCCGCGGGGAATTATTATATAATCACCTTCACGATAATCCAATGAACCGTACTGCGATTCGAGTGTTCCATTACCATTATGAACAAAAATTAATTCATCCCCTTCTCCGTTTTTATAAAAATAATCCATTTTATCTTTCGGGTTACATATACCTAGCGATACGTCGTTATTAAACATCAATACTTTTCTGCCTGAAATTGCATCGCCTTCTGCAGAAGCATTTCCTGTTTTGAAATGATAATGTCTCAATAATTTTTCTTCCCAGATTTCTATCGGGATTTCGGTGTATCCTCTGATTTCTTTTACTTTTGTTGGCGGATTAATGTGGTATAGTATAGACGAGATTCCAGAAAATCCTTTTGTACCTACAACCTGCTCTTTATACAACGAGCCATCGGGCTGTTTAAACTGCACGTGACGTTTCTGGGGAATATTTCCGAGTTTATGGTAAGAAGGCATGTTTCAAATTCAAAGTTTATTATTAAAAATTCAAAGTTTATTAAAGTAAATTTTTAAAAAACTCAATTCTCAAATCTTATATCTCAAATTTAAAGGGTTCCTCTTATTGCCTGTTCACGCTCTATTGCTTCGAACAATGCTTTAAAATTTCCCTTGCCAAAACTTTTTGCACCTTTACGCTGTATGATTTCATAGAAAAGTGTAGGGCGGTCTTCAACCGGTTTTGTGAAAAGCTGAAGTAAATAACCATCTTCATCCCTATCCACTAATACACCGAGTTTTCTAAGGTCATCGATATTCTCATCAATTTTACCGACACGAGCTTCGAGCTCATCGTAATATGAAGTTGGTACGCGTAGAAATTCTACCCCCCTTTTCTGTAAATGTGTGACTGTATCTACTATGTTTGCAGTGGTCATTGCAATATGCTGAACACCGGGTGAACGGTAGAAATCTAAGTATTCCTCAATTTGTGATTTCTTCTTCCCCTGTGCAGGTTCATTGATCGGAAATTTAATTTTACCTGTTCCGTTCTGCATTACTTTACTCATTAAAGCAGTATAATCGGTTGAAATATCTTTATCATCAAATGAAAGAAGCTGATTGAATCCCATTACATCAGCGTAAAATTTCACCCAGTAATTCATTTTACCAAGCTCAACATTACCAACCATATGGTCAACTGATCGAAGCCCAACAGGTTCTGCACCTTTAACAGCTTTATCACGTGCATCCTGAAAACCGGGCATAAAAATACCTTTATAATCTTTTCGTTCTATGAAAGAATGGATTGTATCTCCGTAGGTTTTAATTGCTGATTTAATAATTGTTCCGTTATCATCCCTATATTCGGTTGGCGGTAAAATTCCTACAGCACCGCGTTTAGTGGTTTCTATATAAGCATTTGCAGCATCATCAACTTCAAGGGCAATATCTCTTACACCGTCACCATGGAATTTAATGTGCTCCGAAATAAAAGTATCGGGATGTAAGGGGCTGGTCAACACAAACCTTATTTTTCCCTGTTCCAGCACATATGAAGCACTTTCTCTGTTGCCTGTCTCGAGACCTGAGTATGCAGTCAGATTAAAACCGAAAACATACTGGTAGTATAACGCTGATTGTTTTGCATTACCTACATAGAATTCGATATGGTCCCATGCTTTGATGGGTAAAAAATCAACGGCTTCAGGTTTTGAAGATGTTTTCTTTGATTCAAGCGTTTCCATGATTATGACCTTTAGTTAAAAAGTTTTGCAAATATAAATATTTCTAAAGTATATTAACATAGCAGTGATTATCTTTTAAATCTATAAAAAAATTGATATTTTTGGTATGTTTGGAAAAAGTAAGGTCATTTTTATCTCTTAACATAGATGCTTCAATTATTAATTCCCTAGCTGTTATTCAGAACCGGGTAAAAGAAGCGTTAAACGAATATGCAGTTAAGTGGGAACATCCAGATAAATTCCATTTAACTTTACGCTTTTTGGGTGATCTATATCAAAACAGTATCAGTGAACTTATTAGACATCTGGAAACAGTAAATTTTGATTTTAAAACTATTGAAACATTTACATCCGGAATCGGGTTTTTCCCCGACAGAAAATTTCCTAATGTGGTTTTTATAGACCTGACAGAAATTGGTTGCAACCTGGACGTATTGACAGACAATATTGATAAAGTCCTCAGTAACTTTGGAATTAAGCCGGATAAAAAATTTGTTCCCCACATTACTATCGGCAGATTCAGACGGGAAAAAAGAAAAAAGCTTGAAGGAAATTTTAATACCGAAACCGAAAGGATAAATATTAACTTTGATTCGTATTATTTAATGAAAAGTATCCTTACGCCATCTGGTTCTTTTTATAACGAGATAAAATGCTTTCCATTTAATAAAATGTAAATTACACAAAACTATAATCTTATTCATAAATAATTAACATGCCTATTTACGAATATAAATGCCAGAACTGCGGACATCATTTTGAGGAATTACAAAAGATAACCGAAGAGTCTCTGGTTATTTGTCCGAAATGCAGTAAAAAAGCACTCAAACGTTTAATTGGCGCGGGTTCAGGGGTAATTTTCAAAGGAAGCGGTTTTTACCACACTGACTACAAAAAGAAAAGTACACATGTATCAAAAGCTTCCGGTACATCAGCAAAACATGATAATAAATCTGAAAAGAAAACCGAAACTAAAACCGATAATAAAACACAAACGAAAGATAAAAAATAACTGAAATGAAATCTTTAAAACTATAGAATATGTATCCTGTACCATTCAATAAAATACCCGATTTCGGGAAATTGTATCTTGATTACCTATCGGAAGATGAAGAAGCTTATCAAAAAGCTAAAGCTTTATATAATGCGGGATTCAGGGAAAATGAAGACTTCTTTAAGATAATAGAAAGCAAATTTCAGAACTATAATTCAAACCGTTATTTCGATAAACATTCGCTAACAGAAATAATCAAACAGCAGAATGTATCATTCGGAGGGAATGAAGCTACAGCTGCTAACATCGAACTGCTTGATAAAGAAAACACGTTTGCGGTTGTAACAGGTCAGCAGTTAGGATTGTTCACAGGCAACCTTTACACAATTTACAAAACCATTACTGCAATAAAGCTTGCTAAAGATTTAAGCATCAGATTCCCCAACTACAATTTTGTTCCGGTTTTCTGGCTTGAAAGCGAAGACCATGACTTTGAAGAAGCAAATCATGTTAATGTAATTAACAAACATAATGAACTCGTGAAAGCAGGTTATAAAATGCCTGTAACAGCGGAAGAAGAAGAGGAGTTCAGAAAAGATACAAGACCGGTAGGCAGAAGAAAACTTGAAGAGGAAATAGAGAATATAAAAGCATTGTTAAAGGAGTCGTTAATACACACCGATTTTACTGAGAAAATATTCGAATACATTACGAATATCTACACACCTTCCAACGATTTCAAACATTCTTTTGCTCAAATGATGAACAGGATTTTCATAGGGAATGGTGTAATATTTCTTGATCCCGATGACCGTGAAATTAAAAAGCTGCTTACACCAATCTTTGAAAAAGAACTTAATACATCGCCGCGTTTATGCGAATCTATCATCAATGTAAGTGCCGAAATTGAAATGAGTTATGACCTGCAGGTCAAACCGAAAGTCATTAACCTTTACTTTATTCACAACGGAAACCGGTACCTGCTTGAACCCCGTGAAGAAAAACGCTTTGCTCTCAGAAACTCAAAACGCAGGTTCGAGCAGGAAGAGCTTCTTAACATTTTGTTTGAAAATCCTGAATATTTCAGCCCAAATGTAGTACTTAGACCGATATGCCAGGATTACCTTCTCCCTACCATTGCTTATATAGGAGGCCCCTCAGAAATATCATATTTTTCACAGCTTAAACCTGCTTATAAACATTATGACCTGATAATGCCTGTTATATTCCCAAGAGCTTCTGTTTCGGTTGTTGAAGGAAAAATTAAAAAATTCTTCACAGGGTTCAATGTGGATTTTGATGATATTTTCCATCATAAACGGCTTATGAATAAAGTTATCCATAAACTTTCGGAAGTTAAAGTTGATGAAGAATTTTCAAAAATCGAAGATGAGCTGACACGGATTTATTACGATTTAAAACAAATAACAGGCAAGATAGATAAAACCTTAAATAATACTGTTGAAGGACTCAAAGATAAAGCAGTATCTTCATTACAGATTTTTAAAGATAAGCTGCTGAATGCTCAGTCCGTAAAAAACGAAATAACCACTGCACAAATAGATAAAGTATTGAATAACCTGTACCCGAATAATACTTTACAGGAACGATTTATAAACATTCTTTACTTTCTGAATAAATATGATGAGAGCTTTATTAACAGACTGATAAATGAAATTGATATACACTGCTATAATCATCAGGTGATAGAGCTGTAGATTGCAGATTACAAATTAAAGATTAAAGATTGAAGATTATTGATTGCAGAATTCAATAAAAATATTAATAATCCGATTCTCATCACTTGGTGACATAATACTTACATTACCTGCATTAAATCTTCTGCGAAAAAACTACCCTGAAGCACAAATCGATTACTTAACAAAATTGGAATATAACAGCATTCTTATAAACAATCCTGATATTAATAACGTTATTACGGTTCCGGATGATGTTAACTTCAAACAGCTTCGTGAAACAAAAAAACAACTCCGTTTAAATCGTTATAATGTAGTTGTTGATTTTCATAATAACCTTAGAAGTTTTTACATTCGACTATTTTTTAATGGTAAAAAGCTGGTTTTTAAAAAATACTCATTCAGGAAATTTCTTCTTGTCAGGTTTAAAATTAATTTGATGAAGGCTCTGCCTCCAATCGGTGAAAGATATTGTGACACTTTAAGTCCCCTTTTGAGAGGACTGTCAAGGCATGAAGTGTCGGTAAGGGGTGTGTTAACAGAACTTAATACTGATTTACAATCCAAACAAAATATTGACAAACTTTTCACTGAAATAAAAATACAGCCTGATAAAAAAATAATATGCATTGCACCATTATCAAAACACTTCACAAAAACCTACCCTGCTGAATTATATGCAAAGATTATTAATTTACTGGATAAAGAAAAATACAATGTGTTACTTGTAGGAAAGGATGATGAAAAAAATATTAAACATATAATTTCCTTAACCGGTACCAATGTGTTTAATCTTTGTAACAGACTGAATTTATTAGAGTTAACCGAAGTTATTAACCGAAGCTCGCTATTTATCAGCGGTGATACAGGTCCTATGCACATTGCTGAATCTTTGAATAAACCTATTATTATGCTTGCGGGTTCATCGGTAAAGGAGTTTGGTTTTTATCCTCAATCTCAAAATGCAAAAGTTCTCGAAGTTAATGGTATAAGCTGCCGTCCATGTTCGCATATCGGGAGAAGTTCATGCCCCAAAGGACATTTTAAATGCATGAAAGAAATTCCCGCTGAAAGTATATTACAAAATGCTGTTAAGTTGACATAACAATAAAAAAACTATCAGCGTAATTTTGGTATAAACATCGGAACTCTTTTTTTGTACTCAATATATTCACTCCCTAAGCGTTTTTCAAGCTCTGGCTCCTCTATACATTTTAATTCCCAGCAGTTAAATAAAACAAATAAAGGAGTAAAAATAAAAGAGAGTGATACCGATTGCAGATAAATCCCAAGACCGAACATGAAAATAAACAAGCCCGTAAGCATTGGATTTCTTGTATATGCATAAGGACCTTTTGTTACCAGTACAGGCGGGGGATTTAACGGAACAGGGGTTCCCTTAACAGATAAAAATGTTATGACAGACCAGCTGATAAAAAACAATCCTGCAAACATAACCGGAATCGATATGTATATGCTTGCCGGGTCAGATAATAACGGAGGGAAATTAAACAGCCTGTCAAACCATAGTGCAATGAGTATATAAAATATAACAACAAATGAAAATATAGTTAAACCAACAGGTGTTAATGTTAAACGCAGCTTTTTACAGCCAGTTGCAGCTTTGTAATATAGTGATATGATAGATTGTGAAAATCTCACGTTTTGTTATTTTAACAGGATCATTTTCCTTGACTGAACAAAATCACTGGCTATCAATTTATAAAAATACACTCCGCTAGATAGTCCCGCCTGCCCCGATTTCTCGGGGTCCCATTCAACTTCATATGTGCCGGATTTTAGAGGCTCATTTACAAGTATTGTGATTTCTTGACCGAAGAAGGAACATACCTGCAGAATCCCAGCTAATTCCGCCATTTGTTGTTTTCCATAATGACCAGCGGTTGCCAACAGGGTCTCCACACATAAATCCTTGTAAAGGTGTTCTCATCCAGATTGCATCAATAAATCCGTTCGGCTGCGAAAAAACCTGCTGCCAGCTTGCACCTCCGTTTGATGTTCTGTACACATTAAAAATTTTCAGAATTTTACAAAATAATAC
>CAYWTS010000018.1:10656-13718 GCA_964461265.1 uncultured Ignavibacteriales bacterium
CTCCGTTTGATGTTCTGTACACATTAAAAATTTTCAGAATTTTACAAAATAATACATTATGCATACCGATTAAACAGAAATTATGATTTACACAGATTTTTTGTATATTTTTTCTGTATTATTTGTTTATTCAGTGTTATCAGTGTGCATTGTTCCATGTCAGGTAAATACAAAATCTAAATTTTTACCCTTACATAAAAGACTTTTGCCTTATATTTCAGCTTCTAACTATTGTTTTTATATTTGCATAATGAAACATATACGGTTCAGCAGCAAAAAGCTTTTCGATACCCTGAAATATTACGCTAAAGGCTATTATAATAAGCTCGATGAAGACCATGTTTGGGTGCTCTCATCCAGTATCGCATTCAATATTATTATTTGTACTATTCCCATTACTTTAATACTAATTTCCATACTTGGTGTATATCTGAATCGTGAAAACACCGGTGAAGCTATCAACCAGTATCTTAACACTATTGTTGGACTGACACCTGCTTTAAAAGAAAAAATACTGAATATTGTTTTTTCGGCTGTTGATGAAATCTCATCATATCAGACTTTAACATTTATTATCGGTATGATTGGCGTACTTTGGACTGCAAGCGGTTTGTTCAGCACTATTCGTGATGTTTTAAACAGGGTTTTTAAAACAAGATATATTTCCTCATATATAAAAGATAAGCTGAAAGACATTTTTATGGTTTTGCTTGTTATTATTGTTTTTACAATTTCTTTTGCAGCCACTTTTGTATATTCCGTCATTAAATCTATAGAAATGAAAATTTTGGGCACCGACCTGCTCTCAGGATTCGGATTTGAATCAGGCACTTTTATATTCGGATTATTATTTACATTTATTATGTTCTATTTGATATTTAAAATTGTTCCTCATGGTAAAGTTGATAAGAAAACAGCAATTGTATCTTCAACAACAGCAACTATATCATACACAGCATTGAAGTATTTATTCATCTGGTACCTGATATCGTTTGCAACCTATGAACGTGTTTACGGTGCCTATGCAGCATTTATAGGCGTAATATTTTGGATATATTATTCTTCATTTACATTCGTATTGGGAGCAGAAACAGGACAGCTTTATAAGGAACGCAAACTTATACATCAAAGTTAATTGGAACAAAGAAAATTATATAAAACTTTAGAAAATGCTTTCAGGCATTTTCCCGATTTTGATGACGATAAGCAGCTTATAAGCTACATACTTGCTCAAATCATAAATCATGAAAATATCAACATTACCGGCGGCAGGATATGGGTTTTAAATGAGAGCAAAACTGCTTATATAATGACAGAACAGCACGGCGAGATTGAAAAAATCCGCCGCGGTTACCAGCTTAAACTGGATGAATATCCGATTTTTTTTGAAGTCGGCCGTAACCGCTCGGTCCTGGCTAAAGAAACCGACCAATATCTGAGCAGGGCAGGAATACATACTTACTCTGCAACAGGTATCGGTGAGCGATTTAAAATTCAGGATAATTCAGGTAATGACCAGTTCGTTTACCAGTACATAATGGCACTGAATTCCAGCGAAATGAATATTAACCTCCTGAATACACTGAATATTATAAGCACCACAGTCAGTTCAATGATACGTTCACGCAGGATTGAGAAGAAAGCCAGAGCAATTGAAAAAGAGCTTACAAAAGCAAGGGAGATACAAAAAAGTATTTTACCAGAACACCAGATAGTGTTCGGTAATTATGAAATTTTCGGTATCTCGCTCCCGGATAGAATTGTCGGAGGTGATTTCTATGATTACATCAAATTCCCGGATGAAGCTGACAGGCTTGGCATTGCAATTGCCGATGCAGCATCAAAAGGGTTTTCGGCTGCTGCACAGGCATTGTACGTTTCCGGTGCATTAAAAATGGGAACCGAAAACGAATTGAAAATGACAACGGTTATTAAGAAGATAAATAACCTTGTTTATCAGGTATTTCCTTATGAAAGGTTCGTTACACTATTTTATATGGAAGTAATTAATGATAAAAAAGGATTATGCATGTATGTTAATGCCGGGCATAACTCACCGATGTTACTGAGATATGATACCGACCGAATTGAGACACTGAATTCCACAGGTCCGGTTATCGGACCCTCACCAAATCAGGATTATGATATCGACTCGTTTTATTTCGGATTATATGATACACTGGTTTTATATACCGACGGAATAACAGAAGCAACAAACTCTAAGTTCGAATTCTTCGGCGAAGATAAGTTAAAACAGGAAATACTTAACAATAAACACTTTTCATCACAGGCAATAGCGGAAAATATTATTGAATCGGTTCAGAAATTTTCTGCAAGAGGCAAATATGCTGATGATAAAACGGTTGTAGTAGTGAAACGAATCAAATAAATTATGCAGGGATTTGATTTATTAAATCTATGTATATTATTTTTCAAAGCTGCATTTTGTTATTTATCAAAACTTTTACTAAGATAACAATTTATCAGGTTAAAATTTCCCAGAAAAATTGTAAATAAAAAATAACATTTATTAATAAAAAATAATATTAAATGAACATACCGGAAAACCTAAAGTACACAAAAGAACACGAATGGATTCGTGTTGAAGGCAATACAGGAACAATCGGCATAACCGATTATGCACAGGGTGAGCTTGGCGATGTAATTTATGTGGATATTCCTGAAGAAAAAGATGTAAACGCAGGTGATTCGTTTGGAACTATCGAGGCAGTTAAAACCGTATCTGATATTTATGCTCCTGTTTCTGGCAAAATTACAGAGATAAATAAAGCTATCAATGATAATCCTGCCATTGTAAACAAAGATCCCTACGGTGAAGGCTGGATGGTTAAAATAACTTTCAGTAATCCAGAAGAGCTTAAAGATTTACTTGATGCTGAAGGATATAAAAAGCTAATCGGGGGTTAATACGCCCATTTTATAAGTATACCGCCCCAGGTATAGCCGGCACCGAAACTTACTAAAATAAGATTATCACCTTTTTTTATCCTGCCTTCAGTCCAATATTCCGAAAGACATGAGGGAATAGTTGCAGCTGTTGT
>CAYWTS010000018.1:13818-42277 GCA_964461265.1 uncultured Ignavibacteriales bacterium
CCATCTGTATACATTACCGAATCGATAATACCTTCCTCAGCTTCAGTCGGCTCAAGCAATACACAGCCTGCACCGTCGCCAAACAACACACAGGTATTGCGGTCTTCCATGTTCATTATGGATGTCATTTTATCTGAACCAACTACAATGACTTTCTTTGCGTAACCGGTTTCAATAAACTGAGCACCGGTTATTAGCGGGAAAATAAAGCCAGAACAGGCTGCAAGCACATCATATCCCCAGGCATTTTTTGCTCCTATTTTTTCCTGAATTACACATGCTGTAGAGGGAAAGAGCATATCGGGAGTAACTGTACCGAGTAAAATCATATCTATTTCTTTGGCACTTATACCGCGACGCTCAAGCAGCATTTCAATGGATTTAACAGCCATATCGGATGTGGCTAATCCATCCTCAAGAAACCTTCTTTCAACTATTCCGGTTCGGGTTCTGATCCATTCATCAGAAGTATTAAGTCTTTTTTCGAAATCGAGGTTAGTTACTACTTTATCGGGAAAATAATGTCCAACAGCAGTTATAGCAGCTCTTATCTTGTTTCGCATATCTTATGTTTGTACAGGTAAAATTGATTTAATATTTTTAATCCGGCTTTTAATAACGTCATTAATTTCTTCCTCGTACATATGAACAGCCTTAAGTATCATATTTTTAATTGCCTTAGGTGACGATTTGCCGTGCCCTATAATAGTATTACCGTTAACACCTAAAAGGGGTACACCGCCATATTCCTGATAATCGAAATCTTTTAAAATCTTTTTTAATGTTTTATACATCATCCCAACCCAGATTTTCTGCAGAAAATTCTCTTCCGCATATTTCCTGAATTTATTCTTTAAAACGTCAAGGACACTTTCTGTAAACTTCAGTACAACATTACCGGTGAAGCCATCACAGACAATCACTTCGGCTTTACCTTTCAGAATATCTTTTCCCTCTATGTTACCTATGAAATTAAGATGGCTTTTTTCGAGTAATTCGTAGGCTTCAAGTGTAAGGTTATCTCCTTTGGTTTTTTCTTCGCCGACATTCAGCAAAGCTACACGCGGGTCCCTGCAGCCGTAAATATGAATGGCATATTCCACACCCATCGCTGCAAATTCTACAAGGTGAATCGGTTTGCAGTCAACGTTTGCACCTACATCAAAAACAATAGAAACTCCTGAATCGGTGGGGAAATCGGAACCGATAGTTGGACGTGTAATATTGGCAATTCTGCCGAGTATGAAAAGTGATGCAGCCATCACTGCACCTGTGTTGCCTGCGCTAATAAAACCGTTTGCCTTGCCTTCACGCTGAAGCTTTAATCCCTGAACAATAGATGAATCGGTTTTTTTCTTGATTGCTTCCGAGGGTGTGTCGTGCATGTCGATAACTTCAGTGCAGTGATGTATCAAAAGCCTGCTGGGCTCGTATTTATACTTCTTAAGTTCTCTATCCAGCTTTTCTTTATCACCGGCAAGAATGATCTTCAGGTTCGGATATTCATTAATTGTACTCACCGCACCTGCAATTTCATTGACAGGTGCTTGATCTCCGCCCATAGCATCCACACATATTGTAATGGATTGGTTGCTCAATGCAGTTTTAAACAGATTTTACTTTCTGGGTATGAAAATAGATTTGCCGTCATAAAAACCGCAGCTCGGACATACCCTGTGAGTAAGCTTGGTCTCGCCGCAATTCGGACATACCATAGTTGAGGGAGCTGCAGCTTTATAATGAGTTCTGCGTTTCCTTCCTCGTGTTTTTGAATGTTTTCGTTTTGGATTTGGCATAATGTATAAATTAATTTAAACTCTCTGTATTCTGCTTAATAAATTTTTTCCAGTATTCTTCGCTTTTTCCGCACCACGAACATGAACCGTCTGCTTTTTCAGGCGGCAGTTTTTTCATGGGTATCGAAAGCAATACAAAATCTTTTATGTCTTTTGTAATATCAATCGTCTTCAAATGCGGACTGAATGTTCGTATAGTATCATCTTCATAACCTTGTTCCCTTTCGTGTTTCTGGACGAACACAAGCTCAAACTCCTTCCGGAACGGAAATTCATAAATTTCCATACATCGGTCGCATTCAAGGAGATACGTACCTTCAAGCGTTAATTTCATATCAAGCTGGTTCAGCGTTTTGTAGAAATTTGCCTTGATTAAAAGGTTATCTTTTAATAAACCCTTATTCAGCCCTATTTCATTTCCGTTTGCATATATTTCAAGCTTATGTTCACCTTCGGTTATTGACCCGATATTGAATTTTATAGCCATTTTTAGGGAAGAACAATAAATTTGCAGTTTAAACTGCTAAAATTAATATTGAATTGCAAATATAAAAAAATTCTTTGAAGGATAGTAGGGATGAAAATATGACAAATTTAATAAAATTCAAAAAAAGTATAATATTAAAAAAACTTGTGTCTACAATAACAAATAAAAAATCTAAATTAAAAAAGTAATATTAAAATAAATTTTAATTTAACACTCATATGCCAACAATAAAAATACCCCGTAAAAGAGTTCTGTCTATTAATAAAGACACTGCTATAATTGATATACCTGAAAATGTAATTACTAAAAAAAGGAAAATTGATTATGGCAAGATTCTAAAGGCAAAAGGTTTATTAAAAAATAAGAAAATAGGCCCCATTAAGTATCAAAGAAAAATACAAAGAGAATGGGATTAAATTATTTTAAATAGAAAAGTTTAAAAAAATTAAATATTAAAGAATTTTAACCCGCTTAGAACGGGTTTTTTGTTAAGATAAGTTCTTTTAATTGTTCAACAGTCATTCCAGCTTTTTTAAGGATATTATTCAGTGTACCCTTTCTAAGCTCTTTATGGTTAGGAACAATTATTGATTTTTTTCGGATAGATTATGTAAAAAGATGTGGCTTCCTCTCTGGTGTTCAATGTAATAACCGATACGGCGAAGTGCTTTTATAACTTCCTTTCCTGAAAATGTTTTACTCAAACTGCAACTTCTATCTCTTTGATTTTTATTTCAGGTTTGGGGTATATCTGGTTTAACTTTTCAAGTCCTTCGAGGCAGCATTGAATAGCTTCTTTTGCGTTTGAGATGGCTTCTTCTTCAGTTTCACCTTGGGTAAAACAGCCATCGAGAGCAGGAACAGTGACGTTATAGCCGCCTTCTTCTGCTTTTTCTAATACTATATTGAATTTCATTACTATGATTTTATTCTAATATACTAAATTTGAATCTGTAATTAAATGAAACATTTTAAAATAAAACAAATATTATGACTTAACCCGCTTCTTAGCGGGTTTTTGTTGAATATAAGCAAATATAGGTTTTCTTTTGCTTCTTCAAGAGTTTCGCCCTGTGTATTTACACCCTGGATTTCTACGATATAAGCAATATACCCGCCTTCTTCGGCTTCTTCAAATACTGCTGTAAGATTTAGTTTTGCTTCCATAATTCTTGTAATTTATACAAAGCTATTAAACAATTATATAAAAATACTGTCAGTGTATTTTTTATTCGTTCTACGACTCAAAGTCGAAGGACGAGTATTATGACTGCTGATTGGATTCCTGCTTTCACAGGAATGACAAAATAGGTGTATTAGTGTTAATTAGTGAAATTCGTATAGCAAAATTTTTTTTGGTATTTGGAATTTGAACTTACTTTTGACGTTAGCCACTGGCGATAGCCACCACTTTCGTGGCACTTGTGTGGGAAATTTGGATTTTGAGATTTTAAAATTAAAAGGTGGGTATTTCGAGGTCCTTACAGATTTTTTTACAGAGTTGATTCTTGATTTCTTTGTGTCTTGGGATTGAAGTGATTTTATTTCTTAATTTGTTTATATACAATGTATGTTTGGCACCTTCTCTTAAAAAATGACACCCATTCTTTTCTAAATGACGAATTAAATCTAATCTTTTCACGAAACAAGTCTAACTTTTTCTCTAATAATATTTTTATTGCTAAAGCTTTTTTCAGAAATTTCTCTATAAGCTTCAGTAACCAGTTCCAAAGCTTCCTTCAGGTTTTCTTTTGCTTCTTCAAGTGTTTCGCCCTGTGTATTTACTCCGGGGATTTCTACGATATAAGCAATATACCCGCCTTCTTCGGCTTCTTCAAATACTGCTGTAAGATTTAGTTTTGCTTCCATAATTCTTGTAATTTATACAAAGCTATTAAAGAATTATATAAAAATACAGTCAGTGTATTTTTTATTCGCTCTACGACTCAAAGTCGAAGGACGAATTGTCTATGAGCTGATTGGATTCCGTGTCAAGCACGGAATGACAAAACGGGAGAATTCGCGGTAATTCGTGTTAATTAGCGTGCTAAAGGTTTTAATTCGTGTTAATTAGTGTAATTAGTGACAGTTTATTTTATATCCAGCCTAACAACATTCTCAATATGAAACGTATGCGGGAACATATCAATAGGTTGAATATTTGTAATATTATATTTTGATGAGAGCAGCTTTATATCTCTTGCCTGTGTTGTGGGATTGCATGAGATATAAATAATTTTTGGTGCTTCATATTCCAGCAGATATTCTGCGGCTTTGGGGTGGATACCGCTGCGGGGCGGGTCAAGTATTATTACGTCAAAATTTTCATCCTTTTTTTCTGCTAAATTTTTCAAATAATCTTTTACGTCGTAAGCAATAAAGCTGCAATTGGTAACTTTGTTAATTTCAGTATTTTCATTTGCGAGGTCAATTGACTCCTTAAATAATTCAACACATGTAACTTTATTCACAAGTTTTGATATATATATCGCTATTGTTCCGCATCCGCAGTATAAATCAAGTACATTTTCATTCCCGTTGAATTCAGCAAATTCAGATGCTGTCTTGAAAAGCTTTTCGGCTTGTTTAGTATTTGTCTGGAAGAAAGTAAAAGGAGATATTTTAAATGTATATTCGTTTAGTTTTTCGTTTATATAACCGTCACCCCATAATACCTCATATCTATCTGCCTGTGCAACTTGCGCCCGGCGTGCTGATATGCCATGTATAAATGTTGATATTTCGGGATGTGTGTTTTTTAAATTTATTGAGTATTTATTAATTAAATCTTCATTTTCATTAAATGTTATCAGTATAACCATTAAACCTTTAGTATTCTTTGATTGTCTTATTATTAAATAACGTAAATATCCTTCGTTCTTTTTAACAGAGTAAATTGAAGTATTTCGGGATTTAAAAAATTCTTTTGTGAAATTTAATATATTGTTTGATGTATCTGACTGGAGGTGACATTGATTAATATCTACCACCTTATCAGCAAAACCGGGTTTATGAAAACCCAGTGCAAAGTTTTTTTCCTCTTCGGATAATGTAACATCTCCTTCGGTTAGCCACCTGTTATTTGAAAAAGAAAACTCCAGTTTATTCCTGTAGTTATAAATCTCGTCTGTGCTTATACAATCGGGAACACTTATATTAATAAATCCGCCAATTCTTTCAAATGCACTAATTACATTCGCTCTTTTTAATTCAAGCTGTTTTTCATAAACAAAATTCTGTAATTTACATCCGTTACATACTCCAAAATGAAAGCATAAGGGATTTATACGGTTAACGGATGGTTTAACAAGTTCAATTATCTTTGCATCTGCATAATTTCTTTTAACTTTGGTAATAATTGCCTTAATACAATCTCCAGTAACAGAACCATCGCAGAAAATCACAAAATCTGTGTTTTTGTTTGTTTTGATCTTCGATATTCCTTTGCCTTCAAAGCTTATGCCTGCTATTTTAAGTTCCATTATGTCATTTATTTTAGGAATTTCCATTAAATCTTAATATGCTTATTTTGTGTAAGTTATTGTTAAAAGAAAGTTAATTATTGCAATTTTAATTAAATGGTTAATTTAGTATAATTCAATATTAAAATTATTTAACACAGATTCGATGAAGAAACACAAAATACTATCAGATGCAAAAAAGGTTATTCAAACCGAGCGTAAGGCAATTGCTGCATTGGAGAAGAAACTTGATGAGTCGCTTGTCAGAGCTGTTGAGATGATATATAAATGCAAAGGACGCGTTGTTGTTACGGGAATTGGCAAGTCGGGTATTATAGCTCAGAAAATTGTTGCAACGCTTAATTCTACAGGAACACCCTCACTGTTTTTGCATTCAGCCGATTCTGTCCACGGTGACCTTGGCATGATAAAAGAAGGTGATGTTGTAATCTGTGTGTCTAAATCAGGTGATAACGAAGAACTTATAAAACTTTTAAAAGTACTTAAGAATTTTAATATCAGCGTAATATCAATTACAGGTGATGTCGATTCACAGCTTAACGGCTACTCTGATGTTGTTCTGGATGCTTCGGTTGATAAAGAAGCCTGTCCGTATAATCTTGCCCCTACAAGTTCTACCACTGCCTCACTCGTTCTCGGAGATGCACTGGCAATTACCTTACTTAAGCTGAAAGATTTTACAAAAGAAGAATTTGCAATGCTTCATCCCGGCGGTGTACTTGGCAAGAAACTGCTTTTAAGAGTAAATGACCTTATGGTTACGGGTAAAAATGTTCCCGTTGTTTATGAAAATACTTCATTTAAAGATCTTGTTTTTGAAATCACATCAAAACGGCTGGGATGCACATGTGTAATAGACAAGCATAAAAAGCTGAAGGGTATTATTACCGATGGCGATATTAGACGGCTGCTTCAAAATCATGATAATATATCACAGATAAAAGCAAAAGACTTTATGAACGATAATCCAAAAATTATTAACGAGAGAATGCTCGGTGAAACAGCACTGGAGCTGATGGAAAAATATTCGATCACACAATTGGTTATTGTTGATAAAAAGAAAAAGCCTGTTGGAATTGTTCATATGCATGACCTTGTAAAAGCAGGTTTAGGCTGATAAAAAAAAACTTTAAAACAATTTCCAGCTCTCTCCGTAATAGGGTTTTTAGGGAGGAGTTTAAGCAAACTTTCAATTTTTAAATACATATTTAATAAATCTAAAATATCTGAACTAACCACCCGATTTTTTATCTTCCCGGCATTTCTTTTATTTTTTTTATACTCATGCAGCAGTGACAAAATTGAACTGACTAAAACAAATATCTCACAAACAGACAGTATAGCAGGCCAGGAGAGTTATCATTCTACTGTTACTTTTTCAGATTCAGGAAAAGTTAAAGCTGTATTAAAAGCTGGAAGGATACGGGTATTTTCAAAATTCAATTATACACTAATTGATAGCGGAGCTGTTGTTGATTTCTATAAAGCCGGCGTATATAATTCCACTTTATCAGGTAAGAGGGGTAAGGTTTATGATGTTACAAAAGATGTGGAAGTTTATGACAGTGTAAAACTTGTATCATCAGACGGTTCAATCTTAACTACACAAAAGCTTTATTGGGTAAATAACACGAGGAAGATTAAAACTGATGAATTTGTTCATATCCGGACCAAAACCGATGATATCAGAGGCTACGGTTTAGAAGCTGATGAGAATTTAAAAAATTATGTAATTTATAAAGTTAGCGGTGAAGTACAAAAATAAAATACGCAGTTCGGTTAAGTTTGTTTGTTGTTTTTTACTTCTAATAACAGCCGTTTACTCCAAAGCACAGGATAAGATTACCCTAAACCATGCAGATAGCTTAATTGGTAAGGTTATTAATAATGAACAGGTGAGAGAAGCTATCGGGAATGTTTCTCTAAAACATAATAATCTGCTTATATCATGTAACCGGGTAATTCAGTATTTTGACCAGAATAAGGCTGAATTATACGGGAATGTAAGGGTTGTTAAAGATACTCTGACAATAGAAGCTCCAGCCGGCACTTATTTCGGGAACGATAGAAAAGTAACCTGCCCTTCAGGGGCTACCTTAAATGATTCTAAAGTTACCTTAAAAGCAAACTACGGTATTTACTATTTTGATAATGATATTGCTAATTTCAGGGGAAATGTGAGGATCTATGACAGTAAAAGCTACACTATATATTCGGATGAACTGGTTTACCACAGGCAGGTTAATAAATCAATTTCTACCGGTAATGTTAAGATTGAAACCGATTCAACTGTGATTTATTCCGATACCTTAATTTATGAGAAACTAGCAGGCACAGCAAAAGCAAACGGCAGTGTGAAAATTGAATCGGACTCAACACTTATAACATCTTCTAAAGCTACTTTTTACGAGTTTGAGAAAAAATCTATTGCGGAAGATAATGTAGTAATTTATTTCCCTTATAAAAATCTTACCATTAGGGGTAATTATGGGGAGAACTATGAGAGAACTAATTATTCGTTCGTAAAAGGTTATTCTGAACTTATTAAAATAGACCAAAAAGATACGGTGTCTGATACATTATTTATTTATAGCAATAAAATGGAGGCATTCAGAAATACACCTGAACACTATATTGCTACCGATAGCGTAAAGGTTATCAGGAATGATTTTCTTTCAAGCTCGTCAATAGGATATTATTTTAAAACCGACGAAAAATCAGGTGTAATTTCACTTGCTAAGAATCCGGTTGTGTGGAAAGAGGATATGCAAATAACCGGCGATTCTATTTTCGCATTCCATAGAGAGGATATTGAAATAATTAGAGTTCTAAGAAATTCTTTTGCAATAAAATTCCATACAGACTATACCAATAGGTTCGACCAGATGTCTGGTGTAAATATGCATTTAAGCTTTCGGAATAACGAAATAAACGATATACGTGTTGATACAAATGCATCCAGTATATATTATGTCTTTGAAAAATCGGAGCCCAACGGTGTAAATTCGTCGGAAGGGGAATATATACATATCAATTTTTATGAAGGAAAAGTAGTTAAAGTTAATGTAGCAGGATCTCCCAAAGGAGTTTATACACCTGAAAACCTTTTACAGCCCGATAATTTATTTTTACCCGGTTTTAAAATAAGACTTGAAAAACCAAAAAGGAGAGAGTAAATACTAAAAAATTTTTTTTGAAAAACAGCTAAAAATTAAAGAAAAAATTCATAAGTATTTGACTTTTGCAATTATTTAATTATATTAGTGCAGTTAGAATAATGTTTTAAAGTAAAAGTTGAAGTCTGTGTAAATCTTCTCATTCGAATCTATGATTATAAATATTAATATTTACAAAAGATATTATTTATATTAAGTTTTATATAGTGCTTTCAGAATAATGAATACGGTTGATTTAATAAACAAACTATCGGTTACTCATAGTCTCAGCTCAGGCCGTGCTGAAATGATACTCAGCATAGTTTTCGAGAAGATAACCGAAAAGCTAAAAAAAGAAGGCAGCACTTATATAGAAGGATTTGGCAGATTTAATGTTGAGGAAAAAAGATACAGTGATAAATCTCATGTAGCTTCATCCGGGAAATATATAAAATTTACACCTGACAGATATTTCCTGGAAAAAATTAATACATAGGTATAAACTATTGTATAAAAATCGTCATGCTTAAAAAAGAGCTTGTAGAAAAAATCTCTAAGTATTTCAAACTAACCGAGTTTGAAGCCGAGAAGATATATGACGATATATTTGAGGTTATTATTCACGGTGTAAGAGATGATAACATAGTGGATGTAGCAAATCTCGGAGAATTTATCATTAAATATAATAACGGTAAAAGCTTTAATAGCGGGCAAACCACACAGGGGTATAAAAAGACTGTTGAATTTCTTGCAACCCCGGATCTCGAAGAAGATATTAATATCAGGTTTTCAGAAAGGGTAATTTTTACAGAAACTACAAGCCAAAAAGTGACTGAAAAAATATCTTCTGAAATTATAACGGAACAGGAAAAGACTACAGAACCTCTGCAAAAGGAAGATATTCAAAAAATAACAGAACCTGAGATTACTGCAAAAACCGAAGATACCGGCACATCAGAAGTTACTGAGAAGAAGGAAGAAATTTTATCCTCTTCTCAAGCAGGAGAAACCCCCGAATACCAGAGCACATTAGAGGAGGAATTAAAAAAGAAACGTGAAGAAATACTTGGTAAGTTAACTTCTGCTGCAGCAACCGAATCAGCTCAGGAAATACCGGGACAAAAATACAAGCCATTATTAAAAAAGGAAGTTGAAGACATCGTAAGCAAAAAATTAGAGCACAAAACCGAACTGCCTCATTACACATCGGTTACAGAAACCGTTATACGCGAAACAAAAATTGAAGAAGAACCTCTTGAAACAGGGAAAGTAACGGAAGAAAAAGAACAGTTCACTGAACAGCCGAAACCTCAGGAAGAGGAGGATATATCTCCGAAGAGTTTCGCTGATTATTTTACTGAAATTCAAACAACCCCTCCGGTCATTGAAAAGGAACTAAAAAAAGAAGAAGACTTTACGGTTATACCCCAATCAGCGATTGACCTGCATAAACAGATAACAGGCGAAATTCCGGCTCCTCCTCCAATAACCCAGCAATTTGCACCCACAGCACAGACAATTACTCCGCCTGCTAATAATTTTGAGCAACGTGATAGTGACAATTCTTATTATATCTGGTACAAAGAAGCTGAATCGACCCCCGCGGATACCCAAACCCTGTCTTATGAATATGAATTGCTGTACCAGGCAACTAAGGAAGCTGAATATAAATCGAAGTTGAAAATTTATGTTTCATCTTTCATACTTTTCTTTTCAGTTGTTCTTGCATTATTAATCTTTTCACCGCTTATTTATAAGGCATTTTTTAAACCTATTGATATACCCGTAATTGAGAGTATAGAAAATAAACAACCGGATGAACAAACCTCAAATTTGAACCAGAACCAGCAGGAAGTACAGCAAACAACACCTACCGAAAAGACTCAGCAGCAATCATCCGAGCAGCAGATTCAACAGAGTACACTTGGTACACAACAGCAGCAAACTCAACAGCAGCAAACTCAAACTACACCCCAGCAGCAGACTCAAACTACACCCCAGCAGCAGACAGAAACACAAAAAACCGAACCTACGATTGCAGGATTAAGTAAGAATAGCCTTGGTTGGACTGATGAAAAATACAAAGTAATTTACATCCGCCTTGAAAATGGAAAATATACCATACAGGAGTCAGCATGGGATTCTGATCAAAAAGCAAACAAGAGAGTGAGTTCGGTTGAAGCATATAAAATCGAAGGATTGAAGGGTTCAATTTTAAAGGTAGACCTGGGAGATAAAGGTACATGGTTCAGAACCCGTTTCGGTGAGTTCAGTACTATTGAAGAAGCCCGTCAAAAAGCCGAAGAACTTAGAAATAAAGAACGCTTAAAGTTTCAGGCTTTTCTTTTTACAATTCTTCTTTTTGCATAGCTTAGAAAACAGGTAATAACTACTAAACCTGTAATATAAAAACAAGTCTTTCCTATGTAATCTCCCTTTTCGGAATAAAAAGTTATATAATTATTTGCCTGTATGTTACCCGTAAGGATTGCCTCGGTATTCAAGTCGGTTTGTTGGGTTACTTCTCCTAACGGACTAATCAAGCTTGAAATTCCTGTTTGTGCACAACGGACAATCCATTTACGGTTTTCGATCGCACGTAGTATTGCATATTGCTGGTGCTGTATAGGACCCGAAGAATTACCAAACCAGCCATCATTAGTTACTATAACAAGAAATTCTGCCCCATTTTTTACAGCTTCACTTACATATTCGCTGAATACCGACTCGAAACATATCAATGAAGCAAATTTAACGTTACCATGTGTGTTTGAAGCCGGGAGATTGAATAAAACAATACTATCACCTGCCTGCCACGAGCTAATCCCTACACCCCATTTTATCAAGTTTTTCAGAAAAGGCAAATGCTCTGCGTAAGGTGTCCTTTCGCTGAAAGGCACAAGCTTAACTTTTTTGTGTATTGTTAAATCTTGTTGTCCTTTATCAGGTTCTATAAGTATTACAGAATTGAATGCATCATATCTTTGACCCGTTGATTTTATCTCTCTGCTTGTTTTTGGTGCAAGAGAAGCGTCACTATAATATTGCAGGTGTGGAATTCCCATTAGCAGGGGTATTTTACAGGAATCCACTACATTAAAAAACTTCTTCGTGTTGCTTGCATTATACGGTTCAAGGAAATAATACGGAGGTGCAGTTTCATGAAGTATATTTATATCGGATTTTTGTGCTGATGCAGTTTTAATTTTATTAATGTAAGTATCTATAAGGCTGTCGGGATTTCCTTTCCATTTTATGAACGGATTAACATTGGACTGGATAAGCGAGACTTTTATCAATTTGTTTTGTTCATAGTTTTTCAGTGTCGGATTGACATTTTCGAACCTGTAATGAGAGATTAAAACCGGGAGTATAATCAGGATAATCATCACTATTAATGCTGATATGGACTTAAAGCTTCCGAATGACCATTTCCTGAGATAAATTTGAATGGTTGCAAATAGTAACAAACAAGTTATTATACAAATAAGAAAAGTGGTTCCGTGAATCCCTGTATACTCGATATATTGTATCCTCGCAGTATTATATGTTTCTGTATTGCCAAGCTCAAGCCAGGGAAAGGCTAGCTCACCAGTATTATGCCAATACTCAAAAGCTGTCCAAACAACTGGAAATGTTACTAATGCTGTTGTATAATTAAATCGCCGTTTGACAATATATGTAATCAATAAAGGAATCATAAAAAAGAGGGGATGAACCAGAACTGTTGCTACGCCTCCGAGCTTAAGAAATATATCGTTGCTTTCCCAGCCCGATACCCAGTAAAGGGTAATGGCATTGAACACAAGCAGTGTATAAAAACTTCTTCTGAAAAAAATTCTGTATTTCCTGCTTGAAAGAATTAATAACAACAAAATAACAAGTCCGAAATATACAAAGAACCAGAACCTAAAAGGAGGAAATGATAAACCTAACAGAATACCTGATAATGTACAAAGCAGAAAAGTTTTTAATTTTGTAGGAGATGAATATAATTCCAAATCGTTAACTATATTAAACTGCAAATAGTATAAGCCGCACAACCTTCATTATTACCTATAAATCCTAAACCTTCCGAAGTTGTTGCTTTAATACTGATTTGGCTCGTCTTGATTTTCAATGTTTTTGAAATGTTCTTTTTCATTAAATCGATATATGGCCTTAGTTTTGGTTCTTCCAGAATTACTGTTGAATCTATATTAGTAATCTTAAGTTTTTTCTTTTTTATCAGTTTATTTGTTTCTTTTAATAATACTAAGCTTGAAACATCTTTCCATTTTTCATCTGAATTTGGGAAGTAGTACCCAATATCATTTAAACCGGCTGCACCGAGCAAAGCATCACAGATAGAATGTAATAAAACGTCGGCATCGGAATGCCCAAGCAAGCCTAGGCAGTGTTTTATTTCAACTCCGCCTATTACAAGCTTTCGTTCTTTTGTAAAACTGTGTACGTCGTAACCGAAACCGACTCTCATATGTGCAATATACCTTTAAAACAGGTTTAATTCTAAACCCGAATCTTACCCTTAAAAAGACATCTAATACAAATTTATTCATAGTAATTTCTTATCTCTTTAATTAAATTGTATTTACCTTGGGTAAATTATCAAGCAAATATGTATGTCAGAATTGCGGTTACACAACGCTTAGGTGGTTGGGTAAGTGTCCAGATTGCGGGGGTTGGAACACTTTTATAGAAGAAGTCAATCAGCCTGTAAGAAAAGGAAAGATTGCTGCTAATAAAAAACTGCTGATGCTTGGTAACGAAAATCTTGCTAAGGTATCTGAAATTGACCTTAAGGAAGAACCGAGGATAAGAACAGGCATATCTGAGCTGGACAGGGTTTTAGGGGGCGGTATCGTGAACGGTTCAATAATTCTTGTTGGCGGTGACCCGGGTATAGGTAAATCTACATTAATGCTCCAACTTGCCGATAAAGTGAAAAAACGTAAAATTTTATATGTTAGCGGCGAGGAGTCGAAACAACAAATTAAAATGAGGTGCATTAGGCTCGGTTTTGAACATGACGACTTTTATATACTTTCCGAAACGAGCCTGGAAATTGTTGCAACTGTTATTGACGATATGTTACCGGACATTGTTGTAATCGATTCAGTACAAACAATATACCGGGACGATTTGGAAAGCAGTCCGGGCAGCGTTACACAATTAAGGGAGTGTACATCAAGCCTGATAAAGATTGCCAAAGCTAAATCGATTGCAATATTTCTTATCGGTCATATAACCAAGGAAGGTGTGATAGCAGGACCTAAAATACTTGAGCACATGGTCGATACCGTACTGCAATTCGAGGGTGAAAGAACTCATGCTTACCGGGTTCTTAGAGCAATAAAAAACCGTTTTGGTTCAACTAATGAAATAGGAATTTTTGAGATGACAGGAGAAGGATTAATAGAGGTAACAAATCCTTCCTCGGTTTTTATTTCAAATCGTAAAAGGAATGTATCGGGAAATGCTGTATCTGCTAGTATGGAAGGTTCAAGACCAATACTTATCGAAGTTCAGGCACTTGTATCTTCGTCTGGGTATTCCGTTCCCCAAAGAACTGCAACCGGTTTCGATTACAAGCGGCTTGCCATTTTGATAGCAGTTCTTGAAAAGAGAATAGGTTTAAATCTGTCACGACAGGATGTTTTTTTGAACATTGCCGGCGGGATCAGAATTGAAGAACCTTCGATAGATCTTGCTGCTGCATTGAGTATTTATTCAAGTCACAGGAATACACCGGTAGATACAGATACACTGGTTATTGGTGAAATTGGACTGGGAGGAGAAATCAGGGGGGTAAGCTTCGCTGACAGACGTGTGCAGGAAGCAGTGAAGCTGGGGTTTAAAAAGTCTGTTATGCCCGAATCGAATTTGAAAAGTTTTAAGAAAAATGACCGGATTGAACTTATTGCTGTGAATACAATAGAAGATGCTGTGAAAATGTTAGGATGAAGCCTGCTTTCAAATTCAACATAGATATTTTTTAGTCAATGGTATATGATTATTAGCCGGGGCTGAATGTTTTTAAACAGATAAGATTTTGTAAATATAATTTTTTTTAATTCATATTTCATAATTCAAAATAATATGTTTCAAAGAAAATTTATTACACTCTACCAGCATATCATAGAAGACGAAAGGAAATACCCGGAGGCAACAGGCGAGCTTTCGAGCTTGCTGGGGGATATTGCTTTAGCCTGCAAAGTTATTTCACTTGAGGTGAACCGTGCAGGATTAATTGACATTTTAGGTTTTACAGGAACTGAAAATATTCATGGTGAAACCGTAAAAAAGCTCGATATATTTGCACATGATACCTTAGTAGGTGCGTTTACTGCAGGAGGACACCTTTGCGCTGCTGCTTCAGAAGAAAGCGATGACTTTATACCTATGGAAGAGAAATTCATGGGTAATACTCCGATGGCAAAATATGTCTGTTTGTTTGACCCCCTTGATGGTTCTTCTAACATTGATGCAAATATAAGCATCGGAACAATTTTTTCTATTTATAAAAGAGTTACAGCTTCCGGCCCCGGAACAATTGAAGACTGTTTACAGGTTGGAACAAAACAGGTTGCTGCCGGTTACGTGGTTTATGGTTCAAGCACTGTGCTTGTTTATACCACCGGTAACGGAGTTCATGGCTTTACACTTGACCCGTCTGTTGGTGAATTCCTGTTATTTAACGCGAATATAACAGTACCAAAACGCTCAAAAATTTACAGTACTAACGAGGGAAACTACTCGAAATGGAGCAAAGGTATGAGAAATTATATTGATTATTTGAAACAGAAAGATTCAAATACGGGACGGCCTTATAGTTCACGTTATGTAGGTTCACTTGTAGCCGATTTCCATAGAAATCTTTTATATGGCGGTATTTTTATGTATCCTGCAGATGAAAAAAATAAAAACGGGAAATTAAGACTGCTCTACGAATGCAACCCGCTTTCTTTTATTGTTGAACAGGCAGGCGGAAGAGCAACTAATGGAGTACAAAGAATTCTTGAAATACAACCCGAAAAACTGCACCAGAGAGTTCCTCTATTTATTGGCAGCGAAGAAGATGTTCTTGATGCTGAGAAGTTTTTAAGAGAAGATAACGATTAATTTATAATTAATATTCTATATCTGACAGGTTTATAAAAACAGTCAGGTTTTATGTATTTTGTTTAATGAAACCAGTTAAAATAAAAGTTGTTGATAAAAACATCCTTTATATCTTATGGGATGATAAATCAGAATCTAATATCCCTTTAAAACTGCTTCGTGAAAAATGTCCGTGTGCAAACTGTTTAAAGGACAGAGAAAACAAAAGTTCAACTTATATACCCCTTTTATCATCAGCCGAATTAACCCTTACAGATATAAAACCTGTCGGTAAATACGCTATCCAGTTTTACTGGAAAGACGGGCATCACGACGGGATTTATATGTTTGAACTTTTAAAAGGATTAGAAAAAGAGAAATTAATTGACTAGATTTTTAAATACTTATTAACAGCAGATGTTAAATTTTACAAATACTCCACATTTTGGATATTATATAACCTTAATTATAATATTACGGAACAGGTGATATTTTATAAAGCTTACCTTCACCGGGCATGAACCAGCCAAGCTCTATAGGTCCGCCGTATCTTTTATCAAAAGTAAACTCTACTTCATTTGAGCCAATCTCGGTTACTTTCCAGTTCGTGTAATGTGAAAATTCGGTTGAATATGGGTCAAAACCTATCTTAATGTATCTTCTGCCTCCGTTTTCTGATATATCGGGACGATAGGGGGCGCATCTGCGGTTAACTATCATAAAATATTTGTTAATATCCGAAGGGCTTGTAATAAATGTTGCTGCCTGAATGTACCGCTCAGAGTTACATTCAAATATTAATCCTTCGGGTATATCCCAGTTCTCGGGATTATCTTCACACCCGGGATTTACCTCTCCCGGCTTGTATGTAATTATATCACGGAAATATGAATTTTGTTTAAGTGCACTTCTTTCACTCTCAAGCCTGTAAATATATGAATGCCTGTTTGTATCGAAGCTCATAAAATAAGGTCCTATTGTTTTCAGTCTGCCCGTCAATTGCTTAAAATGTTCCCATTTTGGCTGACCGTAAACATTCTCATATCTTGGTGTGCCTGTGGATGAATTCATGATACCATATGAGTACTTACATCCACCTTCAGACCATGTACCATAACCCCAGTAAATTATACCTTTTGCACCATACGATAATGCTAAATTTGTCATCATGTCGATTTCCTCATTTGTCGGTTCACGGTCTACTTCTCCGCCTCCTATCCATTGATGTGTCTGTATCATAGGAATAAACGGAATATTACTAAGCTTAGATATCGCATCGCCCTGTTTCATAAGGTAAAGATATACGCCCGCAATAAAATTTTCATCAATCCAGCCGCCGCCCTTGTAAAACGTACAGACCGTATCAAATTGCCCCTGAAGCCACTTATCATAAACTGGCGGGTCTGTAACATCAGTTGCCAGAATAGAACCCCAGGAAGTCGTGTTTAATGTAGACGGTATCTGGCTTTTGAATGAAACTGTAGAATAAAAGCATTCTGAAGGTGCTATCAGCGGATACGGGTCGCCCAGAAATATCTGCTTTGAGCCAATCGAATCCAAGCACATGCTTTTAACCTTTTCGGGTGTATCTATTATCCCTCTTTCATCCATGCTTAAATGGTTCTGGTAAAAGCAAAGCATGTCTGCCATTACATTGAAATGCTTCCCCTGAAGCGATGTAATGGAGTCTATCTTTTTACTAACGTAGCTCATACACGGTATCTGGTTGAACTCAAACAACTCTATGTAAAACTGGTAGGGTGAACTGTTATAAAGTGCAATATCCTGTGCCTCCCATTGTAGCCATAAAGAGTCCCTTGCGTGATATACACTATTTGGATTTAGTAATCCATCCGCTATATCATTATCCACCCTCACATAATCAATCCACATATCGCAGTTGCCGTACCAGTAGACATGTATATCGGCTTTGTTGTTATCGGTATCGGTTCGCCTACTGCCTCTTGCTGTAAACCACCATTGGTCATTACCTGTTGCCCAATCACCGTGGATAATCTGAGAAGACGTGTCTTGCCAATATTGGAAATAAAATTCTTCTAAATAATAACCAAGATATAAACTATCCATATGTGGTTTAAAATTCCTTACCCTTATATCAATACTTTTTAATTTATTTATCTCAGGTTCATTCGGTATGTGTCCATCATGATTATATATATCAACTCTGCATACTAATTTACCCCAATTATTAGAATTATTAACAAAATTAGAATCAATCCTTATTCTCGGTTTAATATACCAGTCACATTCACTGTCCCAGCGGTATGCCTCGTTATCTGTTGCCCTGTGGCACTGCTCTGTGTTTGACCTTAACCTGTCAACTACATATCCAGCATCATCAATATTCAACCTGCACCTTTTTACCCATACATTATTACCCCCCCATACCGAATTATCCTGCCAGTTATCACCTGTATGCGTATGGCTCGGGTCATTCGACTGAAACGTATAAAACCAGTAGTTCTTATTTACAATATTTGAGGAGTCTTCGCACTGGTAATCGCTTCTCTGTCCGTAGCAGAGGTATTCTATCTTTGGCCTTTGCATAAGTGTACGCATATTATGTCCCTGAATATTTGTCAGAATACCCTGTACCTGTCCGGTATATGTAGTTGAAAACAAGCTGTCATTTGCTGTCCAACCTTTAGGATAGTGTTTTCCGCCTATTATATCAGTTCCAGGATATTTATGCCACAGGTTAAATCCGAGTGTATCGTTAATATATACAAAACCTGAATCCTCTCCGTTGTTAAGCATACCTATCAAAAACTGCTCTCCCGAATTTGACGAAAGCATCTGCTGCGGTGCTTTTGTGTTTATCTCTTCTGACGGTCTTGATGAAATAAAGAACGCTAAAGCTGTAACCGATAAAATTGTAGTTATTACAAGCTTTTGGTTGACGCTTAAAAATTGTTTAATTTTTTTAAACATATTACTAAGATTAAATTTTATATAAATAATTTATTTATTACTCATTATTAATTACTAATTACTCATTTTAAAAGTATCATCTTCTTTGTATCAATAAGTTTCCCATCTGCATACATGCTGTAAAAATATACACCTGATGAATAGTTTGTTCCGTCAAAGTTAATTTCGTATTCACCAGGATTAAGTGTTCCTTCTGCCAGCGTTGTAATCATTCTGCCTGTCAAGTCGTAAACCCTTACTTGTACTTTAGCTTGTTTTGAAATCTGGATTTTTAATTTTGCCTTTGTATTAAATGGATTTGGATAATTTTGCCCAAGTTTAATTTGTTTTGGCAACTCAGAACTAATTTGCTTCATATCTGTAATCCAAATACTATCCCCACCTGTTGTAGTATGGATACCTGTTGCACTTATTTTATAAACCCAGCCAAACAGATCGTTCGAAAATTCGATATAATCATATGCCCCTATATGAATACTTGTATCCGGTATTTGAAATTTCCAATTATTTCCGCCATCAGTTGTCCTAAATAATACCCCTCTTGTTTGATTATTTGGATAAATTATATATCCGCTGGGGCTTATTAAAGTGTCTCTGTTTAAAACAGAGAAATCTGGTATTCCCAAAGTATTTATCATCCCACCGGAAATTGGTGTTTGCAACGTCCAATTAATACCTCCATTAGTAGTCTTCTTCATATGGGTGTAAAATTTCCATCCGGTAAGGCTGTCTTTAAAGTACATATTACTAAATCCCTCACCATTTACAATTATATCCCAATTCAGTCCGCTGTTTGTAGTTTTCCTTATATAGCTGTTGGTTTTGCAAATAAAACCTATTCTTCCGCTATACATATAAATATGGTCAGGGTTTGAATTACCCAGTGCAAGCTGCTGCTGCCAGCTTGCTCCCCCGTTTGTTGTGCGGAATACTCCGCCACTCAAAGCTCCACCATCTGTCAACCAAATCGTATCCTGACTTAATGCATACATATCAACTGCAACAACATCAAATGCTGAGTTTATATAAAACCAACTTATACCTGCGTCTGTTGTCTTTACTATCTTAAAAAGACTTCCATCATAAATATAACCGCTTACAAAACCCGTGGATTGGTTTATAAATTGAATGTTATAATAGCTTGCAGTACCAGTATTAAAATGACTGTAAAACCAGTTATCCCCCCCGTTGGTTGACCGTAAAATAAATGATGTATCATTCGAATAATTTGTTATTGCAAATCCATTTAAACTATCTGTAAAAGTAATATCAACAATACTCCTCCCATTCAAATTTGGCATCCACTGCTGGTACCAGCCGCCCGCTAATGGCGGAGTGTCGGAGAAGTTGAAGGAGATGATAAAAACGAGGATTGCAAGATAAAAGATAAGAGAAGTTAAAAAGTTAGAAAGTTGAAAGTTAAAAGGTTGAATGTGTTTTTTCATTTCTGTGGGCTTTAACTTAACTAAATATAATAAATTTGGTTTTGGTAAAGCAAGGGGAAAGAATAAGAATTACAACTGTAATAATTTTTTTTAAGTTCTCTTCACAATTATCATAGTAATGTCATCACAAATAGGGGAGTTACCGCTGAACTGAACTACTGCTTTATTTAACTCCTCAGCTATTCGTTGGGGTTGGGAATTTCGGTGTGTTTTAAGTAAGTCAATAATTCTTTGTGTCCCGAACAGTTCGTTATTCTGATTGATAGCTTCTTCGATGCCATCGGTGTAAATTAAAAGAAGTGAACCGGGATCAATAAAAACCTTTTCAACTTTATATTCCTGATTATCCATGACTCCTAATACTAAACCGGTTGCTTCAAGACGTTTAACTTTATTTTCTTTATCAAGAAGTATCGGCGGATTATGTCCCGCATTTACATAATATAAAGCATTTTCCCCGGGTACCCATATACCCATAAAAAATGTAATAAACTCGGCAGATGAAGTGTGGTTGTAAACGTGGTTATTAATTCTTTTAACGAAGTTTGACAGATTTTCACTAATTTCTATACCAACTCGAATTGACGCCTGCAGGTTAGCCATAATCATTGCAGCACCTGCGCCTTTGCCGCTTACATCGGCTACAACAAAGACAGTGTTATCGTTATCTATGTTAATAATATCGAAGTAATCACCTGCAACTTCGAAGCATGAGCGGGATTCACCGTAAACTTCAAGTCCTTTTACTATCGGTAACTCTCTTGGTAAAAGCCTGCGTTGTATGTTGCGTGCCAGTTCAAGCTCTTTATCGATGCGTTTTTTCTCTATATAAACCGATTGCAGCTTAATATTCTGTAATGCCAGAGCTGTTTGTGTTGATGCCTGTGTAATTAAATCTATATCTGCCATAGAAAAGTCTTCATCATCGGCTTTTTTCCCGAGATTCAGAACTCCAACAAGCTCACCCTGCGATATCATAGGAATGGTAAGCGAAATATCATTTTCCTTAGCCCAGTTAATTTCAGTTTCCTTAACATATGTTAATGATTTTTCTGAAACCTCATCCCAGAAGAATTTGTTTCCATCCCTCAGTTTGTTAATTACTGAGTTCGGCTCTTTTGGATTGAACGGATAATTTGTCCGGCTCTCTATTGTAACAGGAATTACAGGATGAATCCCAATAGTTTCGGAAACCCATTTAATAAGTGAATTGAGAATTTCACTGCTATCTATATATGAAGATATATTCCTGATAAAATTCTTAAGTGAATCACTGTATTTGGTTTTTTCAGGATAAAATTTCTCATCTACCCAGCGAATAAGTCTTCTGTTCAGCGGAGCAAATGTTAATGAAAGCAGCAGCACAACTATTATTATCAGCGATCTGTCCTGAACCTCAAATACTGATATAGAAATATTACCCAGCGTATATAACGCCAGGATGTAAACGGTTAGCATAGAAATAGTTACAACTGTGTATCTTACACGCTTTCGTAAGGCATTCTCAGTCTCAAGCAATTTGTTCTTAAAAAATGAGTTAAGGAAAGTAAAAGGAATAATAAGTCCACCGATTTCACACATAAGAAATACAATAAAGCATATTATTAAAATATCTTTTGAAATAGTTGAACTAAGGAGGAAAACAAAGATAATAATAACTATCCATCCAATTCCAACCGATATTGCTCCGTATTTCACGCCTGCCAGTATTAACCTCAGCTGTCTGCGTTCCAGGATTGAGCTTGCCTTCCTTGCATTATAACTCAGTAAAATTATTCCAAGTGTCATATTAAGAAATAATAAGACAAAAATCAGAATGTTGAAAAATATACTATTAATAGGAATTAAATAGTTCAACGTAATTATAATGGGAAGTAAGAATATAAATAGAATTGAAAACAGCCTATTTTTTGTATAAAGGCGGTGTGGCTGCGGAAAAATAGCAAAAAGCAGAAGCCAGAAACTCGTAGAAAATAACATAAAATAGCTTAAGAAATCCCTGAGATAATCGAAATAAAGATATTTTCTTACAAAGTGTTCGGGATCGGTTCCGGTTCCGACGGTAGCATACATAAAACTCCCGAATGAAAAACAAAACAAAGCGATGAGTATGGTAACATTTGAATACGGACTTTTTACAATTCCCCAAAATCCTACCAATATGTATGCAAGCATAAGTACTACGGGAATAATTCTAAACAGGGTATTTATAAGCTTATCTAAAACAGGTGCCGGGGAAAGAATCACTTTATAGTCAATTTCTGTATTGTATCTTTTTACTGTATAGGTAATTGTATTGCCCACTAATCGCCTGCCTGTAATTTTTGAACGGTCTAAATCGCGAGTGATAGTAACACCATTGATTTTTGTAATTGTGTCACCAATCTGGATACCTGCTATATTACCCGGTAAATCTTTTTCTGCCTTAGTAACAATAAGCAAAGATTGTCCGTTTTCTTTGGTGTCAAACATCAGCCCATCGCTGCCTTCATGGTTAATTTGCAAAAGCATACTGATATTCAGCAATGCCGCAAGGAATGTAAATATCAGGAGGAATACACCAAGTATTTTTACAAAAAAAGAGAAAAGTAGTTTTGTTAATGAAATATGTTCTGGCATTGCAGACCTTGCTTAATGAATTAAAACCTCAGCCATTCTTCGGGGTTTAAAGGTTCTTTATCTTTCCATATCTCGAAGTGAAAAAGCTGACCTTCCGGATTTTCTCCTGTTTTTGCTATAATCTGGTTTAAACGGATTTTATCACCGGGGTTAACATTAACTTCGCCAAGACAAGTATATACTGTTCGGTAACCGTTACCATGCGTAATTATAATAACCTTACCGTAAAAAGGAGATTCTCCAACCAGTGTAACGGTTCCGCCGGCAATAGCGTAAACCTTTGAACCTAAGGCAATGGAATAATCGATACCCGGATTAAATGAATTTGTTCCCGTTAAATTGTTAATAATATCGCCGAATTTGTTTGTAATTAAATTAACGTCAACCGGCTGGTTTAAGCTGCCTTTTAAGTTAGTTATATTGTCCGATTCGTAATTAATCCTTGGTTGTTTTAAACCTTTATATTTATCTTTATTATCACGAAAGTTTTTAAGGAACACCTGGACTGCATTTAAATGTCTTTTTTGTGTAAGAAGTTTTTCCTTCTTCAGGTCAAGATTATAATTTAGGTTTTTCTGTTCTAGCGTAATTTTTTCTATGGTTGATTTGATAACCTGTTTTTCAGTTCTTTTTGATTCAACATAAAATCTCTGGGATGAGGTTGATAGCTGCAGCAATTTCTTTTTTTCATTTAGGAGGAACTTTTTGGCTTCAAGTTCCTTTAGTTCACGTGTACGTGTTTGAGCGAATTTTTGAAGATATTCATTGCGTCTGAAATATTCATTAGGTGTTTTTGAACTCAGTAGTAGTTCGAGCTCATAGTTCTTTCCGCGTTTATATAAATTAACAATTTTCTTTTTGAAGCTTTCCTGAAGATTTATCACTTCATCGGCGAGAAAAATAACCATATTTGCCTCAACTGCAATTTCTTCGGGTGAAAGATATGTTGTCCCTTCAAAATCTTTTAAAAATTCATCAAGTATAAGTAAAGCTGAATTTAAACTGTCAATCTTTTTTTCATTTGCAGAAATATCACTGCGTAAAACCATAATTTCCTGTTCTGTTTCGGTGATTTTCCCGGAGTATATATCGATTTGTTTTAGTTTATCGTTTACTATCTCTTCATATGTTGCACCGGCAGCTAAAATACATAATATTGCTGCTGCTAATCTTACAGCGGAATTTTTGACAGTAAATTTATTAAATTTTATTATTCCCATTTTATTACTTTGGCTGACTTAGGATACCGCATCTGTAATTTTATTTCGGAATTATTCAGTTCTATAGTCTCATAATTTATCCACACGGTTTGTTTATCGGACGGTTTTTTAATTTTTATTTGCGAGGGGAAAATTATGTTGTCTGTATTATTAAATCCCGAATATTTTACTTCGAGCAGCAATCCTGTTTTGCCTGTGATATTGTACCTGTTTATTTTATAATTTGCGGGCATTATATAAAAATTCTGTTTACCGGATTCACGGTTAATGCTGTACATATAAAGGTTATCTCCTGTTGGAGCTTCTGAAGAGTCATTCGGTTCCTCGGCAAAAATGAATGAACAGAAGAATGTATTTTTAAGGTCTTCGAAGCCAAGCTTGATTTTTAGAATTGCATTAATATGAGTTTCCGTACTTGGCCCGGTAATAACTTTGTTCTCCTGAACATTGTAGTATATGAAATTTAAAGGCGTGATTAGCACCTTTGCAATATCTAATCCGAACGGACCTTCAAGTTTTATATACAATGAATCCTGTTTGAATTTTACTTCTATAAAGCCCGTATTAGACATGTCAGGGGAATCGAATGAAATGTTGCCATAAGCCTCGCAGGTTCGTATCAGTTCAGAATTTTTATTAATATTTCTTTTAAGCTCATAAACGGGAATGCTTTCAGGGTTTCCTGTCCACTTGGATGATGAACATGATAAAATCATCGAAAGTAAAGATAGTGCTGTTAATATAACAATGATTCTCAATTTATCTTTCGGTTTCTTCTTTAAAACGCAGTAAAATATTTTTGACAAACGGACTTTCCCTGTCTTTCATCCGTTCGGGATGCCACTGGATACCTAAAAGGAATGCCTTATTCTTTTTTTCTAACCATTCTATTCCCTCAATAATACCATCCGGTGATTTTGCCGATATCATTAATCCTTCTCCAAGCCGGTCAACAGCCTGATGGTGCGAGCTATTAATTTCACCGACTGATTCTTTTATTATTTCACCAAGCAACGAGTTTTCAGATATTTTTACTTTATGCAATCTATCTTCTTCGTCATTTATTTTCTTATGGTCGGTTCCCCTTATAGTTCCGATATCAAAAATAAGGTTACCATTAAGCCTGCAATTTATAAGCTGCATCCCTCGGCATATCCCAAGTACCGGTAGTTTATTTAACAATGCGTAATCCAGAAGCTTAAACTCGAATCCGTCACGTTCAGGTTGGTATTGAGTCCGGTTTAACCCATCGTCCCAGTCATTGTAAAATTCAGGATATATATCGGCACCGCCTGTTAATAATAAAGACGAACAATTTTTTATGTCATCAAAATTATTTTTTCGGTAGTCAAGAATAATATATTTAATGTTTTCGCTTTCGAGCCAAGATGTATAATGAACGAATTTTTTTTCACAAAGCGATATGCCTGTTGTTTTCTTTATCATATTATGCAATTAAACGGTCTATAGCTTCGTAAAATTTTTGGGAATTATTAGCCAGTTCCATTTTAATTTTTGCATAGTAAACAGATGAATTTTTAACGAATGTCCGTTTTGTTTCGGATGAGGAATATTTAAAACGCACGAAATCTTTTTGAGTAGTTAAAAGGCATGTGGATTTATTAGTCGCCATCTTTTTTAAAAGTGTACGCGTATCGTCAGATGTAAAATTATGATGGTCAGGAAAGACAATAAATTCATCTATTTCAACCTTATTTGCAGTTAGTAATAATTTAAACGAATCAGGGTCAGCGATACCGCAAAATGCCGTGGCTTTTATATCTTTTTCCGGATTTTGGTTTTTATAATTATAAAATCCTTTAAAAATATATTTTGCGTCAACGTAGGTTTTGAATTTTATTTTGTTGGGAATGTTTTCGGTACTTTCGAACTTGTTGTTGATTACCACGATGTCACATCTTTTAACCGACCTCATAGGTTCACGAAGGTTCCCCGATGGGAGCAGTTTTTTACCTTCTTTCGGGTTGAGAATTACTATATCAAGGTCTCTTACCAGTTTTCGGTGCTGGAAACCATCATCTAAAATTATTACTTCTGGCTTGAACTTTGCAGCTGCAAATTTAGCTGCCTGTGTTTTATTATCTGAAACTACAAGAATACCTTTTCCGGCGTTAATATAACTCAGATTTTCCAGAAGCATTAACCCTTCATCACCGAAATTATCAGAGTTCAGCTCGGCATTTTCATTTTTAAATCCGAATTCAGCAACACAAATATCGTCTGCACGGCGTTTATAACCTTTGCAAATTACTGCAACATACTTATCTCTGTTCATAAGATATTCGGTTATATGTTCTGTAAGAGGTGTTTTCCCCGTGCCCCCTGCTGATATATTACCAACCGATATAACCTTTGAATTAAGCTCCTTCAGTTTTATGAAACCGTGATTATAAAGCTGATTCCGTATGAAAATTATAAGCCTGTATACAAGGTTTAAGGGGATGAGATATTTCCTGAAATAAATCAATTAAGATAACTGCTTATGACTTTTGCTGCATTTTCAGATGCATTTTGCATGCCAAGTATTTCACCGATTAGCTTTAAACTTTCCGAAATATTGTAATAATATTGCGTGTCGGTTAAGATTTTCCTGCATTCAGCCAGAAGGTTAATAACATTGAAATCATTCTGTATTAGCTCTTTTACTATACTTTTTCCCGCCAGTATGTTTACCATACAAAGGCTGTTTACTTTCACAAAAGGTTTCAGTAAATAATAATTTATTATGTGCGTTTTGTATATTGAGATAAAAGGCGTCCCTATCAACGCACATTCTACAGTTGTAGTGCCTGCTTTCGTAATTACCAAATCGCTGTTATTGATTAAACTATATGCCGTTTCCTTCGTAAAATCAATGTTTTTATAAAGTTTAATATACTCTGTGAAAATATTTTCGTCAACACTTGGAGCAATGCTGACTGTTATTTTTACATCAAATTCCTTCATTATTTGTTCTGCAGTTTTTAATAGTACGGGTAAATGTAATTTTATTTCATCTTTCCTGCTGCCCGGGAGAATTGCCAGAACTTTACTTTCCCCGTATATTTTTTTTCTTTTCTGATTATGCATAAGAAAATAACCGATTCTTCGGGTAAGCGGGTGTCCTACAAATTCTGCATCTACATTATGTTTTTTGTAAAAATCAACTTCAAAGGGGAATACGACCAGGACTTTATCTATGAACTTCTTTATTTTAATAACTCTTTTTTCGTGCCATGCCCATAGCTGGGGTGAGATATAGTAAATAATTTTATTAGCATAAAAACGTCTGAGCTTTTCTGCAAAACGGAGATTAAAACCCGGGTAATCTACCAGAATCACACAATCGGGATTATTGCTTTTAACCTGTTCTATTGATTTGTTTAAAACTTTTCTGAAAAAGCCGTACTTCTTAATCACGTCTGTTAAACCTACAACAGCAAGCTCGGATACATGATATAAAAGTTTCACACCTGCATTTTTCAATTCGTTACCGCCGAGTCCTGTGAAAACAAAATTTCTGTCAGGGTTCAGCTTAATGAGATATTTTACAAGCTCGCCTGCGTGAAGGTCACCCGATTGTTCACCTGCCGAAATGAAAATCTTTGTTTGGTTATTGTTCAATTTAAGTGTGAATGAGAATGAAGATCAGAAGTATCATTAACAGGATGGATGAGATTGCCTGCAATGTTCTTTTTTCCGATTTATAGCCAGCTTTCAGATCCTGCTTAAATTTTGACTGCTTGGACTCTTCGTATGGAGTAAATGAAGGGATGAACTTATTAACAGCGATGCAGTAGTCTTCGTATTTTTCTTTAAATTTATTGCGGAGAAAAGCTTCTTCTTCTTTGATAATAAAATGATACTGGATGTAAAAATAAACAAGTGCAAGAATTTGCAGAAAAGGAAACAATGAATTTGCCATTATGCTTACTCCGAAATAGATAAGGATATTTCCCAGGTATAACGGATTTCGGACATAGGCAAAAGGTCCTTGTGTTACAAGCTGTGAAGCACCTACTTTTGCCGTTGTTCTTGTTTCGCTTCCGGCGTAAGAAACACCCCAGAGCCTTATTAACTCACCGATACTTAGAATAATAAAACCTATTATGAGCGAGAGAATGGTTGGTCTGCCGAAAAGAAATAGCGGTATTAATAAAGGAATAGGTGTATAAGAACGATATTTAAAAAAGAATTGTCCT
>CAYWTS010000019.1:0-35639 GCA_964461265.1 uncultured Ignavibacteriales bacterium
TCACCTATATACACGGTATTTAATTGATAAATGTCATAAACCTGACTCAGTTTTTAATCACTGCCCCATATATAGTTTATATTAAAAAAATTTTTTAACTTTGCGGATTCGTTTCTGATTTTATAATTAATGAATAAACATTTACTTGACCATAAGCTAAAGGTTCGGCTTCCGGTTACAATTTTCGTTATAATTGCCTCTTTTGCAGTAACTTATTACGTTTCATATGCAGAGCGTAATGGGATAGGTTATGCACCTGAGCAGCCAATAAATTTTTCGCATAAAATGCACGCAGGTGATATGAAAATCGACTGCAAGTATTGTCATTATAGTGTTGAAAATTCCAGAGTTGCCTCTGTTCCGTCAGTAAACATTTGTATGGGTTGTCACCAGATTGCCAGGAAAGATAAACCGGAAATTCAGAAACTTACCGAGTATTTTAACCAGAACAAACCGATTCCCTGGAAGCGTGTTCATAAAGTACCTGATTATGCGTATTTTAACCATAGTATACATGTGAATAAAGGTATTGAGTGCCAGAGCTGTCACGGACCTGTTCAGGAAATGGAAGTAGTGGGGCAAGTCGAGAGTTTTACAATGGGTGCATGCCTGAATTGCCACCGCAATTCACATGACCGTTTTCCTAACTTAAAGAACATAAATCCGGGACCTGAAAACTGTGCAGCATGCCACAGGTGAGTTTTAAAGTATAGGTATAATGATCCTACGCACGCTTGCTGCAGTCAGGACCCTAACATTGTAGGATGAATAAAGAGAGTATTTACAATAATTGAATAATAAACAAAACAAACAGAAACATATTATCAAACGCCGCAGCTTTTTTATGATGCTTGGTGCAGGTGTAGCAGGCATATTTGCTTTGAAAAAGATACCCTTTAATTTTTTAAAATCGAAAATCCGCAAAGATAGTAGAATAACTTTCACCGCAAACCCGAATGCAGTAAAAAGAAACACTATGAACAGGAACCGGAGAATGAATGGATAAGTATAAAAACGATTCCGGTTATTTGAATACAAGTATCACCGTAAAAAGTGAAACCGGTACAAAGCCGGGTGAACACAATTACTGGCGTAGTTTCGGGGAACTGCACAACGACCCTGAATTCAATGAAGCCAAACAGATTGAATTCGGAAAGGATGTTACATCGGATTTTGATACGGAAAAACTTTCAACTCTCTCCCGCAGGAAATTCCTTGCATTACTAAGTGCTTCGGCAGCTTTTGCTGCGGCAGGCTGTGCAAATTACCGCGATAAAGGCGAAATTGTTCCCTACAACCAAAAGCCCGAAGAAATAACACCTGGCATTCCCAATTATTATGCGTCAACATGTGATGCCTGCAATAATGCCTGCGGCATATTAATTAAAACAAGGGAAGGCAGACCCATAAAAGTAGACGGCAACCCTGACCATCCCGTTAACAGGGGTAAGATTTGTGTAAAAGGTCAGGCAAACGTTTTGAATCTATATGATCCTTCCCGGCTCAAAGATCCAATGTACAGCAAAGAAAGAATGACTTATACACCAACTTCATGGGCAGATGCTGATGAAAAGATAATTAATGAGCTGAAAGCGGCTTCGGCAGCAGGTAAAGAAATTGCCATTGTTACACATTCGGTTTTATCACCTACGCTTAAAAAACTGTTAGATGATTTCACCAATGCCTATCCCACAACCAAAATATATTCATACGAACTGTTCGGTAACCAGCCTAAACAAGACGCATGGAAAAAGTGTTATGGTAAAGATACTCTGCCTGTGATTGAGTGGGAAAAAGCGAAGGTGATTGTTGCATTAGAGTCAGATTTCCTTGGAACCGAAGGTAATGTAATGGAACAAACAAGAGCATTTACTTCAAACAGGGATGTAAACAAAGCAAAAGAATTCAACAGGCTTTATGCAATAGAAGGCGGAGTTACTCTAACAGGCCTCAATGCAGACTACAGAATAAGATTAAGACCCGATGCAATCGAGGAGTTTGTTTTAGGTCTTTTAAACGAGTTTTTAATCGTCAAGAAAATATCATCTTATTCTGGCGATACAAAAATCATAGAGTCACTTAAGCCCTATGGTCTAAAAGGATTCATTACGAAATACGGATTACAAGCCGAAGCAGCTGACGCACTTGTTGCCGACCTGCTGGAACATCGTGAAAAATCGATAGTTATTGCAGGCAACAGCCTTCCTGAAACAACTCATATTGCGGTCAATTTCCTGAATGAAGTGTTGGGGAATTCCCTCTTATACAAGCAAAACAAAGAAGAGTTTCTACATTTACCACTGGTTTCAAGAGACGATATGGATACACTTATCGACCATATGGTAGTAGGAACAACTACAGTAGTCATACATTTAGATACAAACCCGGTTTACCATTTTTCACGCGGGTACGATTACCGTTTTGCACTCAGGCATGTTAAGCTTGTTGTTACAATTTCCGAGAGCGAAAATGATACATCAGTTCACAGCGATTATGTTTTGCCCTCCAGTCACACATTCGAAAGCTGGGGTGATTATAAAAAACGAACGGGTATCTACAGCCTGCAGCAGCCGGTTATAGCACCTCTGTACCGTAACAGGCAGAAGGAAGCTATACTTCTTACATGGATAAAAGGGAATAAAGAAGCATACAATGAGAAAATTTATCATGAGTATTTAATGCAGAACTGGGAGAAAAACATTTTTCCTTTGCTAAACAAGTCAGCAGGTTTTAAAACTTTTTGGTATTCAGCTTTGCATAACGGAGTTGTAGAGTACGATGAAAAATCCGATGCTTCTTACACATTTTCGGTTGATGCTTTTTTAAACGGAACGGGAAAAGTTACAGCATCAAACGGTTATGTTGTCAAGCTTGAAGAAAGCTGCACACTTGGTGACGGCAGGTTTGCCAATAACGGCTGGCTTCAGGAGCTGCCACACCCTGTTTCTAAAATTGTATGGGATAATTATGCTGCTGTTTCAATACAAACAGCCTCTCAGCTTGGAGTTAATACAAATGACCTTCTAGATGTATCGGTAGGGGGTGTGAAAATTACCATTCCCGCTTTTATACAGCCCGGTATGGCTGACAATGTAATTCAGATCTCGCTTGGTTATGGAAGACTAAAGACCGGAGAAGTTGGGCGTAATGTTGGGGTAAATGCAAATGCTTTAATTTACAAACGGCCAGCATTGACAGACCATCTTTATAATAATGCTGTTGTAACAAAAGCTGCAGGTACCTATGAACTTATCTCAACCCAGGAACACCATGCTTTCGATACGCTTGAAAGACTTAAGGATGCTCATCTTAAAAGGGAAATAGTTATTGAGGGAACTCTTGAAGAGTACAAGGCTAATCCCAGGTTCCTTGAACAGGGAAGGGAGGAAGTTAAGCTCTTTAATATTGCAAAAGACCACAAGTACGAATCGTATAAATGGGGAATGTCGATAGACCTGAACAAATGCACGGGTTGCGGTGCCTGTTCGGTTGCATGCAGTGCAGAAAATAATATACCGGTTGTTGGCAAGGACCAGGTAAAAGTTAACAGGGAAATGATGTGGATAAGAATAGACAGGTATTATTCGGGTTCGCCGGATTCTCCTAGAGCGAGCTTTCAGCCTATGCTGTGCCAGCACTGCGATAATGCCCCGTGTGAAAATGTTTGTCCCGTTGCAGCAACAAACCACAGCCCCGACGGACTTAACCAAATGGCGTATAACAGATGTGTTGGAACAAGGTATTGTTCAAATAACTGTCCTTATAAAGTGAGAAGGTTTAATTTCTTCGATTTCAGGGACCATTTTAAAGATTCTTATTACACGCAGGAACCTATCAGTTTGTTGTATAATCCTGAAGCTACTGTCCGCTCACGCGGTGTTATGGAGAAGTGCACATTTTGCGTTCAGCGTATTATGGATGAACGCCAGCACGCAATTCAGGAAAACAGAACCGTCAACGGTAACAATGTTAAAACTGCCTGCCAGGAAGCTTGCCCGGCTTATGCAATAGAGTTTGGTGATATAAACGACGATAAATCAACAGTTTCCCAAAACCGCAAACACAATTTAAGTTACAACGTCCTTGAATGGATTAATGTCAGACCAAACGTGACGTATTTAGCAAAACTCAGAAATATTAATAAGGAGAAATCGTAGTGCCAGCTGCTACAGTAGATTACACAAGAGAAGTTCCGGTAGTTGAAGGTATTCCCTCAGCATTAGCAATAGATGAGCTGATATCGGAACCTCTTGGGAAAAAGCCCGGGAAAATCTGGTTTCTCCTTTTCGCTTTAACAAGTAGTATGCTTCTGTTCGGGGCATTCTGTCTTGGGATGACGTTCTGGTACGGAACGGGATTGTGGGGTGTTAACCAGCCCATAGGATGGGGTTTTGATATTGTAAATTTTGTATTTTGGGTTGGTATAGGTCACGCAGGCACGTTAATCTCTGCAATACTTTTCCTCTTAAGGCAGAGGTGGAGAACAGGCATTGCACGTTTTGCCGAAGCTATGACGATTTTTGCAGTTATATGTGCGGGCTTGTTCCCTGCAATACATACAGGGCGTCCCTGGCTCGATGGTTACCTTATGCCGTATCCTAACCAGAACCATATTTGGGTGAACTTTACTTCTCCGCTGCTTTGGGATGTTTTTGCCGTCTCAACTTATTTTACGGTATCGCTGATATTCTGGTATATTGGTCTGATACCAGACTTTGCAACGCTGAGAGACAGAACAACTCATAAGCTCAGAAAAACAATCTATACTATATTCAGTCTTGGCTGGCGGCACTCAAGCCGTCACTGGCAGCATTATGAAAAAGCTTATTTAATTCTTGCAGGTTTTGCAACGCCCCTTGTGCTTTCGGTTCACACAATTGTAAGTTTCGATTTTGCAGTATCGGTTATTCCCGGCTGGCATACGACAATATTTCCGCCTTACTTTGTTGCCGGTGCTGTGTTCAGCGGATTTGCCATGGTGCAGAACGTTTTGATATTTGTGCGGAAAGCATTTAAACTTCAGCATATTATTACTATAAAGCATCTTGAGAAAATGAACCAGGTTATGATTGTTACCGGTATGATTGTTGGCTATGCCTACGCAATGGAGTTTTTTATTGCATGGTACAGCGGAAACCAGTTTGAAGCGTTTGCATTTATCAACCGTGCATTAGGACCCTATGCCTGGGCATACTGGACAATGATTGGCTGTAACGTTTTGTTCCCGCAGCTTTTCTGGTTTAAGAAAATAAGAACTTCTATTCCAGCAATGTTCGCTATAGGTGTCTTCGTTAATGTGGGGATGTGGTTCGAAAGATTTGTAATTGTAGTCACATCACTCTCCCGCGATTTTCTGCCCTCAAGCTGGGGGATGTTTATACCAACTATGTTTGATATCGGAATATTAATCGGAAGTTTTGGATTGTTTTTTACACTTATTTTACTATTTATCAGGACTTTACCTGTAGTATCGATTTCTGAAGTAAAAGCTGTTGTTGAAGGTGCACAGCCCAAGATTCACCATAACGGCACAGGAAACGGAGTGGAACATGGATAGGAAGATACACTCGGTCACGGCATTGTTTGATACTCCGGATGATATAATCCGTGCATCGCAGGAAACAGTTAAAGCAGGTTACAAAAAGTTTGATACAAATACACCGTATCCCGTTCATGGTATAGAAAGAGCTATGAATATCGGCACATCGAAGCTTGGTTACGTAACGTTGTTCTTTGGCTTGTTTGGTGCAGCGTTTGGGCTTATGTTCCTGACTTTTATAGCATCGTTCGAATATCCTCTTGTAATAGGCGGTAAGCCGTATTTTTCATGGCCGGCATTCATTCCCGTGACTTTTGAGATAACAGTTCTTTCAGCAGCAATATCTACTGTAGCAACAATGCTCTTTGCAATGTTCCGTTTCCCGAATACAAGCCATGCACTGCACGATACCGATTATATGAAAAACGTTTCAAGTGATAAGTTTGGTTTGTGCATTACGGCAATAGACCCGCTGTTTGATGAAAAGAAAGTAAAGGATTTTCTTGAAGGCATTGGAGGGAAAAACATTGAAACAATATACGAACCGAAGCCTGAAGGGATCAGGGTTTTCGAACCCAAATTCATAGGCGGACTTATTATTATTGTACTCATTACTGCTGGAACATCATATTTCGTATTAAATCATTTATTGTTCTGGGTTCCGTTTAACTGGATGGCTGAACAGCAGAAAGTAAAACCGCAGACATACAGCACGGTTTTTAGCGACGGTTTTTCTATGCGTAATCCCGTAGAAGGAACAGTTGCCAGGAATTTTATACCGTATGAATACAAAGGAATACCGGATTCTCTGATAAAGGCACAGGTTAATCCGCTGCCGTTTACAAAGGAAATAATAGAAAAGGGCAGGAATAAGTTTGAAACGTTCTGCAGTCCCTGTCACGGATATTTCGGGCAGGGCGATAGCAGGCTTAAAGACCAGTTTCCCAAGCCGCCTACGCTTATCTCGGAAAAAGTACGTAAGTGGAAAGACGGAAATTTATATCATGTTATCACAAACGGACAAAACGTTATGCCGTCATACGAAAAACAGATATCAAGAGACGACAGGTGGACAATTGTTCATTATATAAGAGTTTTACAAAGGTCACAAAATGCCAAAGATTCAGATTTAGAAAGTAAATAAATGAGTAATACAACCGACAACGAAGTTTTAACAGCAATAAATGATACCTTAAATTCCAATAACGCAGTTATTCTTGCCACTACAGGGAGTGAGTATTCACCGTGGGTATTGGGTGCTTACTTTACGCTTGAAGACAAGGCAATATATTTGCTGCTTGAAAAGAACGGTAAAACATTCAGGAACATAGAAGTCAATAAAAACGTTGCTTTTTCAGTTTCCGAAAATGATGCAACCAAAGATTTTGTACAGGCACAGGGAATAGCTGTTGTTTTACCGGATGAGGATGAGCGAAAGGTCAGGGAAATGCTGATAAAGAAAATGCCGTGGTATCAAACATTCGTTCCTATGGTACCGGTGAGAATTGACGTTAAAAAGTATTTTTTTACTTCGCTCAAAAGGGGTTGGTTCCCTGCAAAAGTAATTGAATTAAACTGAAAACAACTGAACTACCTGTTACTGAAGATATATTTGTAGATGGAAACTATAGAATACAATAAGAAAGATTTGCCTGTCAGGGTTAAAAAAACCGGCTGGATACTGGTTGGTACAGGACTTGTTTTAGCTGTTTTATCATATCTTGTTGATGCCAACAGAGCTGCAATCGGCAATCTTATTGTCCTGATGTTTTTATCAAGCATCGCCATTGGCTCTGTTATGCTGGTTGCCCTTGAGTATCTTGCAGGTGCAGTCTGGAGCACGCCTATGAGGCGGGTAACGGAATTTCTTGCTTCGTCGCTTCCGTTTGTTGTACTGCTGGCAATTCCGTTATTTCTGAATCTTCAGAATGTTTTTCACTGGCTGCATCCCGAACCGGGAGACCATATGCTTCATTCTAAAGCACCTTATCTGAATGTAGTATTTTTTACTGTTCGTTTTGCAGTCATAATAGTTGTTTTTTATACTTTTTACCGGATTTTTACACGGAATTCGGTTAAGCAAGACCATACAGGCGAGCAGAAGCTCACCCAAATGAACGTAAAACTTTCTGCAGTCTTTATGCCATTGGCTGCTATCTTGCTTTCGGTTCTGGCTATAGACTGGATAATGAGCATTGAGCCTCACTGGTATTCAACTATTTTCGGCATCTATTATATATCAGGGACTGTGCTTGCCGGATTAGGTGCTACAACATATGCAGTTGTACAGCTAAATGAAAACGGCTATTTTCAGCCGAAGCTTAACGGTGACCATCTTTACTCGCTTGGGGCACTGATGTTTGCATTTACAAACTTCTGGGCTTACATTGCATTCAGCCAGTTTTTACTGATATGGTATGCAAACATTCCCGAAGAAACCTACTGGTTTGTTATGCGCTGGCAGGGTTCGTGGAAATATGTATCGGCAGGACTCATTCTTATCAGATTTGTAATACCCTATGCCGGTTTGCTATCACAGCCGTCAAAGATGGATCCTAAACGCCTGAAAGTAATGTCACTCTGGATTTTGTTTGCACATCTGTTCGATTTATATTGGCTGGTTATGCCAAGCTTCAGCGAATCTGTTGCATTTAGCTGGACAGAACTCGGATATCCAATACTTGTAATAGGGATACTGATTTTGGTTTTTTATTTTAAATCGCGTAAGCATAACCTCATGCCCGTGGGTGACCCGAAATTAAAACGGGGATTGGAGTTTCATTTATGAAAATTCCCGGTTTGCACGATAATATTAATCTTGAAGTAAGAGATAAAAAGGAAATTTATCTTCAGCTGTTTGGTGTTTTTTACATCGCAATAATCGGGGTTATAATAGGTATCGGGATGATGTACCTGAATAATCTTCCTATGTTCAGCAAAAGCAGCATTGTTACTGCCGGTGCAGTAACAGATACTGCTAAGGTTGAAAGGGAGCTACCGATGATTAAAGGGAGTATTTCACCGCCAGTTGATGTGATGAAACTTTCAATTTCCACTCCCGAGCTTGTTGAAAAAGGAAAAACGCTGTATGTATCCAACTGTTCAAGCTGCCACGGAAACGAGGGCAGAGGAGATGGTGTTGCGGGTGTGAACATGAATCCGAAACCAAGAAATTTTCATGAGCTGAACGGCTGGACAAACGGCCCGAAGATATCGCAGATTTACAAAACTCTGCAGGAGGGTATTTTAAACAGGGGAATGGCAAGTTACTCTAATTTAACGCCTGAAGACCGCTTTGCATTAATCGCATTTATACGCTTGCTGAGGCCTGATTACCCAAAAGACTCGGAGGAAGATTTGAAACAGCTTGATAAAACATACAGTCTTTCGGCTGGAGTGAAAATGCCAAACCAGATTCCTCTAAAAATAGCTGCCGAAAAAATTATCAGTGAAAATAACACATTCCTGAAAATAAATGTTCTTGATTCTGTAGTTAATGCTAATAAAACAGATACAGGTGCGGTTATATTCAGAAGTATAACAGTAAACACCCTAAAAGCACTGACTCTTTTAACGGCTGATTCTTCGTGGAATGCGAACGAGAGGGCATTTGTTGATTTAGTTGATAATAATTTGATTAACAACGGGTTTAAACCCGACGTTTTATTTCTGACTCAGGAAAAATTGAGATATGTATACGGTTATCTGAAAAAACTTTTTAGCGGTCAAACACTCTGACATTATATGAAGATTTTGAGAAATATTATTTATTTTGTTACCAGCTTTTGTTTATTGTTTGACCCGGTGAAATTATTTGCACAAGAACAGAAAACAGAAGTGGGAATAGATGAAAAGCTGGGTGATGTATTAACTGCTGATTTGAAGTTTTACGATGAGCTCGGTCAGTTGGTTCAGCTTAAAAGCCTGATTACAAAACCTACTATAATAACATTGGTTTATTACCGCTGTCCCGGGATTTGCAGTCCGCTTTTAAACGGTCTTTCGGAAACTGTTCAGAAGATGGACCTTGAAGCAGGAATGGATTATAATATTGTAACAATAAGTTTTGATCCGTCCGAAAACTATATAACTGCTGGCGAAAAGAAGAAAAATTATCTTGAGAATATGAAAAAACAAGTTCCTGAGCAATCGTGGCGTTTTCTGACAGGAGATAGCGTCAACATCACTAAACTTACAAATGAAGTAGGATTCATGTACCAGAAGCAGGATAATGAGTTTATTCACTCTGCTGCAGTTGTAGTAGTTTCACCGGAAGGCAAGATTGCACGTTATTTATACGGAATTCAGCTTCTTCCTCTTGACCTGAAGCTTGCAATTATTGAAGCATCGGAAGGCAAAACAGGCCCAACAATAAACAAGTTTTTAAAGCTGTGCTACAGCTATGACCCCGAAGGCAGAAAATACGTTCTGAATGTAACAAGAATAGCAGGAACCGGTGTGTTTTTATTTATTGTGATTTTTTTTATTGTCTTAGTGGTTAAAAAGAAAAATGAAACTGAACCCGTTCAGGAAAAGGAACCGGTAAATGACTGAAGCAGTAATTGGTTCAGATGGACCGAGCTTTTACCAGTACGGAGGTAAACGCAAAGGTATTATGTCGTGGCTTCTCACTACCGACCATAAGAGAATCGGAATTCTTTATCTTGTAATTGCAGTTACTTTCTTTCTTGTAGCAATGACACTGGGACTCCTTATGCGGCTTGAGATGCTTTCGCCGGGAGAAACCATAATGAAGCCGCAGACGTATAACTCGTTATTTACACTGCATGGTGTAATAATGATATTCCTTTTCATTATACCGGCAATTCCCGCAATTATGGGGAATTTCATGCTGCCCATACAGATAGGTGCAAAAGATGTTATCTTCCCCAGGCTGAACCTGTTCTCGTGGTATCTTTATGTAGCAGGCGGAATACTGGCAATAGTATCACTCTTCAGCGGAGGCGGGGCTGCTGATACAGGATGGACATTCTACGTACCTTACAGCGTAAGAACTACCTCAAATGTTACTATGACAACCTTCGCAGCATTTGTGCTTGGATTTTCTTCGATACTAACGGGCATAAACTTTATAACTACTATACACCGTATGCGTGCACCGGGCATGACGTGGTTCCGTATGCCGCTGTTTGTATGGGGGCTGTATGCTACTGCATGGATACAGGTTCTTGCTACACCGGTAATAGGGATAACACTGTTTTTGATAATAATCGAGAGACTTCTGGGTGTCGGTATATTTGACCCGGCACTTGGCGGTGACCCGCTGTTGTATCAGCATTTGTTCTGGATATACTCGCATCCAGCAGTTTATATTATGATTTTACCTGCAATGGGTGTTGTTTCGGAGATACTTCCCACATTTGCACGAAAAGATATTTTCGGCTATAAACAAATTGCAATATCGAGCCTTGCCATTGCTTTAATCGGCTATCTTGTCTGGGGGCACCATATGTTTGCAAGCGGAATGAGTGATACTTCAAGGGTTGTGTTCTCACTTTTAACCTTTCTTGTTGCAATTCCTACTGGAGTAAAAGTATTTAACTGGGTTGCAACGCTTTATAAAGGTTCAATTGTTTTTGGAACTCCGCTTTATTATGCAATGGCATTTATCGTGATATTTTCTATCGGCGGATTAACCGGGTTAGTGCTCGGCTCGCTTGCAACCGATATCCACGTTACCGATACTTATTTTGTTGTAGCACATTTCCACTATGTTATGTTTGGCGGGATGGGGACTATATTTTTTGCATCGCTTCATTACTGGTATCCCAAGATGTTCGGTAAAATGTATAATTCACGTGTCGCCAATATTGCCTGCGTGATGTTCCTGACAGGTTTTAATGTGCTGTATTTCCCAATGTTTATACTGGGTTACATGGGTATGCCTAGACGTTATTACGATTACCTTCCGCAATTCCAGTCTCTTCATTTAATTTCCACGATTGGTTCATGGATACTGGCTGCAGGAATATTATTGATGCTCGGTAATTTATTGTATGGCTTGTTAAGAGGCCCGAAAGCACCGGTTAATCCCTGGGGCGGAACAACGCTTGAGTGGCGTGTTCCATCACCGCCGCCTATGGAAAATTTCGATGAAGTCCCTCTAGTAATAGGCGGACCTTACGTACACGATAAGCAAACCTATATTATGCATCCCGAAAAAGAAAAGATAACATGAACGATAATTTAGAAAATATTGCTTCTGCACATACCGACAGTCACGTGCACCGCGACGATGAAGGCTCTAAGATGGGTATGTGGCTTTTCCTGTTCACCGAGCTTTTACTTTTCGGGGGAATGTTCATTCTTTATGCTGCATACCGGTTTAAATATGCCGACGGGTTTAAGGCTGCAGCTCTCGAGATGAACACTTTTATAGGTGCTCTTAACACGATTGTGCTTTTAACAAGCAGCCTTACAATTGCTCTTTCAATCCATGCACTCAGGGTTAACCATAAGAAGCTGAGCATTTACCTTATGCTTTTCACTCTTTTTTGCGGACTGGTATTTTTAGTCAATAAGTATTTTGAATGGAGCCATGAGATACACAACGGTATTTACCCGCGCGGACCCGCACTTGATAATATGTCGGAAGGTGAGATAATGTACTTCGGGCTTTACTATGTTATGACAGGTCTGCACGGACTTCACGTTGTTGTAGGGATGATATTTATTTCGATTATTTTGGCTTTTGTAATACGCGATAAGGTCACAGCTGATAACCATATGAAGCTTGAAAATGCCGGTTTATACTGGCACCTGGTAGATATAATATGGATTTTCCTTTTCCCGTTATTTTATCTGATACATTAAACTATCTATGAGCAGTAACAACACATCGGCAAATCACGAATTTCCTTACGGCGCATACGTTATGGTATGGGCGGGGCTTGTTGCATTAACCGCAATTACCGTGACCGTTGCAGGAGTTAACCTGGGTGCTCTTACGCTTATTACGGCACTTTTAATAGCCAGTGCAAAAACACTGATGGTTGTTAACTATTTTATGCATGTTAAGTTCGATAAAAAAGTTTTCAAGGTTTTTATACTTGTTTGTATTTTAACCTTTATAATTTTCTTAATACTTACGTTTACCGATATTGCATTCAGGAATGAGCCATGAGCCAGGTAGCACATGAAGTAGATAAAATATTCATTTTCATAGTAGGCATTTCGGTGTTACTTCTTGCCGGGGTAACTGCGGCTATGATTTATTTTGTAATACGTTACCGTGCTAAAAAGAATCCGAAACCTGAGAATATTACAGGCAGTACTACTCTTGAAATAGTTTGGACAGTTATTCCCCTGATACTGGTTCTTGCAATGTTTTATTACGGCTGGCAGGGCTTTAAGCTGATGCGAAATGTGCCGCCTGATGCAATGACCGTAAAGGTTACAGGCAGGATGTGGCAGTGGTCGTTTGAATACAGCAATAATAAAAAAAGTGACTCATTATATGTTCCTGTAGGAAAGCCGGTAAAAATGGAAATACAATCGGCAGATGTAAACCATAGCTTTTACATACCTGCATTCAGAATAAAGGAAGATGCTGTGCCGGGACGGACCAATTATCTCTGGTTTTTAGCGGATGAAATAGGAAGATACGACATAATGTGTGCCGAATACTGCGGTATGAACCATGCGTATATGCTTAATAAAATAATAGCTTTGCCGGAGGAAGAGTTTAATAAATGGCTGAATACCCCGCAGGATACGTTAAAAACCGATAGTGTTAAACTGGACTCGATTAAGACATTTCTACAAAAGGATACATTAAAAAAGTAGAAATTTTTTGAAGTATTTTTCTGTTTACCCCCGACTTTAGCCGGGGGAATAGTTTAAAATTTGATTAATATAAGAACAAATACAGGATTTTTGCATAACAGCACTGTAAATATCGGTGTCTGGCACAACATTATTGCCCTGCTTAAATCACTGCCAGAGCTGGCTAAGATTAAAATTACCATTTTGGTAACTTTAACAACAGCATTGGGGTATGTGCTTGCTGCAAACAGAATTACTTTTGGTATTATTTATCCTGTTTTTGGGATTTTTATTTTAGCATGTGCTTCATCCGTTCTGAACCATTACCAGGAAAGAGATACAGATGCGCTTATGAAACGCACACGTAACCGTCCGCTGCCCTCTGCAAGAGTACTGCCTGAATACGTTCTGGGTTTAACAATCGTACTTTTAATTGCAGGTACTTTTGTTTTTGCTTATAATGCAGGTTTAGCTTCAACGGCTGTTGGCGTTTTCACTTTTATATGGTATAACTTTGTCTACACACCTTTAAAACGGAAGACAGCTTTTGCTATTATTCCGGGCTCGCTGGTAGGTGCATTGCCTCCTTTGGCAGGATGGCTTGCTGCATCAGGCAGCTTAACCGATTACAGGATTTGGTTCATTGCTTTGTACTTCTTTGTATGGCAGATACCGCACTTCTGGTTATTGCTTATGATTTACGGTGATGAATTTGATAATGCAGGATTTCCAACTCTGAATAAAATTTTCACAGCACAACAGCTTAAGAAAATTACGTTTGTCTGGATAGCTGCTGCTGTTATTACGGGTTCATTCATCCCATTTGTAACAGGTGTGAACTTTACGGCTTCGGCAGTGCTTATGCTGATTGCTTCGGCGTGGGTAATTTATTCTTCAGTAAAATTTTTAAATTCTGAATCTGACAGGAAAATTGTTTTGAAAACCTTTGTTACAATTAATTTTTACACTTTGATATTAATAACAGTGTTTATAGCAGACAGATTATTTTAATATGAACTTTTTTGACCAGTTTGTAATACCGCCAACCGAAAACCACATAGCATTGCTGAAGTATATGCTGGTGGTTTCGTTATTGCTTTTTTTGCCTTACTTGGGAATGTCATTAGGAGCTAATTTACTCTGGGCATATTTTGACGGTAAAGCAAAAAAAACAAAAAGCACGCTTTTTTCAAGGTTTTCGAAGGACATTCTGCAAAAACTAACAATCTCTAAAAATGCGGCTATTGCTTTGGGTATAGTTCCGGTAATTTCAGCATCAATAGCTTACGGGCAACTGCTTTTTGTTACAGGCTCGGTGACTGTGAATTTCTTTTTCTTTTCAGTGCTGATTTTTATAATCGGCTATGTTTTGTTAAGAAAATATCTCTCAGCATTACCGGTTGCGCGGTTCCTTGAAGAAGCAGAATCAGAGATAAAACAACCGGAAGCAAAAGAAGAACTTCATCAGCTTGAAGAAGAATATATTTACCAGAGCGGTTATTTCCCCAAGCTTTCACTGCTCAGCTTAATGTTCGGGGCATACATTTTTGCAGGCAGTGCCGGGCTTGCATTAAATCCTGCACGGTGGAGTGAAACTGATAACCTGCTTCAGATAATTTACTCTTGGAATACGGTTTTTGATTTTCTGCTTCTCCTTGCATTCTCGTTTGCAATTACAGGTGCAGCAATTCTGTTTTTCTTCTTCCGCTGGCAGGGCGGTATTGAAAATATGAGCGATAAATATGCAATGCAGGTTAAAAGCTATGCCGGCGGAGTATCATTGATTTCTGTATCAGTTATACCTGTTTTATTGCTGATAAGCACATTTCTTATTCAGCAACATGCTTTAATTAGCTCTTCATTTTTATATCTGTTTCTGATTCTTATTGCAGTTATTATTACCTGCTCAATGCTATACTTTATATATAAAGAAGAAAATACCGGTCTTATTGTGCCTGTATTTCTTCTGATTTTTGTAATATTTGCTTTAAATATACTGCGTGAGCAGGAAGTTTTTGCAGGAGCACTTAGCGGTAAAATGCCGGTAATGATTAAGAAATCCGAGGAACATGAAAAGGAAGTAAGGTCTAAAATTGTATCGAAGACCGGTTTAGACGGAGAACAGATTTACAACACAAAGTGTATTGCCTGCCATAAATTCGACCAGAAACTTGTGGGACCCCCGCATAAAGACGTTGTCCCCAAGTATAACGGAGATGTTAACAAGCTTGCTGAATATATTTTTAATCCTACAAAAGTTGACCCCGCCTATCCCCCAATGCCAAACCCCGGCTTAAAGAAAAAAGAAGCCGTAGCCGTAGCACAGTATTTGATTAATAAAATATCAGGGAAATAACATTAGTTAATCGTTAAACCATTAAAGTAACAATTATTTACCCTCTCCCCAAATTTTACACTTGGCAAAACGGATTTTTATATTAAATTTTCTAAGAAACTTTTGTGTTGTAACTAACTTTAATTAATCAGGAATTATTAATGACATAGAATAAATAAAGATTTCTATGGAAAGATGTTTTTACAACGGGAAAAACTTACAATTAAAATCAGTGGTTCCCGTTTTTTATTTTGTTGTAAATTATTAAGTTTTAAAGAGGAGGGAAAGAGAATGAAAATACTATAATTATCTGCAGTTTGTGTTAGAACTCAACAGTAATAAAATATTCTAGAGCATAGCTTACAAAATAACAGGCAGCGGAATTACTTAATGCGTTTGCGAGCAAATAACCAGCACTGCCCGAATAGGCAATACACACTTGCCCAACAATTTAACGGTTCACCTAAAATGGTCTCCATATACATCCGTGATTTACAAACAAACGAAACCAAACTTCTGTTAACCGAAAAAGGGGGACTCCAGACACTGGCACTATTATTCATTCGATGTGTCAGATTATAAAATCAGGTCTTATAAGTTCCTGGTAGGATTCAGAGAAGACATTTCGGAAGAAATTAAGTTCTTTGTATGGAATAGAGACTGGCACCAGCCATAGAATTTTAAATATTATCCTCTTTAATCCTTTATCGTTATAAATGGAATCTTAGATAATGCTCGTTCCCTGTTGTTGTTTCGAAAACTGCAAATTCAGGTGTTAATTGACCTTTTTCTCAATTTGACAAGCGCAGGGATTCTGTTTTATTTGTGTTAAAGGAGAAACCAAAATGAAAAAACTGTATTTAAGCTTATTGATCATTTCTTTAGCTTTTATTCCACGTTGTAAAACAATGTTCGGTGGAAATGACGAAAACGAACCGTTAGACGGCTATTATTGGGATGTTGATAGCAGCCGGGTGGAAGAACTTTATTATAGCTATTACGGTAAATTGCCCGAGAAATATGAAGTATTTTTAAGGATTGGAAATTTTCAAAAGGAAATTAAGGGCGATTCTTTAAGTTTTATTTTACTGGATAGTTTGTTATTTACAGATACAACTGAAACACTTATAGAATTATTTGTTAAATGCCAGTCCATTTATTATGGCAGTTTAGAATTAGAGGTAGGAACATGGGGTTATGTAATATATATGAATGGCAGATTGGATAATTACATAAATGAATGGGTAAAATTAACAGGTAGAACACACATCAAAATGGAGTTGAAAAGATAAAAAACAATAATTAATAAATATGTACTAAACAGTAACTTTAACAATCCCCTACTATAACTTCTAATTTAAACCAATCCCTCATCGATTAAATCCTCTCTAATATGAATTTCATCAAAGAAAGCTTAAGGTCAAATTAACAATTTTCTTGGTAAAAGTGTAATAACCTTATCATCATTTTTATCGGCAACACTCGTCAAATTGAACTTCTTTTCAAGCGTGTAAACAACTATTATGTGAAATTATGGCTCTGTGCTTATATTAATAAATTACAACATCACAAAATAATTGCAGATTACTAACTATCATTTCCACATGAAGAAACGGAATCTAATGTGATGTATCACCCTTTGATTCCCTCATAAAACTGTCTATTTTGATGTAAATTTCATATTTCTGCACCAATTTTCAGTAATAACCCTAATACAGCTCCGCTTGCTATAAGCTTTCCGGATCCCAGAAATATCCGTTTAAAGGTTCGTTTTCGTTATTACTAACGTTTTTTGTATCACATTGCTGAAAAAGCACTAGGGTAAAAAAAAATATAGCAAAAATATGATGTTTTTGTTTTAGAACTACTTACCATACATATAACAGATTCAGCTCGGCAGTCAAATTCGCAATTACTAAACTGGAATGATTTAGGCATATTATTCATTCTTCTATATAATAGTTAATCAGTAATTTATTATCCCTAAGCCATTCCTGTGAAATTTCATCACCCAAATTAGCTGATATTCTGAAACTTTCTATGGCTTTAACGGGCATCCTTAGATTCAAGAACACAACTCCGTAGATACGATACAGTTCGGCATTTTCAGGGTCTAAATCTTTAGCAGTGGCAAGGTCTTTTAGAGCTTCGGTTACACATCCTATCTGACAGTATGCCCATGCTCTGCGGATATATGCCTTTACATTATTCAGCAGAAGGGAGATAGATTTTGTAAAATCTTCAATTGCATTCTCATATTTTAAAAGTTCAAAGTTAATTTCTCCGCATAAATAGAATGCTTCATGCTGATACGGATCATTTTTTGCAACTAATCTTAGGTCTGCAAGTGCGTCGTCCCAGTTGTTCAAAAAATATGAACATTTACCCCTGCTAAACAGTGTTTCGTTATCATAATCCGTTTCAAGTATTTTTGAATAATCTGTTATTGCGTTTCTGTAATCTTTTATACGGAGATAGCACTCTGCCCTCAGCTTTCTTAACTGTTCAGTAGGGGGACATTCAAGATCTGTGCCTGTGTAATAAATATCGTTTCTTAGTAAGATGTTTATCGCTTTTGTAAGATCTACAATTGCATCCTTGTACCGCTTTTCTTCCCAAAACAGGATTGCCCGGTGATAGTAGGCATTCAGATTCTCGCAAGAATTATTTACCAAATACGAAAAATCGGCAAGTGCTTTTTTATTATCCGATAACTTATGATAAACTATTCCTCTGTATAAAATAAGATTGAAATTATGCTTTTTTTCAGACCGAGAGATTGCTTCATTTAAAGATTTCAAGGCTAAATTTAACTCGCCCATCTGGTAATATGAAATGCCAAGATAACCATAAGCAGGGTTATAATCGGGAACTAAGGAAATAAAGTGTGTAAATTTCTTAATTGCCCGTTTTAATAGTTTATTCTTTTTACTTAATTTCAGCCTGTTTTTAGACATACGGTAGCTAAGCAAGCCTTCGGAGAATTCTTTCCATACAGAATCTCTGCTGTAACTATTGAACAAATTATCTTCTGATAATTTACTATCTGATTTAAGAAGGTTCATTATGCTGGTTTTAATACAGAACTAATATATTAAATCAGTCAAATTTTAATGGTATCATAATATGATACTTTTATAAAATTGAGGAATCTACTATGTACACGACAGAATTTCATTAACCTCATTAAATCTATCATGTGCGTATCCTCAAAGTTAAACCTTTATTATTTATTATTACTCAAGTTGACCGTTCAAACAAGTAAAGTTAATAATAATAATTTTTTAGTAACCCCGACATTCATGTCGGGGATTGATGGAAAAACGCCACTTAACAGCGGTTTTTAACGGTTTTTATAATGGAGGCGGTCATCTTGAGTATTATTATGTTTTAAATAACTATTGAATATTGATTATTGTTATCCAATCATCTCAAATCCCGTATACTGATGAAGAACTTTCGGAATGATTATTTTCCCTTCCGGTGTCTGGCTGCATTCTATGAGTGAGACAAAAAGGCGTGATGTAGTAAGTCCGCTACCGTTGAGTATGTGAATAAACTCCGTTTTTTTATCATGTTTTGTTCTTATGTAGATGGTAAGTATATCTCGTCCCTGGTTAAAAATCTATTAAGTTTCCGGTCAAGTGACCAGATTTTGGCACCATATTTCCTGGCGAAACATACAATTGCAGAGTCTATCAGACCAATCCCTTTTGCAGGAAGAGAATTCTTTGCTGAATATTCTCCTGCATCAAGCCAGATTCCCTGCTCGTTTGCCTTAGGTAAATATTTCCAAAAATCCAGTATAACCTTAGTTTCCTTCTTCGACCTTGTTCCCTGTAACAGTTCTCCGAAAATGAATTCAGTTGCAAGAATATCTCCGCTGTCCAGCAATTCCCTCATGATTGGGAAAATGCCCGTATTCCTGCGGAGGAATTCAATCCAAACGGAAGTATCAGCAAGAATCATGTTTTTCGGTTCAACTCCCGGATCTTTGTATAAAACCTTCGTGAACGCAGCGTTAAGGGTTTTTTCTCAATTCTTTTTGTTAGTTTTTTAATCTTCTTCAGATCACGCCACTCCTTGAGGGCTATTGTAATAGATTCGGTTATATTCCTCCCTCCGCTCTCTTCCTGAACTTCACGGATAAGTGAATCGGGTATTATTGAAGTTATTTTCATACGATGTAATATACGATGAGTAATCGTATAATGCAATACTTTTTTGTATAAATCATACGGCTCATAGTGAAACTGATTTGAATAATTTTACCCTATAATCTCGAATCCCGTATAACCATGTAATGCTTTCGGAATGATTATTTTCCCTTCCGGTGTTTGGTTGCATTCTATGAGTGAGACAAAAAGGCGTGATGTAGCTAGCCCGCTGCCGTTGAGTATGTGTACAAACTCGGTTTTTTTATCACGCTTTGTTCTTATGTTTGCCCGGCGTGACTGGAAATCGGTGCAGTTGCTAACGCTCGATGCCTCAAGCCACCTGTTTTCTGCCGGCGACCAGACTTCTATATCATAGCATTTACTTGCAGCAAATCCTAAATCTCCCGTGCATAGCTCAAGAACCCTGTAATGCAGGTTTAACGCCTCAAGAATTGAGCATGCATCCTGTGTCATTTTCTCAAGTTCTGCGTATGAGTTTTCCGCAAGGCAGAAATTTACAAGCTCAACCTTATTGAACTGGTGAACCCTTAAAAATCCCTTGGTATCCTTGCCGTAGCTTCCGGCTTCACGCCTGAAGCAAGCTGTATAACCGCAGTATTTAACAGGCAGCAGGTCTTCGGAAATTATTTCATCACGGTGTATGTTAATTATCGGAACTTCCGCTGTGGGAATAGCAAACAAGTCATCAATATCAATCCTGTACATATCATCCTCGAACTTTGGCACCTTTTCAGCAGCTTCCATTGAGTCCCTGTTTACGATAAAAGGTGTAAAGACTTCTGTGTAGCCGTTATGCCTGTGAGTATCGAGCATAAAATTAATTAAAGCTCTTTCAAGTATTGCACCTTTGCCTTTATAATAAGGAAAACCGCTGCCTGATATTTTTGCCCCGACTTCGAAGTCAATAATATCATGCTTTTTACCAAGCTGGACATGGTCAAGAAATTTAAAATCACCTACAGGTTTTTCACCCCAAATTTTTATTTGAACGTTCGCTTCGGGTGTTTTACCAACGGGGGTGTTTTCATGAGGCAGATTCGGAATATCTATAAGTGCAAAGTTAATCGATTTTTCGATTTCTGTTAATGTTCCATCGAGTTCTTTTATCTTATCCGAAACAGTTTTCATTTCGTTAATTTTTTCCGCGGCATCTTTACCTTCCTTTTTCATCTTTGCAATTTTCTGTGACTGCATGTTACGCAGGTTTTTCAGCTTATCGGTTTCCTGGATTGTATCCCGCCGTTTTTTATCCAGTTCTATAAGGTTGTTTATGGCATCGTCGAAATTACCCCGTAGTTTTAGCTGTTGTTTTACAAGTTCCGGGTTTTCTCTGATTAATTTTATATCAAGCATTGTAATTTTTCTTTTTAAATGTTGCCTCAGGTATTTGACCTGACGCGTCAGGCGGCACACCTGACACAACCCGCTTGTTTTTATATGTCGGGTTTGTTATCCATCACTCTTTTTCTTTATGTCCAAGCTGATGTTTTAATAAATACAGCCCTTCAGTAACATTAAGCGGTTTTATACCAAGCTCCGTTTCAGCTTTCAGCGTAATGAAGCTTGAGTTCATCGGTCTTTCTGCCGGCTGCTGCAGCTCCGAAGTTCTTATCGGAATAATGAGTCTTTTATCGAGAGCAAATACATCGGCGAGTTTTAACGCAAACTCAAACCTGCTTAAATACTCGCTTCCGCATACATGGTAAATACCTTCACGGTTTTTATCAACTATTCTTAACAGTGCGAGCGCAAGGTCATCTATCATTGTAGGCTGTCCGTACTGGTCGATTACAATTTTAACCGGGTTACTTTTTTTAAGGCTGTCTATAAGCCACAGGGCAAAGTTCGGGCGTATATTTTTTCCTGTGCCGTAGAGAATCATTGTCCTGACGATTGCATATTTAATTCCGCTGGATATTAAAGCATTCTCGGCGGCAAGCTTGCCCTTCCCATAAAAGCTTTTTGGATTTGGTTTGGAGTATTCATCGTAATGCCCCGTTTTGCCGTCGAACACGTAATCGGTAGAGATATGCACAACTTTAGCATCATTTATCCGTGAAGCAATAATAAGGTTTTTTACACCGTCAACGTTGATCTTCCAGCTTAATTCCCTTTCGGTTTCACAACCGTCTACGTTAGTATAAGCTGCTGTATTTATTATTACTTCAGGATTTAGCTGTCTTATGTAGTTTTTTACATCTTCTTTAGAGGTAATATCAAGTTTTATGTAAATAAAACCATGCGGATCTTCAGCCCTGTCCTGCAAGTCGGTAAGGATAAGCTCATTCGTGCTTTCTCTTTTGAATATATCGGTGATTTTTTGACCAAGCAATCCATTAGCACCAGTTACAAGTATTTTCTTACCGTTATTCATTATAGTTTCAGTTTGAAAAGCTCCTCAACTCCCTCAAGTGACGTATTAATGCTTGCAATATGGTTTGCATAATTTAATGAAACGAACAGATTATCTGATGAGTATAATGCATTCCGCCTGAAAAATCCGGCTGATAACGTATCAAAATGCAAATTCTGAGCATTCTTGTAAAAAAAGCCCGAAGCAAATACGTCGCCGCACCCTGTTGTATCTTTCATGTCATTTCGTTCTATAGCAGCTACTTCCTGCTTATCTATTTCCGAGAATTTTTGATTCAAAACAGTTTTTTCTTTTTTTAAATAAAGGGCAGCACCCTCTTTGCCGCCTGTAACAACAAGTGCCTTAGTCCGCGCTGTGTGATTTCGCAACAACAGAATTTTTTCAGCTACCTGGTACTCATTCAGGTTTTGTCCTGTCATAATATACAGTTCCGATTGGTTCATCTGGAGTGTATCCGGTGATGAACACCACTTCTCCCACTTCTCTGTCTTTTCCTGTATTCTTTGCCCGTCGGGCAGGGTTTTCATTACAACATTATGCAGGTCAAGGTGAATGTATCCTTTAAACTCATCCGATATCTTCTGTAATGTTTCGAGAGTAATATCAACACCCGAAACCATATTGATTAACAATGCATCAGTGTTTTTTAAAGCTTTGCAGGCATCTTCAAACTCAACCGGATATGTAGGCTCTGTTGAATTTTCTTCCCTGTCATAGATTTTTTGGGTTTCAGCACTATCAACCGCCACACCAGGGGAAGAAGTTTTGTAGTACAGGTTTACAATTCTTGTTTTGTGGCTGACCTTTCTTATATGCTCCGTATTAATATTACCGAAGCTTTTTAGAAAGCCGGTTATGTTACTATACTCGTCTTCACCGATATTTATTACTGGAAGTATTTCATCGTCCGGGTTTGAGATTACAGCAAGTGATACTACGGAATACAATATACCGCCAAGATGTTTGGATAGTGTTATACCTGTTCTGTGAATGTAGTCTATACACGGTTCACCTATTACGGCAAGTCTCATGTATAGAAAATCTCCGCTGTTTTTCTTTCAAGTTCTTCCGTGAATTCAAAACCTACAGCACCGCAATTATCGATTACCTGTCTTTTGTTCGTTGTGCCTATAATTGCGCTGGTAACACCTTTCTTTCTCAGGCACCATGCAAGTGCAAATTGTGCCAGAGTTATTCCCAGTTCATCGGTGACAGTTTTTAAGCTGTCAACCTTATCGGTTACTTCTATATCGATTCTGTCTTTGATAAACACCCCCATTTTCTCGTGAGCTGCACGAGAGCCGGCCGGTTTGTTTCCGCCCGAATATTTTCCCGTGAGGATTCCCTGTGCCAGCGGTGACCAGACTACCTGCCCCAAACCATGTTTTTCGGATACAGCGAGTACTCCGTTTGTTTCAATCTGTGGCTTTAGTATGTTGTACTGAGGCTGGTTGCTTACAGGTTTATGCAATCCGTACTGTTCACACGTGAAAACGGCATCCTCTATGTTTTGTGCTGACCACTCGCTTACACCCCAGTAAAGTATTTTACCCTGCTGAATTAAATCGTTAAAAGCACGGCAGGTTTCTTCTATGGGTGTATCGGCATCGAAGCGGTGGCACTGGAAGAGGTCGATATAATCGGTTTTAAGCCGGCGTAACGAGCGGTGTACCGACTCAAATATGTGCTTTCGCGATAACCCGCGGTCATTCGGGTCATCTGACATGGGGAAATAGCATTTGGTTGCTATTACAAGATTTTCACGCTTAATTCCGTAATCTTTGAAAAGAATGCGTCCAAATATTTTTTCTGCCTCGCCTTTGTTATATACATCAGCGGAATCAAAAAAGTTAATACCGCAGTCAAGTGCGGTTTTTATGCATTCACGGCTTGCCTGCTTATCGATTCCGTAACCGACCGTAAGCCATGAGCCGAAACCGATTTCGGATAAGCGGATACCGTATTTTCCCAGCTGTCTGTATTTCATTTCAGTTTTTATTTTTGGAACATCAGAACCTTTGTTTAAAGCGTTTGCAATAACCGGTGTATGTGTTATTAAAGTAATCATTTATTAATAGTAAAAAAGTTCCTGACGGTGATTGTGCAAATATACGAAATGATAAAAAGGGATTGTATGATAAGAAATTAACTTAACTTAACGTATAATTTTCACTAACTTTTCGTAATGAATTTCCTTATTTCTGCAATTTTTGTCGTTGCTGAATATTTACTGCCGCTTTTGCCGTATAAGTTGAATATTTTTCTGGCTAAATGCGTGGCATGTGTGTTCTATTATATTATTCCCGTTAGAAAAAAGGTTGCCAGAGAAAACCTTGAGTTCGTTTTTCCCGAAAAATCGGAGCCTGAAATATCGGCAATCATTAGAAATTCATACATAAATGTTCTGATTGTAATAGCTGAATTCTTTTATTTCCGGAAGTGGAAACCTGACGAATTAAAAAGTAAGTTAAGGTTTAAGAATTATAACCTGTTTTGCGACAGGTTAGATCAAAAGAAGGGGTTGATTTTGATGAGTGCGCATTTTGGCAACTGGGAGCTGACAGCTTTCGGAGGAAGTTTAATATGCGGAAAGCCGTTCAATGTAATAGTTAAGGAACAAACCAACAGGTTTGTTGACAGAAGAATAACCCGCATAAGAGAAGCTGGAGGAAATAATATGATAGAGATGAAGCACTCAGCACGTGAAATACTGAAAGTGCTCCGCAATAACGGTATAGTTGCTATTCTTGGCGACCAATCTGCACCAGCGGACAGCAAAGCAAAAGTAAAATTTTTCGGTAAAGAGATTACTGTGTTCGAGGGTCCTGCTTTGTTTGCTTTAAAATTGAACGTTCCGGTTTTGGTCGGCATTCCTTTCAGGCAAAAAGACGGCAGTTATTTAATTGATGTAAAAGAAATAGATACACGCAGATACAGCGGTTATAGCGAGAAGAATGCTTCCTCTTTAATGCAGGAATATTTTCTCATCCTTGAAGAATGCATTAAGAAGGAACCCTGCCACTGGCTTTGGTTTCACCGCAGGTTTAAATCATACATTAACTATTAATGAATCGGAAACCGGTAAAAATATTAATTATACAAACGGCTTTTCTTGGAGATGTGGTTCTTGCTTTACCTTTAGTCCAGGCGCTGAAGAAAATCGACAATAACTGCTTAATAGATTTCCTTTGTATACCGCAAACCTCCGGTGTGCTGGAAAATAATCCTTTTATCAGAAAAGCAATTGTTTATGACAAGAAAGGCAAAAATAAGCTTGATAAGTTCATAGATGTAGTGAGGAAAATAAAGGCAGGCTCTTATGATGTAGTATTTTGCCTGCAGAGGCATTTCAGGAGCTCGCTAATTGCATATTTATCGAAAGCAAAACTGCGGATAGGATTCAACAACAGTTCCGCTTCTGTTTTAATGACCCGAAAAATACCATATCAGAAAAGCATGCATGAGATTCAAAGAAATCTTACTTTGCTTGAGGCTCTGCCTGCACTCAGAGAAGATGAATATGACTTTGACACTGTACCGAAATTATTCCCTGATGAAAAAGATAATTATATAGTCACTCAGCTTCTGGGCAGCGGATTCAAAGATAACTACATAAGTATTGCTCCATGTTCAAAATGGTTTACCAAACAAATCACACAAAGTAAAGCGGAACAAATAATAAAAACACTGTTCGAAAAGAAATTGAGAGTTGTTTTAATAGGCGGCTATGAAGACTTTAATTACTGCAAACAGCTTGAGAAATCGGGAAACAATGATAAATTATTAAATCTGTGCGGAAGGCTTACACCGCTGCAATCATATCTTGTTATATCACGCTCCAAAGTGCTTATCACTACCGATTCAGCTGCACAACATCTTGGCGCTGCTTCAGAAACACCGGTAGTATTAATTTACGGGTCAACAAATCCATCATTCGGATTTTACCCCTTGACATCAAGGCATATCATTGTAGAAAACAATACACTCGATTGCCGTCCGTGTACAAACCATGGGAAACAGAAATGCCCGCTTAAGCATTTTAAATGTATCGAAGATCTGGATGTAAATATGATTGTCGATTCGGCATTGAAGCTGATGTAGCATTTGATATCCGAGCGGTTATTCATGCTGCAAACCTGACAAGTATCTGATTATGTCATTTCAAATTTTAAAATTCAAAACCTATGAACCGCAGAAACTTTATCAAATCATCTGTATTTCTAACCGGTGCCCTTGCAACCAGCACTTTTACACTAAGCAGATGCAAGGCAAGAATGAAAGGAAATCCCGTTGTAATATCAACATGGAATTTCGGGCTTAAAGCAAACGAAGAGGCTTCACGCCTGCTGCTGGAAGGAAAAAACTCTCTTGATGCCGTTGAAGCAGGTGTAAGAATAGTTGAAGCAGACCCAAAGATTAACTCAGTGGGTTACGGCGGATTGCCCGATGAAGACGGTAAGGTTACGCTCGACGCATGTATAATGGATTCTGAAGGCAATGCTGGTTCGGTTGCTTGTATAGAAAATATTATGCACCCCATCTCTGTTGCCCGGCTTGTTATGGAACGAACCGATCATGTAATGCTTGTTGGAGAGGGTGCTAAACGCTTCGCAATTGCTCACGGTTTTAAGGAGGAAAATCTGCTCACCGAAGAATCACGCGAGTACTGGCTGAAATGGAAAGAAAATATGAGTGATAAAGATGACTGGGGTCCCCAGAAAAAAAATTCGCATGATACAATTTCGATGCTTGTAATTGACCAGTATGGCAATATGTCAGGAGCATGCACAACAAGCGGTTTGTTCGGGAAATTACACGGCAGGGTTGGTGATAGCCCTATTATTGGTGCCGGTATGTATTGCGATAATAACATTGGTGCAGCCGGTGCTACAGGCAGGGGAGAGGAAGTCATTAAAACCTGCGGCAGTTTCTCGATTGTGGAATTAATGAAGCAGGGACGCTCACCACAGGAAGCTGCCGATGAAGCTGTTAACCGTTTAATCAAAAAATATAACGGCAACCCCGATTTTCAGGTGGCATATATTGCATTGCGTAAAGACGGTGAAATAGGAGCAGCATCAATAAAACCCGGTTTCCAGTATGCCTTGTTTAAGAATGGGAAAAATAATTTATTTGATGTGAAACCTGTGCTTGCGTGATAATTATGAAAAAAAAGAAATAAAAGTATTAATATTAGTCCGTTTAAAGCTTTACGTCTAAACTGGGTGAAGAAATTTAAAAAGCTTTCTAAAAAATAGAAAAATTAAAGATGATTTAACAGAATTCACGGACTTTACAACACAATGGGAAAATGAAGAATTGGAATGGGAATAAAAGTTTTTTACTCGTTTAACTGCCACAGGTCGTAGGACAAATGTTTCAAATTCCCAACTCCTTTTTCAAATACTGTGCAGTATAGGAAGTTTTAATGTATTTTTTCACCAGTTCCTCAGGCGTCCCCTCAGCAATAATTTTTCCTCCTTTATTTCCGCCCTCAGGTCCCATGTCAATTATCCAGTCAGCAGTTTTAATAACTTCAAGATTATGCTCTATTACAATTACAGTATTGCCTTTATCTGCAAGTTGGTTCAATACTTTCAGCAGCATTTGTATGTCTTCGAAGTGCAGTCCGGTAGTTGGTTCATCCAGTATATATATTGTTTTGCCTGTCTGCACTTTGGAAAGCTCGGTTGAAAGCTTTACACGCTGTGCCTCGCCGCCCGATAAAGTCACAGCCGATTGACCCAGCCGAATGTAGCCAAGCCCCACATCACAAAGCGTTTGCAGTTTTCTTCTTAAGCCAGGTATGGGGGCAAAAAACTCAACCGCTTCCCCGACCGTCATTTCCAGAACATCAGAAATGCTTTTGCCTTTATAACGTACTTCCAGGGTTTCGCGGTTATAACGTTTTCCCCGGCAAACATCGCATGTTACATAAACGTCGGGCAGGAAGTTCATCTCAATTTTCTTTTCGCCTCCGCCCTCGCATGCTTCACACCTTCCGCCTTTTACGTTAAAGCTGAAACGTCCTATTTTATAACCCCTTATCTTTGCTTCGGGGAGTGCTGCAAACAAGTCACGTATGAAAGTAAATAGTCCCGTGTATGTAGACGGATTACTGCGCGGTGTTCTGCCTATCGGCGATTGGTCAACTTCAATAACCTTGTTTATATTTTTTAATCCTTCTATGGATGAATACAACAGCGGTGGGTCGGGAGTTTTATAAAATTTCCGCGAGAGCACACGGTAAAGCGTTTCATTAATGAGGCTCGATTTTCCCGAACCGCTTACACCGGTTACGCAGATAAACTTCCCGAGAGGGATTTTTAACGTTACGTTCTTTAAGTTGTTGCCCTTTGCACCTTTCAGCACTATCTCTTTCCTGTTTCCTGTTCTTCTTTTTTTAGGGACTTCGATTACTTTTTTGCCTTTTAGGTATTGTGCTGTTACAGAGTGCCCGTTCATTGAAAAAGGCGGTCCGTATGCAACCACTTCTCCGCCGTGTTCGCCAGCTCCGGGACCGAGGTCAACCACATAGTCCGATTGCTCAATCATCTGCCTGTCATGCTCAACAACAATTATAGTGTTGCCTATATCCCTCAGGTTTTTAAGCGAATCTATAAGCATGCCGTTATCACGCTGGTGAAGTCCAATGCTGGGTTCATCAAGTATATACAGCACTCCCTGAAGCTGTGAGCCGATTTGTGTTGCAAGCTTAATTCTCTGTGCCTCGCCCCCTGAAAGCGATTTAGCAGTACGGGCAAGTGAAAGATAGCTTAATCCTACATTCAGCAGGAACCCAAGCCTCATCGATATTTCTTTTATTATCTGATTTGCAATAACCTGCTGGCGCTCGGAAAGCTTAAGCTCATTAATAAATTTAAGTGCTTCTGTGATGGTAAGTAATGTTATATCGTGAATGTTTTTAAGCCCGCGTTTTGTATCTATTTTTACCATAAGGCTTGATAGCTTTAACTTTCCGCCCCGGCATGTTTCGCACGCGCGGGAAGTCATAAATCCTTCCGCCCAGTTAGCTATGTATTCGGAAGTCTGGTTGTTGTAATATTCCATTATGATTTTTTTGATACCCTGGTAACGGTGCGAGTATGAACGCTCTATGCCGCGGGAATCGGCGTAGAAAAATTCGTGCTTCTCATTCATCCCGTTCAATAGAGTATCCAGTTGTTCGGCTGAAAATTTTCTCAGCGGTGTATCAAAATCTTTGCCCCAAAGTGCTATAAGCTGTTTAAGTATAATAAACGTCCAGTTGTTCTTAGGCTTACCGAGCGGAACAATTGCTCCGTCATTTATACTCAGTGATTTATCCGGGATTATAAGCTCGTCGTCAAGCTCACGTTTTGCACCAAGCCCCATACAATCGGGGCACCAGCCATAGGGTGAGTTGAATGAGAATGAGTTTGGAGCCGGCTCATCGAAACCGATACCGCAATCGGGGCAGGCAAGCTTTTCGCTGAACAGCCTGTCCGGGTGTTTTTCATCCTCAGGGTCATTTATTATTACTATTCCGTTTCCGAAACGAAGTCCTGTTTCAAGCGATTCGGTTAAGCGGACAGAATAACCTTTGCCTACTAAAAGCCGGTCGATTACAATTTCAATATCGTGTATTTTGTAGCGGTCAAGCTGCATACGGGGGACTATTTCTTTTATCTCACCATCGACACGCACTTTCGTAAAACCGTCTTTTTCTATTTCCTCAAACAACTCACGGTACTGGCCCTTGCGTCCGTGCACAACGGGTGCAAGTATATTTATACGCCTTCCTGCAAGATGCTCGCGTATGTAATTAAGTATCTGTTCATTGCTCTGGCGTGATACCGGCTTTCCGCAGGAGGTGCAGTACTGTGAGCCGCATTTGGCAAACAGCAGGCGGAGGAAATCATAAATTTCGGTGACTGTACCCACAGTTGAACGCGGGTTGTGTGAAATGGTTTTCTGCTCTATAGAAATGGAGGGTGAGAGTCCTTCTATTTTATCAACATCGGGCCTTTCTATCCCGCCGATGAACTGCCTTGCGTAAGAGGAGAGTGTTTCTACAAAACGCCTCTGCCCCTCGGCATAAATGGTATCGAATGCGAGCGACGATTTGCCCGAACCCGAGATTCCCGTAATTACAACCAGCTTATCGCGGGGTATCTCAAGGTCTATATTTTTAAGGTTATGAACCCTTGCACCCTGTATTGTTATTTTATCTAAGTATGACACAAATTTCAAGTAAGACCTGAAAGATAATTATAAAATCCCGAAATATAAATGCACGAAAAAATACAGGAAGCGAAAAGTCAAAAATGAGAAGTGAAATAATAATGCAAAGCAATAACGGAAAAGTAGAATAATGAGAACAAAAACTTTAGGGCAAACCTATATGTTTGACCGTTATCCTAAACTGCCTGACAACCTGTCTGCATCCGGTGGTTATTGTAAGCGGGATTATATTATTATCGTATTACTATTAAATCTAGAAGGTCACAAATTGCGACCTTAAAAATTTTAATTTTGAACTGATATTTTGAAGTTTGAATTTTTAATTTTTAATTTCCCCATGGTACTTTCACACCCAGCTTCTTAAACTTTTCTTCAAGTTCCTGCCGCTCGAGATTTTTGCTGAGGTTTGCAGGGTCTTTAATTAATCTGAATTCTACGGCTTTATCGATTGCCCCCTGATTGTTTCCTGCAATGATTTCCATTAATATTTCTTTTTCAAGCCGAGTGAGGGGAACTGCATTTACGCGGTAATCAAGGAATGCCTGCCATGCAATAGGCACCCACCTGGCAACAATCTCGTAACCCATTACACGTGCATACTGGCGTATTTCATACTGTGCGTGCTCATCCATACGCAGGTGGAGGAAATGGAACAGGTTATGCAAGTCTATTTTCCAGTATGCTTCGGTATAAGTAGATAGCGGCAGGTCTTTCCGTGCCTGTTCGCGTGCAATGCCTTTGGCAATGCGTTCTTCATAAACCTGCCGTGTGAGTGTTTGAAGCTCGCGTTCTTTTTCGGTTAGTTCTTTGCCAAGTGAGGAATCTGCAAATCCTTCCGAGCCCTGGCGGTTGGTTACTGCCTGGAAACGCCACTCGTCTTCGGGTGTTGTTTGTGCCGAGTCTATTGCAATTGAGTAGCGTGTTGAGTATTCGTTCACGTTAGCAGTTCTGTGGCGTATCCACTGACGCCAGCAGTCCATAGGTACACGAACGTGAAATTTTATTTCGCACATCTCGAACGGTGTTGTGTGGTAATGACGCATAAGGTAGCATATCAGACCCCGGTCTTCCTGAACTTTTTTTGTGCCTTTGCCGTATGATACGCGTGCTGCCTGAACAATCGATTCATCCGAGCCCATGTAATCGACAACCCGGATAAACCCGTCGTCGAGCACGGGAAACGGTTTGCCGAGGATTTCATCAAGTGATTCTACACCGGGTCTTGAAAGCGATTCAGCAATTGGTTTTTGTAGTTCCTTATTCAAATTTTGTGTTATTTTTTCGCAAGATAACATTTAACACTCCAATAATAAATAACATAAGTAAATTCAAAACAGACCTCCCCTGAGTTCCCTTCATACTAATGAGGGGAGGAATACCGGTTAATCGGCATGGAGGGGTGGTCTGATTTATTCTTTTTTATGTCATTTTGTTGTTTTATTTTTAATATTTACTATAAAAGAAATGATAAAATTTTATAAAGCTCTCCTAATAATACTTTTACTATATACTTCAGGGGTATATTCACAAATGGGTAAGGTGCCAACGTTTCCTTTCGGCGAGGTCAGACTCCAATCGGCTATACCAGAAACGGTAAAAATAACTTGTGTAGACAGCATTGACACGAATACTGTACATGAATATGTTCTGCATACACTGAAGTATAACCCGAAATTTCCCGATACAAAGCCATCTTACTTTACAGGTTATAATGTTAAAAATTATTACTTACTGCTTACACAGACAGATTCATCAAGTCTGTATATAGAAGACGCTGATTTAAGCTTAATAAAATTTTTGCGTTATAAAACGGTTAATTACAGCCTGCAGTATGATGTGGTTGACTCTGCTTCCTACTTTGTTAATGTTGAAAAGTTCAGAACTATACGCTGGCAGGAACCGCTTAGGCTGTATTTGTTCGAGGACGGTATTTCTTATATCACAACATTTAACCGATGGACTGAATACTGGATGTGCGGCGATAAGCTTGATTATGCACCGGCATATCCGTTTATCAGGCCTGAGGAATGCAGCTTATGGAAAGAAAATAAAAAAGGTTTTGACGAAGATTTGTATTATTACATGACCCATCCGATTTTTGTTTTCTCGGCAATTGGGCTGGATGATAATTCCGAATCTGAATTATTAACGCTTTCAGGCAAGAGCAGGAAATTTTCAATGCAAACTGCTGACGGTAAAAAGCTTACCGGCAGGGCAATAGATATTAACGGTGATGATATTAAGGATGCATTCTGGTATGTGGAAATAGTGAAATCAAAAGTTGCCGAATGGTTTGCAAGGTTATATGTTAATATAGAAGGTAAATGGGTGCTGATGTGGTATAATTATTTCCACGAGATGCAGTGAGATGATTTGTTGTGGAACCGTAGCTGCAGGCTTCAGCAAGCGTTATTTGATAAAATCGCAACCATGAAGGTTGCAGTTACACAATTTGTTTTCTAAACGGTTCAAGCACTTCGTCCAAATTCTTTGTATTATCAAAATAAAAAAGTATTTTCTGCAAAACAGCATCAAGTATAGCATCGGGGCAGGAAGCTCCGCTTGTAAGAATAATCCTTACCGGTTCGGTTTGTTTTAACTTAAGCCAGTTTTTTGTACTTTTTTCTTTGTGACTGTGTATATCGAAGTGGCTTATTTCATTTGCTGAAACAATCTTATCTTCACCCGAAATGAAATACACGGGTAATTTTTCTTCGCAAAGCTCAACAATATGTGAAGTGTTTGAGCTGTTATAACCGCCCACAACAATGGCAAAGTCAGCTTTGCTTTCTATTAAACCCAGGGTTGCACGCTGGTTGTCGTAAGTTGCATAACAAAGCGTATCGCTTGTATCGGCAAAATGTATATCTATATTCTCTTTCCCGTATTTATCTATCATTGTTTGCCTTAGCATATCAGCTATTGCCTGAGTTTCGGTTGCCAGCATAGTGGTCTGGTTCACCACACCTATTCGTTCAAGGTCTTTTGATACGTCGAATCCTTCCGAAAATTTATCCCTGAATATACTGTAAAAATCCGCATCTTTAATTTCACCTTTTATTACGCCGGTAAGCAGTTTTGTTTCTTCGAGGTCACGGACAATAACCGTAGGAGAGTTCTGTTTTGAGTGCGAAAAGGTCGCAATGGTTTCTTCATGCTTGTGTTTGCCGTGAACCACAATTGTATAGTTCCTTAATCCGAGTGCTGAAGCTTTGTTCCATACTTTTTCCACAAAAGGACATGTTGTGTCGTAGCTATAAGGATTTATTCCCTTTTCTTTCAGGATTTGCTGAATTTCAAGTGTAGTGCCGAATGCAGGGACAATTACTATATCACCTTTTTTTAATTCGTTCCAATCGATAACCTGCTTTCCGTTGTGCTCACGCATAAATTTTACACCACGCTGCTTAAGGTCTTCGTTAACGGCAGGATTATGAATCATTTCGCTGAGTAGAAATATGCGTTTACCGGGATTTGCTTCGAGTGTTTTGTAGGCAATTTCTATAGCATTTTCAACACCGTAGCAAAACCCGAAGTGACGGGCAATTAAAAAACTTACGGGACCAAAGTCAAGAACCGATGGGGAGTAATCTTTCTTCCGCGGGTCGGTTGCTTTGCGTGCATTTTTTACAACCGAGATCACGGGACTCCGGAAATAAAACGGTATGTCAAATTTTTTCAAATTAGCTAACTTTCCAGCGAAAGCGGGAATCTATTATTCAAGAAATTCCAACGGGACGAAACATAGGGTAAAACATCATAACCTAAATTCTGTCTTCTCCGAGCATGTGTGGGAGTTATATAATTTTACAGATTCCCGCTTTCGCGGGAATGCCACTTAATCCATCATCGGCATGCGTATATTGAACTTTTTCATATTCTCAATTGCCTTTTCGTAACCTGCATCGGCGTGGCGGACTATTCCCATTGCTGGGTCGTAATTTAAAACACGCTCCAGTTTTTCTTCAGCTTCTTTGGTCCCATCTGCTACTATCACCATCCCGGCGTGAATAGAAAGCCCTATCCCCACACCGCCACCGTGGTGAAGCGATACCCAGCTTGCACCGCCAACAGCATTTAAGGCGAAGTTCAGCACAGGCCAGTCGGCGATGGCATCCGAACCATCCTTCATTTTTTCGGTCTCGCGGTTAGGTGAGGCAACACTTCCACAGTCAAGATGGTCGCGTCCTATTACAATTGGTGCTTTTATCGTTCCTTCCCTCACAAGGTCATTAAAGATTTTCCCCATCTTAGCCCTTTCGCCGTAGCCGAGCCAGCATATTCTTGCGGGTAGTCCCTGGAAATGAACTTTCTTCTGTGTCTGTTCAATCCACCTAATGAGCGGTTTATTTTCGGGAAAGGTTTTTATTACATACTCGTCGGTAACAAATATATCGTTCGGGTCTCCCGAAAGTGCTGCCCAGCGGAAAGGACCCTTACCGTCACAGAACAGCGGTCGGATATATTCAGGAACAAAACCCGGAATATCGAATGCATCTTCGAAGCCGTTATTAAACGCCTCACCTCTTATGTTGTTGCCGTAATCGAAGGCAACAGAGCCCCGTTTCATAAATTCACGTATAACTTTGCAATGTACCACTACAGTTTTACGTGCTTCATCTATATATTTTTCGGGATTTGATTTTCTTAACTCTAACGCTTGTTCGAGCTTCATTCCCATAGGAACATAGCCGTTAAGCATATCGTGAGCTGAAGTCTGGTCGGTTACAACATCTGGAATTATACCGCGTTTTAAGATTTCAGGAAGAACTTCACCTGCATTTCCTATAAGTCCGATTGAGAAAGCTTCTTTTTTCTCTTTAGCTATAAGTGCAAGTTTTAATGCTTCATCAAGGTTAGAAGTCATATAATCACAGTAACCAGTATCAATTCTTTTCTTGATTCTTGCAGGGTCAACTTCCACACCAAGAATTACGGCACCGTTCATTGTTGCTGCCAGTGGCTGTGCTCCGCCCATTCCCCCGAGACCTGATGTAAGTATAAATTTGCCAGCCAGATTTCCGCCAAAATGTTTATTTGCACACGCAGCAAATGTTTCGTATGTGCCCTGCAATATTCCCTGTGAACCTATGTAAATCCATGAGCCCGCAGTCATTTGCCCGTACATAGTTAAACCAAGGGCATCGAGCCGGCGGAACTCGTTCCATGTTGCCCAGGCAGGGACTAACTGTGCATTTGTAATTA
>CAYWTS010000019.1:35739-40436 GCA_964461265.1 uncultured Ignavibacteriales bacterium
CGGCGGAACTCGTTCCATGTTGCCCAGGCAGGGACTAACTGTGCATTTGTAATTATTACACGAGGAGCGTTTGTATGCGTTTTAAACACTGCAACAGGCTTACCTGACTGAACAAGGAGGGTTTCATCGCTTTCAAGCGATTTAAGAGTTTCAATTATTTTGTGATAGCACTCCCAGTTACGTGCTGCCTTGCCTCCTCCGCCGTATACAATCAGCTCATCGGGTCTTTCAGCTACATCTGGGTCAAGGTTATTCATCAGCATACGCATAGCTGCTTCAGCAGTCCAGTTTTTACACGTAAGTTTTATGCCAATGGGTGATTTAATAGATTCTTTTGCCATCTTATATTAAAGAGATTATGAAAGTCAAAGATAGGAAGTAATATTCGGAAAATTAATTCAGAAAAAAATATCATTCCAGTGGAAGCAGACAGCCTGGAAGTAACAAAATGTTAATACACTTCCGGAAGTTCGAGCGATGTATCTGTTTTTTCAATTTCCCGCCAAATTGCCTGGCAGGGGAATTTATTTTCGTATAAAGCACGGCTTATCATAACCGAATCGACGCCGTATATTTCAAGCTCGCTGATTTTCTTTAGGTCTTCATATGAACCTATCCCGCCGGCAGCTGTAACTTTTAAGCCGGTCTTTAGAGCGATTTTTTTCGTAGCTTCTATGTTCGGTCCCAGCAGTTCCCCTACACGCGTCACATCCTGAAATATAATCCTTTCCACACCAATTTTTTTCATTTTGTGTGCAAAATCGGTTGGATTCAGATTTGTATTTTTCAGCCATCCGTCCCGAACCATAAAATCGTCTCTTATATCTATTCCAATTACAAGTCTTCGCGGTCCGAATTGCTTGAGCAGTGAAATTACTTCGTCAGGATTATCAATAGCTAAGCTGGTTATGACTATACGGTAAACCCCTGATTCATTCAGAAGGCGTGATGCAATATCATAGGTACGTATGCCGCCGCCAAGCTGAACAGGGATTCCGATTGATGCGGAAATATCTTTTATAAGTTCATAATTGCTCATTGTTCCCGAGTAAGCTCCGTCGAGGTCGGTTATGTGAAGTATCTTAGCATTTTCTTTTCTGAACAGCTTTGCCATTGTGAGCGGGCTTTCGGAATAGTAAATGGTTTTATCTTCAAGTCCCTCAACAACACGGACACATTTTCCGTTCTTAATATCTATTACGGGAATAACAAGCATAGTTACAGCGTGAATAATATTGTTGTTTTTTTATTCCTGTTGAGGATCACCTTCTTACAACCGCAATTTTCCCGGTACAAACTTTAGACCCATCTTTGTTGAATCCTGCAATGATGTAAATTCCTGTAGGGACATAGTTCCCGTTCTGATCTTTACCGTCCCACAGGGCTACCCTGCCTCCAGGGGAAACAAATTCATTGACCAGCACTCCGCTAATTGATAGTATTTTTACACTCGATTCAGCAACAAGACCATCTATTTTTACAGGAGTTGATGACGGTATCAGAAACGGAGATGGGGAAGTTTTAATAACATCACAATCCGTTAACGGTTCAACGGCAACGGTTTTATATGATACAAGTGCATTGGGCAGTCCAAAGTAAGCTATACCATTCTTGTTATCGAATGAAATATTGTTCACTGTTGTAGAAGTCAGGGGAGAGTTAGCAGGATTGTATCTTGAGATTAATGTTGAACCATCGGGAGATACGTACAAAAGACCATTTGCTTTTGTACCAATCCATTTGTAGTTCAAAGCATCTACGCCAATGTAACCAACACTCTCGGTTAAGGGAGTACTTATACCGTTCTCAATAATCCTCATCTTGTAATAGTAAGGGATAGAATTTGGATTTTGTATCACTTCATAGGTATTTGGTATTATCACGATACCGTTGTTGGTAGCAATCCAAACTTCACCGTTTCTGTCAAGGCTGATACCGTAAACACCGGAAATATCAGAGCCTAATTCTGCCGGCAGAATTCTGTTTGCTGACTGGACTGATTCGTTGTAATACATTAAACCTCTTGGAGAGGAAGGTTCTGAATTATTAAAGATAAACCACTTAGTACCATATTGGTCAATAACCATGTTGTCAACAAATGCAGAGATAGAATTAATGATTGGTAAAGTGTATTTAACTTGTTTGGTAAAATTAACAAGAGGCTGTGAAGTATAGTTATTAAAAAGCCACAGGTCTCCGTTATAATCTTCTGTAAGGGCTAAAACGAGTACAAATCCTGCTCCGCCGGTATATTCCAGTACAGAATTGGTTTCATCATATTTATAAACGCTGTCTCCGGTAATCTTTAGCAGACCGTTTCCCCAGCCTCCTACCCAAACCGTACTGGAGTTCCGTGAAGCGTGAATACTTACCCAGCCGCAGCAACCGTTTCCAAGAATCGGGTAATTATCGTAAAGGAAATTTTTCCATGCCGAACCGTCAAACCTGTAGATACCGGAATAAGAGGTCCAGTCACCCAGCGAACCCGAGACAGCCCAAGACCTGCCTGAAATATCAACTGCCGTCTGAAAAAAGATGTTTGAATACGGACTATTGGGAATGATTGTATCGATGCTGTTGTTTCTGGATAAAAAAATCCCCTTACGCGGTGAACCTATTAGCAGGTCACCGGATGATGACACTTCAATATAGTTTGGCTGCAAATTGCTGTGAACCAGTGCGGCTTGCGAAAGATTAGCAGCAGTAACCTTGAAAATATTATCGGATAAATAATATGTGCTAAAATATAAGTTATCATTGGAAGCCCTTAGATGAGATATTCTTTCCCGGATAGGATTTCCGTTATATAACGGTTCATATGTATGCAGCGAACTTCCTTCGTAATATACCATACCGCTGTCGGTTCCGAAATAAATTCTGCCATTAAAATAACTAACGGTATTTACTTTGTTACTTTTTAACGGGGAATTTGTTGTGGTAAAATTGTTCCAGTTGCTGGCTATCGGGAGGTAGTTGTTTATATTGGCATAGGCTATACCATTTTTCGTTGCTGCCCATATTGTGTCGTTTATAATTACACTTTCATAAACAGGTGTTCTGATTGGCAGGTTGCCGAGGTAAATATAAGGCTGGTCAGATATTTCGAAGCGGTTGATATCGAATTTAATTATGCTGTACTCAGTAGAAAAATAAATATAGTTCGAATATTTAAATAGTGAGTTTATTTTCTTCGAAGGTTCGGAGGAATTAAATATATCGTTAAAAACCCTGAATTGACCTGTTGCAGGGTAATAGGCACAAATTGCTCCATCGCCGCTCCCCGACCAGACAGTTCCGTAATTATCTACAAGAATGGCTGTAAGCTCGTTGCTTAACAAGCCATTTATTGTGCGGTATTGTTTAATGTTCTGCGTGTTCAAAAGCTCAAACGTAAACAAACCACCTGTGCTTGCTGCCCAGACTGTATTGCCATCAGCATCTATGCTTCTAACGTCTGTCATTGAGGTATAAATGTTCCAGCCCGGATAGCGGTTCTGGGCAAAGCAGAGCTGAGATAATAATAGGATAATAACAATTGTAAATACTGATGACTTCGTTGCTTTCATTTTTTTATACGGTTTAATTGCTAAAAGGAGTAGATGTTTCAGTCTATATAGTGGCTGTGGTTTGAACGGATTTATATAAAATTACTGATTTTTTAAAGTTTTTCTTTAACGTTTTAGCAACATTAATAAAAATATAATTTAAGTAAATAGAAAAATTTAACTTATTTATCCAGTCGTGCGTGAATATGCATACCGTGCTATTGCACCGGTTTGTATGTCTATAAAATAAGTAATTTTTCAATTTCGCCGGCTAAAACAAAGTCTTTTTCGGTAACTCCGCCTGCAGAATGTGTTGAAAAAGATACTTCAGCCTGTCTGTATTTCATCAATATATAATCGGGGTGGTGATTATACCTCTGGCAAACACCTCCGATGGCGGTTACAAAGCCCATAGAGGCCGGGTAGCTTTTAGTTTCGAACACTTTTTTTATGGAGCCGTGCTCATATACCCACCCGGGCAGTGATTTTAGTTTTTCCTGAATTTCTTCGTCTGACAGCTTAATGGTTTCCATAGTTAGGGCAAAGTTAAGTGAAATTTTAATGTAATCAAACCTGTAAAAATACAAAGTCCCCCGGGTTTGTACCAGGGGACTTTAATATCCTGCTTATACTAATTTTTAACCCGTTTTATTTTACCAGAACCATCCTCTTTACATCACTGTAAGTGCCTGAAACCATCTTATAAAAATATACTCCGCTTGAAAGATTTGATGCGTTCATAGTTACCCGGTAATTTCCTGCCTGTTTGAATTCATTTACAAGTGTTGCAACCTCCCTTCCCAGCAAATCGTATACCTTGATTTCAACATTACCTGCTTCACGAATGCTGTAATTTATGGTTGTTAAAGGATTAAAAGGATTGGGATAATTCTGGCTCAGCGAATACGTAACAGGTGTCTCGTTCAAAACTGTATTTTCTTCCGGTGCAAAAACAAGTTCCGGTGAAGTACCCTGAACCATAATCGGTAAATCGATATAGCTCTTTGAGTTCAGGTATATATAATGATAGCCGTTATTAAGTGTTGGCAGAACAAACGGATTTTGTGCAAAGAAGCTGGTATCTTGAGCAACTCTGTCAAGGTTTGTTAATACAATGCGTATCTTATTGCCGGCTTTGAACAGATGAGAATG
>CAYWTS010000020.1:0-14952 GCA_964461265.1 uncultured Ignavibacteriales bacterium
AATAAGTATCTTTGTAACTCTTTGGGTTTTACCTGCCTGTGTTCTTTAAAACTATGTTATTACTGAATATTGAACATTATTAATAATTGATAATTGAATTGGGGGCTATAGCTCAGCTGGGAGAGCGTCTGAATGGCATTCAGAAGGTCAGGAGTTCGATCCTCCTTAGCTCCACAATGACTGATGCAGGATATGTTTACATTTTGAAGAGTTTATCAACATTAAAGTACTACGTTGGAAGTACAAATGATTTGGAAAAAAGGTTTAACGACCACAAGAGTGGATATGTTAAATCTACTAAAAACTTAAGACCACTAGAGTTGGTATTTTTTAAAAAATTTGATACGTTAAAACAAGCCCGGCAAGTTGAGTATAAGCTCAAGAAATTTAAGAGTAAAGAAATTCTACAGAGAATTATCCGGGACGAGAAAATACGATTAGTTTTATAAATCAAGTGAGAGCACCCCGATGGACATCGGGGAGGTCAGGAGTTCGATCCTCCTTAGCTCCACAATGACTGATGCAGGATATGTTTACATTTTGAAGAGTTTATCAACATTAAAGTACTACGTTGGAAGTACAAATGATTTGGAAAAAAGGTTTAACGACCACAAGAGTGGATATGTTAAATCTACTAAAAACTTAAGACCACTAGAGTTGGTATTTTTTAAAAAATTTGATACGTTAAAACAAGCCCGGCAAGTTGAGTATAAGCTCAAGAAATTTAAGAGTAAAGAAATTCTACAGAGAATTATCCGGGACGAGAAAATACGATTAGTTTTATAAATCAAGTGAGAGCACCCCGATGGACATCGGGGAGGTCAGGAGTTCGATCCTCCTTAGCTCCACAATAAAAAAAAAGATAAATTAAAATAAAATATGTTTGCAATAGTTAATATAAAAGGAAAACAATACAAGATATCCGAGAACCAGCGGCTTTTTATACCGAAAATAAAAGATGATATCGGTTCAAAAATTTATATCGGCGATGTTCTTGCCTTCAGCAAAGACGATAAATCGCTTGAGATAGGAACACCGAAACTTGACAGAAAAATAGAAGCTACCATTCTGAACCATGTAAAGGATGATAAAGTTTTGGTTTTCAAAAAGAAAAGACGCAAGGGCTACAAACGAACAAAGGGCCACAGGCAGGATTATACAGAAATAGAAATTAATTCTATCGGATAAATAATAATAATTTTGAATTTTTAATTTTGATTTTTTAATTAAATTATGGCACATAAAAAAGGCTTAGGAAGCACAAAAAACGGACGTGATTCACAATCACAGCGTCTCGGGGTAAAAGTATTCGGAGGCGAGTTTGTTACAGCCGGCAGCATTATAGTAAGGCAGCGCGGCACAAAGTTTTTACCGGGAACCAACGTGGGACTCGGTAAAGATGACACAATTTTCTCTAAAGTCGACGGGCACGTAAAATTCTCATTCGTACACAAGAACAAAAAGAAGATAAACGTTATTCCTGAGACACAGAATTAACCCCGAACCACTAAACTAAAACTTAAAATATATGAAAATAACAGTAGTCGGAGCAGGCAACGTTGGAGCTACCTGTGCTGATGTTATAGCACGCAAGGAGCTTGTAAATGAAGTTGTTCTGCTGGATATAAAGGAAGGATTATCAGAAGGAAAAGCACTTGATTTATGGCAGACTGCACCTATAGAACTTTACGATACAAAATTATTTGGCTTCACTGATGACTATACTAAAACCGCTGATTCCGATGTTGTGATTATCACCTCAGGTTTACCGAGAAAACCGGGAATGAGCAGGGATGATTTAATTTCCACAAATGCACAGATTGTTAAATCGGTTACGGAGAAAGTTGTTAAGTACTCGCCAAACACTATAATTATCGTAGTATCAAACCCGCTTGATGTAATGAGCTACTGCGCTTATCTAACATCAAAGTTCCCTTCGGAGCGTGTTTTCGGTATGGCAGGTATTCTTGACACGGCACGATTCAGCGCATTCTTAGCAACCGAGCTTAATGTGTCACCAAAAGATATTAAAACTATTCTGATGGGCGGGCATGGCGATACTATGGTTCCGCTTCCGAGATACACAACCATTGCAGGAATTCCTCTCTCGGAATTTATCGGCGGAGAAAAGCTTGATGCAATTATTCAGCGGACAAAAGTTGGAGGCGGCGAGATAGTTAAACTGCTTGGAACCTCCGCATGGTATGCACCGGGTGCTGCTGCAGTACAGATGGTTGAGGCAATTATCCGCGACCAGCACAGGGTATTCCCCGTATGTGCGTGGCTGCAGGGTGAATACGGACTTAAAGACGTTTACCTCGGCGTACCGGTTAAGCTTGGAAAAAAAGGAATTGAACAGATAATCGAGTTAAAACTAAACGATGACGAGATGAAGCTTGTTCATGCTTCGGCTAAAGCTGTAAAAGAAGTAATGGATGTTTATGATAAGATGAATTTGTAAAACAAGATAGCTACTCTAAAACAGGAGGTTTTTAGACCTCCTGTTTGTTTTTATATATCTTCACCACAAACTCGGAACCTTTTCCGGTGTGTTTATAGCTGAACTCATCGACAAGAGATTTCGCAATGTATATTCCGCGGCCCGATTCTTTAAAAATATTTTCATCTTCGGTGGGGTCAGGGACGGTTTGCATGTTAAAGCCATTACCTTCATCCGAAATCTTAACTTCTATCATATTCTCATCGTAACAAAATACAAGGGAAACTTTTTTATTCGGGTTTTCTTTGTTACCGTGGACAATAGAATTTGCCACGATTTCCGATACAGCAATTTCAAGGTTTCGGAATTTATCTTTATCAAAATTTGTTTCCGATTCAATCTTTTTTAAGGTTGGATCTATTGCCGGAATGTTTTTACGTGATGATATTAAAACTAGCTCGCAGGTTTTCATACAAGTAATAAAATTTTTACTTTACCTTCTGATTGAAAAAATACTTCTTACCCTTTTAACTAAAGACCCCTACTGTATCTCCCCTTCGTAAAAGGGGAAATAATGTTTTTGTTAATTCCGAATTTATTTTCCATTCTCCTATGATAATCATCTGATGTCCCCCCTTTATGAAAGGGGGGAAGGGGGGTTTATTAAAGAAATTACTTTAGATTTTATCTCGTCTAAAACTTCGTCTAAATTACCATAGATTTCTTCGTTCGTGTATCTTAAGAAATCTATACCATAAGTTTCAAGTTTCTCTTGTCTGATTTTATCTTTTAATAAAGTCTTAATATTATTATGAGTTTCACCATCTACTTCTATTGCTAAATGAAGTTTCGGGCAATAAAAATCAACAACGTAAGTATTAATGCTAAATTGTCTGAGAAATCTTTGTCTAAAAATTTGTTTATTTTTAATGTAAGTCCATAATATAGCTTCCGCTTTAGTAAGATTATTTCTTAAAAAACTGCGTTTTTTCTTTAATATTTTCTTGTTGAAAATTTCAGTCATAAACCCCTCTAAATCTCCCCTTTCGTAAAGGGGAGACAAATATTAAATATCCCATGTCTTTTCAATTTTCACTAACAGAAAGTAATCAGTATTCTGTCCCCCCTTTATGTAAGGTCTACGACTCCAACATCGAAGACTCGTGTAGGGGGCTGGGGGGTTTAATGTTATTAACCCCTCTAAATCTCCCCTTTGTAAAAGGGGATACAAATATCAAAAAACACATTCTTCATTAGAAATTAAATAAAGCATTGATGTAGATATTTCCGTTAGATGAGTTCTGGCTGCTATTGGAATATCTGTAATAATCATAGCTTGAAACTAGCTCAAGGAAAGAGCTGTCTTTTAAATAAAATCTCAGCCGGGTAAAAGGTCCCTGCGTCCGGACAAACGTATCGAATATTTTCTCCCCGTTCAAGTAATTAAACTTCCTTTGCTCAAAATATTTGTAGCCCCCTGAAAACAGGAAGTTATTTTCATTGATAAAAATCAGTGAAACATTTATATAACGGTCTTCGAAATAGTTTAACGGCTTCATAGAAAATGCTTTCCAGTTCAGTTCCCCTCTATCGTAGAGCTTAATTTCACCGCATAAATCAATTCCTAAATCTCCCCAAATCATTATTCTTGTGGAGTCTTTCACGTTGAACTGCCTGAATGAATAGCTTTTTACGGTAGAAACCAGGTCCTCAAAATCATAAACAGTATAGTTTGCTGTTACGCTTATTGTATTAACTGTCCTGAAGCGTTCCGAAGGTTCAAATATACTCCGGCTTGTCAGCCTCAGCACACGGTTCCAGTTGTTATTGGCGCTCTTTTGCGGGAAAATATAAACTGTATGATACAAATTCAGGTCTGCTGATGTTGTAATTTGCAGGTTTGTAAGATTATTATACCTATGAGCTATGTAAACAATAAAATCAAGCTCATCCCTGTCATCGTAATTGCTTTCGGCAGGGGTATCATACCTGTATAGCGATGCACTGCCTGTAAATTCAATACGGTTTTTTACGGTAATATCATAGTACAGCGATGCGTTCATTTTGAACAGTGATGAATGGTTGTCTTTTGAGGCTTCCAGTTCTTCTTTATCTTTTATAAAATTCTGCGGTATCCTGTCTTTGTTAATCACAAGAAATTGTTCATCACGTTCGTTGTATGATAATTTTAGCTGGCAGCTGAGTTTATCGAATTCAAGCCTGAGTGCCGCATCACCTGAAAGGCTCAATTGCTGCACCTTTGTATCGTATAAACTTGGAGATATGGTAGTGTAAACAGGTATATATAGATTCTCTTTTGTAACAGATTTATAATACGGTAAAACGGTCATATAAAATAACAGCTTCTCGCTGATACTGTAATCGAACCTATCGTAAGCTGAAGCAATATACTCTGTTCTTTTTTCAATGTTGTTATTAACTCCGAACTGTGAGGTCGTCGATAAATCGGCAGGGAAATAAAAATCTTTTCTGGTTCTCGAAAAGCTTCCCTCAAACTCATTCTTCGCCTTATCATTGCTGAATGATTTATCCACATAAGCTCTCGTGTAAATTATGTTATTGCGTCTCGGGTTCAGGTCTTCATATCCTGCTTTCAGCTCTCCTTCGAAAAGGTAACTGTTAAGTTCAAGGTTGGTCAATTCAAGCTCACCGTATGCATCTATGCCTTTATTGAACTCGTCTGCTTGTTTATCGAACCTGTAACCTGCTTGTATGCTTGATCTTAGAAATGCATTTTTAAAATTATCTTTGTAGGCAAGTTCCCCGAAAACGTTATTTGAACCAGTTACCCTTAACCTGATGTTTTTATCATCTGAATAAAATAAACCTACATAGTTAACAGACAGGCTGAATTTATCATTTAAGTCGTAACCGCCAGTGGCTTTAACATTATCAAAATCCCTGAAGAAGTTAGTGGTCAACTTTGTAATATCGGATATGTAACAGTTCTTGACATTAATACTGTATTTACCGGTTTTATAAAAAACATTTATCTTCGAGCTAAGGCTTGAGGATAAGCGGTCATTGTAAAAGTATGTTAAAGAAAAATTCCTCGTGATATTAGAATCTATAAATGTTTTTAAATCGGTTATATCGGATTGAGAATATATTATGCAGGTATTTAGTAAAAATACATAAAACAGTAAAAGGTTTACCCATAAAACCTTAAATATTTTATTATATCGAATAATTGATTTAAAATTTATTGTTTAAGACCCCGGTGAACAAAATAGTTGTATAATTTTTAAAATAAAAATTATCCAGTCATTTTCACACAGGGAAAACAAATATTATCTGTACCGGAGGTTCAGTGCAGTAATTTCACTTATTTGTCATCCCTTTAGAAATTTCCCTGAACTTACTTTCTTTAGCTGAATTATCTATATATCCCGAAAACAATTCTTCAAGCGAGGAACGGTTTTCACCTTGTATTTTACTGTCAAAAACTTTCCTGCCCCGGTCTAATATTATAACCTGAGTACAAATTTTTTCAACTAAATCAAGAATATGTGAACTGTAAAAAAAAGTTTTTCCCGATGATGAAAGTTCTTTAATAATATCCTGTATTAATACAATTGTCCTGTAGTCAAGCCCGCTTAACGGTTCATCCCAAAAAATTACATCCGGATTGTGAATTAATGAAGATATGATAAGAGCCTTTTGCCTCATCCCTTTGGAATATGACGCTAAAGCAGAGTTAAGCTCGGCTTTTAAATCAAACAATTCTGCAAAATCATAAATCCGCTTAACATATACTGTTTTATCAACTTCGTAAATTTTACACACGAATTCAAGGAAATCGTACAGTGTTAAAGATTGTATCACGGCACCCGATTCGGGGACATAGCCAATCATCTTTTTAACCCGGTGCGGGTGTGTAAGAACATTATACCCGCCTACATTAACAAGCCCGCTTGTCGGGTTCAGCATACCGCATAGTATCTTTATAGTTGTTGTTTTTCCCGCACCGTTAGCTCCAAGGTATCCGCAAACCTCACCCCTGCCGATATTGAAACTAACTCCATCAAGTGCTTTAGTGTTATCTCTGTATATTTTTCCCAGTTCCTGTACTTCTATCATTAAGTTTCTTTCTTTTATTTGAAACAAATGGATTTCCCTCGATATAAAATCTCCAAAGTTTTTCCCTATTCCTGGTAATCCCAATTCTTGCAGAATTTGCAATCCGAAATTTCTTTTTTACCGGATTCTCTTTAATGAAAATATAATCGCCTGTTAAATTCACGCCATTATCATTTCGCCCAATTCCAAAAGCCTGGCAAACTTTCCCGGGACCGTTAGTCAGATTGTTTATATCATCCGTCTTCCTGTTTTTTTTAAAGATTCCGATTCCCTCCAGAGGTTCAATACTTCTTACCAGGACTGCACTGCCTGTATTCTCTTTACCGGTTACCACATTAAAGCAGAAATGATTGCCATAGGTAAAATAAACGTACCCTTTTCCTCCTTCACTAAACATTACTTCATTCCTTTTAGTTTTACCTATGAATGAATGCGAAGCTGGGTCATTCTTACCTGGATAAGCTTCTGTTTCAACAATAATGCCAGATAATACTTTGTTGCAGCAGGTTTTTACAAGTATCTTTCCTAAAAGTTCTTTTGCTACTTTTATACAACTTCTTGTGTAAAAATCTTTAGGTAGTTTTTTCATTATAACTTAAAACAGCTCCGGCTGTTTATCCTTCGTGTGATTCCCTTTTTTCTTACTTAGCCCCAGGTGTTTATAGGCAAGTTCTGTTGCTTCTCTGCCGCGCGGAGTTCTCCTGATAAATCCTTCCTGTATTAAAAACGGTTCGTAAACTTCTTCAATGGTTCCGGGTTCTTCACCAACCGATACCGATATTGCATTCAAGCCTACAGGACCTCCGTTATAAGTATCTATAATAGTGGTTAAAATCTTCTTATCTAGGTCATCAAGACCCCTGTTATCAATTTCCCAGTTATTAAGGCATTCCTCGGCTGTTTCTTTTGTTATCATTTTACAGCTTTTAGCAACTGCAAGGTCGCGTGTAAGCTTCAGAAGCCGATTCGAAATTCTGGGTGTTCCTCGTGAACGCTGTGCAATTTCCTCGGCGCCTTTATCTTCAATTTTAATGTTTATAATACCGGCTGAACGTATGACTATTCTTTTTAACTCATCCGTATTATAATAATTAAGCCTGCATCTTAAGCCAAAGCGGTCGAGAAGCGGTGATGATAAAAGTCCCGCACGTGTTGTTGAGCCTATCAGTGTGAATTTATCGAGCTGCAGGCTTACACTCCTGGCTCCGGGTCCGCGGTCTATAATAATATCAAGCTTGTAGTCTTCCATTGCAGAATACAGGTATTCTTCAACTATTTTGGGTATACGGTGAATTTCATCTATAAACAATATATCGTGAGGTTGAATTTTGGTTAAGAGACCTGCAAGGTCACCGGGTTTTTCAAGTACAGGCCCGGAAGTAGTCATTATTTTTGAGCCAATTTCACGGGCAATAATATAAGCAAGCGTGGTTTTTCCAAGTCCCGGCGGACCGGTAAATAAAACGTGGTCAAGTGAATCCACACGTTTTATCGAACTTTTAATGGAAATCCTAAGATTGTTTTTAATCTTCGTCTGGCCTACAAACTCATCAAATGTTGAGGGACGAAGTTCATTGAGAAATTCCCTTTCCTCCCTGCTGTTATCCGGTGTCAGTTTTCCTTTACGCTGCAATACTATAATATAATTTTATCTGACAGTTTTAATTATTAAAATGTGAATTGTTACTCCAACAGCAATTAGCATAAGTAATATCTGAACATACAGCTCGTGAGCAATACCAAATGTAGAATATCCAATGCCCAGCCAAAGTACAATTAATGTGAAAACTTTTGAACCAATTGTCATTCCCCTGCCTGTTCGGTAATTAGTCAGGAATTTCCCAAATAGGCGGTTATTATGAAGCCATCGGTAAAATTTCTCCGAGCTTCTTGCAAAACACCAAGCTGCAAGTATGAAAAAGACTGTCGTTGGCAGCAATGGAAGGAACATACCTGCAATACCTATGCCCACAAACACCAAACCCGAAACTAGTAAGATAATCCTAATAACGGGGCTAGTGTGAATTTGTATTACATCAGGTTTTACTGTTTCTTCCTCTATAATTTTTGGCAAATTGATGGCTTTTTAAAAAATATTTTTATAAAAATGTCAATAATTCCTGATAGTTGCTATTAATATCTGAAATTTATAGTTTACTCTGTCAGGTAAGGCTTACATCAAGATATTGGTATTATCTAACTTTTATTTCGTAATCTTTAAATGAGAAAAAAATTTTGTTTCATAATTCTAAAACTACCCTAATAATAGTATTGCCTTTATACTCTTATTTCGTTAGATTACTAACAGATATTGGTAATTATTTTCGTTACAAAATCTATTTCTCAAATATTAAATAGGGGGTATTATGAGTACTTCTCTTTTACTAACACAAAAGAAAACAACAATAGGGTTTCTTTCACTTCTTTATTTTTTTATCTTCATCTTATTCGTTAACACTGCATTATCACAAGGATGGTATTCATTAGGTTTAGGATTAAACGATAATGTTTACGCACTTACCGTATACAATAATCAGCTGATTGCAGGCGGAACATTTACAAGTGCTGGTGGTATTGGTGCAAACCGTGTTGCAAGCTGGAACGGTTCTTCATGGCAGCCATTGGGTCTTGGCACTAATGGAACCGTATCATGTTTAGTTGTATTTAATGGGAATCTTGTTGTTGCCGGTGATTTCACTCAGATAGGAGGCATAAGTGCAACACGTATCGCTTTATGGAACGGATCAAACTGGCTGCAATTCGGTTCAAATAATGGATTCAATGATGAGGTTCTGGCACTTGCTGTATATAACAATCAGCTATATGCAGCCGGATGGTTCACTGCATCGGGAAGCACGCAACTAAACCGCATTGCTAGATGGAACGGCACATCATGGCAGCAGCTGGGTCTTGGTTTAAACGAACATGTTCATGCTCTTGAAGTATACAACAGCGAATTATATGCCGGAGGTGCATTTACAAGTGCTGGCGGAATCACTGTAAACAGAGTTGCAAAATGGAATGGCACTTCTTGGTCTGCACTTGGGCTCGGTGTGAATGATGAAGTTCGCGCATTCACTATAGTGAATAATGAGCTGATTATTGGCGGTGACTTCACATCGGTAGGAGGTATCGGGGTAAACAGGATAGCCAAATGGACGGGGTCATGGGGAAACCTCGGTATTGGTGTAAATGGTTCAGTTTACTCTCTTACTGCTTATAATGGACAGCTAATTGCCGGTGGTCAGTTCAGTTCGGCAGGCGGTATCAGTGCAAGCAGGATTGCATTATGGAATGGAAATACTTGGTCGGCTCTAGGTTCCGGAATGAATAACACAGTGCGTTCATTAACCGTATACGGTGGCTTGCCTTATGCAGGCGGCAGTTTTACGACAGCCGGCGGTATTTCTGCTAACAGGATCGCAAGATGGGGTTCAGCAACCGAAATTCAACTGATAAACACGTCAGTTCCCGATGAATTTATACTTTATCAGAATTACCCAAATCCGTTTAATCCGAATACAAAGATTCGTTTTTCTGTTCCACTTTATGAAGGGAGAAAGGAGAATGTATCTTTGAAGATTTATGACATCCTCGGCTGTGAAGTCGCAACACTTGTTAACGAGCCGCTGGCTCCGGGAACTTATGAATACAACTGGGATGGTACTATTTATCCATCGGGTATATATTGTTACAAGTTAATCAGCAATGCATATTCCGAAACCAAAAAAATGACATTACTGAAATAACGAGTTGTTCTTAGGACTCATTTTGAGGAGGAGAGCTCAGATAAGTATGAAGACCTAATTCCCTATATAGCGGGATGGTATTTGTTTTTATAATGTGAAAGCGAATGATTTTACAAAAACAACTAAGCTGATGCTTCTAAAGCAGGAAGATAAATACCTACGAGAAGGTTCCTGGCTTCTGCACACTATTAGACATGTGTAGCAGCAGATTGGCTCCCAGCGTTATAATTGTAAAAGCTGCAATTCTTATTAAAAAACTCATAAAAACAATTATGACTTATTTTTACCTTTCATAATCTTTTTTATTCCTATAATTTTAAACCATTAATAATAATTGCATTTTTTCGCTTATTTCCGGGCCTTTAGGCAATTGATCAGTTTTCAAATGTAATTTACCACTATCTTAAAACCTTTATTAAGGAGGGTGTTATGAAATTAACTGATTCACAAATCAGGCTTCACAGGAATAATTTATTTTTTGTCACAGTCTTTCTTCTCTTTATCATTCCATTTTATTTAACAAATTCCGTTTATTCTCAATGGTCCGCATTAGGTTCAGGAACTAACAGTACCATCCGTACACAATGTATTTATAATAATGACCTGTATATTGGAGGTGACTTCACAACTGCAGGCGGAATCACAGCATACCGGATTGCCAAATGGAACGGTTCATCATGGGAACCCGTAGGTGTTGGCGCCAATGGACGGGTATCGGCAATGCTTGTTCTAAACAATATTTTAATAGTTGCTGGTAATTTCACCCAAATAGGGGGAATAAACGCTAAAAATATAGCTCAATGGAACGGTACTGTCTGGACTCAGTTTGGGTCATCGGATGGTCTTAATGGGGAAGTTAACTCACTTGTAATTTACAATAACAGGCTTTGGGCAGCAGGCTGGTTCACAGCTTCAGGTACAACAACTCTTAACCGCATTGCATACTGGAACGGAACTACATGGGTGCAGCCAGGTACAGGACTCAGCGACTATGCACGAACAATGTGTATTTTTGGATATGATCTGGTAGTAGGCGGCGGATTTCTTACAGCAGGAGGAATTCCAGTTAACAGGATAGCGAAATGGAACGGTACTTCTTGGTCTGCACTGGGCGTAGGCTTTAATTCAGATGTTTGGGCTTTAGCATATATGGACCATGAACTTTATGCGGGAGGCAGTTTTACGGCAATAGGCAGCACACCCGCTTACAGAATTGCTAAATGGAACGGTTCATGGTGGCCGCTCGGTACAGGTATGAACAGCACCGTTTATTCGTTATCTTTTCATGCTAACTATCTGGTGGCAGGAGGTGCTTTTACAACTGCTGGAGGTGTAACTGCAAACAGGATTGCTGCATGGGACGGAAACTCGTGGGCACCTATGGGATCAGGAATGAATTCTTATGTGCTTTCATTATGTATTTACAATTGGTTTTTTCATGCAGCAGGTGATTTTACATTGGCAGATGGTAATACTGCCAACCGAATTGCAAAATGGAACACACCTGTGAAAGTAAAACAGATTAGCACCTCGATACCCGATAAATTTAAGCTTTTCCAGAATTGCCCGAATCCGTTTAATCCAAGTACATTCATCAAATTTCAAATTGCAGATTTATCAAATTGCAGACTAATTGTATACAACTCACTTGGACAGGAAATAACCATACTTGTTAACGAATCACTTACACCGGGTTCTTATGAAGTGGAATTTGATGCAGAAAAACTGAGCAGCGGCATTTACTACTACAGGTTAGTAACCGATAGCTATTCAGAAACACGGAAAATGATGCTGGTTAAATAACAGAATGTGAATTTTTATATCAGAAACCTCTGAAGGGTTGTCTTAAAAGGCAATTTTCTTGTCTATAATCTGTAACCGTCCAGCTATCGCTGGACAAGTATGCAAGAAAAATGCATCGCAGTCATGCCTGCAACTCCACGAGTCAACGATTCGAATGAGTTGTGGACAGGCAGATGCAGTCATAAAGTCTGCGGTTACAAAAACACTTTTAAGACAGCCCTTTTTTATTTAAGAAAGCGCGGTGAACAAGTAATGTTACAGATTGTAATACATACATCACCTAATTTTATATTATACAATATCTTTTTATTAAAAACTTATAAAAAAATAATAAATACCAATGGCTTACATTAACATAAAAAATGACCCTTCTATTACCAAAGAGAGGGTTTTGGAATTATTCCAAAAACATTTTGGTGAAAAATACCAGGTATATCCTGCTAAAGTAATCGGCTTCGATTTCTGGATAAAGAAAAGCGGAGCATGCGGAGTAGGTGTTCAGCTTACAACAAAAGCAGGTGCTCCTGCATTAAAATATTTCGGGCAGTATCCCTCGGTATGGGTGCGGCTGCTTCAGCTTGGAATAATACCGTATCTTTTCCTGCGTCCGGGTCTTAAACGGCTTGAAAACGAAGTAAGGGATTTTGTAACTACTTCGCCCGATTTAAGAGCGGGATAACCTGCTTAAATATAAATAACCTCTGAAGATTATTAACTGTTTCTGATTCCTTTGAATTAAAAGAATAAAGTTTTTTATTACTATATGCTATTACACGTGGTTTAAGCTTTACTACCTTTTAGATATACAATTTACTTTATAAGTACCATAGTTTTTGTCTGGTTAAAGCCTTCGGCATTCAGCTTATAATAATAAATTCCGCTGGAGAGGTTCGTACCGTCGAATTCAACCTGATACGTTCCCGCTTTTAATTGTTCATTAACTAAAACTGCAGCCTCCCTGCCCATAACATCGTAAACCGTAATTTTCACACCCAGCAAAGCCGGTATCTGAAATCTTATACTTGTAACCGGGTTAAACGGATTCGGATAGTTTTGCTCAAGCATAAAACCTGCAGGTGTTTCGGTTCCAAGCTGTTTGATACCAATGGGTAAACAGGGTGCATTACGCACACGTGCCCTGATAGTATCACCGGGTAAAGGACCAAAACCAAGAGCAAGGTTTATCGAACTGTTTAAATGACAATAACTCATAACTGTACCCACTTTTGGTTTAAGGGGACCGTTATAACATCCGCCTTCAATCTGGTAACATGTATCGATAGGTCCGCCGGGCCATGAACAATTATGTGTATGCGGTGAACCGAGGTTATGCCCCATCTCGTGAACAACCACACTCACCACCCATGAATACTGCGGAAAAGGTCGAAGCATTGTGTCTATTACACTTACAGCATACCGTCCCGAAGAATCCTGCGGTTCAAAAGGTGTGCAAAGAACGCCTATCCATGCAACGCCGCCTGAGATATCGGTTCTGGTTGAAATCCAGTGGGCAAGGTCACCGTTAATATTATTTTGCAGACGCCCTCCGAAAGTTTTTAATATATTTATATTCTCAGTTAAAGGAATATAAACATCCGGGGTAGTCCATACAAAAATCTGCTGAATTGATGTATTGATACTATCCTGCTGGTACATTGCAGCACAGGAATTAAAGAATGCCGTAACGTAATCGTTTACATTATTAACGCTGCTGCCGAAATCCTGGTACATTTTATAATCGCATTCAAAATACTTTCTTACAAGCTGCGGAGGAGGGTTATCACCGTAATTGGGGCTTGTTCTGTGTGATTTATATCTTTTATCGAATCCCGCATTTTCGTCATCAACACTGCAAATAAAATCACTTTTATTTATCAGGTCTTTATCATTATAAAAAACATAATTATCGGTATACATTTTATCCCCGTCCTGAACTGAAGCCAGGTTCCAGTTGCCTTCAGAGTTCGAAATAACACCCATAACAAAGTCATCGAAAATACTTATAGAGGCAAACGATTCATTATCGCCTTTTATGATACCGCGGTAGTATAGCCCCGGTTCATATTTAATGTATGTCACGGTTCCGTTTCCGCTTAGTGTGCCGCATTTAAACTCATCTGATAAAATATTAAATTTTGTTAATTCAAGCTCGATATACCTGTTATCTGATACCGGTATCTTAAATGTGATATTGTCTTCTTTCCTGTTTATAATTAAATCTTTTGCCTTAAGATCCAGTTTTAAGTTTACGAATTTTTCTAAATGTTTCTGTAACCTGCTTTCGCTGAGCGGATCGTGATTGATCTTAAGAATCTCAACGTCCGTAAGCCGTTTACCGGATAATTTAATGTTATTGATTAAGCTTGCAAGCGGTTTTGATTTGCTTATTGATGCTGCCCGAGTTGTTACATCCTTTTCAGGAGTAAATCCTGTAACAAGCAAAATCATCAGGGCTGAAAGCAGTAAAAATGATAAACCTGAAATGAATTTTGTATTCATTTGTGAATCCTTCCTTTAGTTAAAGCCCGCAACTTAATATATTATTATTACAATGTCAAATTATACTAAAATAAAAAGTTTTGCTTTAATTTTGGGAAATCTGATTTAAAAAGAAATTTCCCCCTGTCAAAGTATTATCACTATCGGAATGTAAGTCATGTGAACATATTACTATAATATTTTTCAAATTCATAACTCACTGCTTCATAATTTATAATTTTATATGAATTTCCTTTCCCCCCATTCTTCCCTATTTTCGTGCTGGTTATGTCTGAAAAAGAATATTTACTCGGAACGAACGAAGCTGAAATAAAACGGCTTGAGTTCCAGCACACGGTATGGAAAGATGTTACTTTAGAT
>CAYWTS010000020.1:15052-24387 GCA_964461265.1 uncultured Ignavibacteriales bacterium
TGAAATAAAACGGCTTGAGTTCCAGCACACGGTATGGAAAGATGTTACTTTAGATTTTCTCGTACGTATCGGTTACCGCCCGGGATTAAAAATTCTCGATGCAGGTTCGGGTCCGGGATTTGTTTCCTTAGACCTTGCCTCATCAAGTGATGAAATAACTGCTGTTGAACAATCAAAACTATATACCAATTATTTCGAAAGGTGCTGTGAACAGCGGAATATCAGAAATATAAAAATAATTAATTCACCGGTAGAAGATGCAAAATTAAAGGAGAATTACTTTGACCTTATTATTATTAGATGGGTGATAGCGTTTGTATCAGAACCCGAACGATTCATAGCAAAACTTACATCCAGCCTTAAACAAGGAGGTGTGATTGCTATACAGGATTATTACTACGAAGGACTTTCACTCTATCCCCGCGGCGGAATATTCGATAATATGCTTAAATGGATCCCCAGGTATTATGCTACTGTTGGCGGTGATGCATATATAGCAGCAAAACTCCCCGCAATTTTGCGTAAGCTTGGATACAAAGTTACAGATTTTACTCCCAATTGCCTTTCAGGCGGACCTGAGAGCAAACCGTTTAACTGGGCATACCGATTTTTCAAATCACATGTAAAGCTGATTGCTGATGCCGGAATATTTTCACACAAAGAAGCGGAAGAAGTTATTGTTGATTGGGAAGCACACAAATCAAATCCCGATGCTTTATTTTTCTCACCGCTTGTGGTTGATGTGGCAGGAGAAAAGATTTGATAAAAAGACTCACCTCACATATTCCACTGCACTATAAGGGACTTGTTTACATATCATTCACGGCACTGCTGTGGAGCTCAAGCGGTATTTTCATTAAAGTCCTGCAGGTAAGTGCATTTCATATATCGTTTTACCGCTCCGGTATTGCGGCATTAACGGTTATAGTTGCATCGCTTCTGCTGAAAAGAAAACCAAAGATTGAAAAGGATTTTATCTCCAATATCTCGGCAGTATTTTATGCAGGCATATTGATATTCTTCGTCCTTGGTACAAAAATGACAACAGCAGCCAATGCAATATTCCTGCAATTCACTGCTCCCATTTACCTGCTTTTTTTAGAACCTCTGTTTTTAAAAACAAAGTTCGAAACAAAAAATATAACTGCAATCATAATAACAATCTTTGGAATGGTTCTGTTCTTCTTCGGCAGGCTTGAGATAGGTAATATTTACGGAAATATTTTTGCAATTATTTCAGGCATCTGTTTTGCTTTCTTTTCTTTATTTCTGAAATGGAAAAAAATTAAACAACAGGGTGAAAATACTCTATACTCTATTATACTTGGTAATGCAATAGTTGCGTTGGTCGGTTTTATTATTATTTTTCCCGATTTATCTTTATCGCTTACCGAAATCATTATTCTGCTGTACATGGGAATTTTCCAGATTGGTATTAGCTACATGATATTTAATGAAGGAATAAAATATGTTTCAGCAACCGAATCGATGATAATTGCAACACTTGAGGCGATTTTCAATCCGATATGGGTTTTCCTGGGAATTGGCGAGCAGCCCTCCGTTTATGCTATAATAGGTGCAGCAATAATTCTTGGTGCTATATTATGGAGAAATCTGAGCAGGAAAGAAAAAGCGTTGATTGTGGATTAATTCAATCGAGTCTTTATACATTGCAAAATATATGATATTAAATAAATAGACGACTATGGAGTATAAAAGCAAACATTATTTAAAATAATACCATCCCCTGTCATGAAATCTCCTGTAACCACAAACTTATTATCGAATAATCTAATTCCTTCTGGTCTCATGTCTAAACCATAACCCATTGGGCATACTTCAGTGCCATCCCACATAGCGATATTTCTTGTCATTACTCCATTTAGATACAGAAAATGACCTGTTATAACAATTTTTGGGGGGTCACTGGATGCAAGCTCCCCAAATCCAGTTACATCTTCAGTATACCCGCTAGTTCCTGTGCCAAGTGCGTGCCAGCTTCCGTCGTAATATGCAACATTGTTTGCACTTATTCCGCCTATAGTGTCAAAATTACCGCCAGCCCATAACCGGTTTTGTGAATCTACAAATAACCTTAGAATATATCCGTATTTCAAAGAACTTACTGCAGTATCCCAACTGCTTCCATCCCATGTTGCAAGACTATGGGTTTGAATACCGCCTGCATTGGTGAACTCTCCCCCAACTACTAAAACAGTTTGTGCAGACCAGGGATTTATATTATAAGGTATTATACAGTATACATTTCCACCTGTTATTCCAGACCTTAAGCTATCCCAATTAACTCCGTCCCATTGTGCAATCTTGTTAACTGTAAGATTTCCTGATGCAGTGAACTTGCCTCCTGCTATCATTTTATTTCCATATTGCACTACTGCCATAACAAATGGCTCATTACCGCCGCTAAATCCGCTGCCCATTGGTTCCCATGCAGAAGCACCCGGTTTAAATTGAGCTATATAGTTATAAGTCCCTTCTCCGCATCTGCCTGTTGTAAACTGACCACATGCAACAAGTGTATCACCATAGGTTTGTGCCTCGTAAACTAAAGTATTAAACCCGCAGCCAATCCTTACCCATTTGGTTGAGTCCCATCGCGCAATATTATATACAGTATCCCAATTATTAGGGTTTGCATATGTTCCGTTAGCTCTATCGAAATAGCCTGCAATTACTAAACTGCCCTGCCAAATGCTTGGCTCACCGCCATAAGATTCACATAAGAAATTCTGGCTAAGTGTTTTATAGGCAAAACCGTTACCGATTGAGCTGTATTTGGATGTGTATGGATTACTTTGTTTTGTAAACCAAACTGCATCACATGTATCTATTCCTGGTCCTATACCGTTCTGTAAATGATAGCTAACATTTCCGGGACAATAATTGGTTGCATCAGGATATTTTCTGTCACATTTGCTGTAGGTTACAGAATCATAAATATTTTGCCCTACGCCTTCTTTAAAGTTCCATACCATTAATGTATCGTTTATTATAATTTTCACTCTTCCTATATTTCCTTTAGTATAAAATTCTGTCGGTACATTTCCCGGTTCGCCGCAATAACGTGCCGGTGCTGAAATGTTTCCGATTGTAAATGCTTTGGGATCATAAGATTCATTTTTAACATTCCAGTAATAGCCCGTATATGTATATGTCAATGTATCATTATTATACATTCTAAGTACAGAATCCGATTTATGCCATGTTATTTTATATGTATGAAAGCTTGAATCTGCTGTAGATAAATAATAAACAACTTTCCAGCGTTCAGGGTCATTACCACTTGGCATTCTTAATTCAATTGCATTATCATTTTCAATCTTATAAGCAAGAGCTCATCCTGAATCTGTAGAACCATATTTTCCCATTATATGCATTCGTTGTCTCGGTAAGCCAATTCCTATTGTAATTTCAAGAGTAAAACTATCTGTGGTTCCGTAGTTTATATTCAATATCTTAACATCCTGCCCCCTTAAAAAAGAATTATAACCATTAAAAGAGCAGTATCCGCTTGTGTAGGGTGATAAAGAAAAAGATGTATCTATATTAGTACACGAAGGATTGATAACAGGGTTGAAATTAGAGTTGTACGTGGCGAAGAATGTAATAAATATAATTGAAAAAAATAAAAATATAGAAAAGAATTTTCTTGGTTTCATAGTTTTTTACTTTATTTTTAGTAAAAATATGTAAACAAGAAACTCAATAATCTTTACTTTTATTAGAAACTAACTTTATCTAATCAGAATCATTTTTTTAGTATTTGAAAATCCTTCCGATTCAAGCTTATAAAAATAAACTCCGCTAGAAAAACCAGACCCGTCAAATTCTACATTGTAAACACCGGGATTGAGTTTTTGGTTAACCAGAGTTGCAACTTCTTTACCGGTTATTTCATATACTTTCAAAATTACAAACCTCGAGCCGTTTATGTCAGAGGATTTGCCTGGAAATTGAAACTCGATGATTGTTTTAGGGTTAAACGGGTTTGGATAATTTTGTGATAGTGTAAATTTTTTTGGAACTTCATTGTTTGGGATAATACCAACAATTGAGCCACCACCATCGGTCGTCTTAAGTATTATACCATTATGACCTACAATCCAACCGGTATTTTCATTTACAAAAAAGACCGATTTTAATTTTACATTTACACCACTTGTTTGAACTCCCCAATTCATTCCTCCATTTGTTGACTTAATTATAACACCTCCATCACCAACAATCCATCCGCTCTGAGAATCAGTAAAGCGAATTGAACGCCAGCCGCCTGAAAAACCTATTGGTATAGGAATCCAAGAAATGCCCCCATCGGTGCTTTTATATACTGTATCACTGCCCCAACTTGGTGTCCAGCCTGTTAAAGCGTTTATAAAATGAATTGAACGTAACGTTGCATAAATATTAATTGGGGTAAAAAACCAGTTTATACCACCGTTAATAGTTTTACCAACTTTCCAGGACCCGCAAACCCATCCGGTTAACGCGTCTATAAAAAATATTGAATAAAAGTTAGGTCCTATCGAATTTGAATATACTGAAAACCAATTATTTCCTCCATTCGTTGTTTTAATTATTACATCAAAGGAGTCTGCTAATTGATTTAAACCTGGAAGAATATCACCTGCTGCCCAGCCAGTCATTTCATCAACGAAATAAACAGAATATAAAAAACGAGTATTAGGCGGGACTGTTTGATTTGTCCAGTTATTTCCTCCGTTTGTTGTCTTTATAACCAGTTGGTTTGAAACTGCCCATCCTGTTAATGAATTAATAAAAAAAATGGAGTATAAGCCTAAACCGCTTAATTGGGTTGATAACCAGTTATTACCGCCATTAGTTGTCTTGGAAACAATATCACCTCCTGCTGCCCAGCCGGTTAATTCATTAACAAAAAAAACTGATTCGTAATAAGCTGTACCTCCAGAGTTTTGCTGAAACCAACCAGTCTGGGCAAATGTTAAATTTGCGGTTATTAAGAAAAGAAATAAGATTTTGAGTGTCTTATTCATTTATAAAGAATGGGTGAATAATTATAATATATTTAATCCCGTATGTCAAGGTAAATTTAATAATTTGAATAACTTTTTAGGTAATAAAAAAAAGTAAAACATTTTATTAAAAATCACTTCCTGTCTGATTCTAATACTATTCCCTCATTTCTCCTTGTAACTTCAGAGCATAAATCATAAATTTGCATATTAATTACTAAAATCAACACATTTTAAATGAGAGAAGAAACTACCCCCTCTAAGAGCTACAAAAACATAATTATAACTAAACTCCCTAATCCCAAAGGCTTAATGGTTGGACAGGTTCAGCTTAACCGTCCCGATGCTTTAAACGCTCTTAACATCGAGTTAATGGGCGAACTACTTGATGCTTTGCAGAAATTCGAGAAAGATAATGAAGTCGGATGTATAATAATCACCGGTAACGAAAAAGCATTTGCAGCTGGTGCCGATATAAAAGAATTCGTATCACAGGGTGTTATAGAAATGTATGTCCGCGACCAGTTCACGACATGGGATAAAATCCGCAAAATTAAAAAACCTATTATTGCCGCAACATCAGGATTTGTACTTGGCGGAGGCTGTGAACTGGCAATGCTTTGCGATATGATTATTGCAGCAGAATGCACAAAGTTCGGACAGCCCGAAATCAAGCTTGGCATCATACCCGGTGCAGGCGGAACGCAGCGGCTGACAAGGGCAATTGGAAAAGCAAGGGCTATGGAAATGATACTAACCGGAAGAATGTACACTGCAAAAGAAATGTTCTGTGCCGGGCTTGTGAGCAGGGTTGTCGACGATAACGTTTACCTTGAAGAAGCACAGGCAATAGCAAAAGAAATTGCCTCAATGCCGCTGATTGCACTTCAGGTTGCCAAAGAAACAATATTAAAATCGTTTGACACAACTATTGAAGTAGGTATAGAATATGAAAGAAAAGCTTTCTACACGCTTTTTGCCTCCGAAGATATGAAGGAAGGTATGAATGCATTCATCGAAAAACGCAAGCCCCAGTGGAAAGGAAAATAACACATTGAATATTATGCGGAGTATGCAGAAGGCTGCAGTATTATTTTTTCTAATTCATATATGCATAGTTTCATCATTCACACAGGAAAAAGAAATCGCACCTGCACCTGTTTTAGAAGCCAAAAGCAGTGATGATTTAAATGCCGAGCAAATCATTGAAATGAACAAACCTGCTCTGGTTTCTATCTTCTATCATGAAAGCAATTACTATTCGTATTACTCGTTTACCTATAAAGATACTACCTTACTTAACGGCAGCGGTTTTATATTCGATTCTACCGGTATAATAGGCACAAACTTTCACGTTGTAGACGGAATTGACAGTCTTTTGGTGAAAACCTCAGACGGATCATTTTATAACGCAGAGCTTCTTTACTCCGATGAGAAAAATGATATAGCTCTATTAAAAATAATCGATACTACCGGCAGGGTATTTCAGGTTATAAAATTCGGAAATTCGGATGCAGTAAAAGTCGGGCAGGATGTATTTGCCATCGGAAGTCCGCTGGGATACGAATATACAATATCACAGGGAATTATTGCAGGTATCAGGGAAAATGAAGTCGTAAGTTTCTATGACCCTGTTACTTACTTACCAGTAGAAAAGCATTTTAAAAAAGTTATACAAATCACAGCAGCAATTTCACCCGGTAACAGCGGCGGGGCTCTCTTCAATAAAAAGGGTGAAGTAATCGGAATCACAACATACACTTATACAGGTTATGGCAACCTTAATTTTGCTGTGGCTATCAATATTTTTATTGAATTAAAAAATTCCATAAATCTTGCAAATATCGAAACCGATGAAGATGCCGTTAAGAAACGAGCCGAAAGCCTGTTTTTCTCAAACTTAAGACTTGCAAGAAGTTTCAAAGACCAGGTGAGCTACAACTGGTTTTACGTTAAGCAAAAGGATACAATGAAAGTAGTCGATAGCTTTTACCTTCAGCAGGATTCGCTTGTCCGTGCAAACTTCAATAAAGCAGAGATATATTTCAATAAATGCATCGAGATGCAGCCAGATACTTTTTATACTTACCAGGACCTTTTAGATATGTATGTGTTTACCGAGAATTATCAAAAAGCTGAGAACTTGTACCTGCACATAAAAGAAAAATTCCAGTCTGATAGCTTATTAAACCTCCTGTCTTCCAGCTTAGCAAATGCTTACGAAATTTCGAAAGAATATCAAAAAGCTTTGCAGTTTTATTATAAAATGCTGAAGGTCGATAGTACCGATATCACAATTTTTTATTCTATAGCAAACATACATCAGAAGATGGGAAAGTATAAAAAAGCTATAAAAGAGTACAACAGGATTTTAAAAATAGACCCGAATTATTCACAGGCATACATTCAGCTTGGCATAATTTATTACGAGAAGCTGGAAGATTTCACAAAGGCGAGGAAGTATCTTGAAAAAGCAAATGAAATTGAGCTTGGAATGTACAGTTATGGCTCATACAATGTTGATCTGCACTATTACCTCGGCATGATAGCCGTTAAAGAAGGCAGAAAGATGACCGCTTTGCTTGAATATCTTGAGTTAAAAAACATTTATACATATACAGAAGAAGACAACCAAAAAAAATTAAAACTATACAAAGCTATACAGAAATTAAACTAATTTAAAATGATACATAAATTCGATGTGGTAATAGTTGGAGCCGGAGGTGCCGGTTTAAGAGCTGCGGTAGAAATACCGCGTGAGTACTCCTGTGCGGTAATATCGAAAGTATTCCCTACACGCTCGCACACAGGAACTGCACAGGGCGGTGTTTGCGCAGCACTTGCTAACGAAGAGCATGACACATGGGAATACCACGCATTTGATACGGTAAAAGGCTCCGATTACCTTGGCGACCAGGATGCAATAGATATAATGTGCCAGGACGCACCCCGGGCAATAATAGAGCTTGAACACATGGGCATGCCGTTTTCAAGAACACCGGACGGTAAAATAGGTCAAAGACAATTCGGCGGGCATACACGCCCTGAAGACCCGAATGACCCGAATTCTAAACGCGTACCCGTTAAGCGTGCATGCTACTCAGCCGATAGAACAGGGCACGTGATGCTGCATACTCTGTATGAAACATGTATTAAAAACCAGGTCAGGTTTTTTTCAGAATATTTTGTAACCGAACTGATTATTGAAAACGGAATTTGTAAAGGGATAGTAGCTCTTGATACAGCCACTTCCGAAATTCACATTTTCCATGCTAAGGCAGTTATGTTTGCCACCGGTGGTTTCGGACGTGTATTCAGGATTACCTCTAATGCACACGTTGGAACGGGAGACGGATGTACTCTGGTTTATAATGCCGGCCTGCCTCTTGAGGACATGGAATTTTTCCAGTTCCACCCAACCGGCTTGTGGAAGCTCGGAATACTTGTATCGGAAGCTGCCAGAGGCGAAGGCGGTATATTAAGGAATAAAGACGGCGAGCGTTTTATGGAAAGATATGCCCCGACAGTCAAAGACCTTGCTCCGCGCGATATGATTTCACGTGCAATAATCACTGAAATAAGAGAAGGCAGGGGTATACAAGGCAGTGACGGAACATATTATATGAATTTAGACCTAACACATCTTGGTAAGAAAATAATAGACGAAAAACTTCCCGAAATTACAGGTTTTGCACGAACATACCTTGGAGTGGAGCCGACTAAAGAACCAGTTCCAATTCAGCCAACAGCACATTATGCAATGGGCGGAATTCCTACCAATGCAGATGGCGAGGTAATAAGTGACGTAAAAGGGAAAGTTGTAAAAGGCTTTTACTCTGCAGGCGAGTGTGCATGCGTATCGGTTCATGGTGCAAACAGGCTCGGGACAAATTCTCTGCTCGACCTGGTTGTTTTTGGAAGACGCGGCGGCAAAAAAATGGCTGAGTTTTTGAAAACTGCTGAATTCTCCGATTTGAAAAGTGATACAGGCAACGCCACAAAAGAACAGGTCAGCTGGATTCTGAATAATTCAGGCAGTGAAAAAGTTCCTGTTATCAGGCGTGAATTGCAGGAGAATATGATGGAAAAATGCGGTATTTTCAGGAATGAAAAGGGACTAACCGAAATGAAGGAGCTCATTAAGCAATATAAACAGAGATTTAAAAATATATCAGTGCAGGATAAAGGAACCGTGTTTAACACCGAAATGCTGGAAGCAATCGAGCTGTATAACATGATGGAAGTTGCCGATACAATTGTGCATGGTGCACTGCTCAGAACCGAATCACGCGGTGCACACAGCCGTGAAGATTTCCCGAACCG
>CAYWTS010000020.1:24487-29610 GCA_964461265.1 uncultured Ignavibacteriales bacterium
TGGGAACAGGACGGGACGCTTACTTTCAGACGTTCCTGTGCACATGGCATATGCGGTTCAGATGGAATAAGGGTTAACGGCAGGAATATGCTTGCATGTTCAAAACTTCTGCAGGATTTGAACTGGAAAAAAACAATTACTATCGAGCCTCTTCCAGCTCTTCCAATTATTAAAGACCTAATTGTTGACATGGGTGATTTCTATGCCAAGCAGGAAACGGTAAAACCTTATCTTATAAATAACACACCTGTCCAGGGAGACAAGGAACGCCTGCAATCGAATGAAGATGCAGAATCGCTTTTCGAATCTGCAAAATGTATTATGTGCGGATGCTGCACAACAAGCTGTCCTTCCACATGGACTAACGAGAATTACCTGGGTCCTGCTGCACTGCTTAAAGCTTACAGATTTATTTTCGATACGCGTGATGAAGCAGCCGATGAAAGACTTGATATAATTGATACACCCGACGGTATCTGGCGCTGCCATACCATATTCAACTGCATAGAAGCATGCCCTAAGGAAATCAACATAACATGGCATCTTTCACTGCTTAAGAAACGATTAGCTCAAAGAGAGTTATAGAAAAATTTATTTTTTGTAATATTACCCCTATATTATATTTAATTTGAATGTAGGGAATGCATCTTTAAGAGTTATCCCGAATAACTTATTTTTCAAAATGGAAAAATCTTAATAACATTAACCATTTTTTATCGGATGCATTCCCTACAAGAGTTAAGAATAGTAATTGCCTGATTCCGGGAGTTTATTTAATAATTTCTTATTACACAACATAAAGTATGTTCGCAGAATTCGCAGAAAAAAAATTTAATGAATACATCAGCCAGATAGAATTCCACCAAGATAAGACCTCTCTTCGTTTAGTTAAACGTTCAGAACTGCCGCCATACCTTACAAATTTTTTCGAGTGTACCCTGGATTACAAGAAGGATATTTTAGAACGTGCGGAAACCGAAGATTTACTCAAACGCGGGCTTACTCTCTATATCAACTATGTAATTAAACCAAAAAGCACACTGCTGAAATTTCTGTTTGGAAATATTGAAACCAGACCTGCAGACTTTGTTTTGAAAAAACTGCAGTACTTCCGGTTTTATAATTATTATATAAACCATATTCACGATTTCGCAATACTGAACCAGCTGCCGGTAGTTTCTTCCAACCAGATAGAAGCACTAATAAATGAAGTCAACAGGAAAATTTATGAAGAAATCAGCAGTCCAGGTGCTTCACTTACCCAGCGTGAAAACCTGATTAAGCTGCTGTTTCATTTCTTTCTTGAACTCACCGAAAACAATCCAATCAACATTAAGCTTCCCAAAAAAATACTTTCCGTGTTTTTTATGGACAAGGGATTTAACGATATTAAAAATGCGATTGATGAATTTTTTGCCAGTGACATATTCATACAGGAAGCAATTGAACTTATGGACCCGGTAAACAGGAAGCAGAAGAGAAACCGAAAAGACCCGGAAGCTGAGTTTGTTAAAAATATTGTTAGCAAAGCCAAAACCACTTCCGAAGAAGTTAAGGCAGGAAATGAAGAGCTGCCTATAATGCTTTCTGAAAGCGAACCTGACAATTTAACAGGTGAAATTCCGAACAAGCCGGCTGAAATAAAACACAGCGAACTGAGCATAAATGAAATAAAAGTGATAGAAGGTGACGACCTGCTTAAAAGCGATTTGACACAGGGTAAAAGTTTACTTTCCGGCGAGTTTTATTCTGATGACCTCTTATTTGCATCTGTTCTCCAACCTCATAAGGAAGAGATTCCGCTTTCGCCTGAAGAGCTTAAAGATAAAAAATTTAACGAGTTGTTTTGTGAAGTTACATACCGCAAGAGAATAGTAAAGAAAATATTCAAAAAAGACGAAAATTTTTTTAAAGAAACGGTAATGAAGCTTTTCGATTGTGTATCCTGGCAAGAGGCTTCAGAAGTAATAGAAAAGCATTTTGAAAATAACCATGTGGATTTCTGCTCCGAAGAAGCTGTGCGTTTTGTTGATATAATTGAGAGCTATTTTGATGAAGATAAGTTTAATTCTAACCAACAGAGTATTAAATTGTAATAAATTACTCAAGTTGATAGTTTTGTTTGATAATAATAGTGATAACAAACATTAACCCACAACTTTTGCAGTGGGAATAAACTAAAAATTCTGACTACTAACCGTTTCAACGGTTTTGAAGGGCATAACAGCCAATAGAGAAAATTATATATTCTTTCGAAGTGAATATTCTTACCCTCCTCAAATAATAATTTTATCGGTTTTACATGTTCATAGATTACGCAAAAATAAAAATAAAAAGCGGTGACGGAGGCAATGGCTGCGTCAGCTTCCGGAGGGAAAAATATGTTCCTAAAGGCGGACCCAACGGAGGCGATGGCGGCAAAGGGGGCTCGGTTATTTTCGAGGCTGACAGCTCACTGGCTACACTTGTAGATTTTAAATACAAAAAAATATACCGCGCACAAAACGGCAGGCATGGACTCGGCGGCGATAAAACAGGCAAAAACGGGAAAGACATTTTTATTAAAGTACCATGCGGCAGTCTTATTAGGGATCCCCTCAGCGGTTCAGTGCTTGCTGATCTTGTTGAAAATAAACAAACATATATTGCTGCAACAGGCGGTAAAGGAGGCAAAGGAAATGCACGGTTTGCAACATCAACCCTGCAGGCTCCGCGTTACGCTGAAAAAGGTTCTAAAGGTGAAGAAAAAGAAATTGAAATCGAGCTTAAGCTGCTTGCAGATGTTGGGCTGGTGGGATTGCCGAATTCGGGTAAGTCAACACTTATTTCAAAAATATCCGCCGCTAAACCTAAAATTGCAGATTATCCTTTTACAACACTCACGCCAAATCTTGGTATAGTTAAATATGCCGATTATAAAAGCTTTGTCGTTGCTGATATACCGGGACTCATTGAAGGAGCACATCTTGGTAAAGGACTTGGGATACGGTTTCTTAAGCATATCGAAAGGACTAAAGTACTTGTATTTCTGCTGGATTCGACTACCCTGTTAGAAAAAAAAGATGGAACCGAAGATTACAAAATCCTGCTTGATGAACTTAGCAGTTTCGATATAAAACTTCTTGATAAACCAAGAATAGTTTGTTTTACAAAAATTGATGCAATTACCGATAAAGAATTGAAAATTCTTAAAAAGATAAAGTTACCTAAAGAAAAACAAAAGATACCTGTCATACCGATATCATCAATCAGCGGTAAAAACCTTAATAAGCTGTTGGATGAGATCTGGTACAAACTAAATTCGAATAATGAAGCAGATTGAAAAAAGTCCTGTAAACCACGAGCATGCTTGTTTGTTAATCAATTTAAATTAGTATAAGATTATTAATAAGGCTGATTACATAAAAACATAGTATATTTTAAAATCACTAATGAAAAATAACAAACCAAACATATTAATTTCGAATGATGACGGAATAGATGCTCCGGGCTTGGTTAAACTTGCAACGGAGCTGAAAAAATTCGCTAACGTATATGTATCGGCACCGCACCGCCAGCAAAGTGCTGTAGGACACTCCATCACAATTTTCTATCCCTTAAGAGCATTCGAGTTTTACAGAGAAGGTAAGTTTTTCGGCTGGGCGGTTGAAGGAACACCAGCCGATGCTGTTAAACTTGGTGTTTTATTCCTCTTCAAAGACGTAAAAATCGATTTGATAGTATCGGGTATTAACCACGGAGCCAATACTGCTATTAATGTCATTTACTCAGGCACCGTATCTGCCGCAACCGAAGGAACCACACTGAACATACCCTCTATAGCTATTTCACTTGCCACATACGATAAAATCAGTTTCGATTACCCTGCCCGCGTATCTGCTAAAATTATTAAAGATATTCTTACGAATAAAAAAATCAGGCTTCACTGCAAAACTCTGCTTAACATTAATATTCCGCCAATACCCGAAAAAAAGATAAAAGGAATAAAAATCACCAAGCAGGGAAAATCAGACTGGCAAGATCAATTCGAAGTACGTGCCGACCCTAACGGGCGTGACTACTACTGGCTTACAGGCAAAATGAACATAACCGATAAAGATACAACTTATGATATAGTTGCAGTAAAAGATGGTTATATATCGATAACTCCTCTGCACTACGACCTGACTAACCATAAAGGATATAAAGAAGTGAAAAAATGGAACCTAAAACTTTAAATACAAAATTTCAATCTCAAAACTTAATAACATGCCAAGCAAAGTAATAACATTAAAACATACCAGCAATGTGCTTAAGGGCAATGCTTTAAAAGACCCTTTTAAGCGTAAAGTGCTGGTTTACCTGCCTCCATCATACAAAAAAACAAATAAAAATTTTCCTGTAGTTTACCTGATTGCAGGTTTTACAGGTTTCGGGCAGATGAATATGAACGTTTCAGCTTTTTCGGAAAATATACAACAGCGTCTTGACAGGCTAATTAAAACAAAACAGATAAAGGAAATGCTTGTGGTAATGCCTGATTGTTTCACTAAATATGGCGGCTCGCAGTATGTTAATTCTTCAGCTACAGGCAGGTATGAGGATTATATGATTAAAGAGATTGTTCCTTTTATAGATCAGAACTTCAGGACAATAAAAAAACCAAACGCACGGTGTATTATTGGCAAATCATCAGGCGGTTACGGTGCAATGCGGCTCGCTATGAGGCATCCGGAAATATTCGGACTTATGGTAACACATTCGGGTGATACTGCTTTTGAGTACTGTTACCAGAAAGATTTCCCTGATTTTATAATTCAAATTCAAAAGTACGGTAAGGGTTATAACGGGATAAAAAATTTCATAAAAACACAGCTTAATTTCAATCAGCCTAAACCGAGGGAATTTTTCAATATTCTGAACACAATTGGTATGAGTGCGTGCTACTCGCCTAATCCCAAACGCAGGGAATGTAATTTCGACTTACCGTTCGATATTTACACAGCAGAATTAATTCCAGTAATATGGAAAAAGTGGCTTAGCTTTGACCCTGTGAGACTTGTTGAAAAATACAAAGCAAACCTTAAAAAATTAAAACTGATTTTTGTTGACTGCGGAACAAGGGATGAATTTCACCTTCAGGC
>CAYWTS010000020.1:29710-36686 GCA_964461265.1 uncultured Ignavibacteriales bacterium
GTTTTGCTTTATCAAGCATAGATTGACTGCCTGTTAACCTGTAATCATCATAAAATTCATTTGCCCGTTTTTTTAGGCAATAGCTTAAAACCGCTGTTCCACCCGCTATAACAGAACTAAGGATTATCGGAATAATCCTGCGTGATGACTTAAAATACTGTGACTTATTTTCAAAAACAATTTTATCACGGTTAACCGTTGTGCTTTGGGGAACAAGTAAAAATGTCCGGTTCAGCTTTTCACCCGGCTGTATTGTATAATTTACATCATTGTAATTTTTTAATAAGATATCTATTCGTATCCGCACCGAGTCACCCGGTTTATATTCTATACGGTAAGGTGTAAGTCCGCTTAATGAACCGTTAATATAAACTTCAGCATTCTGAGGAACTGAGTTTATGAAATGATAGGGCAATTCAAGCGAATCGGAATTTTGTGAATAGCATAATGATGGAAGAACGAAAAAGAATAATATTAATAATTTTTTTAAAACATTCCCGTCCCGACAACTATGTCGGGATAAATTACAACGGGAATCTAATATTATACCGCTCCTAACGGAGCTGAAATTTTGTCCATTTTGCATTTCTATAAATATGTCACTCCTAACGGAGTTACAAATTATTGTCAATTCTTCTATTTTACTCTCCTTGTCTAATAAAAATTAATTAACAAATGTAAACAAATCGCTTTATATTTAGAACTAAAATCGTACAAGTCAGCAAATTAAATGGATTCCCGCCTGCCTGTATCAGTCAGGCTTTCGCGGAAATGACAGGTATTATTCATTTTTCAGTAGTAAAGCAATATACTAAATAATCGGATGCAATAAATAAATAATTTTTCCATATTACCGGCGAAGTCTTTCCCCTGCCTTCAAGCTCATAGCTCCATTTTAGCTCGCCTGTATTGCCGTCTATACAATAAGTCATGTAATCATGGTTAGAAAAATAAACATAATTACCTGATGAAAGCGGTGTTGATGTTATAACTCCTTTAGTGGGATATATCCAGTTTACGCTCCCGTCTTCTGTTTTTAATGAATACAAACTTCCGTTAATTCCGCCAAAAATAACCGATTGATTATTGAAAAGGCTTGAACCTGCAGAAAGTTTTGTCCCCGTATTTCTTTTCCATACAACAGTACCGCTATCGAGGTTTAAACAGTAATAAGCGGAATCGAACGAACCGATAAATACTTTCCTCTCGTAAATCATAGGTGCAGCCATTACAGAAGCACCTGTTTTGAATTCCCATCGTTTAGAACCGTTTAAATTAAGGCATATTATTAAGCCGGTATCATTTCCAAAAACTATTTTATCTTCCGAAATTGCACAGGTTGAATGTATTTGGGATTTAGTGTTATAACTCCAGTTTATCCTGCCATCACGAAAATTCACACTGTAAAAGATTCCGTTTAAGCTGCCAATGTATATGCTGCTGTCAAGAAGTATTGGAGAAGTTTGCAGGTAATCCAGGTTAATCTGCCAGTTATAATTACCGGTATTTAAATTATATGAAGTTAGTGAATGTTTCTTCTCTCCTGCATAAGATAAAATAACATCCTGCCCGTTAAGAAGCGGAGTAGTGCCGGCATCTTTGCCAAGGAAAGTCAACAACCCGATTTTATTTCCTGTTATTGCATTAAGTGTAAACATTTCCCCCTGCAGGTCTGTAAAAAAAAGCATTTCGTCTGAAACCGCAATAGCACTGATGCCAATGCCTGCTTCAGGATCGTAGCTCCATAACAGCTTTAAAGGAGGTGAAAGGATTGATTTTGCAACGTTGTGCTGTTCGGTGTTACCGCCACACATTATCCAGTCACCGCTGCTGATTTTAATGGTTTGATTAATCCGGACACCTGAACAGGAAATAAAATAAAGTAATACAAGACATATAAAATATTTAATCAATCCGTTTAAACAGGTCATTTTATCAAAATCATTCGTTTTGTATCGTTAAAATCACCAGCTGTTAAGCGATAGAAATAAATTCCGCTTGGATAATTTGTGCCATCCCATTCAACCTCGTAAGTACCTGCACTCTGCACATCATTTACCAAAGTTTGAATTTCCTGTCCTAAAGAATTGTATATAACCAGCAGAACTTTTCGATTTTGAATTTGTGATTTTGCAATTTGATATTTAATTTTTGATTTAGGATTAAATGGATTGGGATAATTTTGGTATAAAGTATATTTTTCCGGTACTTCATTATTTTGCTGTGTTACTCCCACCAGTGTCATCGTATAATAAGCGCTTCTCCCGTGTGTCCAAACAACAAGCTTGCCTGTGGGTTTGTGTATGGTTAAGTCATGGCAGGGAATTGCCTGGGGCATACCGTTACCGAGCAGTGACCATGAAGCACCAAGATTGGTGGTTACCATAACACCTACGTCGGTTGCTATATAAAGAGTAGAATAATAATAAGGATTTATCACAACATCGTTTATCGGTGCATCGGGCAGGTTACCTTTAATGGATGTCCATGAGCTGCCATAATTTGTTGTCCTGTAAATGTGTGAACCGGTTGAATCGACTTTGTAACCGGATAAAGTTACATAGCATACATTTGCTGAATCCGGGTGAACTGTCACACGTGTCACCCATCGGTAAGGAAGCCCGCTGTTAACTTTCGTCCAGTTGCCGCCGCCGTTAGTAGTTACCCAAACGTTGGCATCATCGGTTCCGGCATAGATAACGTTTGGATTCGATTTGGCAACATCTATTGTTGTAATTGTACCGAAATTTTGAATATGACCATTTGTTAAATTAGGGCTAATCGATGTCCAGCTTCCCATACTATTAGTTGATTTATATATAGTATAAGAGCCGGTATAAAACGTAGTCGGTGTGTTTTTATCGATTACAAACGGCGTCATCCAGTTAAAAACATTGCTTCCCGAACCCGGAAGTGCTCCAGATATAGATGAAAAGCTGTTACCGCCGTTGGTTGACCTGTAGATTGCCGCATGCTGGTTAGAGGCATAAACAATCTGCGAGTTAGTATAATCAACTATACAATAGAATCCGTCCCCCCCGGTCGTTGTTGTCCATATCAAAGAGTTATTGGTTGAGCGGTGAATGCTGTTATCCTGCGAGCCGCCGAACATTGTTGAAGGATTTAGATAGTCTATATCACCGGCATAAAATTGTGTAACAGGTAATGAAGTACTGTAAGACCAGCTTGAACCTCCGTTTGATGAGTAATCCACTCCTCCGTCATTACCTTCAACAATGTAATTTGAATTTGACGGAGCAAAACACAATGCATGCTGGTCAACATGTGTTGAGTAGGCAGTACTAAAGCTTGTTCCGCCGTTTGTGGAACGTTCGATATACAAACCTCCGCAATAAACAATATTTGCATTATTCGGGTCAACTTTGCAAATCCTGTTGAACCATGCATAGCTGCTTGAATTAGCAACCGATGAATTTATAAGTGTCCACGAAGTCCCTCCGTCAGTTGATTTATACAAACCCCTTGAGTACCCATCTGCATTAGCTGTTAAAGCATATATTACTAAAGGATTTGTTCTGCAAATATCCATAGAGATTCTTCCGAGTGTAGCATCATTCGAAGGGAAACCTCCTGTAACAACACTCCAGCTTGCTCCGGAATTCGTTGAAACATATAAAGCTGTCATGGGACCGCCGTATTTAATGTAATCTTCACGCCTTTGCCTTTCCCACATGGCAGCAAAAACCTTAGTTGGATTATTGGGAACAACCGCTACGTCAATTGCTCCAACCGAATCAGAAACATAAAGTGATTGTGTCCAGCTTGTACCGCCATTGGTCGATTTATACACTCCTCTTTCCGTGTTCTTACGTCTTAGGGAACCTACAGCCGCAGCATAAATTTCCTGTGTGTTAAGTGGATTTATTGAGATATTTCCGAATGAATAAGTGCCTGTTAAACCTATCGATGTCCAGCTTGCTCCGCCGTTTGTAGATTTATATATACCGGTGCCGGGGTAATAGCTTCTGAGTGAGTTTGCCTCCCCTGTTCCGCAGTAAATAACTTCACCGTTCGAGGGGTCAATTGCCAGTGCGCCGACTGATGAAGTGTTCTGGTTATCGAAAACACTCACCCAGCTTTGGCAGAAATTGGTCGATTTCCACACGCCGCCGTTAGCACAGCCGGCATAAACTATTTGCGGATTTGTGGGGTGTATTGCAATGACCGTGATTCTTCCCTCAATATTAGTGGGACCTGCAAGAGTCCAGTCTGCCAATGCATCTGTTTGTGATACAGGCATTTGTTTTACGTATTCAATAGATTTCAGCCTTTCATCATTGGGAATTTCATCGAAAGGAAAAGCCCGCTGTTTTTCGAACCAGTCGCCCTCAGGCAAAGTCGGAATAACATTGTATAATTTTTTTTGATTAACATTCCCGAAGAAGCTTAAAAAAATTATACTCAAAATGAATGCTGATAAGAATGTAAGTTTTTTCATGATGACTAAAAATTATTTAATTTAAAAAGTCCCCTCTCGAGAGGGGTGTCACATCGGCATCTTGCCGATGTGACGGGGTGTGTTTTATTGTCATAACAAAATTAGAAATTCATACCCATAATTAGGTGTATAAGTAATATAACGAGACATTTCGTATCTGGATTCCCTCTGGAGTTTATCCCGCAAGGCGGGGCGGGAATAACGAATATATAAAAAAACTGCCCGGTTAAATATAACTGAGCAGTTTTTTCATTAACAGGAGAAAATTTATTTCACCAGTATCATCTTCTTAACATCGGTAAAATCACCGGACGTAATCTTGTAGAAATACATACCCGATGCAAGATTTGAGCCATCAAACTCTATATCATAGGAGCCTGCTTCTTTCTTCTCATTCACCAATGTTGCAACTTCCTGCCCAATCAAATTATATACCTTCAGTGTTACAAAGGTTTGTTCCGGAATCTGGTATGTAATCACAGTTTTCGGATTGAAAGGATTCGGATAATTCTGTGCAAGTGCGTAAGTAAGCGGAACAACCGGATTACTTGTTACACCAACCAGTGGTGAAGTGCAGTACGATGTAAGCACAACGTCATCAACATACCAGCCGTCAGCGGTTACTCCTCCATCACTGACAAGACGGAAACGTATTTTCATCTGTGCAGAGCGGTTTGCATATCTTGAAATATCAAAAGTCTGCTGAGTCCATGTTGTATTCGTTCCGTGGTATTCAGCAACCGGCTGCCATGTGTTTCCGTTATTCTCAGATACCTCGACCATGCAATAGTCATATGTTGCTTCGGTTTGATACCTGTGCCAGAACGAAAGAAATACCGCAGGATTATTGGAAACATTTATCGGAGCATTTAATATCATCGATACATCAGCACCGCTTCCGTAACTGCCTGATGGACTTTCGGTAAATGAAGAAGGTGCTGAATGATATTGTGATGTTGTTATGTTCCAGGACGCAGAAGTACCCCAGGCAGTCCAGTTAGAAAAAGAAGAAGCATTATCGTTTAATAGAGTTGCCGAAACAGTTGGCGTGCCCACCGGGATATAAATTCCGACACGATAAACCGTTGTTGTATCCTGTTTTATGGTCAAAAATGCAGGTACATAACAATTGTTCTGTGCACCGGAGGAAACAGTAAAATTAAATGTTGCACTGTCGGTTGCCCAAATTGCCATGTTATAATTATACTGCTGTGTAGGAATAGTTACATATGAATTACCCGGTGTGAATAATATACGTGTATTATTTGCAGCAAGCTTCCCAATATTCTGGAACCTGACCCTGAATGTGCCCGAACTTCCTGGAGTGTATGTAGTTTGATTAAAGTTAGAACTCTTATACTCCACATAAGGACCCGCTATCAGAGTCCAATACTGGTTATTGAACAGCATTCCCTCAGAAAGCGGAAGCATATAACCTTGTGTTGGCCAGAAAGAAATTCCCGTTTCAGGAGTATATGAAAGTATGCTGTGTCCGGTATGAACCGAATCATTATAGTACCAGTCATCAGTACCGCCTCTCACTTTATAGCCTACGGTTTGAGATGGAAATCCTGGCAGATATGCGGGATTTGAATAATCCATTGTAGCAAATAATGCATTGTATTTATTATCTTCCGGAGTTCCGATTGGGTCCTGCCAGCACCACGGCTTAATAAGCAAATTACCATAAGTGTGCGCACTCACTGCGGAATTGAAATTATGAGTGTTAACAAAATTCATAATATTAAACGTTTCAGGTTCTGAGAATGGTGCGGTTCCTCTGTAGGTATCACTGTTACAAGAAGTACTTGAACCGCCGTTAGTCGAATTCCAGAATTGATAAGTACCGAAATTCCTGTTTAAATCTGTTCCGATACCACCGGTGCATGGTTTCCTGTTTTTACGCCAATTACCGCCGCCGGTCGGGTAGGTAGAATCATTAAAGCGGTATCCATCGGGATTATAGACAGGAATCCAGTAAATTTCCCTGTTATCAAGTATATATCTTGCGGTAAAATTAGTGTTGTAATTTTCCATCAACCAAAACATATAATAAAACTGATGTGTCATACTCATGGGCTCCCTCGCATGAATTAATGCATGTATTAGTACTTGCGGTCTTCCGGTAGGATTATCAGGAAAATGTGTAACTCTTACGGCCCACATCGGACGTCCTTGGTATGAATATCCGATAGAAAATTTCGCCGAGATAAACTGAGGGTACCACATTCTCATGGAATCGAGCTTAGCCGTAACTTCTGCTAAATTCATATAACCGCCCATTGAGCCGTAAATAGAATGTGATATAGCATCCGATTCATAAACATGCCTTACCTGGGCATCAAGCTCTGCTTCTGTCATCCTCGGCTGGCTGTTATAATATTCCATCCAGTCTTCAACTAAAACCTGGTAAGGCACACCCGAGTTATTCAGCAGGCTTATTTCATTTTCCGATAGCCATGCATCCATATACTGCCCGGGTTTTGAATTTGCATGGTCTATAAACAGGTCAGCATC
>CAYWTS010000020.1:36786-40163 GCA_964461265.1 uncultured Ignavibacteriales bacterium
CTGATTGAAAGAATATGCTTCGATTACGATAAAGCTGTGCGTGATAATCCGGATTTACATAAAGACACAACCTGCCTGGTTGAGTTCTCGCGCGGCTCTGAGCATGGCGGCTATAAAGAAGCTTTTAAACACCTTTCACAAAATGTTTTAAAAGATTCTGCAATTGTTTATGTAAATGTCCCGTATGATGAATCATTAAGGAAAAACCGAAAGCGTTTTAATCCTGCAAAACCAGATAGCATTCTCGAACACGGCTTGCCGGATGCAAAGCTGGAAAGACTTTATAAATATGTCGACTGGGAAGAAGTTACTAAAGACACAACTACACATATAAACATAAACGGAGTTGATGTTCCTTATGTTGTTTTCGAAAACATGCCGTCAAAGACTGATGACCCTGAATTATTGGGACCGGCACTGGATGATGTGTTTAACAAACTCTGGTCTATTTATTCATTCTAATACTTTTGAAAAACCTAATATCAAAACTACACATAAAAAATTAAACAGATTATGGAAAGTAAGTTTTGATATCTAATTTGTAGTTTTGATGTTTGATTTTTGATTTGAATCAGAATCCTGTTCTGGCGAACTTTTTATCGAGTTCTGAGATAGGTATTTTAATAATGGTGGGTCTTCCGTGCGGGCAAACATAGGGCATTTTTGAGAGAAAAAGATTATCTATAAGATTCAGCATTTCGTTTTCCTTAAGATAATCTCCTGCCTTAATAGCGTGTTTACATGCATAGGTTTTTGCAAGGTTATCACGCTTTTCAAGGTTATGTTTCACATCATTTTCTTTATATAAATCAATCAGTTCTTTCAGCACGCGGTTTTCATTACCAAGTTTTACATCCGAAGGAACACCTTTAAGCTTTATCTTTCTGCCTGCAAGAATATCGAAATCAAATCCAAGTGCTCTAATTTCCGTTTCAATCGATTTCAGCACTTCAAAATCAACGGGATTAAACTCAATAGTAATGGGCATTAACAGCTGCTGAGAAAGGTTGGCATTCGAATTCAATCTTTCAAGTGCCTGTTCATAAAGTATTCGTTCGTGTGCAGCATGCTGGTCGATAACCATAAGCATATCCTGAAGCTGATACAATATATACTTTTTATTAAACTGCCATATTGTATTTTTACCTGCTGGCTGCTGTGAAGATTGTTCTGCAGGCAATTCGGAAATACCTTTATCCCCTGCTTCTTCCGGAAATTCTTTTTTAAATGAACCGTACATTTCAAGAACATTGGCGCGGGTTAAATGCTCATTCTCCTGCTTCGGTACGGTTGGTTTGGAAAAAGAAAAACTATGATTGAAATCTCTCTTTTCCTGAACCGGCGAAGTAAAGGAAATATCTCCCTTTGTATCAAAAATTGAGCTTCCTGCAAGTTCAGTTTTAACAACCAGGTCGTTTTCTTCAAGCGTTTTTTCAATGCTTGATTTAATAAACCCGAATACAGATTTTTCATCTTCAAACTTAACTTCAAGCTTTGAAGGATGAACGTTCACATCGAACCTGTGCGGGCCAATATTAAGGAAAAGGAAAAAATCGGGGTAATCGCCTTTTTCAATCATATCACCGTAAGCCACATGAACCGCATATGATAGCGGCTTGCTTATTACGAACCGCCCGTTCAGGAATAATAACTGGTCTTGTTTTGTTTTCCTGCTGAATGATGGTTTGGATATAAATCCCGTTAACGAAATTACATCACTGCCTTTGTTAACGCTCACAAGTTTTTCACGAAGCTCGTTCCCGTAAACTGCAAACAACCGCTCATTTAATCCCGATGGTTCCAAATCGAACAGCAGTTCGTCTTCATTAATAAAAGAAAAAGCTTTGCTGTGATTAGCAATTGCGAGCCTTATAAATGTCTCATATATGTGGCGGAACTCGGTTTGGTTTGATTTAAGGAAATTCCTTCTAGCAGGTGTATTGTAAAACAGGTTTCTGACCGTTACCGAAGTTCCCGTATCACATCTTATTTTAGCAACGTCAAGCACTTCGCTTCCGTGGTTTTTTACCAGAACGCCAAGCTCATCTTCTTCACGCTTCGTTTTCAGTTCAACCTGGGCAACTGCACAAACCGAAGCAAGAGCCTCACCCCTGAATCCGAGAGTTTTTATGCTTTCAAGGTCTTCGGCTTCGGATATTTTTGAAGTTGCGTGACGCTGGAAGCTTAACAATGCATCGTCTTCACCCATACCGCAGCCGTCATCAATTACCTGTATTATCGACTTGCCTGCATCCTTAACAATAAGCTGTATGCGTGAAGCACCAGCATCGATTGAATTTTCTATTAATTCCTTGACAACTGCCTCAGGCCTGCCTATAACTTCACCGGCTGCTATGCGGTTAGCAATATGTTGAGGTAATATTTTAATCAATTAAATATAGATTATGGTTTACTCATGGCACGAGTAAATTAATCTTCAATCCTCCAATAATGCTTTCACAAAACTTTCCTTATTGAACACTTGTAAATCATCAATCTGCTCACCTACGCCAATATACCGCACAGGAATTTTCAGTTCACTGCTGATACGCAGAACAATACCTCCTTTTGCAGTGCCATCAAGCTTTGTGAGTATCAATCCTGTTACTCCAGCTGCATTTGTAAATTCCTTTGCCTGTATAAGTCCGTTTTGTCCCGTAGTAGCATCAATTACAAGCAGTACTTCATGAGGAGCATCAGGTATTATCTTTTGAGCAACGCGGTTAATCTTCTTCAGCTCTTCCATAAGGTTAATCTTTGTGTGAAGTCGTCCCGCTGTATCTATTATTACTATGTCATAATTTTTGCTTATAGCCCGGTTTATAGTATTGTAAACAACCGCACCGGGATCGGCTCCCTGCTCAAGCTGAATAATTTCGGTTCCCGAACGCTTTGCCCAAATTTCAAGCTGTTCGTTAGCTGCAGCGCGGAAAGTATCGGCTGCTCCTATTAAAACAGAATATCCTGCATTTTTATAATTATACGCCAGCTTGCCAATAGATGTTGTTTTACCGGCCCCGTTCACACCAACTACTTCGATAATATAGGGTTTTTTATCTGCACTGTATTCTTTTAATACAAAACCATTACCTTCATTAAATACATTTTTTATTTCATCTCTCAGAAATGCATTTAGCTGCCCTGAAGATTCGTATTTTTCTTCCTTAACACGTGACTTTAAATTACCTATTATCTTTTCAGACATTTCCACACCAACATCCGAACTGAGCAGGATTTCTTCCAGATTCTCAAGAAAATCGTCATCAATCCTGCTTTTACCGTATACAAGCTTATCTATTTTATTAAATATATTATCGTGGGTTTTTTTTAAACCCGATTTTAACTTATCGAAAAATCCCATAATTATCAGAAAATTG
>CAYWTS010000021.1:0-27050 GCA_964461265.1 uncultured Ignavibacteriales bacterium
GGATTGAACCGGTGACCTCATCCTTACCAAGGATGTGCTCTACCAACTGAGCTACATCAGCTAAAATTTTTGTATAATGCCGATAAACCTGTGACCTTTCCGCCAAAGACGGGATGCCCTACCCCCGAGAACTAGGGAAACTGCATAGGCATTGAGTTAAAAGAACTTCTTTATAAAAATAAAAAAATGTTGTTAACTAATATTAAATCAGAGGTCCGTGGGTAGGGAAGGATTCGAACCTCCGAAGGCATTCAGCCGACAGATTTACAGTCTGTTGCGTTTAACCACTTCGCTACCTACCCTAAAATTTGAAACATTAAAATTATGGATTTTTTATAGGAAAATCAAGATATTATAGAAGAATTTACTAAAAAAGAAATTTTGGTATTATATTTGAGGCAGAATCTATAAAAATTTGATTTTTTCCGTTTATTTCAACATTAATACTACCATCTTTTAAATACTCTTTTAATACACCTTTACTCGAAATGTTAAAATTATTATTTATTATTAATTGAGTGTTTATGGGAACTGCACATTTTTTCCATTTTGTAAAAATTAAATCGAAATGTTTTTGATATAATAATTTAATTTTATTATTTATATGTATAATTAAGCCCGTTAAAAAGTGATTACGGTCTATTTCTTTACGTATAATATTCCTTAATGATGATGCTTTGATAAATTCAAAATCAGGGAAGCTTGTTTGATTAATATTGATACCTATACCTATATAAAAAGTGTTTGTATTGAAGTTATGTTCGATTAAAATACCACAGATTTTTTTGTTATTAACCAGGATATCATTCGGCCATTTAATAAGAACTGTATTAAATGTATTATTTTGAATTAAAAATTTTTTTACGAATTCTGTTACGCAAAGAGTAAAAAAATAATTTACATATTGCAGTTGATGCTTTTCAATCGGGATTTTTTTAATAACTGTGAAAGTGAGGTTTTTAGCTTTTTCGGAAATCCATATATTTTCTCTTCTGCCTTTACCGCTTTTCTGAAAATCGGTTATTATTAAAACATTGTCTCTGTCTTTTAATTTCTTAGCGTAATTATTTGTTGAATCGGTTACATTAAGGTATAAAAGTTCCTGAATAAAAGTCTTATTTAAAAGTATTTTCTTGAGTAACTGAGTATTTAAGTTTAAAGACACAGTTATTTATTACAGACAGGAGTTTAAAAATGAAGTATTTAATCCCATGTAAGTTCTGTCCGACTGTATGATTAAGATGGACTGCTTAAAAAGGTTATACAATAATTTTCACAACAAGTAACGTTAACATGTTTATTAGTATTCTCTAACGGGTTTGGCGCGGTGTTTATCATCTTCATTATCTTTTTTAGTATCGGCTTCTCTACCGATAGCTTTTGCTTTTCTGTCTTTTTCAAAGTCGTCATCTTCCTGTTTATTAATGTCAGGAATTTTTGTATCGTCACGTACATCTTTGTTTTTGTCTTCAACTTGGTCTTTATTGAGTGTTAAGGCAGCAAATAGGTCAACCCTGCCCCATCCATAGTATTCATCCCAGCCGGGCTTGTCTTCTCTTTTATCTCCTACTTGGTCTTTTGCAGTGGATGTTATTATTTCTTTCAGGTCTTTATTAGCTCTTGTATTATCCTGTGCTAAAAGTAATGACGATATGGCAGAAACGTATGCAGTAGCCTGTGAAGTTCCGCTCCAGTATACATCATAGTTGTAGTTATCTTTATAATCCAGTCCATATATACGGTTACCCGGTGCTACAACTGCAATATGTTTACCCCAGTTGCTTCCGCCTCCCCAGGTAAACTGTTTGCACCTGCTGTCATCGGTATCGGTTGCTCCTATTGCAAGTACATTAGGGAAAGAAGCAGGGTAGTAGCTGTCGTTGTTATTTTTATTCATCATGCTTGCAACAATTAAGCAGCCGGCACTATAAGCATAATCTACTGCTGTTTTTAATGTTTTTGAATAATCGTAACCACCCTCGCTCATGTTTATTACCTTAGCACCATTATTGGCAGCATAATATAATGAAGAAGCCCACCAGCTGTACTCACCAAGGTTATCGTCATCAAGGTTTTTGCAAATCATCAATTTACATTTCTGGTCAAGTCCGGCATAGCCTATTGTATTGTTCGTAGAAGCACCGATGGTCCCGGCAATGTTGGTGCCGTGTCCTCCATCGTCTTTGACATTGGAATTTTCATAGGCAAAATTCCAACCGTAGATGTCATCTATGTATCCGTTAGCATCATCATCTCTGCCGTTTTTGGTTTCAGAGTTATTAATCCATATCTTGCCTTCAAGGTCAGGGTGGTCAAGCTTTACACCTGAGTCAAGTATTGCTACAATAACATCTTCGCTGCCTGTGGTTATTTCCCATCCTTTTAATACATTCATATCGGCATGCAGTTTTCCTTGTTTTCCTGTTGCTGTTTTTTGGGAACCATCATTATCCAGTCCCCATTGTCTTTTGAAGTATTCATCGTTAGGACGCTGTGAATCGATACCTCTGATACCGGCAGCATGACCTATGTAGTCCGGTTCAGTAAATTCAATATTGGGGTCCTTTTCAAACTCCTTGCATAAATCGGTTACCGGTTTCGAACCTTCAAATTCTATGACATAGAATTTTTCGAGTTCGAATTTTTCGTATAGCTCCGGTAATTTTCTGCTGGCTGGGAAAAGTGTATTCATTTTAATAATTCTAATATGGCAATCCCGTGCTTTGTTCAGGATTATATTTTTGCCATCTGAATTCTCCAAACTTCCTGCAGCTAATAAATGATTTTGGATTTTTAATTTAACTATTAGGTGATTTTTAACAAAAAGTGATTTGGTTACATTTTCCTGTGTGTGTGGCGTTTTAAATGTAGAAAATGCAATAACAAAAAAGATAATAAAAATTTTTATAAGATTTATATGCATAAAGTTGTTTAAAAATTATATTTCAATCCTAATGAGAGTCTTAATCCGTCAACGGTGATACGTGAAGTAACGGGTGATTTAATCCAGAAATCTGTCCCGTTTATATTAACAGTATTAGTGTTAAAAGTGCTCTCAATATCGAAATAAGGCTCTCTGAATTTTAACTGCAAATCCAAAGAAATGTTTCTGCTTGCTGCGTATTCAACACCGGCAAGGGTATTTAGACTAAAGCCAGATTTTTTCTGAATATTTTGCGTTGTTAGATTTAACATTTTCCTTGTTCTGTTACCCCAGTAGATTCCTCCGCCCCCGCCTATATAAAATGTAAAGTTTTCAAGAAACCTAGGTAAATCCCATTTTACGCCAAATTCGACCGGTAACATAGTAATATCTTCGGTAACTGAAACCGTATATCGCAATGTATCTTGTATAAAACGGAAAGGTATATTGTTTTGAACAAGGTGATAGTACTCTGTCGAAACAAAAATTTCAAGCTCAAGGTCCTCAAGCGGGAGGTTATATGAAAGTTCGCCGCCGTAACCGTAAGCACCGTCAAGTTTATAGTAGGCATTTGTACCATAAAGATCTGAAGATAATATATCATACTGAATTTCAGCAGATGCTATATAAGTAGCATAAACATAGAGCGAGAAATTCTTTTTCCCGGTTGAAGCAGCATGTTCTGAAAGTTGTGCAGATGCACTGTTAATAGAAATGCCGTAAAAAAATAATATGGCAATAAAATATCTCTTCACAGCATTTATTTTTAGCGATAGTATTTATCCCTGTTATCTACAATATCCGCTTTCTCTTTCAAATCGGTTATCCAGTCCTGAAGTATTGTTTGTTTCTTCTGGTTAATTAAATTGTTTTTGATTGTTTCGCTTTCTGCAGTAAATTTCTGCTGGTCAAATGGTGTAATACTTTTCATTTGTATCAGAAAATAACCCCTCGGTGTTCTGATTGGGTCTGATATCTGACTATTCTGCAGCTTGAATATTGCTGCTAAAAGCTCAGGTTCGCTGCCTACAGCCGCATTAGGTTTTGCTACAGTAACTGAATCAGCCGACTGTATATCTATGGTCTTGTTAACGTTTTTGAGGCTGGTAAGGTCGTTATTCTGAATCATACCTTTGAGTTGTTGTGCATTTTGTTTCAGCAGATCAAGTTTTTTTTCAGCAACTACTCTTGGTTTTATCATAGTCTCCTTAATTTCCTCGAATTTCATAAATCCTTCGGGATTTTTATCTACCAGATAGTACACAGCATATCCCCCCTGGATTTTAATTGCATCACTGACGCTGCCTTTGGACTCACTGAATGCAAACTTTGTTACCGACTGGTTCTGCCCTGCACCCGGAATAAAAGAAGTTTTTGTAATTGATGGAATGTCAGTAGGTTTAAGATTTAACTTTCCTGCTTCTTCGTCAAAATTTCCTTTCCGTGCAATATATGCGAAATCATCAGCACGTTTTTTTACTGCATCTCTTGTTTTAGTAGAAGTCTTCACCGGTTTCTTGATAATTGCTGCTTTGAATTCCTTTTTTTGCCTGTCATTAATTTTAATGATGTGATAACCGTATTGTGTTTTTACTAAGCCTGTAATTTCGCCTACCCTGCCGGTCATACAGGCTTCTTCAAACTCCTTTACCATACTGCCTTTTGTGAAATACCCAAGGTTCCCGCCATTTTGTTTACTGCCCGGGTCATCCGAAAATTCTGCTGCCATTTTTGCAAAGTCTTCACCGTTTTTAACCCTTTGCAGTATTTGTTCAGCTTTTACTTTAGCAGCTGCTGTATCTGTTCCAAAACTGATTAGTATGTGTGAAGCATTTATAAAAACATCATCACCTTCTTTAGTGTCGAGTAACCGTACTAATGTATAACCATCACTGGATTTTATAACGTCTGATACGGAGTCTTTTTTAGCATTGAAAAGGAAAGAGGCTACTTCGGGTGAAACCTCATTTGGTTTAATGAATTTATCATTCCACTTTACAGTAGAATTGGTGTTTACAAGAACGATAAGTGACGAATCTTCTGCAGTTGCACGCTTAAATTCTTTAGTAAGCGCCCTAAGCTGTTTTTCAGTAATAGCTGAATCTTCTGCTGTCGGCTGGTCGGAAAATAAGATATATTTAAGCTTTGCAGTTTCATCTGATTTATAATCATTTTTGTTATTATCGTAATATGCTTTGAGTTCATCTTCGGTGATTTGCACCATATCATCCGTAATAGAAGTAAGTGGCAGAAGAATATAATTAAAAGATGCAGCTATTTTTTCGTCTTTATATTTTTGAATAACATCTGCTTCCGAAACACGTACAGATCCGGTTATTATACTCATTAGTTTTTGGTTCAGCAGAATCTGGCGTAGACGGTCTTCTACCTGAACCCAGAATCTTTGAACCTCGGGTGTTTGTGTCTGAATAGCTTGCTGGTACCTTGTATAGTCGAATTGTCCGGTTGAATCAATAAAAAACCTCTTAATATCATCAGGAAGTGTTTGCGGGGAATTAAATACCCAGTTCTTAATTTCCTGGTCGGTAACCCTGATACCCAGTTTATCGATTTCCTGTTCAATAAGTATTTGCTGTATAAATCTTTCCCATACCTGTTCACGTATCATCTGTAATAGCGATTCGTCAGGGTCTTCGCCTGTCTGGCGTTTTTGTTCTTCGGCATAAAGCTGAACCTGTTCTTCAAATTTTTCATAAGATAATTCTGTTCCGTTAACCGACGCAAAAACATATGTTTCACCGCTTCTTAAGCCGAGGTAGTTCATACCCCATTCAAAAACTATTGTAGCTAAAAATGCTATAACTAATATAATCAGAATTATATGTGTCTTATCGCGCAGTCTGTTCATTAAGCCCATTTATACTATTTTTCTCCTTTTTACTATTTTTTTATTAAAAACGTCAACAAATATACCCCGATATGCAGGAATAATCAATGAAACGAATGATAACGATAATTTTTTAATGTTTCTATAAGTGTGTATTATGTTAAATAACAACCTAAGAATTAAGTACACACTGCACAAAATATTAAAGCGGTAGAGTAATGTTTATCCTTGGTATTTGAGTTAACCTGATTATTTATTTTTTCTCCCTTACTATAAACAATACAATGAGGTTCTGTGTTTACAGATTATTTAAATCTAAATTTTTTACACTTTTTAAAATGGATTATAATTTTTTTATATTTACGGTGATTTCATTATATGCAGGAAATAAAAAACGGGGTTTGAGAGTTCGAACCCCGTTTACAAAATAATAATTGAATTTAATCCGGTTGACCGTTTCTGTCATTATCCCTGAATGCCTGGAAGCTTGAATAAACATTATTGCGGATGTTGTTGTTGTAAATAGAAATACTGTTGGAATCGAGCGGATTAAGCCACCCACCGTTTGGGTTGCGGAACCATAAGTATGGCTTTACTAGTAATGTAACATTTTGTAATACATTCTCTACAAGTACAACAGAATCGGGAAGAGTTAAATTATGATAGCCATTAGCATCTGTTTTTAAAGTAAAAGGAAAGGGTGTATTATTAGAATCACGCCAAGTACCTTTTACAATAACTGAGTATAATTTAGTATCAGCGAATTCCGGGTCTGGTGGTGTTTCGGTACTGGTTAATTTGTGGACTTCGTATTTAAGTTTATCGTATGTAGCTAAACGGAATTCTGACTTGCCCAGTGAAAATATTGTTCCGAATTTGATATAGGCAACAATCGGTCCGTCTATAAAGCTTATAGAATCACCTGTACCTGCAACGCTGAGCTTTATATATTTTAACAGCATTTTGACAGTATCAATGGTAACGGAATTATTATCAAGAAGTGTTGTGTCCGTTACACCATATGTGCTTAGTTCAAGTGTATCCTTTGATGCAATACCAGAATCGTCACATGAAATAAATATGATAAATGATATAAAAACAGCAATGATTAATAAAAATTTAATTGTCCTCATACTCCTTAAAATTTAGTTTTGCTTTATACAAAGATGGTTATAAATTAATAAGACGTCAATTACCTAATTCGTAACGATTTTCGTTAGATTTAGGTATTTTAGAAGGTAAAAACGATAAAAACAGTATACCCCATTTTCTTTTAAGTGATTTAAGTTTGATTTAGGTTGTATTCCTATTCTGCGGGCATAAATAAAAAAGCAGAAATTAATAATGAAATTAAGACAAATGATAGTGTTTTCATTTGTGTAAGCATTTGATTTAATTATTACTTGGGAGTAATTCCCTGAATTTCTCAATACAAATATAGAGGGAAAATCAGCGATTTGGAATTCAATTACTTGTACGCTACTTAAAGCTGTGATATAAATTTTAAACTATTTATTTGTAGAACCCGGCTTAAAAAGCGGTATCCCTTCTTTGCAAAGCGGACATTCATCCGGTTTATAATTAACTACATCAAGTGTAAGGAGTGGTTTAAAAGGATATTCGAATTTAACTTTTTTGTTTGAGCGGTCAACAATGCAGCTGATTCCTGAAAGTACGGCACCTGTTTGTTTAATCACTTCGATTACTTCTTGTATGCTTCCGCCGGTAGTAATTATGTCTTCAACTATCAAAACCTTATCATTTTCTTTAATCCTGAACCCTCTTTTAAATGTCATCTTACCTTTTACACGTTCGGTAAAAATTGCTTTACAGCCAAGTTGTTTTCCCGTTTCGTAAGACAGAATTATTCCTCCCGTCATAGGACCAACTACTAATGAAATATTTTCATCTTTAAAATTGTCAGCAAGTTCTTTACAAAGAGTTTCAGTTAAAACAGGATTTTCAAGAATTCTGAATTTTTCGATATAATGCGGACTATGCAATCCTGAAGTGAGTTGAAAATGACCTTCAAGAAAAGCGTTTGCATTTTTTAACATATCTAAAATTTCCTGTTCACTCATGATGTTAAATTTAGAGTTTTATTTTATGAATATGCTTAAGCTCTCTGCCAAGAAATCTTCTGCTGATTTCAAAAAACTTGTGCGGGTAATCCGAAACATAATAAACCGATTTTCCCTGCTGTGAAGGCGTGTGCTGATTTAATAATTTCTTTTTTTCAAGTATACGCTTTGCCTCTTTTGCAGTTTCAACACCAGAGTCTATTAACCTGACCTTATTACCCATAGAAGTTTTAATCATTTTTTTCAGAAGGGGATAGTGCGTGCAGCCAAGAATAAGCGAATTTAATTCACGTTTTTTTAAGTCTTTTAAATACTCATCGGCAGCAGTTCTTGCAACGTGATTATTTGTCCAGCCTTCCTCGGCAAGCTGAACAAATAACGGGCATGCTTTTTGGAAAACTTTTGTCTTTCGTTCGATTTTCTTCAATGCTTTTTTGTAGGAATTTGAGCTAATTGTTCCCAGTGTTCCTATAACACCTATTTTTTTATCGGCTGAATAGTTTATGGCTGCCTTAGCACCCGGTTCTATTACACCAATAATCGGGATGTGGAAATGCCTGCGTAATGTGGGAATGGACACTGATGATGCTGTATTACAAGCTACTATAAGCATTTTAATCTTTTTCTTCATCAGGAAGTAAGCTATCTGCAAGGAGTAATCTATTACTGTTTCCTTCGATTTATTGCCATACGGTACACGGGCTGTATCGCCAAAGTAAATTACCTTTTCATTCGGCAGTATGCGGTTTACCTCTCTTACTACAGTTAATCCGCCGATACCGGAATCGAATATTCCGATCGGTCTGGAACTTTCGTCTTTTTTTTTGTTACTCATTTAAAATTATCTTTTGTCAATGGATGTTTTATTTTTTCGAATTCTGATTTATAAACAAAATCATGTGTTTGAAAAGGACAAATTGTTTCTGTAACTGTCATAGTTTTATTTGCGGCAGGGGAGTGGCATTTAATACAAATCCGTTCATCACAAATAATCCCGTTATTCTTAATAAAAAGCTTTTCAACTTTCATTATTTCGGCAGGCAGATATCTTGAACCTGCTCCATGGCAAGCTTCGCATCCCACTCCTTCCTCGATATAATAACTTTCAGATATTTCAACACCAAGAAAGTAACGTGTTGTGTGACATTTAAGACATATTTTATTATTAACCGGCAAGTCTATATTATTTTTCTTTGCAAACTCCTTCGCTTTATCCGATAAAAGTGAGTTGTATGCTTTCTTATGCGCCGATTCATTCCAGACTTTTTGCTGATTGCCATATTTTAGTAACTCGTGGCACTCTGCACAGCGTGCCGAACCCACCACAAGAAGGGGCGTTTCGCGCGGTTCGAGCGCATTTTTCAGAAGAAAAATCGTTCCTGCTATGAACGCAATGAATATAAAATATGAAGCATACTTCATATTAATATTGCGAGTACTGTTTCACTTCACTGATGACAGAACCCGTTAAATTGTTAATCTCATCTTTAATCGCTGAACGCAGGTCATTATTAATATAAACACTCCTTGCAAGGTTAATAAATTTTACATCGAATTTTTTTAATGCTTCCTGCTGGCGTATTCTATTTTCAATATTCCAGAGATTTTGATTTACTTTTAGCAGCCGGTTCATTAATCTTTTAAATTGTATTCCTGACCTGATTTTGTAAGGTAGCGCATTCTGTAAAGAACGTCTCAGCAGTTTTAACTCGGTTGAAGCTGCTTTTAATTTACTCTTATCTTTTATTCTCTTTGTTTTAATTTCGAGTATTGTAATTTTATCTGCTAGCTCGCCTGCAGAAACAGGAATCTTAAATGACATATTATTTCAACGAATTTATTATTTTGTCTAATAAGTATTTAAAATGAGCTGAATTATGAACAAAATCGAGATCATCACTCTCTATTATCAGCTTATTGCCCAGTTTATACCTCCGTATCCAGCTCTCGTAACTTTTATTCAGTCTTGCAAGGTAATCTATTTCTATGAATTTTTCGAAATCCCTTCCCCGAAGCGAAATATGGTTAACAAGCGTCGGTATTTTAGCTCTAAGGTAAACAAGGAGGTCGGGTGGTTTTAAATATGATGTCATTACGTTGAACAGAGCGCGGTAGTTATTAAAGTCTCTTTTCTCCATCCTGCCCATCTCGTAAAGATTACGGGCAAAAATTTCGACATCTTCATAAATAGACCTGTCCTGTATTACCGATTTTTTTGATTCAAGAATATCCTTATGAGTTTTAAACCTGTGAGATAAAAAATAAACCTGCAGCTGGAAGCTCCACCGTTTCATATCACTGTAAAAATCTTCCAGGTACGGATTATTCTTTACCGATTCGTAAAATGGGAGCCATCCCATTTCAGTTGCAATAATTTTTGTCAGCGATGATTTGCCGGAGCCAATATTACCGGCTACAGATATGAAATATTTTTTATTTTTTTTCATAAGAATTAATAAAAAAAACCGTTGCATTTAGTAACGGTTTTGTAACTGAAATCTTCATACGTTTTATTCTGCGGTTTCTTCTTCCGGAACTTCTTTGGATTCAACCGGCACGGTAACTCTTTCTTTTACCTTTGTAGCAGATTTGCCGGTAAGTTTCCTTAAATAATACAGCTTTGCGCGTCTCACTTTGCCTCTTTTCACTATATCGATCTTAGCTATATTGGGTGAGTTCATAGGGAAAATTCGTTCCACACCAACACCGTTCGAGATTTTCCTGACTCTGAAAGTTCTGCTTATCCCGGCTCCGCGTATTCCCATCACAATACCCTGGAACTGCTGAATTCTTTCCTTATCTCCTTCTATTACTTTCACGTGAACGGAGACTGTATCACCGGGATGGAAAACAGGTATATCATTTCTTAACTGGCTGACTGTAATTAGCTTAATTTTATCCATTATTTTTCGCTTTCTATTATTTTTCTTTTTACTTTTTTAAACTTAATTGTTCCCTGTTCCTGCCTCCACTGCCTGATTTTATTGTGATTACCAGATAAAAGTATCTCAGGTACTTTTAATCCTCTGAATTCTGCGGGTCTTGTATATTGCGGCGCATCGAATCCCGACTCTGTCTGGAAACTGTCTGTAAGTGCCGATTCGCTGTCGCCCAGAACCCCGGGCAGTAATCTTGATACAGCATCTATGAATACTATTGCTGCTGCCTCGCCGCCAGTAAGAACATAATCGCCAACCGAAATCTCTTTGGTTACAAACGTATCTATTACTCTCTGGTCGATACCCTTGTAATGTCCGCATAAAATCATCACATTGTTCAGCAAAGACATAATGTTTGCTGTCTTTTGGTTAAACTTTTTCCCCTGCGGTGTAAGAAAGATGATTTCATCGTAATCACGCTGGGCAAGCAGCTTCTCGATGCAGTTAAAAAAAGGTTCTGGTTTTAAAACCATCCCGCTTCCTCCCCCGAATGGCTTATCGTCTATCTGCCTGTATTTACCTGTGCTGTAGTTCCGTAAATTGTGAATCTTAATATTCAGAATTTTCTTATCGCGTGCTCTTTTAATGATACTCTCTCTTAACGGGTCTTTTAATATCCCCGGTACTGCTGCAATTACATCGATTCGCATTAATAAAATTTATAAATTAAATTCCCTATACTGCGGGAGAAAACCATAAAGAACTAATAACCCCTGTCATCATCAATTTCGAGCTGTCCGCTCATATTGTGTTTTGCTGCAAAAGCGGTTAACAGTACACGCATAGATTTCGCAGTTTTCCCGTGTTTGCCGATAACTTTGCCAAGGTCTGTTTTGGCAACATGAAGTTTAAGAAATACCTTATTATCCTGCTGTACTTCATCTACTTTAACATTTTCCGGCTCATCGACCAGGCTCTTAGCAATGTACTCTATAAAGTCTTTCATCTTAATCTCCTTTAAGATTTAGAATAATGAAATTGAAAAAGCCATTTTCGACACCGGTAAAAAGAATAAGAGAAATTTGAAAAGTTTTATTCTCCGGCAGCAGGAGCTGTTTCAGCTTGAACGGTTTCTTCCGTCACTACCGGTTCTTCACTTTTCTTTTCAGAAGATTTTTTCTTCTTTGTTTTTCTTTTAAGCTTTTTTTCGTGCTGTGTGCGTAATTTATTTTCCTGCAAAGCTGACCACTTAGCTAACTCTTCATCTATTTTCTTCTCATCCAGACCTTTTACTTTAAGACGCCATTTCAGTAATAATCCGTTACGGGAAAGAAGGCTTCGGACTGTATCGGTAGGTTTTGCACCGCTTTTCAGCCAATGGAAAATCCTATTTTCCTTAAATACTATATTTGCAGGATTAGTGTTAGGATTATATTCACCAACCGATTCAATAAATCTGCCGTCACGGGGTGAGCGTGAATCTGCTGCAACTATTTTATATATAGGCAGCTTTTTCCTACCCATTCGCCTTAATCTGAGTTTAACCAATAAATTTTACTCCGTTCGTATTTAATTTAATTTCGAAAAATCTATATTCTTGGGCAAATTAAAGTTTTTCATTATATTCGAGAACTTTCCCTTGCTTATCTGCTTTATCATTCTCTGCATTTCGTAAAACTGTTTTATCACCCTGTTTACTTCCTGTATTGTTGTTCCGCTGCCCGATGCAATCCGCTTGCGGCGTGAACCGTTCAGCAGGTCGGGATTTTCACGTTCTCTGAAAGTCATTGAAGTAATAATTGCTTCCACTTTCTTTAAGGGTTTTTCATCCACTTCTTTGCCTTTCATTAGCTTGTCAACCCCAGGTATCATTCCCAGTACCTGCGAAATTGGACCCATTTTTTTAATCTGCTGGAGCTGCTCGTGAAAATCATTAAAATCGAATTTGTTTTTTCTTAACTTCTCTTCAAGCTTCCTGATTTTCTTCTCATCAAGTTCTTCGGGCAGCAGGTCGGCAGCTTTTTCTGCAAGTGTCATCAGGTCGCCGTGACCAAGTATCCGTGAAGTAATCCTTTCAGGGTGAAAAGGTTCTATCGCATCCAGTTTCTCGCCAATACTTACAAACTTGATTGGTTTGCTGACTACAGCCTTAATCGAAAGTGCTGCCCCGCCTCTTGCATCACCATCGAGCTTTGTAAGAACAACTCCGTCGTAATCAAGTCTGTCGTGGAACTCTTTGGCAGTTTTTACTGCATCCTGTCCTGTCATCGAATCGACAACGAACATTATCTCAGCAGGATTCAAAGCTTTCTTTAACTGTTCAACTTCTCTCATCATTTCTTCATCAATCGAAAGTCTTCCTGCTGTATCCAGTATTAGCGTATCCGAATAATTTTTCCTGCAAAATTCGGTGGCATTCTTAGCAATCTTTACAGGATCTTTAGATTCCTCGCTGTAGACATTAATGCCCGTCTGTTCACCAAGTGTTTTTAATTGCTCAATCGCTGCGGGTCTGTAAACATCGCATGCTCCGAGCGAAGGGTTTCGTCCTTTTGATTTAAGCATCTTTGCAAGTTTTGCAGCAAAGGTTGTTTTACCAGAACCCTGCAACCCTACCAGCATTATTACCGAGGGGATTGTGTCTGAGAATTTTATCTCGCTTTTCTTATCACCCATCAGCTTTGTTAGCTGTTCACTTATTGTTTGTATAACCAGCTTACCGGGATTAATGCTGTTGTACACATTCTGAGCAATTACGCTTTCTTTTACGCCCTGAACGAAATCCTTTACAACCTTATAATTAACATCGGCATCAAGCAAAACGCGACGTACTTCACGCAAAAACTCATCCAGAGTCTGCTCGGTGACCTTTCCTTTACCGCGTATAAAGCGGAAAACCTTATCAAATTTGCTGCTTAGGTCTTCGAACATGGATATATTTTGAACCTATCCCTATGGGAAAAGAACATTTTATAAAACAGTGTTAAATAAATGTTAAATTTTAGCTTGTAAAAATAATTTATTAAGAGTTCTTATTCAAGGTTGATAAAATGTAAATTTCAAATAATAATTTGTATTGTAATAAGACAAACAAATTTACAATAAGCTATGGTTAAATTATACTTCATATCAAAAGCAATTGCTTTCCTAAACATTTATTACTTTTATAAACAAATTGAAAGTATCATAAAAATTCATGCTTAACTCATTTTATTATTTTTTTACAGCAAAATAATTAGTACCAATAAATATGTTATTAAAAAGCGGGGTGTTTATATAACCAACACTCCGCATTAATTTAATTTTTTGTTATTAAGGGGGCTGTCTCAAAAGGCAATTTTCTTGCAAAAGAACTGTAATAGTTGCGATAATGCAAGAAAACCGCAACGCAGCCATAAAGACTGCAGATACAAAACACTTTTGAGACAGCCCCCTTTAATTTAAAGTATTTATTTACATTTTTTTCAGCGTCTCATCTATTATCCCGATTCCCTCATCAATCTGCTCTTTAGTTATTATTAATGGGGGACGGAAGCGTATTGAGTGCGTTCCGGAGCCAAGCATAACCGCACCTTTTTCAAGGACTTTATCGCGTAATGTATTTCTAAGTGCAGGTGTAGGTAAATCGAAAGCACAGAATAAACCCCTGCCACGTGCATTCATTACAAGATTCGGATATTTTTCTTCGAGTTCGTATAGTTTTTTAAGAAGATAATCGCCAACGGTTTCAGCATTCTTTACAAGATTATCTTCTTCAATTATTTCCAGGTATTTTTTGAACCTCATCATATCGGTAAGGTTGCCGCCCCATGTTGAGTTTAACCGGCTTGAATGGTGAAATACATTATCGGGATATTCATCTACCCGTTCTGAAACAATTATTCCGCAGACCTGTGACTTTTTCCCGAAAGCAATTATATCAGGCTGAATAAAATGCTGGTGCGCCCACCATTTTCCTGTCATGCCTACACCGGTCTGAACTTCATCTACTATAAACATAATATCGCTTTCATCACAAATTATTCTGAGTTGTTCAAAAAATTCTTTCCTGAAATGGTTATCGCCGCCTTCACCCTGAATCGGTTCAATTATCAATGCAGCAATATCGTCTTTATTATCCGAAATAGCTTTTTTAATCTCGGACAAAGCTTTTTGCTCAAGTTTCATTACCTCGTCAAGGTTATTTTCGTTAAGCGGGAATTTAATTTTTGGATTTGTTATTCTCGGCCAGTTGAATTTGGGGTATAGTGCAACTTTTGTGGGGTCGGTATTTGTAAGCGACATTGTGTAACCGCTTCTTCCATGAAATGCTTCGTGGAAATGAATTACCTGGTGTCCAACTTCTCTCGAATAACCTTTAATAAAATTTTTGTTAACTTTCCAATCGAATGCAGTCTTTAATGCGTTTTCAACCGCAAGTGCCCCGCCCTCTACAAAGAATGCATATTTAAAATAGGGCGGTACAGCAATATTGAAAAAAGTGTCTACAAATTCAGCCATCTCGGCACAGTAAATATCCGAGTTCGAGGGTTTTGTCAGAGCTATTTTACCGATATAATTAATGAACTCAGGATTGTTCATCTTAGGATGGTTCATCCCAACAGGATTTGAAGCAACAAATGAAAACAGGTCAAGGTAATATTTTTGTTTCCTTGTATCGTAAAAATACGCATCGTGTGATTTATACAGATCTATGACAAGGTCTAAGCCGTCAATGAGCATGTGCTTTTTAAGTGTTGACATAACATCTTCCGGGATGATATGTTTTGCTGTAATATTTTCTTTTTCTGTGACCATTACGTCTGGCATTTCTATTCCTTTCTAATTATTTGTTCAACTTGCACATTCCCGTGAAAGCCTGTCTGTAACAGGCAGTCGGGAATCCGGCAGTATAGAGGTTTAATTGTTTCTTGTAACTATATAATGTAAAATTTATTTCCCTTTAATATATTCTTCCGCAATCTGCACTGCATTTGTTGCTGCACCTTTTCTGACATTATCGGCTACTATCCATAGGTTAATTGTATTTTTTGAGCTTTCATCCATTCGGATTCTTCCTACGTAAACGTCATCTTTTTCATTACTGTGAACCGGCATTGGGTAAGATGATGATTTGACATCATCAACAACCTTAATTCCACGGGTGCTACCGAGTATATCCCGTATTTCGGAAGGATTTACTTTTTTATCGAATTCGATATTAACTGATTCGCCATGTCCGCCTATTGTGGGTATCCTCACACATGTTGCGGTAATTTTCATGTCTTTCCTGCCTAAGATTTTACGTGCTTCGTTCATCATTTTCCACTCTTCTTTTGTATATCCGTCATCAAAAAACACGTCAACCTGAGGAATTGCGTTATATGCTATTTTATGTGGAAATACGTCTTTATTAACAGCTGCTTCAGAATCGCGTATCTCTTTATCCAATGCATCTAACCCTTTTTTCCCAATACCCGTTACCGACTGGTAGGTAGAAACCACTATCCTCTTTATTTTAAACAGGTTATCCAGTGGTTTTAAAACCATTACAAGTTGTATGGTCGAACAATTTGGGTTGGCAATTATCCCTTTGTGTCTGAAAATATCCTGTCTGTTAACTTCGGGTACAACAAGCGGAACATCTTCTTCCATTCTGAAAGTACTGCTGTTATCTATTACTAGAACACCTTCTTTTGCCGCAACAGGAGCCCATTCCTTAGATACTGCGCCACCCGCTGAAAAAAAAGCAAACTCCATACTTTTAAATATTTCAGGTGATAATTTCTGTAATTTATAGCTATGTCTATTGACATTAATTTCCTTACCTTCCGAGGCAGGAGAAGCTACCGTAATTACCTTTCCAAGAGGAAAGTTCCTTTCATGCAAAACTTGCAGTATCTTTCTGCCTACAAGTCCGCTAGCACCTACAATAACAATGTCATTTAATCTCACTTTTTTGTAATATCTCCTATTATGTAGTTTTTTTCCTTTAGTTTTTTTAAAATAGTAATAGTTTTATTAACATCATTCTTCCTTACGATTAAAACCAAACCAATTCCTAAATTGAACACTTTTCTCATCTCGTTTTCGCTTGTTTTGCTAACATCTTTAATTAAATCGAAAACCGGATTCCTTTGCCAGCTGTACCAGTCTATTTTAATCTTTAAATTATCGGGAACAACACGAGCAGTATTTCCGAGTATGCCCCCGCCTGTAATATGTGCAATTGAACTGACCTTGATTTTGCCCGTAACAGCCTGAATTAGCTTGAGATATGTTTTGTGAATTTTTAGTAATTCCTCACCTAAGCTGCATCCAAGCTCTTCTATATAACTTTTAAGCTTGATTTTAGGAAGTATATATTTTCTCACAAATGAATACCCGTTAGTGTGCAGACCGTTAGAGCTTATACCGATAAGCACATCACCTGTTTTCACATTTTTTTTATTGATGATATCTCTTCTTTCACAAACACCTACAATTGTTCCTGCTAAGTCATAATCTTTAATACCATACATTCCCGGCATCTCTGCAGTTTCGCCTCCAATTAAAGAACATTTGTTATTTATACAGGCTTTTGCTAATCCTTTAACAATTTCAGCAGCTGTAAATGAATTGAGTTTACCAAATGCGAGATAATCGAGAAAGAATAACGGTTTAGCTCCGCATACAGCAATGTCATTTGCACAATGATTAACTAAGTCTTCGCCAACAGTGTCATGTTTGTTTAATTCAACTGCTATTTTAAGTTTAGTGCCTACACCATCGGTACTCGCTACGTAAACAGGATTTTTGTAGCTCCTCGGGATTCTGAAAAAAGCACCAAAATTACCTATTCCGCTTATGGTATTTTTAGAAAAAGTTGGTTGTACAAGCGATTTAATTTGGCTGACAAACTTATCTCCTTCTGTAATATTTACTCCTGAAGCAGAATATGATGATTTCATTTACAAATATACAATTTGCCCCTGAGAGTCTCAATTCACTAATTTTTAACCTATTTAATCTATTTCAGTGTATTGTAAAAATTATAGTATAACTATATTTTTGGTAAAAAACAGGAGGAGTTTTGAAAATAATTCAGGAATTCAAGGAATTTGCAGTAAAAGGTAATGCTTTCGAACTTGCCGTAGGTGTAATTATCGGTGCAGCTTTCGGCAAGATAGTATCTTCGCTTGTAAGTGATATAATTATGCCTCTGCTTGGTTTATTTATAGGTGGTGTGAACTTTACTACTTTACATGTAGTTTTAAGGGAACCACATATAGAATCTCAGAATATAATTAAAGATGCTATTATCTTAAACTACGGTAATTTTATACAGGTATGTTTTGACTTCTTTATCATAGCCTTTTCGATTTTCCTGGTTATAAAGTTTATGAATTCTTTTAAACGCAAAGAGGCGCAAAAAGAAACTGCTACACCGGAACCGACAAATGAAGAACGTCTGTTAACTGAGATTCGTGACTTATTGAAGAAAAAGTAGAATAAATATATTAAATAAATATAACATATATCATTACACTTTATGATAAAAGTCATAGATTTTATTTAGTTTTATATGTTATTTTTGTAACAAACAATAATAAAGTATTGAGAAGGAGAAAATAATTAATGTCTTTAATTGATTTGTTCGAGCAGTACAAGGATATTATTCTACTCGAAGTTACAGAAAATATGGAAAGGGTTAATTTGGAGCATTATGAGGATGATAGTGAGGAAAAGCTCAGGCAAAAGATGGCTCGTACATATTACGTATTTAAAGAAGCAATTACTAAAGAATCTTTTGACCCGTTGAAAAATTACCTCGAAAGAGTTGGCGAAGAAAGGTATGCATCGGGGTATGAATTATATGAGCTTCAGACAGCTCTTAATATTCTTGAAGAATGTATCTGGAAACAAATAGATGAAAAACTTCCTAAAAAAGAACAGCTCGATGCATTCATCACTATTACTAAATATATGAGTAACGCCAAGCTAACTCTTGCAAAGATCTACGTTTTCCATACCGAAGAAGCCCAATCTTCTGCATAAAACCGGTTACTTTTTGACAGAGGGGCTGTCTCAAAAGACAATTTTTTTGCAAAAAACTGTAAGCGCAACTTTTATAGTTGCGATTATGTAAGAATAGTGCAACGCAGCCATAAAGGCTGCGGATTGAAAAACACTTTTGAGACAGCCTCTATTTAATTAATACCATTTTCCGGTTTTCGATAAAATCACCTGCCTTTAAAACATAATAATAAACACCTGATGGATAATTCGTCCCGTTAAACACAACTTCATAAGTGCCGGGTTTTAATTGTTCATTCACAAGTGTTGCAACTTCCCGACCGAGGATGTCGTAAACTTTTAAGTTTGTCATACCGGCAACCGATAACGCAAAACGAATAAATGTACTAGGATTGAAGGGATTTGGATAATTCTGCCCGAGTGAAAACTCCTTTGGTATCTCCGAATTAATATTTATTATTCCAAAAGGATTACCTGTAGGGTCGCGTTTGTAGTATATTTCAGAGTTCCCGTCACGCTCATCATACCATACAACATGCACAACCTGACCGGATACTGATACAGAAGGATAGGATGAATTAGCAGAGTTATTCGTCAGCCGTGTATCTGCTCCCCAGCTTACACCTCCGTCTGTTGAGCGTTTGTAGTATATCTCATTGTTGTTCCCTTCACGATTGTCAGACCATACAACATGCACAACCTGACCGGATACTGATACAGAAGGAGAGAATGAATTAGCAGAGTTATTCGTCAGCCGTGTATCTGCTCCCCAGCTTGCACCTGCGTCTGTTGAGCGTTTGTAGTATATCTCAGAGTTCCCGTCACGCTCGTCAAACCATACAACATGCACAACCTGACCGGATACTGATACAGAAGTAGAGTATGATGTAGCAGAGTTATTCGTCAGCCGTGCATCTGCTCCCCAGCTTACGCCTCCGTCTGTTGAGCGTTTGTAGTATATCTCGTCGTTCCCGTCACGATTGTCAAACCATACAATATGCACAACCTGACCGGATACTGATACAGAAGGAGAGGATGAATTAGCAGAGTTATTCGTCAGCCGTGTATCTGCTCCCCAACTTACGCCTGCGTCTGGTGAGCGTTTGTAGTATATCTCCTCGTTCCCGTCACGAAAGTCACGCCATACAATATGCACAACCTGACCGGATACTGATACAGAAGGATAGGATGAAAAAGCAGAGTTATTCGTCAGCCGTGTATCTGCTCCCCAGCTTGCACCTGCGTCTGTTGAGCGTTTGTAGTATATCTCAGAGTTCCCGTCACGCTCGTCAAACCATACAACATGCACAACCTGACCGGATACTGATACAGAAGGATAGGATGAAAAAGCAGAGTTATTCGTCAGCCGTGTATCTTCTCCCCAGCTTGCACCTGCGTCTGTTGAGCGTTTGTAGTATATCTCATAGTTACCGTCACGATTGTCATACCATACAACATGTAGATTATTTCCGTTTGCAGCAATACACCTTGCATTATTAAAAGATGTATAAGAAAACCCTGAGGCATTAGTCAATCTAACATCCGGCTGCCATTGGGCAAACAAATTATTTGAAATCAAAACCATGAACAGTAAAAGATTAAAAATGTATATTTTTTTCATTTTATTAACTCCTGTCCTCCATAGTTTTAACGAAGGAGGACCTTCCTTTTTGATTGTTTGAATTGTTGAGTTTGTAAAGTATAATAATAGACCCCGCTTGAATAATTTGCTTGTTTTTCTTAGCTGCCATTATATGGAACTGAACAGTTTTACAATTCTTATTCGGGTATGTTGTTAGTTTAGATCAGGGGATTATTTCACCCGGGTAACCTTCTTCAGCCAATTTTTCCAGTATCTTTTCTTTGCTAATTTTATTATTGTTGTAGGTTACAGTTATAATTTTAGTTTCAAGATCTACCTGAAGCTCAATAATTCCTTCCAGCGAGTTAACTGCTTCTGTAATTTTATGTTTACAGCCGGCGCAATGCATATCAGGGCATTTGATTTTTATTGTCTCATTATTTGTTATCTCTGCAGAAGCCATAACACTGTAAGCTGCAAAGAGTAGAATTAGAATGATATTTATTTTTTCAAACGATGTATAACGGGATTTTGGCACAGACATCAGCTTTCGGGGTATTTGGTTAAACATTATTAATGCCTTTCTATTTTATTGTATAATCAGGTATATAATAAGTAATACTGACACCTGCATTAAAAGAGCCAGTGGCATTTTTACCAAAGTTATCACCTGCTATACTGTATTTTATTGTTGGTGTTATTCTGATTTTCAATGTCGGATAGTATGAATATGCTAAACCGATCTTCATAGTTTTTTCATTCGTGTTATCAACCTTCTGTCCGTTTTGCGTGTAAGAATTTTGTAGAAAACCGGAAATAGTCAATGCTACAGCATGCTCACTGCCGAAGATATAATTCAGTGTTATGCTGTAGTTAAATTTATCGCCAAGCTGCTGTTTAAATAAATTTGGCTGCACCTGCCCGAAATATTTATTATATGTTTTTTCAAAGCTGTGCTGCCAGCTAAGATCTGTACTTACCTGGAATCGATTACGGATTATTGATTTTATTAACGATACTCCGAGCGATGTCATATAGTATCCTTTACCCGTAATATCTGCTTCGTGTTCAGCGGTTTCAATCGATTTTCCGGTTGGTAATGTAAAACCAAAAGTAACAGCAAGATATGGTTTGGTTTTATCTATCCTGTTTTTACCATTTACCTTTTGTAACTGAAACTCGTGAAAAAATTCATACCTTCCTGAAATGGTTAGGTCGCCTATCCCGCTGCCTCTGGCTTTATATCCGGGAATGTTGTTATAATTCCATACATAAGGTACCGAAAAATTGAATTGAAGAAATCTGTTTAACCTGTAGGCACCCCCTATGAAAATCTTTTTCTGGGTCTGTGTATTATCTGATGAAAGCCATTTACCATACTCGTTCCAAACCCCGAGGTAGTGGTCGTAATCAAATCCGATTCCGAATAATGCTCTGCCATCCAGGGCTAAAACGCCAATATCGTTTGTTCCGCCCCCGCATACATTACATGGGAAACTTGGTTCATACAGCAGAAGTATTAAGGGGATAATGGATATAAAATTTTTCATTAAGTAAATTTATTATTCCAAATTACTTGCTGAACTATGGATTAAAAGTAAAATAAGGTGTATTGGGAAACGGTGGTGTTATCCACTGACCGTTATAGTAAATTGAATCATAGACTACCCATGTTCCGGACATACTGAGATTTACCTGACCCTCATAGAAACCGGTTACAGAATTAAAAACAGGATTAATGTTATTACTTGAACCGTGCCCTCCCCCCATATTCATCCATGGCTTAATATACATTGATGCAGTAATTATTTCCTCGAAATTTATATCCATATCTGTTTTATGCAGCAGGCATTTAAAAGGTTGAATTGCAACTATGGGGTTATACGGTTCTACTAGGGTAATGTGAAAGACGCCGCTTGTTCCCTGACCTGTAAAAGTTCTTATTTGAGCTCCGGGCATCGAATTGACTGTAAAATAAATCGAGTCTAATCTGGCATAGTCGTTATAATTAAAAAATCCCCACCAGCCCATCCCTGTATCGGTTAACATAGTAAAGCAAGCATAACCTGTGAACATGCCTATATTACTATTATAATAAAATTGAGGTGAAGTAGGTGAAGAATGAAACGGACTGTTAGGAAAATTATGGTACATCTTTGGAAAAAATTTTACCCACCCGGTACTCTGCTGCTGGTTGTTTAAAAAAACTTTAAACCCAAGGTCATTATAACCGTAAGCCAGATAACTTGTTGTAGCAGAATATAATTCGATTTTTGTCTGATTATTTTCACCCGTTAAGACCTTTGTGTAGTTTGTTTGCTGGTTTTGAGTAATGGGATTAAATAAAGAGTCATTTGAACAGGAATAAATTACTATTAATGTAAAAAGTGTGATAAATGTTATTTTCTCCATTTGGCTTAAACTTAGTTTTTACAAAAATAAATGCGAAATTAAGTTAAATCAAATGACTTAAGTCAATTTTTCTGTTAGTGCCTTGTATAAGTAATAACAGTATTTATAGCATTAAATCTTAGTTAAATTATTTTAAAGCTTCTCTTTATTGATTAATGACCTGAGAATCATTGTTATTTTTTCATGAAGTGATTTTATAAGATTCAAAGATTTATTAATATCCTCGTCTTTTCCGTCTTTGGTTTCTGCCATAAACTTTCATCTTAAGGTTTTATGACGGGATTATTTCCCGTAAGAGCAAGCTTAGTTCTTACATAAGTATTTATATGGCTGTCTGCAAAGTGATGTAATAATTGTATTCCGCTCCAGCCGTCCGTTAGGTATGAAAATAATAATTAAAAAGGATGATAAAAGGTATGAATAATTTTATTTTCTCTTTATTATTTTAGATTAAAAGGAGTTTTACAATGGGTGCAAAAATAGGGATGGGGATAGGATTAATTGGCGGAGGAATCGGGCTTGTAGTCGGATGTATAGCTGCATTTACCGCAGGCACAGTGTTCGGAATAATTTTTACGATAATTATGGTTAGCATATTTGCAGGTGTGTTCGGCTTTGTGTATAAAACTGCTTTCGGAAATCAAAAATTATTAAAATACGGAACACCTGCACAGGCAAAGGTCATGGAAGTTCATGATACCGGTGTAACTGTTAATAACAATCCGCAGGTAAAGCTGTTACTGGAAGTGCAGCCGCCAATAGGTGTGCCATATCTTGTAGAAACCAGGACAATAATATCCCGCTTACAACCGGATTTATACCGACCCGGTATGACTATACCTGTTAAGATTGACTTGAATAACAAGAATAAAGTTGCGATCGATTTAAGCGGTGGCATTGATGCTGGTATTTCACAGACACCTATGTATGACAGGAAAACCGCTGAATCATTACTGCTTAAAGTTGATGCCATGAATAAAGAAATTACTGCAACAGGTGAATCAGCACGTGCTATAGTAACAAAATATACTCCTGCAGGCATTGACGTTAATGGAAACAATCCTTTTGTAACTCTTGAAATTGAAGTGCTTCCCGAATCACGACCTGCATTTAAAGCGAAAGTCCAGGGTGTAATTATGGAATCATCGGTACCTAAGTTTCAGCCGGGTGAAGAAATTTATGTGAAGTTTGACCCTAACGATATAAAAAGAGTTGCAATTTTACATTCATGAACAAAGTATTTCAGAACTAAAAATAATAATTTAAAATGAAGGCATCACAGGTAATATACGAACATTTTAAATATATAAGGAATTGGACAATACACTCACTTCAGCAGTTTACTCCCGGACAAGCTGTAAAGAAGCCGAATAAAAAATTCAACACTATTCTTTGGATTGCAGGTCATTTGCTGTGGACGGAAGAAATGTTAATAGCTCAACCCCTTGGCTTAAAAAGGAATTTTGAAGGTATAAAGCTTAACGATTTTGCAATGGGCTCAAAGCCGGAAAACGTTAAAGGTTACAAATCGAAGTACAATGCTATTATAACATATCTTGCAGGTTCTTCGGATGAGTTGGGTGAACGGATTTTGCAGACAAAAGAAAGTGATTGGGATAAAAAATGGAAGGGCGTTTATGCAAAATGGTTTCCAACTAAGCTCAGTGCTATTAAGCACTGCATACTCCATGAAGGAACTCATGTTGGGCAGATCTGGGTAATTGAGAAGTTTCTTCTTTAAATATCTTTTATTTGCGTTTAATCGATGTTATAAGGTAATTATCGATATTTAAGTGTTTTCTTTTGAAGTAATACCTTTTTTCTATTACTCTTGTTCTCCGAACAATTGTTTCGAACCGTAGAGCTGATGATACAGCAAAATCTTTCCCTTCTGCAAACCTACATTATTTAACAATAATCTGTAATTTGTAACAGTATTTTTTTTCATCTTACAAACCTCTTAAATAGTCGTTAAATTTGTGTGAGTTACTATTCACAAATTTTTGTTAAGTATGTTGCTCCAAAAAAATTCAAACCTAAAGTTTTAATCAAAATGAAAAAAATTTTATTACTCGGTGATGAAGCCATTGCACAAGGCGGTATAGATGCGGGGATGTCTGCAATTTATGCTTACCCCGGGACTCCATCTACCGAAATTACAGAATACGTAGAACGTTCAAAGGAAGCACTTGAGCTTGGTATTAAATACAGTTGGTGTGCTAACGAAAAAACAGCGATGGAAGCTGCTCTTGGTGTATCATATGCAGGAAAGCGAGCTATGGTTTGTATGAAGCACGTAGGATTAAATGTTGCTGCAGATCCTTTTATAAATTCAGCCATTACCGGTGCTAATGGAGGTTTGCTTGTAGTTGCTGCAGATGACCCCTCGATGCACTCATCACAAAATGAGCAGGACTCACGTTTCTTCGGAAAATTTGCTATGATACCTGTATTGGAACCGTCAAACCAGCAAGAGGCGTATGATATGGTTCATTACGGATACGAAATATCTGAAAAATATATGACACCTGTTCTAATGCGTATCACTACAAGGCTTGCCCATTCAAGAGCCGGTGTTAATCGTAAAGAAATCAGAAAGCAGAATGAAATAAAGCTTCCTGAAAACTTAAGACAGTATGTTTTGCTTCCCGCACTTGCAAGGAAAAGGTACAAAATACTGCTTACAAATCAAGCTAATTTTGAATCCGAATCGGAGCAGTCCGGTTTCAATAAATACTTCGAGGGAGACAATAAAGACCGCGGTATTATTGCCTGCGGCATAGCATATAATTATCTGATGGAAAACCATCCTGAAGGAAAGGTTCCAAATCCTGTTTTAAAAATCGGGCAGTATCCGTTACCAAAAAACGTGATAACAAAAATGGCTGATGAGTGTAAAGAAATTCTTGTCCTCGAAGATGGCTACCCATTGATAGAGGAACTATTAAGAGGTCTTTTAGACAGAGGGATAAAAGTACGGGGCAGATTCGATGGTTTAATTCCGCGTGATGGTGAACTGAATCCAAATATAATTGCAAGAGCTCTTGATAAAAAAGATACTTCTGGCAGGAAGCCACCGGCTATCCTTGTTAACAGGCCTCCTTCACTTTGTGTAGGATGCTCCCATATCGATTCGTTCCTCGATCTTAACGAAGCGTTAACAGGATTTACAAAAGGAAGAGTATTTTCAGATATCGGCTGTTATACACTCGCAGCATTACCTCCGTTTGAAGCCATAAATTCTTGTGTAGATATGGGTGCATCTATTACTATGGCAAAAGGTGCAGCAGATGCAGGATTGGTTCCAGCTGTTGCAGTTATTGGTGATTCTACTTTTGCACATTCGGGAATTACGGGTCTTATAGATGCTGTGAATGATAATTCACCAATCACAGTAATAATTATGGATAATGAAACAACCGGAATGACAGGCGGGCAGCCAGTACCCATATCGGGAAGGATAGAAGATATTTGCCTTGGTGTTGGTGTCGAAAAAGAACATATCCATGTTCTGAGTCCGTTAAAACGCTACCATGAAATGAATACACAGATTATGAGGGAAGAAATATCATATCCGGGTGTCTCCGTCATTATTCCGAGGAGGGAATGTATTCAGACATCAGGCAAACGTTCCAGAGAAAAAGCAATACATAAAAGCAGTCAGACTGCAAAGGAGTCAATATGAAAAAAGATATAATTTTAGCAGGGGTAGGAGGACAGGGCATTCTTTCAATTGCGGCAGCAATAGGTTATGCGGCTATCGAATCGGGCTTGCAGTTAAAACAATCTGAAGTACATGGTATGAGCCAGCGCGGAGGTGAAGTTCAATCACATTTGAGGATTTCCGATTCAGAAATAGCATCGGATTTGATACCATTTGGCGGTGCTGATATGATAATTTCGGTGGAGCCGATGGAAGGCTTACGTTATCTTCCTTATCTAGCGTACAATGGCTGGTTGATTACGAACCTTGAACCATATGTTAACATACCGAATTATCCTGATATTGAATTGATTAAATCAGAGATTAGTTCAGTAGCGAACCACATATCATTGAATGCTGATGAAATTGCTAAAGAATTAAAATCGGTAAAATCTTCTAATATTGTTATGCTTGGAGCTGCTTCTCCTTTTCTTGAAATTGAATACAAGAAACTTGAAGATGCTATTAAATTTATTTTTAAGAAAAAGGGAGATGCTATTATAAACATTAATCTTTCTGCCCTAAAAGCAGGTAAAGATTTTGCTGAAGCATTTTCACATACAAACAGCACATAAAGTCAAGAATCCATAATTCATAATTTGGGGTATCTGTTCAATGTTCAATGTT
>CAYWTS010000021.1:27150-39930 GCA_964461265.1 uncultured Ignavibacteriales bacterium
TGTTCAATGTTCAATGTTTAATGTTCAATGTTAATAATTTACAGTTAATCTTTGTCAAATATCTTTAATCTGCAATTTAAAATCTAAAATGTACACAAAATTACAAGAATTCCTCGACGACTGGGCTTATGAAAGTGAAGCTTCTCAAAAAGTCCTGAATAATCTTACAGATGATTCACTTAAACAAAGCGTTGTTCCGGGAGGCAGAACACTTGGCTCGCTTGCTTGGCATCTGGGTGAAACAATCTGGGAGATGATGGAACGCACAGGGTTAAAAGTATATAAACCCGATGAAGCGATAGATAAAAAGAAAGCTGAAAATATAAGGGAAGTTTATAAAAAAGCCTCCGATTCGTTAATTGAAAGTGTAACAAACATTTGGGATGACAGCACTTTACTAAAAGAAGATGAAATGTATGGTGAGAAATGGAAACGCGGGGTTACGTTAAAAGCATTAGTTACACACCAGATTCACCATCGTGCTCAAATGACAGTTTTAATGAGGCAAGCCGGTTTGCGAGTTCCAGGTATTTACGGTCCCTCGAAGGAAGAGTGGGAAGCAATGGGCTTGAAACCACCTGCTGAATAAAATGTCGATATTATTAAAAATACATCCTGCAATTCCCGGAACAAGAGCTATTAATCTAAGTGTAAAATCATTGAGTGATGGCGGTGTCATAATATGTCCTACCGATACTGTTTATTGTTTTGCATGTGATATATATAACCAAAGAGCTTATGAAAGGATTATAAGGATAAAAGGAATTGAACCTGATAAAGTGAATTTCTCGATAGCATGCTACGATTTCAGCCAGCTATCGGAATATACCAGGCAAATTGATACACCGGTATTCCGCGTAATGAAAAAAGCGCTTCCCGGTCCGTTTACATTTATTTTACCGGCTAACAGCAATGTTCCAAAGCTTTTTAAAAGCAAAAGAAAAACAATCGGAATCAGAATACCTGATAATAATATTTGCAGAGAAATCATCAGGCATTTAGGACACCCTCTGATTACAACCTCGGTACACGCAGATGATGTTATTCTTGATTATATAACTAATCCGGAAATGATTTTCGAAAAGTATAAAAAACTTGTGGATATTGTTATCGATGGTGGATTTGGCGGTAACAGACCCTCAACCGTTGTGGATTGTTCGGAGGGAGAATTTACAATTTTACGCCAGGGTTTGGGCAAGATAGATGAATATTTATAGTCAGGTGCATATAGTAAAACTGCAATTGAAATGATTTATTGAATTACTTTTTAATTCATTTTATAAAACGGGCTTTTCGAAATTAATTATAAATCCTTTTTAGGATAGCATATTTAATTTTTTCAGATTTATATTTTTTTCATTCTTATTTCTTAGAATTACCAAATTGATAATGCAATTATTTATGACTAATTTTGCTAATAATTTGATTATAAATGCAAAAAAAGTCCGGATACGTTGCAATTTTAGGCAGACCAAACTCGGGTAAATCGACCCTGCTAAATGCTATACTTGGGCAGGAACTTTCTATTGTCACACCCAAACCCCAGACAACACGCAATAAAGTATTCGGAATTTATACCGAAGATAATATACAAATAATATTCATCGATACACCCGGTATTCTTGATCCGAAATATAAATTACAGCAATTTATGAAGAAGGAAGTAGATAGTTCCTTTTCGGAATGCGATGTGTTATTGTTAGTAATCGATATAGAAAAGTATAACTCTGCTGAGATACAGAAAGTTTACAGCAGGTATCAAAAACACTTTAGCTCCATTAAATCTATTTGTGCCTTAAATAAAATAGATAAAGTGAATAAAGATGAAGTATTGCTGACAATCAGGGATATAAACCAGAAACTGGGATTCATTGAAATTATCCCGGTATCTGCAATCAGAGCTTATAATATTAACGAACTGATTAAGACGATAACGAAGTATCTACCCGACAGTGAATTTTATTATGATGAGAACATTATCACTTCTCAACCTGAAAGATTTTTTGTTTCTGAAATAATACGTGAACAGGCAATGATGATGTTTCAGGATGAGATACCTTTTAGTATATATGTTGAAATCGAGGAATTTAAAGAACATAAAGGTAAGAAAGACTTCATAAAAGCCAACATCATAGTTGAAAAAGATTCCCAGAAACCAATAGTAATCGGTCAAAATGGTATGAAAATTAGGGATCTCGGACAGAGGTCACGAAGTAAGATAGAACATTTCACAGGAAAACCGATTTACCTTGAGTTGAAAGTTAAAGTGAGGAAAGACTGGAAAAATGATGAGAAGTTTCTTAAACAAAACTACAAAGCTTTAACTTCACCTGTTGCTTAAGTAACCGAAGAGTCTGTTCACTCTGATGTTAACCTGTGTGTCGTGAATCATCAGCAAACTGAATTAATTTAATGGAGAAGGATTTTAAAAAAACATTTTCCGAGTATAAAAAGAAATTTGATGAGCACCTCTCACATTTTCTTTTAACTGAAACAGGCAAATTACCGGATTATAACGGTAAAGAAGATAAAACAGACACTGAGAATATTTATCTGAATTCATTATACGAACCTGTGAATTACATATTATCCGGAGGCGGAAAAAGAGTCCGCCCAATGATAGTTATGCTAGTTTGCAGTTCATTGGGAGGTGATATAATAAATTCGCTGGATGCAGCTGTTGCACTTGAAATACTGCACAATTTTACTCTTGTTCACGATGATATTATGGATAATGCCTTAACACGCAGAGGAAAAGAAACAATACATAAGAAATGGGACGTAAATACAGCTATACTTGTGGGTGACGAACTTATCGGATTATCATACCGTTCACTTTTGAAAACAAAATCCGCAAGAATTAATGAAATCTTAAAAGTTTTTACGGATGGAGTCGTAGAAGTTTGTGAGGGTCAGGCGCTTGATAAAGAGTTTGAATTAAGCAATGAAGTTAGTATAGGGAATTACCTGATTATGATAAGAAAAAAGACAGCCGAGCTTTTAAAGACATCAGCCTTAATTGGTGCTTTGCTTGCAGAAGCAGAAACTGAAGATATGGATTTAATAAGCGGATATGCATTAAATACAGGTATTGCGTTCCAGATTCAGGATGACCTACTGGATGTTTCGGCAAATGAAAACGAATTTGGCAAAAAAATCGGAGGAGATATAATAGAAAGAAAAAAAACTTTTTTATATCTGAAAGCCCTGGAATCAGCAAGCCCTGAAGTAAAATCGGAGTTGGTTGAAATATATGATTCCGCAGGTAATGAAACCGAAAAGATAAAAAAAGTTATTGAAATTTATAAGAAATTATTCGTGATGGAAGAAGCTCGTAAATATGTTGAATATTATACCAGCAAAGCTGATGAATACCTCGAAAAATTAGGTTCCGAATCGTCATCTCTGCTGGGTAATTATTCTCATTTGTTATTAAAAAGGCAATTTTGATACGGATGATAGAACGGGAAGTAAAGATAGTAAACAGGGCGGGAATGCACACCAGACCTGCATCGATGCTGGTTAAACTGGCTTCTAAATTTAAAGCTGAGTTTTACATTATAAAAGACACCTTCCTTATAAACGGTAAAAGTATTATTGGCGTAATGTCACTGGCTGCCGAGTGCGGTTCAACCGTAACTTTGAGATTCGAAGGTGAGGATGAAGAAAATGCTGCAGCTGAAATTTCTAAATTTTTTGAGGATGGTTTCGGAGAATTATAAATTGTTGCAAACAGTAAAAGAAGAAATATATAAAGGGCTTCCGGCTTCAAAGGGTATATCGATGGGGCAGCCTTTTATTTATAATACCGATACACCGACGTTTGAAATCAGCTCGGATGGGCGATTTTCAAGCGTGAAGGAAATCAACGATTACCACTTAGCTCTTGAGCAGTCAAAAAAAGAACTAACAAAGATATTTAAGCTTGCAAAAGAAAAACTTGATGAAAAGAACCTTCAGATCTTCGAAGCTCAGTTCGATTTTATTAACGACAAGGTTTTCCATAAAAAGATTGTTGATAGAATTAAAGCAGAAAAATCGCATGCGTATAAAATATTCTGTGACGAAATATCACTTATCGAAAACAACTTACTATCTTCACCCGACGAATACCTGCGTGAAAGAGTAGCAGATATCGAAGACATTAAGAACAGGATACTCAGAAACATAAACCGAAAGAAACTTATTTCGAAAATAGAGGAAGAAAAAATTGTTGTTGCCAGGTCACTAACACCGGCTGACACAATATTATTCAGCAACCGTAAAATGCTGGGATTTGCAACGGACCTTGGAGGCTTAAATTCGCATCTTGCTATTATTGCACGCTCTATAAATATCCCCGCTGTTGTTGGAACCGGTGATGTTACCTTAAAAATGAAAACCAGTGATTTTCTTATAATCGATGGTTATAAGGGAATTGTAATCCGCAACCCGAAGAGTGAAACTATTCAATACTATAAAGAGCAGATTAAGAAAAACTCCCAATATGAAAAAAGATTATACTCATATGAAAAACTGCCAACTGTAACACTTGACGGGAAGAAAATTACCCTGACTGTAAACCTTGAATTCAATAAAGAACTTGATTACATAATAACTCACGCAGGCTGCGGTGTGGGTTTATACCGTACCGAACACTTGTTTTTAGAAAAAGGTGATTTCCCGACTATGGATGAGCAATATAAACAGTACCGTATGATAGCAGATAAACTGTATCCGAATGTAGTAACTATCAGGACATTCGATATAGGAGGTGATAAACTGTTACCTGTTACTCAACGTGAAAACAATCCTTTTCTAGGTTGGAGAGGAATAAGAATTTGTTTGGATAAGAAAGAAATTTTTATCAACCAGTTAAAGGCAATACTGCGTGCCTCACGCCGGGGAAATGTTAGAATTATGTTTCCGATGATTAACAGCCTGGAAGAAATAGTTGAAATAAAAAAATTATTAAATAAGTCAAAAGCCGAGTTAACAAGAAGTAATATTCAATACGATAAAAATATCAAAGCTGGAATAATGGTCGAAGTTCCTTCTGCGGTATTTATTGTTGATGACCTTGCCAGGCAGGTAGATTTTTTCAGCATTGGCACCAATGACCTTGTTCAGTACATCCTTGCTGTCGATAGAGACAGTGCAATAGTCTCAAATTTATACAGGAAGTTTCATCCGGCGGTTTTAAAAGCAGTAGGGCAGATAATAGATTCTGCTAAGCGTAATTCTATCGGTCTGAGTGTTTGCGGAGAAATGGCAGGTGACCCTCTTGCTTCATTATTGTTTATTGGTATGGGTGTAGAAGAATTAAGTGTAGAAACAACATCCTTTCTTCGTATAAAGAAATTAATAAGAATGATTCGGTTTGAAGAAGCCAGAGAAAACGCTGAAAAAGCATTAATGATGAAAAGTGATAACAAAATCAGTGAGTTTTTAGAAAATTGTTATAAATCAATTTTAAAAAATGACTTTTAGAGAAATACAACTCTATGACAACCAGAATATGTATGATGTTCTGAAAAATTTTCCATTGCAGATTGGCGAGGCATATGAGATAGGGGAATCGCTTGATGTTCCCGAGGAATTTAAAAATGTTTCCAAAATAATCGTAAGCGGTCTCGGGGGTTCTGCCATCGGGGGTGATTTACTCAGAAGTTACCTTTGGTACAATACAAGGGTACCTATTTATGTTAACCGTTCTTATAACTTACCCGGATTTGCAGATAATAATACTCTGGTTATAGTTTCAAGTTATTCAGGAAATACCGAAGAATCACTGGCTTCATATGAGGATGCAAAAAAAAGAAATTGCAAAATAATATGCTTGACATCAGGCGGCGATTTACATACTCTGGCTGCCAACGAAAACCGCTTTCTGATACAAATTCCAAAAGGTTACCAGCCCCGATGTGCACTGGCATATTCATTTTTCCCTTTACTGATTTTAACAAGTAAGCTCGGTTTTGTAGCTGATGTAACTTCTGGAATTCTTAAAGTTAAAAATAACCTGGTCTCTAAATCGGAGCTTTATTGTTTACCGGATAATGATAGAAACTCAGCGGTAAATCTTGCGAAACACATTGAGGGAACACTGCCGGTAATTTATTCTTCAAGCGACGTTCTTGATATTGTTAATTTACGCTGGCGGTGTCAATTGAATGAAAACGCTAAAACACTTGCATACGGCAACCTTCTTCCCGAAATGAACCATAACGAAATTGTAGGCTGGCAGCATATGCAGGAGTTAATGAAAAAGATTGCTGTTATTTCGATGATTGACAGGGAAGATAATTCCAGGGTGAAACGCAGAATGGAAATTACACTGAGTCTTATTTCGAATCAGCGGGGTAAATTAATTGAAGTTGAGGGTGAGGGTGAGACAAGGCTTGAGAGGATTTTTGATTTAATTCATCTTGGCGATTGGGTAAGCTTTTATCTTGCAATACTATATAAAGAAGACCCAACACCGGTTGAGTTTATTACTTTTTTAAAAAACAGGCTTACAGAAAGTTAACAGAGAAAATATCTTATGTGGGTTGACATTTTAATATCATCAATAAAGATAATTACAATTATTACTATACTGCTTTTATCGGTAGCATACGCTGTTTATGCTGAACGCAGGGTATCCGCTTTCATACAAAACCGATTAGGCCCTAACAGGGTAGGTTATGAAGGACTCTTGCAGCCTTTTGCAGATGTTTTAAAATTGGTGTTTAAAGAAGACGTTGTTCCGTCAAATGCAGCTAAATCCATCCATACTTTAGCACCTATGATTTCTATTTTTGTTGCATTATGCACAATTGCAGTGGTTCCATTCGGATATACTATTGAATTGTTCGGCAAAGTTATATTTCTTCAAATTGCTGACGTGAACGTTGGAATTTTGTATATCCTTGCGTTAACTTCACTTGGGGTTTACGGTATCACGCTGAGCGGGTGGTCATCTAACAGTAAATATCCGTTATTCGGGGGATTGAGGTCTTGTGCACAGATGATAAGTTATGAAATATCGATGGGACTTTCTGTAGTTGGAGTAATACTTGTTACCGGTTCGCTAAGCCTGCAGGAGATAGTTCTTCATCAATATGGCTGGATGTGGAATATAGTTTTACAGCCAATAGGATTTATTACGTTTCTGGTTGCAGCATTTGCAGAAACTAACCGTGCGCCCTTCGATTTACCCGAAGCTGAACCTGAGCTTGTTGGCGGTTATCATACCGAATATTCGAGTATGAAGTTTGCATTATTCTTTTTAGCAGAATATGCTAATATGATTGTTTCTTCAACAGTCATCACGACTTTATATTTAGGTGGCTGGCAGTTTCCGTATTTACAGACATTCGGACTTTCACCATTGTTAACGAGTTTACTTCAGGTCTTGGTTTTCTTTCTAAAAGCTGCTTTCTGTGTGTTTTTCTTTATTTGGGCAAGGTGGTCTGTTCCGCGATTCAGATATGACCAATTAATGAATCTCGGATGGAAAGTAATGCTGCCGTTAGCTTTAGCTAATCTGGTGGTTACAGCCATTGTTATTACGATATTAAAGGCTTAATTTTTATAAATAACAAAATTACATTTTATTAGTTGTCTTAATTTTTATAAAATATTTAAAATTAACTTATATGACTATGTTTAAATTATTTATTGGTATTACATGCATTCTGCTATTGAATTCAGTTTCTTATTCCCAGACGTATGATTTTGAATTGCAGGATATTGAAGGTAACTCAGTTACACTGAGCTCCCTTTTGGAAAAAGGTCCTGTACTTCTGCAATTCTGGGCTTTATGGTGCGTGCCATGTAAGGAAGAAATGAAAATAATAAACGATATTTGGCAGGTATATAAAGATTCGGGTTTCGTTTACGTATCAGTTAACCAGGATGCTCCGAAAAGCTCAGCCAAAGTTAAATCTTTTGTTGAATCGAAGAATTACAAATTTATAACCCTGTATGATTCGGAGCTAAAAGTGTTTGAAGCTTATGGGGGACAAAATCTTCCATTTTCAATTTTACTCAACCGTAAAGGCGAAATATTTAAGACATACACGGGTTACCTGCCAGGTGATGAGAAGAAAATAACTGAAGATATTACAGAAGTTTTAAAAATAAAGTGAAATGAAAGAAAATAAATTGTTAAGGTTTAAAATAACTTACATTGTTTTCCTGTTTTTCATATTTAACATTTTTTCTTTGGAAACCGATTTAATTGCACAAATTAAGCTTAATGTTAAGGTTTCAGCATCAAATTTATTCAGATGGGGCAGTGGTGTGCAAAACTCGGTTACAGGCGATACGGAGAAAGATTATCTTGAAGAAGTTGGCGATGTAAGGCTTTTTGTTAACGATTTTCTTTTTGGTGTACGATTTGAATATGATTCTCCTATAGAATTCGGGAAAAGCACAAAGGGAATTTCAAGGAGGTTTTTTGAGTTTCAGAAAGAGGGGTTTACTGTTAGAGCCGGTAATTTTTACGAATTATTCGGGAAAGGCTTGGTTCTTAATGCATTCGAAAACAGGGGTTTGGGATTTAATACCCAATTAGACGGATTAAAAGTCAATTATCAAAAATCTTTAGGCAAACAGATAAAAGTAAATGCTACCGTGCTAGCCGGAGATATGAAATATGATGATTTTATTGATACTACAAGAGTAGAGAATTACAAAATAAAAGCTGCGAATTTTAATTTCTCACCTATTAAGTATTTTACTATTGGCGGTTCTTACCTCTTTGCCGGCGGAACAGTTCCTACTGCAGGTATCTTTACTAATTTTACGGCTGAACTTTTCGAGGCATCTTTAAAGTTTAATTACGGGCTTGTAGATTTATACGGTTCATATTCAAGAAAAGTGACAATCATCGAACCGAATCAATTATATAAGACTTCTGCACCAAAAGGAGACGGTGGTTATGCATCGCTTACTTTGACCAGACCGGGAATTGGAGTAACGTTAGAATATAAAAATTACCGTTTCAATATAGAAACTCCAAACGAGAAAAGTGCAACTTACCCTTCAAAAATATTGCCGTTCCAGGTACCGCCAAGCTGTATAAAAGAATATTCTTCTACACTTCTTTCAAGGTACCCGCATGCTGTAGATTTCGACGATGAGGTAGGTTTTGGTGTGGATGCATTTTATTCTCCGAGTGACAACCTGACACTGAATTTCAATGCATCGCTCTCAAGCACTCATTATGAATATATTGATGTAGATCCTTCTGCAAATACAAAATTTGAACGAGTAAAAAGAGACATTAGCTTTTTGCCTTCGGCGAGGGATGCTTTTTCACCGTACTGGGAGATATTTCTGGAAGGTGAATGGTATGTAAAGAAGAATTTAAAGGTCAAGCTTGCAGCCGGCAGGCAGGTATCGGTACTTTACAACAGGGTTGATCCGACGAATTCTGATATAACCAGGGCATTTACTGTCCCGATTGAAGTGAAATTTGATTTCGCAAAAATTTACAGTCTGAAAATTAATACAGAATTTCAGCATGTTTATAACAGTATCAGGAGCGATGACAAGAATTTCATCAGCGATTATACTTCTTTTTCACTTTCACGTTCACCCAATATAGTACTCACAGCAAATTTTGAGATTACTAATGATAATGAAGATCCTTCAGGTAAAAAAGCCTGGGGAAGCGGCGAAATCACATATAAATTCAGCAGTGCAAATATGTTGACTTTATCTTACGGCAGCGAACGCGGAGGATTGAAATGTTCAAGCGGTATATGCAGGTATGTTCAGCCCTTCAACGGTTTCCGATTAACTTTAATTAATAATTTTAACTAGTAAATAATGCGTTTTAAAGAAATCTTAATCATAATAATTATCACCGGCTTTTTTCAATTACCCGGCTGCCTTTACAATGACGACATTACAAACATTATTAATAACCCGTCATCTTATAAAAAGAAGGTTCTTGTTGAATTTTTCACCAACTCGGGATGTAATCCGTGTGTAGCTGCCCATGAGTATTTAGATGGAATTACAGCTTTAAGCGGTGTTACATCAAACGATACAAACGTAATAATTATCAGCTATCATACCAGATACCCTTATCCTTATGACTCGCTTTACAGAGCAAACGTTCCTCACAATGAAGCAAGAATTTCATATTATGGTGTTTCTTATACACCACAGGGAAGGCTTGACGGTGTGAACCTTGGGCAGTTTAATGCTAATGACTGGACTTCGGCTATTAATCTTGAACTTAGCACCAAGAATTATACCGCTATTACACTTTCAAAAACTTATGATACCTTATCCAGAACAGGTAATGTAGGAGCTCAAATTAATACGTTATCGTCAATACAGGATGGTGATATTGTCGTGCATTTGGTAATAACCGAAAACAGCGTCCCGTATATAACAGCAGGCAATGGTGTTAAGTATCCGAATGATGTAATGAGAACTTTGCTTACCGGTGAAAACGGAGAACCTATTACACTTGTTAACGGACAGCAGATTACAATAAATAAAGATTTTACAATTCAAAATAACTGGAACCAGGAAAATTGTTATATAACTATCTTTTTTCAAAGCATTTCTTCTAAAGCAATTTATGGAGTAGAAAGAATTAAGGTTAAGTAACTTGAATGAAAAGCAAATGATAAAAAAAGAAACGATCAGAATTAACGGAATGTCATGCAGTCATTGTGTTAAATCGGTCGAAAACGAAATTTCAAAATTACCCGCTATAAGGTACAGGGTAGAAATCGGATTAATGGATATCGAGTATGATGAGAGCACAGTTATGCGTGAGCAGATTGTGAATGCTGTAGAAGCAGCAGGGTATGAAGTAGTAGAATAAAGTATATAATACAACCTCCTTCCTCCCCCTTCCACGAGTACTTAGACCCGTCTGTAGCTCTATTTTTGTGAAAAATACCCCAATTGGTTATTTCACCGATGATAAAACTATTATAAATTTAAGAAAAACAACCATGAAAAAAATTTTCCCTCTTCTTCTGGTTTTTCATTGGTTCATTGAGCCTATCTTCCTGAATAACCTGACCTACTGCCAGGTAAATCTGCAAAGATTATATGGTGTAACAGTTGATGCCATCGACCATCTTAACGATATTGAAACAGCACTTTCAAATCATTCAAAAAAAACAACTGTACGTATTGTGTTTGATGAGTATGTTCCTGCATCTCAATATGACCAGTCTGTGAAACGATTAAGCTGTGTCAGTGATGTTATGGGTGAAATACTTGATAGTTGGTATTTTAAACGGTATAGCATCGAGGAATACCAGTCGAGGGTCAGGGAGTACGTCGACCGGTTTCAGGGTAAAGTTGCGATTTGGGAGATAGGAAACGAAATAAACGGTGAATGGCTCGGAAGAGCGGACACTGTTGTCGAAAAAATAAGCTACGCATTTGCTTATTGCCGGAAACTTGGTTTGAAAACCGCAGTTACATTGTACTATAATAAAGATTGCTGGGAAAATCCTGAAAATGAGATGTTCCGCTGGGTTAATACTAACATTCCGGTTAAGCTTAAATATTACTTAGATTATGTTTTTGTATCATATTACGAAGATGATTGTAATAATTACCAGCCAAACTGGCAGCAGGTTTTCGACAGTTTGCATGCAATTTTTCCGAACTCTTTGCTTGGGATAGGTGAGTGCGGTACTGCCGTTCAATCACAGAAAGCAGCATATATGACGCGTTATTATACTATGCAGGTTACTACTCCCGGATTTATTGGCGGATTTTTCTGGTGGTATTACAAACAGGACTGCGTTCCTTTTACAAAGCCTTTATGGACAACGCTGAACAATTTATTTAATATTACAGAGCCTTAAAAACATTTATAAGTTCACTCCGGCACGGGGTGCTCCGATGTCTATCGGAGCGGGGTGGGTTATTAAAGCAACATCATTTTCTGCCCGTTCAGAGAACGGCCGTTACAGAAATTACAAATCAATTTGTCTGTTCATCAGCTTTTAACATTTTATACTCCTCTAGCTTGTCTGTTAAAGGATTCAGTTCATTAAACTGCATCAATTCAAGCCTGAATTTTGATATATTAGGTAAATTTCTTAAATAACCGCTGTAAAATTTTCTGAATTCAATTATTCCCCTTCGCTCTCCTTTAAATTTAACTGATAATTTCAAATGATTAGCGCAGGTATCTATTTTTTCTTCAAGTGAAGGTTCTGTATAATATCCGTTCAGCATATAATCTTTTGCCTGTCTGAAAATCCATGGATTGTGTATTGCTGCCTGTCCTATCATTACAGCATCAGCTTCGTAAGTATCGAAGACAATTTTTACATCTTCCGGTGATTTAATATTCCCGTTCAGTATAACAGGTATTGTTACACCCGAATCTTTTATTCGTTTCACCCAGCTCCAATCGGCCTCGCCTTTATTGCCCTGTGTTCTCAAACGGCAATGAACCGTGAGGGCTTTAATGCCTATATCCTCCATTATTTTTGCAACCTCAACAATTACAATCGAGCTCTCGTCCCATCCAAGCCGTGTTTTTAATGTAACGGGAAGCGATACATTACCCATAACGGCAAGTGCAATTCTTCTCATTTTAATCAGGTCTTTTAGCAATCCTGCTCCTGCACCGCGTAAAGCAACGTCTTTTACCCAGCATCCGCAATTAATGTCTATAAAATCAGGATTAGCCTCTTCGGCAATCTGTGATGCTCTGTCCATTGATTCTTCTATTCCGCCGAAAATCTGTATTCCAATCGGTCTTTCATCTTCATAAAAGAAAAGTTTCTCACGTGCTTTTTGAGCATCACGAATCAATCC
>CAYWTS010000022.1:0-3199 GCA_964461265.1 uncultured Ignavibacteriales bacterium
GATTTTGACGGCTCGAATTATGCAAGCGGTGTGTATTTTTATAGGTTGACTGCCCACGAGGTTTCGGGGTCTTCGACCGGTGATTATGTTGACGTAAAAAAAATGATTTTGGTGAAATAAAAATTTTCTATACCAAAAACTAATTAACCATAATAAACAACTTTTTTAGGGGACCTAAAAAAATGAAAGGAACAATTAATAAATTTATTTTCTTTTTTACAGTTTTTGCTCTCATTTTAATCTGTTTCACTACTTTAGCTACGGCTCAGGTAGTGAATTACAGCAACTGCTGGGGTCCTGACGGTATAACACTCAGCCGTCAGAACTCAACAGGTGTGGAGATTAACTTCTCCGTCAATACATTAACATTCGAAGACGTGAATGTAAATGGAACGATGATGAAAGCAGCACGCCTTCAGGGTATATTTTTACCTAATGATGAGGGCTGCCCCGACCTTGCCGGTACGGGACGCTTCATTGCCATGCCTCAGGGTTCACAGGCGGTATATACCATTAAAGCATCGAGAACCGAGACCTATTACAATATCGATATTGCTCCGGCCCCAAGAATTCCATGGGATACCGACCTTGGACCGCTCGTATATAACAAACGCATGGATGTTTTTTCAAAGAATGCTTATTACCCTTCAAGCCCGGTTTTACTTTCGGAACCGATGCAAATAAGGGGAGTAGACGCTGTAATGCTTGGCATTACACCATTCCAATATAATCCTGTAACGAAGGAACTTATTGTGTACAAAGACCTCCGTGTGGAAGTTAATTTTATTGGAGGTACGGGACATTTCGGGAATGATGCATTACGCAGCCGATGGTGGGACCCGATACTTGAAGACGCTTTGCTGAATTACTCATCTCTTCCTGCAATTGATTACAATTGGTTTTTAAAACCGAACGTTCCGCTTACCGGGTGTGAATATTTAATTATCCGTCCCGATGGTGCCGATTTCGGCAGGTGGGCAGATTCTATTAAAAATTTCAGAACACTGCAGGGGATAAAGACCAACATCGTAACCATCACAGAAGTTGGCGGAAATAATGCAACTGTTGTTGAAAATTATATCAACAATGCTTACAACAACTGGAATATCAGGCCAGTTGCTGTGTTAATGCTCGGAGATTACGGAACCAGTACAAGCAATAATTTAATTTCGCCTATCTACAACAATTACTGTGCATCCGATAACATATTAGCAGACGTAAATAACGACCATATGCCGGATATTGCTTTTGCACGAATAACAGCGAACGATAATGCCCAGCTTCAGGTTATGGTAACAAAGTTTCTGAATTACGAAAGGACACCGCCTACAAGTGCATCGTTCTATGACCATCCTATCACTGCACTCGGCTGGCAAACCTCAAGATGGTTCCAGATATGTTCCGAAACCATAGGCGGTTTTTGGAAAAACACGCAAAATAAACATCCTGTGAGGATTAATGCTATCTACTCTGGTAATCCGGAAGTTGACCCGTGGTCAACAGCAACTAACACACAAATGGTGCTCGATTACTTTGGACCAAGCGGGCAGGGTTACATTCCTGCAACACCTCAGTCTCTTGGCGGCTGGACGGGCGGCAATGCTACTATGGTAAATAACGCAATCAATAGCGGTGCATTCATACTTCAGCACAGAGACCACGGCGGTGAAACAGGATGGGGCGAGCCGGCATATAACAACAGCAGCATTAACGGCTTAACCAATACTGCATTAACGTTTGTTATGTCAATTAATTGCCTTACGGGAAGATATAATTGGACAAGTGAATGCTTTGCTGAAAAGTTCCACAGGTATACTTACAACAATGTTAATTCGGGAGCTTTAGGATTAATTGCTGCTTCACAGACATCCTATTCATTTGTGAACGATTGTTACGTATGGGGTATGATGGATAACTTCTGGACTAATTTTATGCCGACATACGGTACAAATCCTCCTTCAAGGGGTGTTCTTCCTGCATTCGGAAACTGTGCCGGAAAATATTTCCTGCAGCAGTCAAACTGGCCATATAACACCAGCAACAAGGAGGTCACTTATCACCTGTTCCATCACCACAGCGATGCATTCCTAACAGTTTATTCCGAAGTTCCGCAAAACCTGACGGTTTCTCATGCAAACCTTGTAAGGCAGGGAGATACAACCTTTACCGTTACAGCTAACCAGGGAGCGTTGATTGCACTCACATACAACGGTGAAATTTTAGGAACTGGTACCGGAACCGGTGCACCGCTTGCTATCCATATTTCAGGGATACAGGCACCTCCCGATTCGATGAATGTTGTAGTTACAAAACAAAACTATTTCCGTTATCATGCAAAGGTTAGGGTTGATCCGATGGTTGGCATAGAGCCCTTAACGGAAACACCGCGTTTTTATTCGCTGTCGCAAAACTATCCTAATCCGTTCAATCCTGAAACACAGATAAGATTCGGATTACCAAAGAACTCGGATGTCAAGCTTGTATTATTTGATGTACTCGGAAGAGAAGTCGCAGTATTATTAGACCAGAGGATGAATGCAGGTTTCCATACTTATGAATTTGTAGGGACAGAATACCCGAGCGGTGTTTATTTCTACAGGATTATAAGCGAAGGATTTGTTGAGACGAAGAAGATGACACTTATCAAATAGCAAACAGTGAATTGTGAAATAGTGAATTATTAAAGAATTCAATCATTTGATATTTAGGGTCTGACCCCCGCTCACTCGGGGCGTCAGACCTTTTTATTAATTAAACCTACGTACAACAGGATTGCTTGATACAAAACTGTATTTTGTATCAGTATTTTTTACATGGAACCAATGTATTTTTTGCTTGAGTTTTTATTTATATTATGATGTATTATTTTTTAAAAATTGTAAGTTATGTTAATTAAGACGGTTATAAGTATTTTATTTCTGTTCTGGGAAGTGTCTGGAATATCACCTGATACAATGGTGGAATTCAAGCTGGGTAACGAAGTATTATTAGAAAATGCTGATATTTTTAAGGGGAAGCGGGTTGCTTTAATAACCAACCAAACCGGAATAACCACCGACGGTACACACATACTTGATGCTCTTATTGAAAAAGGTGTTAATGTTGTGAAAATATTCACTCCCGAACACGGTTTGCACGGTGATGAAACTTATACAGGAACCGATGAAAAAACGGGACTGCCTGTAATTTCGCTCTATGG
>CAYWTS010000022.1:3299-23557 GCA_964461265.1 uncultured Ignavibacteriales bacterium
TCTGAAGGCAGAGGAACCGAAAAGCCATTTGAATATTTCGGTGCTCCGTGGATTGACGGTGTAATGCTTGCATCCGAATTGAATGTTATTGGACTTGATGGTGTGAAGTTTGAAGCTGCCGTATTTACACCCTCTGAAAAGATTTCAGCGTACCCGCCTAAGTTTTTCAATCAAAAATGCAGTGGTGTTTATATTAATGTTACCGATAAAAATAAGTTTCAGCCTGTTAAAGCGGGTATTGCTATATTGTATATTTTAAATAAAAATTACAGTAAATTCAAATTTACAGGAAATAATTTCATCGATAAGCTTGCCGGAACCGATAAGCTGAGAAATGATATACTAAACGGAGTTGATTACAAAATAATTATAGATAGCTGGAAAGATGATGTTGAGAAGTTTAGGGAGCTAAGAAAGAAGTATTTGATATATAATCCGTAGAGCCTGTTCTCAGGGCGGATATGCGTGTCTGTCTTCCTGCAGGCAGGAGATACAGAGTGATTTACAAGAAATATGCCCGAATTACCAAATAAAGAAATAACCGAACTTTTAGCAAAAACCCGTACGGATGTTCACATCTACCACGACCTGATGCAGTTCCGTGTCAGGGAAATACTGCTTGTAACTACATTCTATGACGCTTTTATACTTGAGCAGGAAGGACGGCTTACCGAGCAGATTTTCGGTGAATACCACAATCTTAAGCTTACAAGTGCTCCGAGAATTACAAATGTAACTTCCGGCAGAGAAGCAATGAAATTAATTCAGGAGAGGAATTTTGATCTTATCATACTTACACTTCGTATAAGCGATACTTCGCCTCCTGAACTAAGCTCCGAAATTCATAAATTTAAACCCGAGCTTCCTATTCTGCTGTTGCTGCATGATAACAATGACATACTCCGTCTTGGTGAAAACCGTGTGTTCCCTGATATAGATAAAGTTTTTGTTTGGAACAGAAGTGTAAATATTTTTCTAGCAATGATAAGCTACATCGAGGATAAACGGAACGTAGATAACGATACAAAATTAGGACTTGTGAGGGTTATACTCCTGGTTGAAAACTCAACGCGTTACTATTCACGCTACCTGCCCGTTCTGTATAACGAAATAATTAAACAGGCTCAACGTTTAATAGAAGAGGAACACCTTGACGAAATGAAAAAAGTTTTACGGCTTAATGCCCGTCCTAAAATACTGATTGCAGTTAACTATGAAGAAGCTTTAGGAATATTTGAAAAGTATAAAAATTACCTTCTATGCGTTATCAGCGATGTTAAATTTCCGAAAGACGGTAAATCGACCGAAAATGCGGGCATAGAACTTATTAAATATGTAAAATCGGCAATGCAGGATCTTCCTACCTTAATTCAGTCATCCGATCCCTCAAACGAGAAACTTGCTCACCGGCTTAAGTCGCATTTCATTAACAAGAACTCCGAACTTCTTGCCACCGACTTAAAAGGTTATATATTTAATTATCTCGGCTTCGGTGATTTTATTTTTAGGGATATTAAAGGCAGGGAAATCAGACGTGCTCATACAATGCGTGAATTGAAAAATGCCCTACGGGAAATCCCCGAACAATCACTAATATACCACGCATCCAGGAATCATTTCTCTGCCTGGCTGATGGCTAGAGGCGAGATATTAATTGCTAAAAAAATTCAGCCCGTAAAAGTTACCGATTTTCATAAAGCATCAGAATTAAGGAAATATCTGATTGAAGTATTCGAGAATATTGATGAGCAGTATATACGTGGTAAAGTTATAGATTACGATGAATCGGTGCTGGACAGAGAAAGACTGATGATCAGGCTTGCCGAAGGTTCGCTGGGCGGGAAAGGACGTGGCTTAAGCTTTATTAATACAGTTATAGCAAATCTTGACCTGGAAAACCGGATAAAAGGTGCAAAGATAAAAATCCCCAGGTCTGCAATAATTGGAACCGAAGCCTTTGACGAATTTATACAAAGCAACCGCTTAAACAAATATATCCGTTCGGAGTATGATATAGGGAAGATAAGAAAAAAATTTATTTCATCACAGCTGCCTGCTGCACTAGTTGCGAAACTTAAAGTACTTCTGGAATATTTTAAAACACCAATTGCAGTCAGAAGCTCAAGCCTTTTTGAAGACTCGGTATCCGAATCATTTTCGGGTGTCTACCAGACTTTTCTTCTGCCCAATAATCATCATTCACCGTCTGAGAGGTTAAAACAGCTTGCAGATGCTATAAGACTTGTTTATGCATCGGTTTATACGCGTGAAGCTCGCCAGTACTTCGAAACAATCGGTTATAAAATCGATGAGGAAAAAATGGGTGTAATTATTCAGCAGATTGTCGGAAATGATTACGATAATGTTTTTTACCCGCATTTTTCCGGTGTCGCAGAGTCTTATAATTATTATCCGATTTCGAAAATGAAACCCTCTGAAGGAATAGCAGTTGTAGGAGTGGGGCTTGGAAAGTATGTAATAGAAGGTGAAAAAACTTACAGATTTTGTCCAAAATATCCAAAGATTGAACTTACTGATCCTGAAACTCTTGTTAATAATTCACAGGATTTTTTATATGTTATTAATTTGGAGAAACGTGATGTTAACCTTATGGAAGGTGAGGATTCGACTCTTTTAAAGGTAAATATAAACGATATTGTAAAGCACGAAACACTTGATGAAATTGCAGCTGTTTGGGACAATCACGACCACCGTTTAAAACCAGGGCTGGGTCATACAGGTCCTCTTGTGATTAACTTTAACGGTATTCTGAAATATAACACATTTCCTCTTTCGGAAATTTTAACAAATGTCTTAGATATTGTCCAGTCTTCGATGGGCATTCCGGCCGAAATAGAATTTGCTGTCGATTTAAACCGTGAGAATGAGAGGGAGCCGGTATTCTATATATTGCAGATAAAACCTTTTATCCGTGATACTTCATCATATAATATCGATATCAAGAACATTAAACGCAGTGAACTGGTGCTTTATACCGAGAAAGGTATGGGTAACGGAATAGTTGATGATATTTACGACGTTATTTACGTGCTTCCCGGTAAATTCGATAAAGGCAAAACTGTTGAAATGACATATGAGCTTGAAAAGCTAAACGAGGGTATGCGGGCGGAAAATAAGAAATATATATTAATAGGACCCGGCCGGTGGGGTACACGCGACCGCTGGCTCGGTATCCCCGTTGTATGGACACAAATTTCGAACGCTAAAATCATTGTAGAAACCGACCTGAAAGATTTCCGCGTGGATGCCTCGCTTGGTTCGCACTTCTTTCATAATGTTACCTCCATGAATATCGGCTACCTTACTGTCCACCAGAACAGGAGTGGTGATTTTGTTGACTGGGAATGGCTTAATTTACAGAAACCATATAATACTACACAATATTTCTCACACATACGCCTGAGGAAACCGCTGAAAATCTTAATGGACGGAAGAAAAGGGATAAGTGTGATTTTTAAAAGCAATTAATTATAAAGTCCCCTCAGCCCAAGGAATGTCCCGGTTAACCGGGTCAGTGTGGTTGAACAGCCATCTAAAGCATTCGGGATTTTTTACAGAAGTTCACAACCTTATGTTAGTTTCGTTATTAAAAAAAAATCCCCTACGATATTAATCGAAGGGGATTACCTTCATTTATAACCCTAAATTACCAACAAACAGGATTTTTTAAATACTCATCAATAGCTTTGGCTGCCTTTCTTCCCGCACCCATCGCTAAAATTACAGTTGCACCGCCTGTTACAATATCACCGCCTGCAAACACGCCTTTCTTGGAAGTCTTCATTGTTGTTTCATCCACAATTATATTACCGCGTTTATTGAATGCAAGGTCTGGTGTTGTTTTCTGGATTATGGGATTAGAACCATTGCCAATAGCTACAATTGCCATATCGATTGGCATAATGTATTCGGAGCCTTTAATTGGCACGGGTCGTCTTCTTCCCGAATCATCCGGTTCGCCAAGTTCCATTTTCTGCAATTTCACGCTCGTAAGCCATCCTTTTTCATCGCCAATAAATTCCAGCGGATTGGTGAGCATAACAAATTCAATGCCCTCTTCCTGTGCATGGTGAACTTCCTCTATTCTTGCCGGCATTTCTTTTTCTGACCGGCGGTATATAATGTAAGAATTTTTCGCACCCAGTCGTTTTGACGTCCTCACAGCGTCCATAGCAGTATTCCCGCCCCCAAAAACAGCAACGTTTTTATCTTTACATTTGAATACGGGAGTATCGGCTTCGGGGAATTTGTATGCTTTCATCAGGTTCACACGGGTCAGAAACTCGTTCGATGAGTATACGCCTATAAGGTTTTCACCGGGAATGCTCATAAAATACGGCAGTCCAGCACCTACACCTATGAATACTGCATCATAACCATTTGCCATCAGCTCATCAACCGTATCGGAGAGTCCTATCGGTGCATTTGTAACAAACTCGACACCAAGCTTTTTCAGCCCGTTCACTTCGGCATGCACAATCTCCTTAGGCAGTCTGAATTCGGGGATACCGTATATTAATACACCGCCCACATCATGCAGTGCTTCGAACACCGTTACATCATGTCCCATCTGTATCAGGTCGGCTGAGCAACTTAATCCTGCGGGACCGCTGCCAACAATGGCTACACGCTTACCAGTTTTAGGTTTCACTTCAGGCAAACGAAGTCCAAGATGTTCTCTTTCATAATCGGCAACAAATCTTTCAAGCCTGCCAATAGAAACCGGGTCGTTCTTTTTTCCTGTCACGCATTTTATTTCGCACTGTTCTTCCTGCGGGCAAACTCTTCCGCATATTGCAGGCAAAACGTTATCTTCCTTGACTTTGGCAACAGCTCCCGCATAATCGCCTTCAGCAATAAGAACTATAAAATCTTTTATTTTTATACCTACAGGACATCCCTCCACACATGTTGGCTTGGGACATTGCAGGCATCTCTGGGCTTCCATCTTCGCCAGTTCTTCGGTATAACCCAGGTTTACTTCGCTGAAGTTTTTATTTCTGACATTGGGATCCTGCTCAGGCATAACCTGTTTGGGAATCTTCATTCGTTCTTTATTTGTCAGTTTTTTTACCTGTCCTTCGGTTTGTGTTTCGCTGGTTTCCATTTATTAATTGTAGTTATGATATTGCAATTTTTAAATTTATATCTGCTTCTCTTTTATAGAAAGATACTCTTACATTTTACATTTTTTTGTCCCCCCTTTATCAAAGGGGGGAAGGGGGGTTCATTATAGAAATTATTTTAGATTTTACTTCTTCCAGCACTTCGTTTAGATCACCTAAAATTTCTTCATTTGTGAATCTTAAAAAGGATACGCCGTAACTTTCTATTTTTTTCTGCCTTTTAATATCTTTTTTAATATCACTTATATATGTATGTGAAATACCATCAACTTCGATTGCTAAATGAAGTTTGGGGCAAAAGAAATCAACGATATAACTTTCAATACTAAATTGTCTGAGAAATCTTTGTCCTAATATTTGTTTGTTCTTTATATATGTCCATAAAACAGCTTCTGCTTTCGAAAGATTATGACGCAGTATTCTCCTTCTACTTTGTAATTTCTTTTTATTGAAAACCTTAGTCATTAACCCCTCTGAATCTCCCCTTTATAAAAGGGGAGACAAATGTAGAAATTACTTTAATCATACCGTGCAGCTTGTGTTTCGCTGGTTTCCATTTATTAAAGTTTTTAATTCAGAGCTGACAGATTTTTAAAACCTGTCAGGTTTTACTTTTTAAGAATAATTTTTTATTGTTCTAATTTAGAATCACCACATTTTGTTGTGTACTCCGAGAAATCGGGGTTCACTACAAAAAAACTGCAATAGTCTTTAAGCAAAAGCCATCTCTTCCGTGAATGACGATTGTAGTTTAAACTAACTCTTTTATTGCCTTCTCTGTCTGGCATTCAAAATTCTCCAATGCAATTTTTTCGGCTTCAAGGTATGCACGGTTACGGTTGGTGAGCAAAGTAAAATCAACCTCATGGGCATCGAACTCGGGTCCGTCAACGCAAACATAAACGGTTTTCCCGCCAACTGTAGCACGGCATCCGCCGCACATTCCTGTACCATCGACCATAATAGGATTTAAGCTCACAATTGTTTTTATCTTGTGCGGACGGGTTACATCAGCGATAGCTTTCATCATCGGTATCGGCCCGATAGCCAGCACCAGGTCTATTTTTATCCCTTTATCTATTAGTTCCTGAAGCTTATGTGTTACAAAGCCATGCATTCCATAGCTTCCGTCATCGGTGGTGATATGAACTTCATCACAAACCTTCCGCATTTCATCTTCAAGTATCACATAATCTTTTGTCCTTCCGCCTATGATTGAAATAGTATAGTTGCCGGCTTCCTTTAATGCAACAGCAGTAGGATATGCAATTGCTGTTCCTACGCCGCCGCCTACGCTTACTGCCGTTCCGAAATTTTCTATATGTGAGGGCTTGCCAAGCGGACCGACTACATCCTGAATAAAATCTCCGGCATTTAATGAATTAAGCTCTTTTGTGGTTTTACCGACACCCTGCACAATGATAGTAATTGTTCCGTTTTCATTATCGCTATCGGCAATAGTCAGAGGTATCCGTTCGCCGTTTTCTTTTATACGGATAATAACAAACTGACCCGCCTTTCTTTTACGAGCAATCTTCGGTGCTTCGATTATGAACTTTTTTACATCTGGAGCCAGGAACCCGGCATGTATGATTTTAAACATAAATAGCTATGATTTTTATTAAAATTCTTAATCTAATTATTTAAAATTAACAGGTATATGAGTGAATTAGCAATGATAGTTATCAACAGAATCTATGATAATTGTCAGGTTTCTTGTGCATTCCTGCGAAAACTGGAATCTGATTTTTCAAACTTGATGAATTTCTAAGAGTAACAATTTCAAAGCTGCATACACTATTTTGCAGTGAACGGTTTCCCCGAGTACCAGGAGTTCACAACAAATGATAATATGTAAAGATTTTCTCTTTCTACTGTTAATACTTGTAGATTTCCGCTTTCGCCCTAACAATACTATCGGGGCGGGCGGGAATGTTATAAGGGACAGCTTGCACTGCCCCTTTGTTAACATTTTAATGCATGTTCAGATAATGAATGTTATGATTTATTTAAACCACACCGTAAGCAAGCATTGCATTTGCAACCTTGATAAATCCGCCGATATTGGCACCGGTGAGGTAGTCACCTTTCTTGCCGTATGTTTCGGCTGCATCAAGGCACTGCTTGTGAATACTGCGCATAATACCGAGCAGTCTCTGGTCAACTTCTTCACGTGTCCATTGCAAACGAAGGCTGTTCTGGCTCATCTCAAGTCCTGATACTGCAACACCGCCTGCATTGGCTGCTTTTGCGGGACCGTACAGGAAATTGTTGCTCTGGTAAACGCTGATTGCTTCAAGATTCGAAGGCATGTTGGCACCTTCCGATACGCAGTAGCATCCGGCTTTAACCAGTGCTTCTGCATAACCTTTATCGATTTCGTTTTGTGTAGCGCAGGGTAATGCGATGTCATGTTTCAATCCCTGTTCTTTTACAACATCCCATACGCTCTTTCCATCGTAGTATTTCACGTTGTATTTATCAGCGTATTCTTTAATCCTGCCTCTGCGGACATTCTTAAGGTCCATTAAGAAATTCCATTTTTCACCGCTAATGCCTGCTTCGTCTACTATCGAGCCGTTAGAGTCGGATGCGGTAATGGAAATACCGCCGAGCTGGTTAACCTTCTCAATTGCATACTGCGATACGTTTCCCGAACCGCTTACTACAACGCGTTTGCCTTTGAAATCCTGTTTGCGTGTGGCAAGCATTTCGGCTGCAAAGTAAACTGTGCCGTAACCTGTTGCTTCGGGACGGATTAGGCTTCCGCCGTATTCCAGTCCTTTTCCCGTTAAGACGCCGGTATGTTCATTTACGATTTTTTTGTAGTAACCGAACATGTAACCGATTTCCCTTCCTCCAACGCCTATATCGCCTGCGGGCACGTCGCGGTCGGGTCCGATATGCCTGAACAGTTCACGCATGAATGCCTGGCAGAAACGCATTACTTCGTCATCCGATTTTCCTTTGGGGTCGAAGTCTGAACCGCCTTTACCGCCGCCCATGGGCAGTGTAGTGAGAGCGTTTTTGAATATCTGCTCGAAGCCGAGGAATTTAAGTATGCCGAGGTTTACTGAAGGATGGAAACGCAATCCGCCTTTGTATGGGCCTATTGCATTGTTGAACTCAATCCTGAACCCGCGGTTAACCTGTACTTCGCCGCTATCATCTGTCCACGGAACGCGGAACATAATTATGCGGTCGGGGATAACAATGCGTTCATAGATTTTTGCTTTAACATATTCGGGGTGTTTTTTAACAGTCGGTTCAAGTGTAGTCATAACTTCTTCTGCCGCCTGGTGAAATTCAGGCTGTGCAGGTTCTTTTATCTTTAACGATTCAATTACGTCCTGAATTACTGACATGTATTGATTCTCCTTTTTGGTTTAATTAATAAGTTGATGGTGTTTGATTTAAAAATGTATTTTGCGAGTAAAAACAGTATCATTAAGATTACTAAATTATAACCGATTTTTTTGAGAAACTATGATAAAAATCAGGTTACGAAATGATAATTGTTATAATTTGGTTAAAAACAGGGTATAATAGGGTTTAAAGCGATTATTTTAGTTAAACCTAAAACGCCTGCCCGTCTTTGACGCGGGCACGAGGATACAAAGAGGAATATAAAATAAAAAAGTAAAAAAAAGTTTATGTATTCAGAATCCAACATCTGGAGGAGCAGGCAAGCAATGAATGACACTAGAGGATTAGTATTTTCTCCTCCGTCATTTCTTTAATTGCATATGCTACACCCTCACGTGTATTGCCCGATTCCTTCACTCCGCCGTAGGGCATGGAGTCCATGCGGTATGCCGATACATCGTTAATCACCACACCGCCAGTGTGTATGTTGTTATATGCATATAAAACATGCTCCAGATTATTTGTCCACACACCTGCCTGCAAACCGTAACGCGAGTTGTTGATTTCATCCACTGCTTTTGTGAATTCATCGAACCCATCAATTGTTACGATAGGTGCAAATACTTCATTGCATTTTACTTTTTGGGTATTATCGGCATTTTCAATAACAGTTGGTTCAAGCACTGCACCATTTCGTTTACCGCCGGTTAGTACAGATGCTCCATTTCCTTTTGCTTCGTTTATCCACTCCTCAGCGCGTTTTGCCTCGTCTTCGGTTATCATAGGACCGCTGATTGTATCCTCATTAAACGGGTCACCGAATTTAATCTTTTTAACTTCTTCAACTAAGTTTTTCTTAAAGTCATTATACAGATTTTTATGGACATAAATCCTCTGCACCGAAATACAGCTTTGTCCCGCTGCAGCAAACCCGCCGATGATAATTTTCTGGATAGCTTTGGTAATATCCGTTCCGTCATCAATTATAACACCCGCATTACCACCAAGCTCAAGTGATACTTTCTGCCTGTTCGATTTTTTCTTTAATCTCCAGCCAATATCAGGACTGCCTGTGAAACTAATTAAATTAATTCGGTTATCAGAAACATGTTTATCCATTTCACTTCCCGAGAGTGTAAGCACGTTAATAGGGCAGTAATCTAAACCGAGTTCCTTACATATTTCGTAAATTATTTTACCGGTTTCTATTCCGCAAAGCATTGAACTTGATGAAGGCTTAATCATTATCACATTACCTGAAGCTAACGCAGGCGATACTTTATGTGCAACAAGATTTAAGGGAAAGTTCCACGGTGTAATACCGAGTATTAATCCAAGAGGGAATCGCCTTACAATACCGATTTTATTTTCCGAACCTTTCAGCAAATCGAGCGGCAGAACCTCACCGGGGATCTTTGAGCATTCCTGAGCACCCAAACGGAAGGTAAATACCGCACGGTTAATTTCAACGCGTGAAAATTTTATGGGTTTGCCTGTCTCGATTGTTATCAGCCGTGCCAGGTCTTCTTTCCTCTCAGAGATCAGGTTAGATACCCTGTAAAGCAGTTCGCTTTTTATATACGCTGGTGCTGATGAATATTTATTAAATGTTTCGTTAAGGTATTCTGCCGATTTATCGAAGTGCTCACCTGTTGCTGTGTAAACTTCGTTAACTTTTTTATTTGAATACGGGTTTATTATTTCCTTTACGTTATCGGAGGAAACAAATTCATTACAGAGAAGAAATTTTGAAGCCATTTGCTTAATAAATTATTTATACAAAATTAAACAATAGGTTGAATAAAGACAGGCTATTTACATATACACTTTCATTTCTTTTCAAAACAATATAAACTAAGCACACTGTTTTCACATCTGTGTCCGCCATTTAGCGGACTTCGGTGCACAGGCACAGAAAAAACAGATTTTGACTGATTCGATATTATTGGCATTAACATATCTTTTTTTAACCTTTACTAATAAAAAAGCTGATGGAATTTTAATTAACAAAATCCATTTAAAGTATTGATATTTATTATCTTAATAATTAAAAATACTGTTAAGTGTTTCGTTAAGGTTAAAATTTATATTTGTAACAGAATTTCGAAGAAAGTGAGGTTTTTATGAAAGAGTTAATAACATCTAAACAGCTGTCAAGAAAAATCTTTGAGGTATTAAAAGAAGTGCCGTGGATGAAGATAAACGGTTACTCGGCATATTTTCTGTATGAGCTTTCGGATGGAAGTTCCAGAGATTACATACTGCTCGAAAGTGCACGCAATGAACCTTTTGATATATTCGTGAACGATGTGAAAGCTCTTGTGAACATTATGAGAAAAAGTCCGAGAAGAAGAGAAATCTATGCTTACCGTTTAAACGGTGAAGAACATGTGCTGTATATTCCCTACATTAATAAAGTAACAGGTTCATTTGATTGGAAGCTGGCTGAATTAATCGAAAAGCCAAAGATAAATTACCGGGCGGGTAAAAGACCCAATCCAAAAGTTCACCTGTATAGTTATTTTAAATAGTTCCTGAATATTTATTTTACCTCCTAATCACAGCGGACCGGTGTACCTGCCGGTCTGTTTTTTTATAACCCGTAAAAGGTATGTGTTCGCCTGCCTGCAATCAATCACGAGGAACACGTATTGCTTATTGTTAATCTTAAATTTTAAATCTTTAATCTTGAATCTAAATTGCTAATCAAGACATTTAAAATTATTTTTGTAATATAAATTTATGCAACCAGAAGTGCGTTAATATGTCAGAATCCCGCGAGCGTAAACCACGTTTTACCACCGACTCAAATATCCCGGTACCGCCGTTCATAGAACAAAAATCCGATGAATACAAATCGAAGCTCGGTAAGCCGGGTACTTACCCTTTCACACGCGGGGTGCATGAGCTAATGTACCGCTCCAGGTTCTGGACAATGCGTCAGTATGCGGGTTTCGGCACGGCTGAAGAATCGAATAAAAGATACAAGTTCCTGCTTGAACAGGGAACAACAGGACTTTCGGTTGCCTTCGACTTACCGACACAAATCGGTTACGATAGTGATGACCCTATTGCAGAAGGCGAAGTTGGTAAAGTTGGTGTTGCAATTGATACTTTAAAAGACATGGAGATTTTATTCGATGGTATTCAGCTTGACAAAGTTTCCACATCAATGACTATCAATGCTACTGCTGCAATTCTGCTTTGCATGTATACAGCAATTGCAAAGAAACAAAATGCAGATTTAAAAAAGCTTGCCGGCACAATTCAAAACGATATATTAAAAGAGTACATCGCAAGGGGAACTTATATTTATCCGCCCCAGCATTCTATGCGTCTTATTACCGATACGTTTGCCTGGTGCGGTAAAAACCTGCCGTCATGGAATACAATTTCAATCAGCGGTTACCATATACGTGAGGCAGGCTCGAATGCAGTACAGGAAGTTGCTTTCACAATGGCGGATGCCATTGCATACGTAGAATCAGCACTGAAAGCGGGACTTGATATCGATACTTTTGCTTCGCGTATTTCTTTCTTCTTCAACGCACACCTCAATTTTTTCGAGGAAGCAGCTAAATTCCGTGCTGCACGACGGATTTGGGCAAAAATAATGAAGGAACGCTTCGGTGCTAAAGACCCTAAAAGCATGATGATGAGGTTTCACTGCCAGACAGCCGGTTCATCGCTTACAGCACAGCAAGTTGATAATAATGTAGTCAGGACAACCATCGAGGCAATGAGTGCTGTACTTGGCGGGTGCCAGTCACTGCATACAAACTCACGCGATGAAGCCCTCTCGCTGCCTACCGAAAACTCGGTAAAGCTTGCCCTCAGGACACAACAGATCATCGCTTATGAAAGCGGGATTGCCGATACAGTTGATCCTCTGGCAGGTTCGTATTACATAGAATACATGACAGACGAAATAGAACGCAGAGCATGGGAATACCTTGAAAAAATAGATAATATGGGTGGTTCGGTGAAATGTATAGAGCTTGGCTTCCAGCAAAATGAAATTGCCACAAGTGCGTATGAATATGAAATGCAGATTGAGAAGAATGAAAAAATAATTGTAGGTGTTAACATGTTCACAGAAAAAAACGATACTGAAGAACTTGAGCTTTTGCATGTTGACGATTCACTCAGGAAAACACAAATCGATAAGCTGCAAAAAGTAAAAGCTGAGCGTGATAACCTGCTTGTAAAGAAAAGCCTAGATGAGTTAAAAAACACAGCAGTTAAAAAAGAAAACATCATACCTTACATTTTAAAGTGTGCCGAGAGTTATTGTTCGATTGGCGAGATTTCAGGCACGCTGAGAAGTGTCTGGGGGGAATATAAAACATAAAATATATGAACCAGAAAGTAGTCTGGATTACAGGAGCATCAACCGGAATTGGATTCGAAACGGCAAAGGTTTTTTCGAAAGCCGGTTACGTAGTCGTTGCGACTGCACGGCGTAAAAGCCGTCTTGTTACACTTGTTAACGAGATAAAATTTGCCGGGCGCGAAGCATATGCTTTCGTATGCAATGTTCAAAGTGAGCGGAGCATAATTTCGACAAAGAAAAAAATACTTGAACGCTGCGGAACGATAGACGTTTTAGTGAACAATGCCGGTGTAACGATATATAAAAAGTTTATAGAAACAAAAACACCCGAGTTCGATAATATTATGGATACAAACCTCCGCGGGAGCTTTGTTGCAGCTAAAGCAGTGCTTCCCCTTATGCTGAAAAAAAGAAAAGGGCATATAATAAATGTTGTATCGGTTGCTGCAAATACATATTTTCATGATTCGGCTGCATATTCTGCATCAAAAGCCGGGCTGCTTGCACTTATGAATGTACTGAGAAAAGAAGTGAGAAAATTTAACATTAAAATCTCTTGTATCCTGCCGGGTGCAGTCGATACACCGATGTGGGATTCACGCTCACGCCAACGTTACTCAAAACGAATGATGACACCGCGTGAAATAGGAAATATAATAGTGCAGATTGCCGAACAACCCAAAAAGGTGCTGATTGAGGATGTGGTGGTGAGACCTATCAGGGGGGATATTTAGGATTTCTAAATTTTCTGAACCTTCTGAACCTTCTGAACCTTCTGAATCTACTAAATCTTCGGATTTTTTATATCCTGTTAAGACATGATATTAGTAACAATGTACTGCTCAAAGAAGTAATTACTTTACTCAAGTTGACCGTTCAAACAAGTAAAGTTAATAATTATAATTATTTACTGAAGTTACGCAAAATGATAAATATGTCATTTCTTTTAGCTCCGTTAGGAGCGGAATATTTATAGTAAACATTAATAATCAACAATTTAGCTCCGTAGGAGCGATATAATTTTGTAGATTCCCGCTTTCGCGGGAATGGTTTGCGTAACTTCAGTTATTTAGTGACCCCGACATTCATGTCGGGGATAGATGGAAAAATGCCACTTAACAACCGTTTTAACGGTTTTTATTATGGAGGCGGTCAACTTGAATACTTTGGTTAGGTCATATTCGAAGTTTATTGCATTTTGTGTCATTCTTACTTATTCCTGCTCCGTTCTACGAGTTGAGTAATCGGTTAACCGGCGGTTGCGGCGTAGGGAATTTATTATTAATTTTCGCTACTTTATAAGTGTCATCGTTTTAGATACTGCATAATCACCTGAAGTAAGTTTGTATATGTAGATTCCGCTAGGATAATTTGAAGCATCCCATTTTACTTCATGACTACCAGCTGTGAAATAGCCATTGACAAGTGTTTGGATTTCCCTTCCGAGAGAATTATATATTTTCAGCGTAATTTCCTGGGCAGCAGGAACAGTAAAACCAATAACTGTAACAGGATTAAAAGGATTAGGATAGTTTTGACGGAGAAAAAAACCGGAAGGGACTCCCCCTTCATTTGGCGGTATGCCAATCGGTGAACCTGTGATTTTGTAAATTTGTCCTGCACTTGAATAAGAACACAGATACAACTCGTTGTTCTGATCAATTCCAAAAGTAGAAATCAAGAAGCCAGCCTGAAAAAGAAGTTCGTTTACAGGGGTATTAATTCCGTCCCACGTTAATGCCCAGGTTCTGCCCGAAATATAATCAGCATAGATGTATTTACCGGTTAGCGAAGTAACTGACGGTCCCCTGTAAACATATCCCCCGGTAATAGATGCACCCTGAGAATGGTCATATTCCCAAAGCGGCATTGTCAGTCCTGAAGTATCGCAGCCTGTAGGCGGATTGTAGCAATGAAATCCTTCCATAATACGCCAGCCATAGTTCTTCCCGCTTTGGATAATATCGATTTCTTCGTATAATCCTTGGCCAACATCTGCACCCCAAACTCTGCCTGTAGGCAAATCGAAGCTGAACTTCCACATGTTTCGCATTCCCCACGTAAAAATTTCCTGACGCCATCCCTGTGAGTTGTTATAAAAGGGATTTGACGGTGGAATAGAATAATTGTTGTTTCCGGAGGCTGAATCAACATTGATACGCAGAATTTTTCCAAGCAAAACCGAACGGTTCTGTGCATTGTTCTGCGGGTCGCCGCCCGAACCGCCGTCGCCAAACGATATATATAAATATCCGTCCGGTCCGAAGCCAAGGCAACCGCCATTATGGTTTGAATATGGCTGAGCTAATTCTATCAGTATTAATTCTGAATTTGCAATAGCTGAATCGGGATTCGAAGCACTTGTCTGGAATCTTGAAATACGGCTTCTCAGCGGTGCCTGCTGTGTGGTGTAGTTCACATAAAAATACCGGTTGTTCTCGTAGTTGGGGTGGAATGCCAGCCCGAGCAGACCCGTTTCGCTCCCCGATTGCGACGCTCTGTCTGAAATGTCGAGGAATATTTTTGTCTGTGTTGTTCCCGGATTGTTAGGAAAAACATATATCCTCCCCCGCTGTGTTACCACGAACAGGCGGTTTGTGCCGTCGTATGCATGTGTCAGCTCAACCGGGTAAGAAAATGACAGATTTGGAAATGCTACCTGCGGTGAATACTGCGGATAGCTTAATTTTGTCAATAAAATAATAAAACAGACTACAAAAGCAGTTCGCATTATAAATCCTTCCTTTTAGTTAATTTTTAGTAATTCCCGCCCCACGTTAGTGGTGGCTTCTGCCAAAAACGGGAATCTGCTTATAATTTTATGGGGAATATACTTTCATTCACCCACCCCGTCTGCCAGGCAAATGCAGGACATCCACCCCTCCGTTGGAGGGGACTTGGTTTAAGTTCATCTTCTTCTTCCCAGCAATCTCAGCAAAAACAGGAACAGGTTGATGAAATCAAGATAAAGAGCAAGTGCACCCATAATCGATGCTTTGGAGCCCTCCTCCGAGCTGCTGTCTATACCCATGCTCATATTCTTTATTTTCTGTGTATCCCATGCGGTTAATCCTATAAAGATAATAACACCTGCATAACAGATTATCCAATCAAGCGATTCGGATGCAAAGAAGAAATTGGCAATAGATGCAATAATAAGCCCAATCAAAGCCATCATCATTATCCCGCCGAAGCGTGAGAGGTCGATCTTTGTTATATAACCTAACACGCTTGTTCCAGCAAACATTCCAGCTGTCACAAAGAATGTCACTGCAATTGAACCGAGCGAATAAACCATAAAGATCAGTGAAAACGTAACACCGTTCAGTGCTGCATAAGCAAGGAATATAAGTATTCCAAGCATAGCAGGGATTTTATTTATCGAAGCTGAAAGTCCCCAAACAATAGCAAGCTCAAGTATCAGCAAAAAATAAAAAATAAAGGGATTTTCTATCATAACCCAGCGAAGTCCGGGCAGTGCTACTTCAATGCCCAGTGCAACTAATGCTGTGACGGCAAGCCCAGCGGTCATCCAGTTATAGACCTTTAATATAAAAGAAGACTGCACCCTGCTTTGGTCTAAGGTGCTTTCAGAGGTTACCGGTATTGGCTCCATATTACTTCCTATTATTTAATTATTTATAATTAGTATTATAGTTAAAATATAAATATTTTTACTAAAATTAAACACCTGTAAAAGAAGCTTGTCTTGCGTATAAAAAAAATTCTTAAGAATAAACCGTTCATCATTACATTAACGCTAACCGGAGCAGTATGTTTAACATTGATTGTGCTCTGGATATCTGGCGTTTTCAGCAGCAAAGAAACAAAAACGGGTAAATCTGAAATCACAACTTCAGAATCCAAAACTGAACCTGAAGAAATCAAAATAGAACCGGGTAAAGAAAATGTTTTTTTTGATAAATCAATCGATTCCGTATTATTTTCATACGGTATCAAAAAAGAGTGGATTAGTACTGTATACGCTTCCGATACATCCAGAAAATCAAAAACTAAAAAAGAACAAATAAAATTCCGCTGGTTTACAAAAACAGTTCAGGTGCCTAAAGATGTAAACGGTATCGAATTAAACAGCGGGATAACAGACATAATAAACCTGCTTTCCCTCAATTCATCGGTAGAAGAAGATATCAGAACAAAGAATTTCGTGATGATGGTTTCAGATACTTCGAAGCAGGAGCTGCCTTTGGCAAAAATAAGCATAAACTTTTCGGATAAGATAGAAAGAGATGACGGTGTTTTTGTTATTCTTTTAAAGATAACCAAAGATTATACGAAAGATGAAGTTACAATTATTTCCGCCGATATGCAGGAGTTCAGCGTATTGATAACTCCGCAGAGGGAAGAACCGGAAATTATTAATTTACTCAAACAGTCTGACAACGATATAATACTTGCAGTAACCTGCGGTGACAGGGCTAATTACAGTGCCGAATTCCGAAATTCTATGGGATTTAAAGAAATCAGGGAAAAAGTAAAACTGCTTTATTCCGATTTTCCTTTTATTAAAACTGTGCTTCTGTTAAGCGAGGGTTCAGAAACTCCAGATACTAATACAATTAACCAGATTATAACGGAGTATAAAAATTTCCAGGTTAAAGTGATTAACGATAAAATGCTAACCATATTTACTCCTGAAGAAACCAAAGATAACAGCTCTTTGTTTACAGCAATGCGGATAAAAGTTAAACAGGCAAAAAAAATAATTTTTACTCTCGAAATTCCGTTTAAGCGTTTAAATGATTTTTACGAATCGTGCAGCAACTTACGAAAGCTTGGCTATAAGTTTTATGCATTTAACGAATACATTGCTAAAGAAGAAATGCTTAGGAAAAAGGAACTGGAGCAGCAGATGAAAAAGGAACAGGAAAAAACAGAACAAAAAGAGAAAGACGTAAAAAAGACCGATAAAAAAAAACCCGAACCAACGAAGAAAACAAAACCGGTAAAGGAGAATACCGAAAAGAAAAAAAATGAGAAGAAATAGATTGTGTGCAAATCCTTTTTGTAATTACAGCCTGTCCCGATTTATATCGGAGACGAAAGCTGGAACCCAAAAAATTAAATATTGAAGTTACTCAGAACTGAATATTATTAGCCCCGACATTTATGTCTGGGTTAAAGAATAGTTTATTTTGCGGGCTTTAGTTTAAAAATATTCCGGTGACTAAAGTCAGATTAGTTTTAAATATACTAGAGGTTGTCCCAAAAGTGTTTTTGTATCCGCAACACTTACGGTTGCGTGCAATTTTCTTGCTTAATAGCAACTATTAAAGTAGCGGTTACAGTTTTCTTGCAAGAAAATTGTCTTTTGAGACAGCCTTCTATAAGCACACTCGAATTTGCTAAAACAGAATTAAAAATTTATGAAAATAAATATCCTTATTTTTACGGTACTAATTATTCTTCATACTTCACTCCACGCACAGCACTTTTCATCCGATGAGAGGAAAATACTTGAATTTCAGGATTTAAGAACACTTGGTACCAACAATGAATTGCTTGATTACCTTAAAACGGATAATGAAACAATACAGTTACGCACGTTGACAGCACTTGCAAACATTTCAGATACAAATACAATATCGGATTTAAGCCGTGTATTATTGACAAGCATATATGCTTCAGTCCGTTTAAAAGCTGTATTTGCACTCGGACAGATGCCTTGCCGCGGCTCGGTTGTTGCACTGCAAAATGCACTGGAAACAGAAAAAACGGAAACAGTGATAGAATCAATACTTGATGCACTCGGCAGGGTTGGTGACGAAGAATCATTGAACATAGTTTGCGGTATGAAAAATAAGAGTGATAATATTAACAAATCTATAGCAATGAGTATCGCCCGGTTTGCAATGAGGAAAATCTGGAGTCAAAAATCTCTTGAAACGCTTGTTGAGTTCAGCCATTCGAATAATGAAATTGTTTTTCGTGACGCTGCTTACGGCTTAAGCTGTATCGGTGATAAAGATTTGTTACGCCCGGTTAAAGCTGATATTAAAAATCTTACCACAAATCCCGACGCGCTAACCCGTATGTGGGCTTACACAGCACTTGGCAGAACTAAAGACAGCACGGAGTTAAAATATATACTTGATAGAGTAAATAGTGAAGAAAGCTGGAAAGTAAAAGTATCTATGTTTAATGCCACATCGAATTTTGAATACTCGGATGAACTAATCAAGGATGATTATTTAATTGAAAAATTTTACGACTTAAACCATCTTATTTATCCAAATGTAATTATTTCATCATTTAATGCGGTTAAAAAATTATTTAGCAAATTGCCTAGTGACCATAAATTAAAAATAAAAATTAAGAAAGGGACATCATGGATTTTTAAGGAAGTATGGTCAGAGAACGATACAATTATTTATCTTCGAGATGCTCGTGAAACGGAAGGAATAAACATGCTTGCATATCTTTATAAAGATGAAATTAAAAATGAATTACTTAAATTACTGAGTGAATCTCCAAGCTATGATGTCAAAGCTGCAGTTATCCGTTCATTCGGTTATTTTAACGACCCGATGGTTTACAGGGAACTTCGTGACAGCATAAGTGCTATAGTGCAGCGTTACAAACCCGGAAATGATTACAAAAAAGGTGCAATGATTGGAAGTGAGGATTTAGCAAAGTTATACAAAGCATTCGTTGAAACGCTTGCTGACTTAGACGATAAAATGGACGATGAGAACAGGAACATAGTCCGATTAATCTTTACGGAGTTTGCTGCTTCAAGAAATTTGGGTATTGTTGTCCCGTGCTTAACAAACCTTACAGATACAATCTACACAAAATACCGCGATGAAACATCACAGGTTTTATTATTCGATTATAACGAGTTAAAATATCCCGAAGATTCAGATGTTATGCAGATGTTTTGCTGGACGTTCGGTGAATTGAAAAGCAAAAATGCTGTTGAACTGTTAAAAAAGAATCTTGACTCACCTAATTACGACCTTGCCCAAACCTCTGCCGAAGCATTAATGAAAATTACAGGTGAGGACTTTACAAAAGATATAAAAGCACCAAAGTTCAGAACCGATTTTGACTGGGATTACATTGAAAAAATATTCGATACAAAATATGCTGTAATCAAAACTAATTATGGAAATATAAAAATAGAATTATTACCTGAAGTTGCACCGTTTACTGTTTTGAATTTCGTAAAACTTTCCAAAAAGAAATATTTTGATGGCATAGTATTTCATCGTGTTGTGCCTAACTTTGTAATTCAAACCGGTGATCCTACTGGTTCAGGTTATGGCGGTCCGGGCTGGTCGATAAGAAGCGAATTTTCGGACTTAACATACGATGAATATGTAGTAGGAATGGCATCAAGCGGGAAGGATACAGAGGGCAGTCAGTTCTTTATAACACATTCACCGCAA
>CAYWTS010000022.1:23657-35175 GCA_964461265.1 uncultured Ignavibacteriales bacterium
ATCAAGCGGGAAGGATACAGAGGGCAGTCAGTTCTTTATAACACATTCACCGCAACCTCACCTTGATGGCAGATATACAATTTTTGCAAAAGTGATTGACGGAATGGATGCAGTGAATAGTATTATGGTTGGTGATAAAATAGAAACGGTTACAATAACTGAAAAATAAACCTGATGCTACAACTAAATATAGCCCCGATATTTATCTCGGGGGTAAAAAGTGCTTACTTAATTGTGGGGCTTTAGCCTAAAAATATTTTGATGACTAAAGGCACAATAGTTTTAAACTCAGTTCCACTACTTACCCCTAGTGCTCGGGGAGGCTTCCGCCAAAGGTCGTGGTTATTCAGAACAAGTTACTTTAAAAAATATTAAACATTGCAAACTATAAAGCATTACAGAGATAAATATAAAAAACAATAATAATCATTATGAAACAAATCACATTTATCATTCTATTTTTTTTACTTTCATCTGCAGCCTTGCATTCGCAGGAGCTATCGGTAACAAAGATGAAAACGGTTACAACCGAGGTAATCGAACTTTTCATGAAAAGCAATCCTAATGAGCGGCTGAGGGATTACATCTCGGACGAATGGCAGGAGAGCAAACATATAAACGCCAATAAATATAAAATTAATTATTACACTCCCGAAGAATATCAAATTATCATTGCTTTGGGGAATATGTGTGTAGTTTCTATCGGCGGAAGCTCGTGGAAACACCTGCTCATTTTCAAATTCACGGAAGAATACGGGAAGTATAAGCTTGTTCCAAAAGGTATTTCAAAAGCTACTGGTGAATACATAGACCCCTGGTGGGAAGTGTATGAATATATTTGCCGTGATAAAGAAAAATAAAAGACAGATAACTGATAAGAATTCCATTAGGTATAGATTTTAGAGCAAGATTTTACCCTAATATCTGTGTTTATAATTAAGTATATTTGAAAATAAATAAGAAATTATGGCTGATATTCCTAAAATTCCCGTACTTAATCCCAATGAACTGCTTCCGGGAGTTAAATTTAAAATTGCAGTTGCCTCAGGAAAAGGCGGTGTTGGAAAATCTACTGTTGCTGTAAACATCGCAGCAGCACTTGTAAAAGAAGGTTTTAAGGTTGGATTGCTTGATGCCGATATATACGGACCATCGATACCTTTGATGCTAAACGTAAACCAGCGTCCTAAACTTATGCGTGCTGATAATAGAACAGTAATGATTCCCGTTGAAAAATATTCGATGAAGCTGATGTCGATAGGGTTTTTAATTGACCAAAACGATGCTGTTGTTTGGCGCGGTCCAATGGCAGCAACCGCATTACGTCAGTTTATGACGGATGTTGTTTGGGGTGAGCTTGATTATATGATTTATGATATGCCGCCCGGCACAGGCGATATACAGCTTACTTTATCTCAAACAATACCGCTTACTGGTGCATTGATTGTTACAACACCGCAGGATATTTCGCTTACCGATGCCCGTAAAGGTGCAAAGATGTTCGAAAAGGTAAACGTACCGGTGATTGGAATAATAGAAAATATGAGTTATTATATACGACCTGACGGAAGTAAAGATTATATTTTCGGGCAGGGCGGGGGTGAAAGGCTTAGCAGGGAACTTGGAATTAACTTCCTGGGTGAGATTGCTATAAATACAGCTATACGCATAGGAGGTGATGAAGGCAATCCCATCGTACTTAAGGAACCCCGTTCAACCGAAGCATTGCAATTTGCCGAAATTGCAAGAAATTTGAATAAAATAATAAAAGATAACGAGAAATCGTTTACCGGTCAGCCGCAGATTGAAATATCTTTATGATTTTTCTTTAATGAAATTTTAACAGATTATTATTATTATAGTATAAATTGAAACCCGATTCTCAAAAGAATCGTTTTTCGGAGATAAATCTGCCGGAAATAGAAAATAGTGTAAAAACGGTTCTTGATAAAATCAGGCCTTATCTCAGGATTGACGGCGGAGATATTCATCTTGTAAAAGTTACGACCGATGGTTTTGTGGAGCTGAGATTGACAGGTTCGTGCAGTACATGTCCGCTAAAGCCGATGACACTCCGTGCCGGAATTGAGCGGGCAATCATGCATGAAATTCCGCAAATAAAACGTATAGAATCAATAAGTTAATGCTATCTTTATTACTCGTCATAATATTCAGTTACATTATCGGTTCATTCCCGACTGCACTGCTTATTGGCAAACATTTCAAAAAGCTTGATGTCCGTCAGTTCGGCAGCCGTAACATAGGCAGCACGAATGCGTTCCGTATCCTTGGCTGGAAATACGGCATGCTTGTCCAGGCTATCGATATAGGTAAAGGATTAATAGCAACACTTTTCATAGCAAAGGTGTTTTATGGAAAGCTGCCATTCGAAAATGTTACGCCTTTCGAGGATATCACTGTTGTTCAAATAATTGCAGGTCTATCTGCGATTCTCGGGCATGTATTTACAATTTTTGCTAAATTCCGCGGCGGTAAAGGAATTAATACTGCAGCAGGAATGCTTGTAAGCCTTGCACCAATTGATGCAACAATAAGTATCGGTGTGTTTATCCTTATTCTTCTGTCTTCAGGTTACGTTTCGCTTGGTTCAATTACTGCCGCATTTACCTTTCCCGTTGTGATGTTTATACGGGAGAATTGTTTTAATGTCGATATTAGCGGATATCATACTCTAATTTATTTCAGCATCATCGTATGTATATTTTTCATTTATACTCACAGGGGTAATATCAAAAGGCTGTTACGCGGCGAGGAAAACAGGTTCGAGAAGTGGTGGAAAATCAGGCTAATAAAAATTAAAGCCCCATTCCAGAGAATGAAAAACTCAATAAAAAAAGCAGAATAACTCTGTCTTTACTGAATGTTTTTTTCCTATTCCGTTTTATCTGCAAATCCACTTACTGTTTATCACTTAATAAGTACTAATTTTTTAGTCTCTGTAAAGTTTTCAGTCTTTAATTTATAACAATATACCCCCGCAGGGTAGTTTGAACAATTCCAAACAACCTCATAGCTTCCTGGTTTCAACTGTTCATTAATAAGCGTAGCAATTTCCTGACCGAGGATGTCGTAAATAATAAGATTTGTAAACACACCCCGTCCGTCCCTGGTACTCGGGACGCCCGCCTCTATCGATAGGGGACTTATATCGAATTTTATTTTTGTAACCGGATTGAAAGGATTCGGGTAATTCTGATATAACTTAAATTCTGTAATAAATGATGAATTTGATTTTACCGATATAGGAGGGAAACTGCGGAAATTACAAACGTAAGTATCACAGCTTGTGTCCGACTGCATATTTTGTTCCCAGTTGCTGCCCCATAAAATTCGTTTACCTTCACGACTTACGGTTGCGTGAGGTTCAGCCCAGTAAACACTTTGATCCGGGTCAGGCGTAACAGGTGAAAAGCGCCGGCTATGATGGTGTGCTATCCGCGCCACCTGACGGCTTCCGTCAAGTTTCAAAGCAAACACTTCATTTTCAAATGCAAGCCAGTTTATGCTGTCGGCTGTTAAGCGTCCCACATAATCGAATGTGCTTACAAAACAATGGCTGTGCTGCTGGTCGCTTCTGCACGAAATATGTAAATCGAACCAAACCGATAATGAAAGCAAAGTTGTTTCCTGTCCGTTGGATAAATTATATTTTCTGATGAAATTTTTATTTGAATCCGAATCATAAACGTTTATTACGAGTATTTCGTTACCGTTTGCATCAATTCCGAGATCGCTGTGTCCTGCTCCAAGTCCTTTCTGCCAGATGAAATTAAAATTCCGGTTATATACTTCAACACCGTGATACCTGCCCTGAACTTCATCTGCATAATCAACCACAACATAATTGCCAAGCGGAGAAATTGATACCCAATCCAAATCAGCAAGATTAGCCGGAAGCTGCATTGAGCTGATAATACTGTTGGAAGTAAAATCAAAAACATTAAGAGTATTATAAGTGGAATCGGTATATCTGCCGCAAAATGCATAATACCTGCCGTCATTCGATAAATTACCTTCACCGCGTGTATTAGCAAAAAGATAATTGCTGAATGAATATATAACAGTGCTTTGGTTTGTAGTAATATTATAAGAATGAAGTGTATTGGCATCATTGTAAATTATTCTGTTCGGGTCGGTTGGATGCCAGAAAACGTCTTCACCTTCAACTCCCTGTAATACTCTTATAAACTGATAAGGTGTTTCACCGTTATACAACCTGAATATTCCGCTTCCGGTTTGGAGCATCAGATGTGTTTCTCCAACGTTCCATGCTTGTCGTTTTGAGTACTGTGGAATAATACCGGGCAAATGTGAAGCTCTGGCATCGGTAATTCTTGTTATCTGTGTACCGAAATGAGGGTCGGTATATGATACACCGGCAGACGGCTTCGGCATATTCCCCTGGAACACGGGATTGTGATGTATTACCCATTGGGATTTAACAATTAGTAATGAACAATGAGTAATCAGTAATATAAATATTAGTTTTTTCATTTTATAAGAATCATAGTTTTTGTTTTAATAAATCTGACCGAAGCCGAAGGGTCAGTAATTTTTAATTGATAATAATAAACCCCGTTCGATAAGTATGTGCCATCAAATTCAACTTTATAAGTTCCCGGTTTTAATTGCTCATTCACCAGCGTTGCAATTTCCTGGCCAAGTGTGTTGTAAACCTTCAATTGTACTTCTTGTAGAGAAAAAGCTTGCCTTTTCTCTGCCGCAGGTATATCAAACTTTATTTTTGTTACCGGATTAAACGGGTTTGGATAGTTTTGGTAAAGCTTAAATCCAAAAGGAACATTAGAACTAACTTGCTTAATCCCGACAATTCCGCCATTGGTTGTTTTAAGAATTATTCCTCCGCTGCCCGCTGCATAACCGTACAGCGAATCCAGAAAATCAACACACATTAACGCTGCTGAAGTGTTGCTTGTCTGCGTAAACCAGTTATATCCGCTATCGGTTGTCTTAAGTATCGAACCCATATTACCAACGGTATATCCTGTCTGGCTTCCGGTAAAATCCAAACCAAACAATCCATAAGTGAGTATCTGGTGACCTGCCCAGTTTGCACCTCCATTCGATGTGCGCGAAATACCTCCCTGCCCGTTCCATAGGTTTGAAACAGCTATCCCGTTTTGCACATCAAAAAAATGGACATCTCTTAACGTAGCTTCGTTGTTATTAACCATAAATGCATAATAACTCCAATTAGCACCGCCGTTTGTAGTTTTTGCAACCAATGGTGAAAATATTGTGTTTACACCAACGCAGTAACCGTTAGAAGCATCTGCCATAAAAGCCGAATAAAACGTAACCAGATAGCCGGTTGGATAACCAATAGCCCAATTGCTGCCTCCGTTTGTTGTATATAAATGTATTCCCGAGTTACCGCAGCAAATACCGGATAAATCATTGATAAAAGAAATTCCCAGCAAGTGATTTGTTGTTCCGCTGTTTACAATGTTCCAATTATCACCGCCGTTAGAAGTTTTAAGAATTGTTCCGCTGAAACCGCATGCAAGAATGGTTGTTGTGTTTAAAACAAATACAGATCTTAACTCAACCGAGGTTCCTGTGTTCAGCACAGACCAGTTCAATCCGCCGTTTATAGTTTTGATAATTGTTCCGCTGTTTCCGGCAGCGTAGCCAGTAAGCTGATTTAAAAAATGAATTGAATTAAGGTTTTGTCCGGTGCCCGAATTGAGCACTACCCACTGGGAGTGGCAAACGGATGAAAGCAGCAATAACTTAATACTGAGCAATACAATAATATTCCTCATTTTGTTTTGCTTTAGTTAGGACAATTTAATTTTTTAAAAGCTGTACTTCAATAGTAATTATTTATCCAGAAACTTTACCGCGGGGAGAGTTGCTTTTGCTAGTTAGCAGATTTTCAAATTAAACCTGCCGTTAGTAATTTTAATTGAAGTGGTAAATTCAAAATACGTTCTACATCATAATTACCTTTTAAAGCATATATGTTGAAATTATCGGAAGTTGATGCTATAAAATTGATAGTATCAGGTAGGAACTACTCCTTACCGTCAATTTCACAATAAAATCCGCATGAGGCTGTCTTAAAAGACAATTTTCTTGCAAAAAAACTGCAACCGCAACTTTCATAGTTGCGATAATACAAGAAAATTGCAACGCAGCCATTAAGGTTGCGGATACAAAAACATTTTTGAGTCAGTCCCTTTTTTTACTTCGCCAGTTTCGGTTTTTTATCTTCCTTTGTACAGGACGCCAAAAATATTTGAGAGATAATTATAATTCTCAGCAAATATTCAAACTTCTTCGTTTTATATATAAATACTTATTTATAAGTGAAGTTAAATCATGGTTATGAATAAATTTGGTCTGTAGAATCGTTCCACGTTTCTATTTAATCAGCACCATCCGTTTTGATATGGTAAATGTCCCGGCAACAAGTTTATAAAAATACACACCGCTTGATAAATTATCGGCTGTAAATCCTGTAATGTAAGAATCGGGTAGCAATTTCTCATCAATTATAACACTTACTTCTCTTCCCAGAATATCATAGACCGTAAGCTTGACATCAATAGCAGAATTATCGGAATTAACATTAGGAATAGCGAACTTAATAATAGTTGAAGAATTAAAGGGATTAGGATAATTTTGTCCTAATTCCAGCTTAATGGGTGTAAGCTGACCATCAGGTTCGTGCATTTTCCAGTTGAATTTGAATGCCCGGTAAGAAACCATTCCCGTCGGTAGATCAATCTCAATCGCCTTTGAACCATCGTATTTAACTTCTGTAATGGTCGGATTTGCGGAACCCCAGCCTATCACTGTATTTCCGTTATCAAGCCTTTGTACAGAACCCATTGCAAAGGCGTAAATATCAGGTGTATTCCTGTACTGCCAGACTAATTCTGCAATTTTATTGGTTTCATCAAGACGATACTCCACAGCTCTTGAAAACGGCGGGTTATGAAAGTTACCGTTATCAAATAAAATAATATTTCCGTTGCTGATTCTCCTTATACAATGCTGGTGTGAGAATTGTATAGGGTCATTTATAAAATTAAACTGATTATTTTTTCCGCTGAGTCTCCATATTATATCGCCGGTAGTCCTGTTAATTTTGGTAATTTCATCCATATTCCTCGATGAAATCATAAGATTCCCGTCATTATCCAGCTCAATTGCATTACCATGAACGTAATCTATAACTGAATCTGTCAAATTTTCGTGCGTTGCATCGGTAATCTGGAAATGATCCCAGCTTCTCCACCTGAAAACCACATCCCTGTTTTCATTTACCTCCTGAACAATTAAGCCAATTACTTTAGCTTTGGGGTGTCCGCCCTGCACTATCTGACTCATATCTATTGTCTGAGCATTATAACTCATAAGCAGAGCATGCCTGTTCGTAAGCAGTCTTAATTCATGTACATCGGTCGTATCACCAAGCCCGCAGTAAATACTATCTATTAAATTGTAGTTCGTATCAAGTTCATAAAATTTACCTTCATACAGACCATGCCAATAAGTTAGATGTCCGTTAGGCTGCAGTTTAAAATCAAAACCAGCAGCAGGCGGTTTTATGCTGTGAAATACCTGTCCGTTATTATTAAGTATTATCAGGTATGAAGTTGAAAACGGAGGGAAAAAGCTAATATTAGTGAAGAAAAATCGTCCTCTGGCGGGACCATTGTAATAATTAACTTTTATTTCGGGAAGGGTGTTATCGGTATATTTAATACCTTTTCCATCAGGCAGCTTGTATCTATCATTTACATTAAATTCTTTTTCATAAATAAACTTTGGAAGAATATATGTCTTTGCTGTTTGAACCAGAAAACTATAAGAAAAAGGTTTTATGGCGGCACCGTTTTTTTTTCTGATTGATGAATTTAACGTAATATTAACGGATTCACCTAATTCAAACGGTTTATACGGCTGAAGCATTATGGTTCGTGTATCTTCATCATATTTAATGCTGTAACCGTGTACACCCGATGCTGAACCTGTGATTGTTACCGAACCGCTGATGAGCAGACTTTTAATATCCATATAACTTTGCGGTGTGAGTATAATATTTGTTCCGCTGTTTACATACTTTGCACCAGGAATCGGGTCAACATAATAAAAATATTCACTGTATATTTTTGCAGAAGCCGAATATGATATTGCAAAGATTAAGATAAAAGAGAGTAATATTTTTTTCATAATGAATTAAGTTTGTTGATATTAATTCTTATAAAAATAATATCCAAAATGTGCAGAATTAAGTAGAAAAATATTATATAGTTAACTAAATATGTTAGTGGGTTTTGTTAGATATTATATAAAGATAAAGCTTACCTTAATATTATGCAAAAAGAACCCGGCTTAAACTATCTGCTCAAAGCCATTTTTTTTATCACAAGGTTTTTTCAGATGGTAAATAATAGCAATAAATTTTGTTCCGTCAGTAAGTCTGCCTGCTGCAAAGAAGAGATTTCATCGGCATATATCTCGGGACTTTCCAAATAAGTCTTTTAGAAAATTTGTTATTTAGTATCAGGACATTTGTCCTAAAAAAGTTGGTTAGATTTGTAAGAATCTAATTAGTTGAGTGAGGCTGTCTCAAAAGGCAATATCCTTGCAAAAAACTGTAATCGCAACTTTCATAGTTGCGATAATACAAGAATATTGCAATGCCGCCATTAAGGTTGCGGATACAAAAACACTTTTGAGTCAGCCCCTATTTAATTAATACCATTTTCGGGTTTTCGATAAAATCACCTGCCTTTAAACATAATAATAAACACCTGATGGATAATTCGTCCCGTTAAACATAACTTCATAAGTGCCGGTTTTAATTGTTCATTAACAAGTGTAGCAATTTCCTGACCGAGTACATCATACACGGTTAGTTTAACATTATTGAACATTGAACATTGAAAATTTATAATTGTTTTTGGATTAAAAGGGTTTGGATAGTTTTGGTAAAGTTTAAATTCTGTTGGAATTTCCGATGAAATCTAGTTTATACCCGTCGGCATATTTGTATCACCATATACAACACCGTTTATAGCAGCCCCAACCATCTCGTAAATCCAATAACCATAAGGCTGGTAGAAATAATCTATAATATAAGTTAATCCAAAATCCCTTGTATATCTTTTTCCAATAGCTGTGTGATAACCGCCCATATAAAAATATTTTGATTTCTTATACAGTCCAAATATACTTACGTTATTTGTATCAGACAAAAACATGAAGTAACAGGAATTATTGAGTGGTCCGAGATTACGGACAGAAAGACTGTCAACTATATTCTCATTGATAAAAAGCGTGCACACACCCGGTATATATTTCATTAAAGAACCGGATACAGAATCTACCCTGTACCAGCGCGAACCTATATAGGGATAGTTATCTATATAATAATACCAATGTGAATTAAAAAACTTACTTGTGTTATAGTACTTCTTTGATATGTTACAGGATAACCTGATTTAGTGAAAACATATACATTCCCGACTGACATTGGAAAATATTTCTGCGATGTTGTGTCTAAAGGATAGCTGAGATTTGTGGCAATCAGCAAGAGAGAAATTATTACGGATTTCATTTCGGCCTCCTTGAATTGTAAAACAGAATGTAATATCACTTTTCCCGAATTAATACATAAAAATACATACCTTTACATTTTTTTATTTTTTTTAAGTTTTTTAAAGGATAAGGGCATTACTTTTATTATTGACTTGAGGAAAATGCTTTGTTATATTAGCACTCCATTTCGGTGAGTGCTAATTTTTAATTCTAAAAAATCATTAATTTATAACAAGGAGGCTTATATTATGAACTTAAAACCACTTGGTGACAGGGTAATAGTTAAACCCAAAGAAGCTGAAGAAGTCACAAAGGGCGGTATCATCCTTCCTGATACTGCAAAAGAAAAACCGCAGGAAGGCGAAGTTGTTGCTGCAGGTCCGGGCAGGGTAACCGATGACGGCAAAAAAATTGCCATGGAACTTAAGGTAGGAGATAAAATACTTTATGGCAAGTACAGCGGCACTGAAATCAAAATTGATGATGTTGAATATTTAATTATGCGTGAATCGGATGTTTACGCTGTTATTCAATAAGTTTAAATTTAAAAGGAGTAAATACACATGGCATCAAAAATAATTTCATATAATTCGGAAGCAAGAGCTTCTCTGAAAAAAGGCGTGGATAAACTTGCAAACGCCGTTAAAGTTACACTCGGTCCCAAAGGCAGAAACGTTGTCATCGATAAAAAATTCGGTGCACCTACTGTGACAAAAGACGGTGTAACAGTAGCAAAGGAAATTGAACTTGAAGACCCTGTTGAAAATATGGGTGCTCAGATGGTTCGCGAAGTCGCATCAAAAACTTCCGACATCGCAGGTGATGGCACAACTACAGCTACACTTCTTGCACAGGCAATCTATGCACAGGGACTTAAAAACGTAACAGCAGGCGCCAATCCTATGGACCTGAAAAGAGGTATCGATAGTGCAGTTGTTAAGATTGTTGACGGTTTGAAAGAAATCAGCAAGAACATCGATAAGACACAGAAAAAAGAAATTGCACAAGTGGGTTCAATCTCAGCGAATAACGATATGATGATTGGTGATTTAATTGCCGACGCAATGATGAAAGTGGGGACCGATGGTGTTATCACTGTTGAAGAAGCTAAAGGAACAGAAACAACAATGGACGTTGTGGAAGGCATGCAGTTTGACCGCGGATACCTTTCACCCTATTTCGTAACAGATGCTGATTCGATGGAAGCAATACTCGAAGACCCGTATATACTGATACACGATAAAAAAATCAGCAACATGAAAGACCTTTTGCCGGTTCTTGAAAAAGTAGCACAGGCAGGCAAATCGATGTTGATAATAGCCGAAGACCTCGAAGGCGAAGCTCTTGCTACATTGGTTGTAAACAAGTTAAGGGGAACTCTCCGTATTTGTGCAGTAAAAGCACCCGGATTCGGTGACAGGCGTAAGGCAATGCTTGAAGATATTGCAATACTTACTAACGGCACAACAATCAGCGAAGAAAAAGGTTACAAGCTCGAAAATGCAACACTGTCATACCTTGGAACAGCAAAGAAGGTAGTTGTAGATAAAGACAATACAACTATAGTAGAAGGTGCCGGCAAGAAAGAAGATATTAAAAAACGCATCAACGAAATCAAGGCACAAATAGAAAAAACCACTTCCGATTACGACAAAGAGAAATTGCAGGAACGTCTTGCAAAGCTTTCGGGCGGTGTGGCTGTTTTGAAAATAGGAGCAGCTACCGAAATTGAGATGAAGGAAAAGAAAGCACGTGTAGAAGATGCATTACATGCAACCCGTGCAGCAGTCGAAGAAGGTATTGTCCCCGGCGGAGGTGTAGCTTTCCTGCGTGTTGCAAAGAAACTTGATGAACTAAAACCAGCTAACCATGACCAGAAGATAGGTATCGATATAGTCCGCAAAGCAATCGAAGAACCGCT
>CAYWTS010000023.1:0-34749 GCA_964461265.1 uncultured Ignavibacteriales bacterium
ACCGAAACAATGCTTGTTAAAGGCATCAATGATAGTAACGAATCAATTACCGGGATGGCTTTTTTATTAACTGCTGACGTGTTTTAAAGTAAATGACTGAGTTGTAAATTTGTTATTAATGAGAAACAACATCCGGAGTTATTGCTTAATAATACTTGTTTTAACACTGTTTTTATTTTCTGCCTGTTCATCTTCCAAAACATCCAAAGAAGAAAACGAAACAACTGAAGAAACCACCGAAGAGCTTTCTGAAGAACAGGGTATGCTGATTATGAATATTGCTAAAGAAGAGCAGGAGAACGAAATGTATTCACGCACGCATGACAGCACTATACTTTACTGGCTTGACGATAAAGTAATTATCCTCCATAACCAGACAAAATGTAATATTTTTGCTTTGAATGTCTTGTTTAAGGCAGGTTTTAAAACACCATCTACAAATGCGCTTACACGCGACCTTATTGACACTTCCAAATTTAAATTAATATTTCCTGTAGTAGCTATTTCGGAACCGGAATCGGCACGAAAAGGCGATTTGATCGTATGGAACGGACATGTCATTATTTTTGATTATCTAAAAACCATAAAAAACGATTTTTATGCAGTTGCCTGGTGGGCAGGAACGAGACAAGCCGATAACGGGGATAATATTATCAATAATGTTTGTTACGGGAAGTATAAACTCAGCGGGTATTATGTGATAAGAAGACCGGTCAAGCGGTAATAGGTTACAAGTTACAGGTTACAGATTATAATTTAACGGTTGCGATGAAGAAATGTAAAATGCCTGCCAACATTAACCTTAGCGCAGATTGGTAAAACGTAAAACTGTAAGTGTCCCTCTATGAGGGCAGTAGGGGGTGAATCATGACAAGTTTAACATCAACAATAAATAGCGAAAAAAGTAAAAGCAAAAATACATTAGTTACTTTTTGACCCCTTTACAAAAGAGGAGTGCAGGGGGGTTGAATAAATATCTATGGACAATGAATTAGCTTATTATAGAAATAATATTACAGATTCCCGCTTTCGCGGGAATGGAAAAAAATGAAACCATTTAACACACCACTGGATATACAGGAACTTGCCAATCAATTCCGGGCAAGCAGGGTATTTCTTACTGCTTATGAGCTTGGAATTTTTACCGCTGTTGGAGATGGAAGTAAAACATCGGAGGAGGTAGCTAAGGAAATAAAAACAAATCCACGTGCAACCGATAGGTTAATGAATGCACTTGTTGCACTTGGTTTGTTAAATAAAACACATGGTAAATTTTCCAATACCGGGTTAACTGCAAAACATCTTGTAAAAGGCAAACCGGGTTATATGGCGGGACTTTCGCATATAGTAAACCTTTGGGATAACTGGAGCACAATGACCGAATCGGTGAGGCGGGGTACTTCTGCATTTATCCGTAAGACTGTTAATGAGAGAGGTGAAGACTGGCTTGAAGCATTTATTGCTGCCATGCATTCGCGCAAACAGCAGGCGGTAATGATTGCAGAAATGCTGGACTTTACAGACGTTAGCAGTGTCATAGATATTGCCGGCGGCTCGGGGCTGTTTGTAACAGAATTCCTGAGAAGAAAACCCGATATGAAAGCATTTGTGTTTGATTTGCCTAATGTAATACCGATTACAGAAAAATATATCAGGCAGGAAGGTTTTGAAGGAAAAGTTAAAATGATTACAGGGGATTATCTGAAAGATGATTTGGGCTCCGGATATGATATTGCATTTCTATCGGCAATAATACACAGCAACTCGCCTGATGAAAATAAGCTTTTGTTCAGTAAATGTTATAAAGCATTAAATAAAAACGGTAAGCTGGTGGTTGTTGACTGGATTATGGATGAATCCAGAACCTCCCCTGAAGCAGGTGCAATGTTTGCACTTAACATGCTTGTTGCAACCGAAGCAGGCGATACTTATACAGAAAGTGAAGTTAAAAATTGGATGGAAGAAACAGGATTCGGAAGCATTACAAGACAGACGGCAGAGGGTGGTTTAGGAATTGTAACAGGTGTGAAAAATTAACATTTCATAATATTGTTATTAATTTTTTATTTAAAGTAATTATGTTTTTATATTTTTATCAAGTTGACTGCCTCCATAATAAAAACCGTTAAAACGGTTGTTAAGTGGCATTTTTCCATCAATCCCCGACATGAATGTCGGGGTTACTAAATAATTATAATTATTAACTTTACTTGTTTGAACGGTCAACTTGAGATATTTTAAATAAGTTTAAATATTACTACTTATGACTACAAAAGAAATAATTTAATAGACTTTCCTGAAAAACAAAAGTTTGAATACAAAGAAATCGATGGGGCTGTCTCAAAAGTGTTTTTGTATCCGCAGTCTTTATGGCTGCGTTGCAATTTTCTTGCATTATCGCAACTATGAAAGTTGCGGTTACAGTTTTTTTGCAAGAAAATTGCCTTTTGAGACAGCCCCTTCTTTTACCTTTTGTTAAAGCTTTAAAATTAGAGACAAATAAACTAAGAGAATTTTTATCCAAAGAAGGCAATGTTATAAAGATACTGATAAAATGTCAAAATCACGGAACCAATTCGTACATGAAACTATTATATCCAGTAAAATTGAATTTGATATAATACTTACAGAATTTATTTGCATTATTAAACTATTATCTAGATTAAGAATGTTAATTTCAGAGAAGAATTAAATATGTTTTTATGTTATATAAGGTTATTACTCTGGGTTTTTTAAAAATTATATTTTACTAAATTCCTAATATATTCAGTTCTCCTCTTTTACATTTTACACCTCTCCATTCAAAATTATACTATTTCCATTGTTTCAATTCACTTCGTTGGGTAACTTAGTTTATTAATTATTTTTTCGGTTTAAAATTAATGAAACCACAGTTTTACATTGATAAAATAGCAGATTACGCAGGTAAAGAAGTTACAGTAAAAGGCTGGCTTTATAATATACGCACTGCCGGGAAGCTTATGTTCCCGTGGCTTCGTGACGGTACAGGATTTATTCAGTGCGTTGTTTCGCAAAAGGAAGTTTCAGAAAAGGTATGGGAAGATTTTAAAAAACTGACGCAGGAATCCTCGATAATTGTAACCGGACTTGTAACCAAGCACCCCAAACGTGAGGAATACGAAATACAGGTTAAAGAGCTTGAGATTGTTCAGGTTGCCGGGCCATATCCTATTACACCAAAAGAACATGGCGTTGAATTCCTTGCCGATAACCGCCATTTGTGGGTGCGTTCACCTAAACAAGTTGCAGTTCTGCGGATACGTGAGGAAATTATAAAAGCGTGTCGTGATTATATGTATGATAACGGTTTCGTGCTTTTCGATTCACCGATTTTTACACCTAATGCAGTAGAAGGAACTACAACGCTTTTTGCAACCGAATATTTCGATTTGGGAGAAGCATACCTTGCACAATCGGGGCAGCTTTATGCCGAGGCAGGTGCTATGGCTTTGGGCAAGGTTTATGATTTCGGTCCTACCTTTCGTGCCGAAAAATCTAAGACACGAAGGCACTTAACCGAGTTCTGGATGATTGAACCCGAAATGGCTTATTATGATTTGAATGATAACATGGATTTAATCGAGGATTTTATAGAATATATTGTTCAGCGTGTATTGAAAATCCGAAGAAAAGAACTTGATACCATTGAACGTAATATTACAAAACTTGAGAATATTAAGAAACCGTTCCCAAGAATAACTTATACTGAAGCAGTTGAAATATTAAAAAAGAAAAATGTTCCTTTGGTTCGCAAACGTTCTGACGGTACCGAGGAAGAAATCCGACCTTTCCCCTGGGGAGAGGATTTCGGTGCGCCGCACGAGGAAGCTATAGTCGAGGATTTCGATAAACCTTTGATGGTTCATCACTGGCCTAAGGATGCTAAAGCATTTTACATGAAACGTGAGCCGGAAAACCCCGATATTGCACTCGGTGTTGATGTGCTTGCTCCCGAGGGTTACGGCGAAATAATTGGCGGCTCGCAAAGGGAAGATAATATGGAAATGCTAATGGAACGTATAAAGGAACATAACCTGCCAGTAGAGCAGTTCCAGTGGTATTTGGATTTAAGACGTTTCGGTACGGTACCTCATTCGGGATTCGGGATGGGTATAGAAAGATTTGTGGCATGGATTTGCAAGCTTGACCATATAAGGGAAACAATACCATTTCCAAGAACGATATACAGAATAAAACCGTAGTGTATGGAAACAATTATCATAGACGCATATAACCTGATGCACAAGGTTCCTGAACTAAGATTTCTCCTGGAACAGGACCAGGATATTTGCGTGGATACAATGATTCAGAAGCTGAGTTCACACTACTTTGGCAAGGGCATGAAGATAATTCTTGTCTTCGACGGTATGGGAAAAAACAAAACACAGCAAAATATAGAAGTTAAGTTTTCAAAAACACAGGTCGGAAATAAGTACGAAAACGCTGATGAGTATATAAAACACCTTATAGAAAGTTCCAGACATCCGAAGAAAACAAAGATTGTATCGTCCGATAGGGGAATTACATGGTTTGCCAAAGACTGTGGCTGTAAGATACAGTCCGCCGACAGCTTCTGGGGTGAGGTTAAGGAAAAGCGTATACAGAGAATTGAACAAATCAGAGAGTCGAAGGAAAAGCCGGATTATGTAACCAAAGGTGAAGTGGAATATTTTTTAAGGGAATTCAGTAAAAGGAAATGACAATAATAGAAACAAGTAATCTCAGTAAAATCTACGAATCGAAATTTTCGAAGCAGAAAGTGAATGCTTTGAACAACTTTACATTTTCGGTTGAGCAGGGCGAAATATTCGGGTTGCTTGGTCCAAACGGTGCCGGTAAAACAACATTAATTAAAATTTTGCTCGGTATTACTTTTCCGACAAATGGTTCGGCAAAAATATTCGGTAAGGATGTTAAAACGCACAAGTGGAAAAAACAGGCTGGTTATCTTCCGGAAAATCATAAATTTCCCAATTACCTTAACGGTGAACAGGTACTTGATTTCTACGGACAGCTTTCAGGTTTTAAAAATGGTTCTGAGCTGCTGAAAAAAATAGACGAAAAGCTTGAACTGATGAAGCTTACCGAGTGGAGAAAAACTAAAATCAAAAAATATTCAAAGGGCATGATGCAGAAGCTTGGACTTGCTCAGGCATTGCTTAATGAACCGGACTTACTGTTCCTTGATGAACCCACCGACGGTGTTGACCCTATTGGAAGAAAAGAAATCCGTGATATTTTAACCGGGCTTAAATCACAGGGCAAAACAATTTTTCTCAATTCACACCTGCTTTCAGAAGTTGAGATGATTTGCGACCGCATAGCTATACTCAATAAAGGTGACCTAATTAAGGAAGGAAAGGTGGATGATTTAACTACAGCTGAGAATTTTTATATAATAGAAACGGATGAAACAATTCCAATTGAAGTAAAGACTAAAATACTCACACTAGACAGCAAAGCAGGCATCGGTGAAAAGGAAATTAACACAGGTTCGGGTTTGGCCGTATCTAATAAAATTGTGGATGTAATAAGGGAATCGGGCTTAACGCTTAAGAGCCTTCAGCAAAAAACAAGTACCTTGGAAGAATTGTTCATTAATGTGATAAAGGAGGATAACACACAGTAATGTATGCAATAATTAAAAATACCTTCCGTGAGGCAATTGCTAAAAAGATATTTATAGGTTATTATATAATTTATACAATTATCATAATCGTTTTTCTGCTTGCCATAAACGTTGACGCAGTAGAGGGGGTTATTACGCTAACCGACGTTCAGAACACTGTGATGCTTCTGCAGGCAACCATGACATCGGTTTCATATCTTCTTGTGTTGATTTTCTGCATAATTTCCGCTGCTTCGTTTATTCCATCTATGGTTGAAAAGGGCAACATTGATTTGCTGATTTCAAAGCCGCTTTCAAGGTTCACAATTTTAATTTCGAAATATCTTGGTGCTGTGCTGTTTGTTGCTGTAAGCCTTATTTATTTTATCGGTGCTATTTGGCTGATTTTATCTATGAAATCGGGGTTCTGGAATTTTAGCTTCTTGTTTACCATACTAAGCCTAACTATTACATTTGCTGTTATGTACAGCATTGTTGTTTTTATCGGACTTACAGCCCAATCCGCTGTTATTGGAATTTTAGTCAATCTCTTCCTGCTTTTCGTTTTATGCCCGCTGCTGGCAGCAAGAGAAACAATAATATTTTCATTTATAACAAATGAGGTAGTAAGGTTTGTTTTTAATTTTTTCTATTATATTTTTCCTAAACCGGTTGAGATAAATGAAATTACAGTTCGTCTTATTACCGGTGAACCCGTTACTTCATGGCAGCCGCTGATTACCACTCTGCTGTTCGGTATTGTGATGATGGCTTATTCGGTTTATTATTTTACGAAAAAAGACTACTAACTTTATTTAATAATTAGTGATTAATAATGTGTAATAGAATTCTAAATCCCAGAAAACTTCTGTTAATTATTCTTATTGCTAATTGTTCATTACTAATTACTAATTGCTCTCGCCGTTTTGAACCTGAGCCGATGCAGTTATCTGTAAGACAGAACCTTGCTTTGCTCCAAACAGACCCGCAATTTGTGATGTATTTCAATTTTAAGAAAATGAGGGAAACCAGCTTCTGGAAAAAGTATATGTCAGACAGCCTTTTCCGGGCAGAAAGAAACTTTGGCAGTTTTCTTAATATACTTAAAGAAGCAACAGGAGTTAGTATTTCGGAGGGAATAGACGAATTGTATTTCTCAAATTCATGGATCGGTGAGAATGCACTTGTGATTAAAGGTGTTTTTGACAGGAGCAGAGTAAAAGAATGCACAGATAAAGATACTGTTTATAAGAAAATCGATTACCCCGGCAATATTACTGTTTACCATAATACCGATTTTAACCTGTACTTCTATTTCAAGGATGAGTTTACAGTATGCTTAAGCAATTTTATAAAACAGATTGAAAATACATTTAATGTATCTGATACCTCCGTTAGCGGACTGTTGACCAACAGCGGGGGAATGTATGCCATTGAAAGGATTAAGTATAAAGAAAATCTATGGATGATGTCGAACCAGAAACTGTTCATACGGGGAATTTTCGAAAACTTTGCTGATGTAGGGAAAAACGGGAGCGGGAAACCGCCTGGGGAGTTTGAAGCGGATACAACCTCCGATACTACAGCTTCGGACGATGAGTATGATATTCATTCGATGTATAAGAAGATTGATGCTGCTTCGTTCTCGCTGAAAATGGGCGATGAGTTAAAATTTGTTATGCAGAACGAATGTGAAGATGAGGTTTCTGCGTCCGAGCTAAAGAATAAGCTTGAAGGAGTAGTAGCGTTAATTAAACTCTCATCACAGTTTACGAAGAAGAAACCGGCAGAGATAATGAAGGTATTTGATAAAATAGATTTCGAAACATTCGGCAAGACAGTAGTTCTCAGTGTTGAAATCACAGGTTCACAGGTCGAAGAGCTGAGAAAAGCGAGAATTTTTTAGTTATTCGAGCCACACCGGGTACTCAAGGGATGTGAGTACTTGTTCAATTTGTTTAATTTAGTTTTAGATTAATTAACTGTCATATAAAATGATTTCTGCAGTTCTTGGAGCATCTACATACGGCATCAACGCTTTTATTGTAACCTCAGAAACCCACTTTTCAAAAAAAGTCCCTAAGAAATTTAATGTAGTAGGCTTACCCGATAACGCTGTAAAAGAAGCACGTGAGCGTGTATATGCTGCAATTCAGAATTCGGGGTTTCACATCCCCAACAGGTATATTACAGTAAATCTTGCACCTGCCGATATACGCAAGGAAGGAAGCGGTTTTGACCTGCCTATTGCACTCGGAATTATATGTGAAGCGGGACAGCTTAACCCTGAGAGGCTTGGGGATTACGTTTTTGTGGGAGAGCTTTCGCTTGACGGCAAGCTCAGGCCTGTGAGGGGAATTCTGCCGGTTGCTGTTGAGGTCAGAAGCAGCAAGCTGAAAGGGCTGATAATTCCCGAAGAGAATGCACGCGAAGCTGCAATGGTGGAAGGCATCGATGTGCATCCGTTCGGAACCCTCCAAGAGGTAATAGAATTTCTTAATTCAGGTGTGGCACTCGAGCCGTTCAGGGTTGATGTAAACGAGATTTTTAATATCGAGCAGAAATACATTGTAGATTTTTCCGACGTAAAAGGACAGCAGGAAGTAAAACGAGCACTTGAGATAGCAGCAGCTGGCGGGCATAATATAATTATGATAGGACCTCCCGGCTCAGGCAAAACAATGCTTGCTAAACGTATTCCAACCATACTGCCGCCAATGACATTTGATGAAGCGCTTGAAACGACAAAAATTCATTCTGTTGCGGGAATACTTGGCTCTAACACCGCACTTGTTTCTGTCCGTCCATTCCGCTCACCCCACCATACAACATCTGATGTTGCCCTGGTCGGAGGTGGCCCGCATGCAAAGCCTGGTGAAATTTCCTATGCTCATCACGGTGTATTGTTTCTTGATGAGCTTCCCGAGTTTAAGAAAAATGTGCTGGAAGTTATGCGTCAGCCGATGGAAGACGGAAAGGTAACAATCTCCCGTTCAAAGATTTCTGTTGATTATCCCTGCAACTTTATGCTCGCCTCAGCAATGAATCCATGCCCCTGCGGAAACTTCGGCAACCCCAACCAGGAATGTACCTGCCTCCCTCAGCAGGTTCAGAAATATGTATCAAGAATTTCGGGACCGCTGCTTGACAGAATCGATATTCATATTCAGGTTCAGGCGGTGAAGTATAAAGAGCTTGCCAGTAAGACCGAAGCTGAGCCATCTGCGAAAATCCGTGAAAGAGTTATTAAGGCTCGCCAGCTTCAGCTTGATCGTTTTAAAGACAGAAAAGATTTATTCTGCAACGCCGATATGCAGTCGAAAGAAATCAGAGAGTTTTGTGAGGTTGATTCAGCTTCAGAGGAGCTTATGAAAATGGCTATAACAAAACTGGGGCTTTCTGCACGTGCTTATGACAGGATACTGAAAGTGTCACGCACTATTGCAGATTTGTCGGGTGAAGAAAAAATCTCTTCCGCACATATCAGTGAGGCAATACAGTACCGCTCACTAGATAGAACTATGTGGCTGGGGTAAATTTTAACACCCGTGTTGCGTCTTAAATTCATAGCATGAGTATTGAAGGGGTACCAGAAACCCTAAAAATTAACGATTTTTAGTATAAGTTTCCGCTAAAAATTACATATTTAATAGTTAAGAAAACCATTATCTTAGAGTAATTCCAGAAATTAGTTTTATTTATACTAAATAGGTTTACAACGTAAAATTAAAATCAACTAAAATGAGAAAAATCTTATTACTCTTATTAATTACTTTCATATCTTCATTGAGCTTTGCCCAGACATATTATCTATGCGGTAGCTCAGCGTATGACTGCTCATCCACGAGTGCAGATATAGGTTACAAAGTTGTTTTTGATAAAGATTATAACATATATACCATAGGCTGGGGGAGTTGTCTGCCTACTGGCTGGGATATACTGCTGGTTAAGTACACATGTTTATCTTCTTCACCGTTTATTAACCAGTTATGTAATGGCAAGTCCGGACAGGTTTACGTTCTTAAACCGGAAGCCGGTGGGACAGACGGTAATTATATTTATGTAGTTGGTTACATTGGTCAAGCGGCACAAAGCAATAATATCATTACTGTAAAATTTAATCCTTCCTGCGGGACCGAATGGGTAAAAATTTATGATGGTGCGTTTCACGGCGGCGACCGCGGCTATGGAATAGACGTAGATGCTTCAGGGTATGTTTATGTTACCGGCAGAACCGATATTGGCGGGCAGCAAAAGGTAATTATTCTCAAATACACACCATCTGGCGATACTGTATGGACACGTACTTACACAGGTGCAGAATCAAGAGCTTTCGACCAGGCTCAGGCTGTAAGGGTAGATAATCAAGGGAATATTTTTGTCAGCGGATCTTCGGGCGCTTCACAGAGTAATACCGACTACCTGACTTTAGCATATGATAACAATGGTAATTTTTTATGGGCTAAGCGATATAGCGGTTCCGGTAATTCTGATGATAAGGTTGTGAATATGGCAATAGATAATGCGGGGAACGTTTTTGTAACAGGTTACTTTACAAAAACAGGGCCGACTATTGATATTGCTACTTTAAAATATCAGGCTTCAAACGGTAATTTACTTGATTCAGCTTTCTACGGGGGAATTGCTACCACCGACCAGCCTACTGCAATGGTATTGCGTAATAATTACCTGTATGTCATAGGATTCACTGATGTGGGCTTGAAACAATTTGTAACAATTAAATATGATTTAAACCTCGATGCTATATGGACAAAAACCTATGGTCATGCTACAACCAACTGTATTCCGTACTCGGTTTTTGTAAATGCAACTACAGAGAACATTTATGTTAGCGGTGAAGGTAAAGCACCTGCAGGGACCGGAACCGATGCTGACTTTTTGACATTGAAGTACAGCCCGGGTGGCGCATTAACCATTTTCCCGCCATTTTCGGTTGATGCTGGTAAAGATGATAAAGCATATTCTATAATTGCTTCACCTAACGATACCAATTTTTATGTTACGGGATATTCGGTTCACGGCTCTAACGATACCACTTTATATACAGTTCGTTATTCAGTTAATCAGAATTGCGGTAATTGCACCGCACTGCCGGGTATAAAGAAAATATCAGGTGAAATTCCTGTAATTTACTCACTGTATCAGAATTATCCTAATCCGTTTAATCCGTCAACATCAATAAGGTTCGATATACCTGTTCAGTCATTCGTAAAGATTACCGTATACGATGTTCTTGGAAAAGAAATAACAATACTTGTAAATGAGAAACTAGATGCAGGTATTTACAAAGCCGAATGGAACACAGCAGGCAGTATCGATTATCCCAGTGGTATTTATCTGTGCAAAATAGAAGCTGCTTCGATAACCGGGAGCAATAATTTTTCACAGACACGCAAGATGGTGCTTTTAAAATAGCGAGTTGCCTGCTGCAGGCAGGCAGGGATAATGAAATGGTGTCCGCCAGTGGGCAAATCCGCCTGCCGGCGGGAAAATAGCGAATTAATAAAAGAGATTTATGCGGGGGCGAAGCAATGTCTTCGCCCTTTGATGTTTATAAGTATTATATCTTGGATAAGGTTATTTAATCAATTCTTGGAAATAACTTCCTGTTTCAGAAAGTGTTCCGGAAAGTATATTTGATGCTGCGTTTTTATTTGATAACTGCATTTTTTCTGTATAGCCCAATTTATCGATTGCATCAGTATAATCAAAATAACCGTAAAAATACTGCGTCCAGAAGAATGAACAAAACTCAAATTGCAGGTAATTAGATAACTTGTACATGTTACCTATAAACTTTTGGTCAAGCGGACTCCAGAAGCTGTATGGGTCACGACCAATTGTTCTGAGGTAAGTTTCCGAAGATACTTCGCCAAGCTCTGAATCTGCAATCTTATACAGCCAGCACTCGGTGCATGCGAGCATTTTGTTATGCTCTTTTGCCAGTTCGTATACTTTCTCACATTTATCTATGACATAGTTTCGCTGTATAGGGTAAATATGAATATCGATATAATCTACTAAAGGATTTTCGGCAGAAGCTTTAAAGTAGTCAATATTATCCCAGCTTCCGGCACCAGCACCGATGTACACACCTTTTTTATCAAGGTCTTTTAAAATATATTTAAGTGATTCAGAGTAATTTTCAACCGAAAAATCCAATCCGCAAATGTGATGCTGTGTGCCGGGTTCGTTTTCAACTGTTAAGTAATCTGGTTTAATCTCTTTTATTATCGTTTCCGCCATATAACGTTTGTATTTTGTATACTTCTCAATTGTCAGGTCAGAGTAATTAACATTTAAGCTGCTTACTTCCGGTTCTGTGAAAATTAATCCCGTTTCAATTATCAAAACCAAGTTTCTGCTTTTAACTTCTTTTGCAACTTTTTTATAGAACTCAAGGTATTCTGCTGAACGGGGGAAATTATTCATAAGCAAAGGATAAGCAATATTAAATACTATACCTTTTACACCGAGTTCTTTGAGCCTGTCAAGAGTAAAAGAAACGCTTTTGAGAGTTTTCTCCTTTAACAGGTCTTCTCCTCTATTGCTGTTTGCCGCTAAAAGACTGGTACAGAAAGAGGTTTTGTATTTTTGCTGGTTCCATATTGTATCTATATGTATGCCGATATCATCCAGTTTTCTGTCAAGTTCTTCGTAAAGCAGTTTATATTCTACAGGAATTTTGTTTGTGGAATTAATTTGCTGAAGATTTGCAAGATCTGATATGAAAAGGGTAATAATAATAAGAGTTAACAGCGAATATGTTTTTTTCATGTCTGTTGTGTGTAGTTTAATTAACTATTACTCAAGTTGACCGTTCAAACAAGGAAAGTTAATAATTATAATTATTTAGTAACCCCGACATTCATGTCGGGGATTGATGGAAAAATGCCACTTAACAACCGTTTTAACGGTTTTTATTATGGAGGCGGTCAACTTGAGTAACTATTAATTGGACAATAAATGTTAGTAATAGTTTAAACAGTTGTGTTTTTATTGTTAGTTATCCAAGGATCAGAAATCCCATCCTAGTCCGTTTCCTCTTTTTCCGCGATTCATTTTCCACATTGTGTTATTTGCTGGAAAGCCCTCCCAGCCCGATGCTCCATTCAGGTTGTAAGCATCATCTCCGCTACTATCGAGAAATATCCCGAATGCTTCTATATCATCGCGCCATGAATAAAAAGGCAGATAAAAAGTAGTTGTTCCCATTGGCGGGGTATCAGCCCAGCCGTTTGCCGTACCGCCAATTATTTCATAGTTTAAATCGTACACGTCATTACCTCTCCTATCCCAGAAGAAGCCAATCGAGGTTAAGTCTCCTGACCCTCCGCAATGGCTTTTGAAGTAATATCTGTCGTCGCCGTCACCGTCGATTGAGATACCTATAGAGCCGTCTCTTGCATGCCCCTGGAACTGATTGACCGCTGTTAAATTACCTGTATTATAAAGGTCATTTCCACTGAGGTCAACCTGGCATCCGATGGCAAAGTGTGCACCTGCACCCAAAGAATATTTTCCGTTTCTGTAAGAGTCATTTCCGCTGTAGTCTTCCAGAATCCCGACTCCCCACCAGTAACCTGCACCCTGCGACCATGCTGATGCGTGATATATATCGTCACCTGCTCCATCCACTAAAACACCATACCCGCCCGATAAGCTGTGCCCGTCACCAAGGTCTGCCCTTCTGCCGTATCCTACACCCTGCGACATTGATACGGATTGCCCTAAATACAATTCCGAGGGTGCTCCGTCATCACGGGCTAAATAAAAATCGTTGCCGGTTACGTCAATTAATATTCCTGCTCCGAAAGTAGAAGCCAAGCCCTCGGACTGTGAACCGCAGGTATATTTATCATCTCCTTTTAAGTCGATTAATATTCCTGTTCCGATGTGTGCAGCTCCCTCGCCCCATGTGCTGTCGGTAATGTAATTATCATTGCCTGAGCAGTCCATTAATAAGCCTGTCCCATACCATGCACAGCCAAGTCCCGATTCACGTATCCTGTAATTATCATTTCCGTTAAGGTCTATTAAAACACCTATACCTAAAAGCCCGCATCCCATCGATGCCTGTAACTCTGTTTCACTGTAATTATCATTTCCTTTCAGGTCTAATAACAAGCCGATTGGATGTTCAAGGTCCTGTGGAACGCCCTGCCTGCCTGTATAAAAATCATCACCGCCTAAATCTATAGTGATAAAGTTTCCCTTCTCTTTACTTTCGTTACCAGTTCCGAGAACGGAAATTTCTCCCAGGTATGTTTGTATTGTAAATCCTTTTGAAACAAAATTCTCGGTATAAGATGAGTCTGATTTCATAAATTCTTTTATTGCCCTGTTAACGTGCGCTAAGAATATTACCGAAGCAAAGCACAAATAATTTCTATCAATTTTTTTTAGCAGCTCAAAAGAATATTTTTTTTCAGTTGCCGATTGTCCGAGCCGTTCTTCCGTCCATGGTGCTGAGGCTAATTTGTACAGTTCCTCTGTTGTTATTTCCGATAAATTACTCTTACCCGCTGCTTTTAAAATAAAATCATAATCATATGCCTTCACCAGCCATTTGTACGATTCATCTGCACCTATGAATATCCTGATTATCAGTTTCTTATAATGCGCAGGCAACTTATTCCACTCTTTAATATTAAGGTCTAGTGATTCCCTGTTCAGATTATTAATATATTTAATAGCATTATCTAATGTTGTATTACCGGGCATGCATGTTACTCCCCAGATACTATCAGGCTGCAAGGGAAGCATTCTCCCTGCTGAAATATCCGTCATACCGTATCCTATCCTTATTATAGCGTCCGGATTTTCAGCATTTGTCAGCAATGCCTGTGTTACCGTGCCGCTGTACCTGAATACAGACCTTACATCCCTGAACTGGTTCTCAACGTTTTTAAGCTGAAATTCATCGGGATTGTAAAATCTCATCTCTTCGAAAGTATAGCCAATGCTATTGCCGGTTACATTTAAATTTTTTAATACAGTATTCCATACACTGTCATTTATATACAATTCATTTCTGCTCTTCCAGTCCTGTGAAAACAAATTTGATAAGAATAGAAAAAATAAAATATTCCCAAATGTTTTAAACATATTAATTTTATTTATTTTGAAGGGTTCTCAAAAATAAATAATAATTGTTTCTTAAATTACCGATTTAATTTTAACCGGCGGAAAAAAAGGTTCCTTTGAGATATATCAGGCGGGTTTTTTGCCGCAAGTGTATAATAACAGGTAATTTTCATTGGATTTTTTAAGTAGAAAAATTTCTATATTATTAATAAATACAAGAAAGGAATTGTTAATTTTGAAGATGTTATTGTTTTCAGCTGTATTATTGCTATTGGGCTCGATGCTTACCAGGGGTATTACCTGGGAAAAGATTAAGCCTCTAAAATCAGGCTATACGGACAAAAAGACTGAAGCTGATAGCACACTATACTGTAAATGGATTCTTAAGAAAATCAACGGCGCGGATGTGGTAAAGGAAAAGGCAGGAGAACAAATCCCTTACATTAAATTTCATTCGAAAGATAATGAGTTAGCCGGAAATACAGGCTGTAATGATGTAAACGGAAAAGCGCTTATAACGGGTGATGAGATTACATTCAGTGATATGTCGATGACAAAAATAAATTGTATGGATGCAGAATATGAAACCGATTATGCAGAAATACTTTTTTACAAGGAACCCTTAAAATATAATATTAATAACGGGATTTTGGCAATATTCAAAGATGGTATAGAAGTTATGAGCTTAGAAAAATCAGATTAAATAAACAGGGTTAGAAAAAGCAGCCATAGACAGTCAGGAATTCCATTGGCAGATTATACGTTGATAATACTTTATTCTTTTGAGTTGAAACATTTTGGACAGCTAAATATATTTATTAAACTAGGGGTGTAAAAGCTAATGAAAGTGTGCTTTAAGCGTGATTCTTTGAATTTATATTTTTCTTATTATTATTTAGGTTCAGAATTATAATTGAGTTGTGGAGATAGCGGAAGAGGTGATGCTCGAGGCGGAAAACCTGCCCGCTCCGCAAGTTAGTAGATTTGTCAGTCAGGAATTCCACTGGCAGACCTTCCTTCGCTGAAGCTTCGGGAGGCAGGCACACCATCTTGTCGTAAGCCCGAGTACTCGGGACGTAGATCCCGCCTGTACCGCTTTAACGGGGCTCTGCAGGAAGGGGATTTCCTCCGAAAGCAAAAGAGTTCTTATATTTTTAAATATTTTTCTAATCTGCGGAAGTGGTGGAACTGGCAGACACACCATCTTGAGGGGGTGGCGCTCACAAGGCGTGCGGGTTCAAGTCCCGCCTTCCGCACAATTACAATTTGTGAAGTTGTGAATTAATAATTTGTGAAAAGAATACATATAAAATTTTCTTACTTCACAACTTCACCCCCCTGCGCCAAGGCTTCAGTAGCCAGGCAACTTCACAATTTTACATTACTAACCGGTACCAAAGAGGTAAAGTTATCACCGAGAGGAATAATCCCGCCACAACCATCTGGTTTGCAAGACGCGGGTTCAAACCCGACTGCGATGCCAGAACCGAACCCATTACCATAGGCGGCATAGCCGATTCAATTACACTGACTTTAAACGTAAGCGAAACTGTATTCATGAAGAAACTGTATAAAAAAAATACTGCTGCCGGTGCAAATATCATTTTGCAGCTTAAACCGCATATCAGCTCCTTAATTTGAAGGTGTTCGGTTTTTATTTTCATCTGCATACCAACCGAAATTAATGCGAGTATTATTGTTGGTGCACCAAGCTTGCCAAATACAGCCAATGATATATCGTTATGTCTGATTCCCAAAAGCAGCATCAGCACAGATACTATAAATGCTGTGAACGAAGGGTATTTTAATAAATCCAGTGCAATTTTTTTTGTTGAATAACTGCCATCCGAGTAGAGCGAGGCAACCGTAATGCCAAGTGTTGAAAGAACAAGAAAACTGCCTGCCTGGTCCATAATTACCCCAATCTTCAGTCCTTCTTCACCAAACATTGCAAGCAATACCGGAAAACCGAGGAATGAAGTATTAGCAAGACCTGCTGTGAGAATTAATGCACCGGTTGTTTTTCTTTCCCACTTTATTATTTTTTCTAAGATTACAAAGATTAGAAATGCAAAAAAGAAAATTATCCAAATAGCCATTGCGGGGAAAATAAGCTCTGTACTGAGGTTCAGTTGGGGAATATAGTAAATTGTAAGGGCAGGCAGAAAAACGTAGATAATTATTGTGTTAAGGAATTTGTGAGAATTTTCAGGAATAAACTTTAATCCTGAAATTACAAAACCGGTAATAATGCATATCGGAATTAATATCAGGTCACTCATAAATTAACGTCAATCCAGTGAAGCATCTATCTATTTCCAGACTTTCCGCTGGTAATCGCTTGGTATTGTGATAGTAAAGTACAAATTCGATTGGTTCAGGTTTACTTCCTCAAGCTTCAGCTTGAAATATTCACCTTGTTTTGGCCTCCGGATTTCTATGGTTTTAGCATATGAGCCGTTTCCGTAAGTGCTGAAGTTGGAAAACTCGAATTGTATCAGAACTGAACCCGATTTTCCGTAGTAGGTGTATTTTGTAACAGCATAAGAGCTTTTATCTATCCAGTACCGGCGTGTTATATTTCCTCTTTTCATAGAAATTATATACTGTCCGGTTTCTTCTGACATAGTCAGGATATCCTTTTTCGAATTAGGTATCCTTACCGTGCCTGTAAATGAATTCATCAGGTCATCGAAAGTACATCTTATTTTTGTAAGGCTTCCGATATTTAATATAGAAGATGAGCCTGTAACAGCCTGGTCGTTTAGATGGTCAAGGAAAACAAATTTCTTCCTGTTAAAGTGACCTTCGGCAGCGTCAATACCCAGCGGTCCTTCTATCTTAAAATAAACATCATCTTTCTTCTTTGCCTGTATCTCTATTGAACCCGATTCATCCAGCTTTTTTGTTTTTACCTTTATTTCGCCATCTGATTTGATATTATCTATTTCGGCTGAACGCTTGTTCACCTCGCTGATTATGTCCAGAATCTGTGCTTTTACAGGATCAGTTTCCGTTACCTTAGACGTATCTTCTGTAGTTGTTAATGTTGTATCTTGTTCCTCCTGTGTATATACTGAGAAACAGAACACGCTGATATTCACAGCTATAGCAAAAAATGTTGTAAAAGTTTTCATAAATTTATTACTGTAAGAAAAGTAAATAAATTCTTAAATTGCTTACGGTTTTACTGAAAAATGCAATATTTCGAAACTCCTTAATTTAAACATAGATAAACGAATTGATAAAAGGAATAGCTAAAATTACGGGGAGTATATTTTGTATAATGCTTAACATTATTACTGTTTGAACCCCACCCGCGCAGAAATAGATTTTTCCAAGCTTGCATTTAACATCCAGCAAATAAGAAAGCATTTGCATAAAAATGCCCCTGGCAGGAAAGTGAAAATATGCGGTGTGGTGAAAGCAAATGCATACGGTCACGGACTTGAAGAGGTAAGCAAAGAACTTGTGGAACTTGGCATTGATTATCTGGGTGTTGCAAACTACGATGAAGCTATAAGACTCAGGAAGCTTATCCCCGATACTCCCATTCTTGTATTCGGAACGCTTATTCACTCAAAACTCCAGCCCGAAAAATATGTTTCACTTTTATTGCGGTATAATCTTATAGCTACTATTGCTTCGCTTGATACAGCTAAGTTTCTGAATGAGTACAGCAGTATGCTTAATAAAAAATTTACCGTTCATATAGAGGTAGATACAGGAATGCGGAGAATAGGTTTTGATGTCAAAAGAGCTTACAGGAATATCTTACAGATTTGTTCGATGAAAAACCTTGAAGTGGAAGGGATATTTACACACTTTGCTACTGCCGAATCAAAAAGCAAAACGTTTGCAATGCTTCAGCTCAATATGTTTAAGGATTTACTTAACCAGCTTAAAAAATCGGGAATAGAGATTCCTGTTGTGCATTCAGCAAACAGCGGTGCAATACTCGATTTAAAAGAATCATATTTTAACATGGTTCGCCCAGGATTGTTACTGTATGGCTACTATCCCTCAGATGAAGTTAAGAATAAAATACAGCTGAAACCCATTATGAATTTTAAGTCAAAAGTAACTTATATTAAAAAGATAGAAACTCATACAAGTATATCTTACGGGAGAAAATATTTTACACAAAATCCTGCATTTATTGGGTCTGTACCTGTAGGTTACGGAGATGGGTACTGGCGAACTTTTACCAACCGTTCAAAAGTTATGATTAATAAAAAGTATTACCCGATTGTTGGTGCTATCACTATGGACTGGTTAATGGTTAACCTCGGCAAAAAACATAATATACATATTGGCGATGATGTACTGCTTATGGGCTCAGAAAACGGTTTTTCGATTGGTGCCGATAAGCTTGCAAGAATTGCCGGGACTATCCCCTATGAGATTCTATGTGCGGTTGCAGACAGGGTAAAAAGAATATACGTAAACGGATGAATTTTAAAAAAGACTACATAAACTATATACTTCATAAGGTACTGCAGTTCAAAACAAATGATGCGGTTCAGTTCAGCCCGATGCTGAATGATGTTATTAATAAAACTATTGCAGCGGAAGACCTTTCTAAAATCACTTTTCTGATCGGCAAAACTGCAGGTTTCGAACTGTTGTTTAAATATATTTTGTATATCTCGGATAAGATAGATAAATCCCAGGTTTCTGTGGCGAACCTAAAGAATAATTTTGAATATGACGTAGAAACTCTTTCTAAAATATGCAGACAAATAGACTCTAAACTTACAGAGCAGAAAAAGCAGTTGGTTTTAGAAAGGGAAAAAGAAGCTACAAACATACCGGAAAAGAAAAAAGAAGCTATTAAAATCGACCTCACAGGGGAAACTTCAGTTCCATATACAGGAGAGGAACTTGCAGCTTCAGCCGAGGCAGGGGAGGAAACTGCTGAAGAATCAATAATGATGTTGGTTGAAAATGAGACTGAAAACCCCGATAACGAAGAAGTATACAACCTGAGAGAAATATCGGAAACAGTTGAAAAGGCAGGTGAAACTGACGAAGAACTGAATGAAGCCAAAACGGAATTGCCCCCGTTTGAACCGGTTTCAGAAAAGACTGATTTGCCCCCAGAAGAACGTGAACCAGCTCAAAAAGAAACCTCACATGAAAAATTTACAGAATCAGCTATTCCTGAAGAGAACCAATTACCCGGTATTAAAACAGTTGCTGAAGAATCAGGGGGAGAACTGCCGGAGATTGAAATTGAAATAAAGGAATCCTTTGAAAGCGAGACGGTACGCCCGGAACCGCTTGCCAATGAAGTATATTACCGGTTCGAGAATAAGTTTTTCGAAGAGGTAAAAATACTCGAAAAACTGTTTTCACAGGTTGGTAAAGAGTATTCTGCAGGTTCTCTTAATAAGCTTGGAGATAGAGTGCTGCAGGTGCTTACACAAATTATTGAGATTTCAGCAGAACTGGGGGATCTTTCCAGGCAGCTTTCACTTGACCTGACTGCCGATATTTTCCATACTATAAATCTTTACTTTACCAAGGCAATTGGTTCACCAGATATCATCACAGGTGACAGACTTAAATTAATGGATTCCTCGCTTGCTTTAGTTGTAAGCCTAATAAAAGGGAAAGATTACCTTGATTACGATAGAATAGTCGATAAGATTGTCCAGTTAAAAGAACAATTGCAAAAACCGACGGAGCAGGGTAAGCAAACACTAATAGCAGAACAATCACGTGAAAAACAACTGCCTCTGAAATCCCTTAGTGAAACTTCAGAAGGCGTTACTGCAGCAGATGATAAAAAAACAAAATTTACCGGTGTGTTAAGAAAACAAAACATACAGGTTCCAACTCCATCGGTTCAGAAGCCTGCTGTTGACGATGTTGTATTGTTTAAAATGAAGTATCTCGTTAAAGAATTTGAAAAGAACTTTAAGCATCTCAGCAGCCTGAAAAATGAATACGCGAAGTTTGAAGCATTGGATGAGATTGATGTTCTGAATAATTCGCTAAGGCTTCTTGCTAAGATATCGGCTTCGGTAAAGTTGTATGATGTATGCAAGCTGGCTGAAGTATCTTATATTTTTCTCAAGTATCTGAAAGATTACAGGATTGACCTCCTTGACCCTGAGATACAGCAAGTTATAAAGTATATTATTATTTCGTTTAAGATGCTGCTTACAGATAAAAAGCCGGATGATTTTGACGTACTGGTTGAATATCTCAATGATCCGGTAAAAATATTTTCAGACTCATAAACATGATGAACAAATATGCAATAATTATGGCTGGGGGAGTCGGTGCAAGGTTTTGGCCATACGGCACTACACGCATACCGAAACAGTTTCTGCCCATTGCAAACTCCTCCGAAACAATGATACAACTGACTTTGAAAAGGATTAGTCAGTTGATACCGTATGAGAGGATATTTATTATTACAAATTCACAATATGTAAACGAAGTTAAAAAACAGGTTCCGCGTGTACCGCTTGGGAATATCGTTGGTGAACCTGCTGGAAGGAACACTGCACCATGTGTTGGATTTGCTGCAACGCTTTTAAAACAATTTGAGGAAAAAGCCAGGATGATTGTTATCCCGGCTGACCATATGATTGAGAATGTGGATGAGTTCCTTAAAGTTGCTTCAGCAGGACTGGAATTTATAAAAACCAATGATGCAATTGTAACTATAGGTATTAATCCAACCCACCCTGAGACAGGTTATGGCTACATTCAATATGTGGAAGATGCTTATATGACAGTGAGCATTAAAGATGATACAATTGGTGTTTATAAAGTTAAAACATTTGCCGAAAAGCCCTCTGTAGAGACCGCAAAAAGGTTCCTTGAAAGCGGCGACTTCCTCTGGAACAGCGGTATGTTTATTTTCAGGGCGGATACCATACTTAGTGAAATAAAAAAATCGCTTCCCGATCTTTACCATGAACTGCTGAGAATTGAAAAACAAATCCATTCGCCTAACTTCGATGCAGTGCTGAAAAATGTATTTTCGCGGATTAAAAGCATATCGATAGATTACGGCGTAATGGAGAAATCGAACCGTGTCTATGTTATTAAAGGTGATTTTGTTTGGAGCGACCTCGGAAGCTGGGATGAAGTGTACAGGCTTAAGAAAAAAGATAAATCGGGGAACATTATACAGGCATCAACCTTCGTAAAGGATTCTTCCGATAACCTTGTAATTTCACCAAAGGAGTTTGTGGGACTTATTGGCGTTGATGACCTTATTATTATAAATACCAAAGATGGTCTGCTGGTGTGTAAAAAAGGTAGGTCGCAGGAAGTAAAAGAAATAGTAGATTATTTAAAAAAGAAAGGGCTTTCAGAACATATTTGAAAATCTTTAGCACACAGATTTTACAGAAAAGACAGATTAACACAGAGAAAAACGAAAAATATTTATATTGCGAATCTGTTACAATCATTTAAATCTGTACAATCTGTGTGCTTAATATTAATGTACCTGATATATAATTATGATAAAAAAAATAGCGCACATAGGCATAGCGGTTAAAAACCTGTACACTGCCAAGGAAATATATAAAAAATTATTTCAATCAGAGCCTTCTGCAGAAGAAATTGTCGAAGAACAAAAAGTTAAGGTTGTGAAGTTTACGGTAGGGGAATCTACTATCGAATTGCTTGAAGCTATTTCACCTGACTCACCGATTTCAAAATTTATTGATAAGAGGGGAGAAGGTATTCACCACATCGCTTATGAAAGTGATGATATAAAAGCCGAACTTGAAAGGCTTGATGGTGAAGGTTTTGAACTTATAAATAAAGAACCGCGTATCGGTTCCGATAATATGCAGATTGCTTTTATAAAACCTTCATCGGTTAGTGGTGTACTTACAGAGGTTTGCCGGCACTGAAGCTTGCACTTTTTTTAATGATTACACCGCTGAAAATTCGGATGAGGGGCGGTAACTTTGGCTTCAAGCATTTTACTTCAGGCTTCTATACTTTTAATCTGTTAATTTTTTCTTTAACTCTCTCGGCTTCATTGGTTTCATTCAATTCGCTGTAAATTTTTACGACGTGCTCTAATGGTTCTTTCATAATTATTTTGAGCCTGTCATCCAGATTTTCATAAGTCTTAGTAACCTGGTTACACAAATTCAGTGATTTTTCTGTCTCACCGGCTTTTAGGTAACATTCTGCTAAACTGATTATGCATCTCAGATAATCAGGGTTCTTTTCTGTAATTGTTTTTTTCATTATATCAGTTGCTTCTATAAGTAGTTCAATCGCTTTATTAATATTACCTTTTTTGACATATACCTTTGCCATGTTCTTTAGAGGGTAAGAATAGTGAGGATGGTTTTCACCGAGGGATTTTTTTAAGATTTCGTATGTTTTTTGGTGAAGAGCAAGTGCCTTATCCAGCTGTCCTATGTTACCATATACTTCAGCAAGGTTATCGAGTGCTACGCCGTAGTGAGGATGGTTTTCGCCATAAACTTGTTTTAAGATTTCAATTGCTTTTTTATGATATTGTATTGCTTTTTCGTATTGACAGGTTTCAAAATATACAACAGCTAAATTAATCAGGGATGATGCGTATTCGGTGTGAATTTCACCAGTTGTATTTTTCTTTATTTCCAAGCTTTTTTCATGCAATTCAATAGCCTTGTCAAATTGGCCAATGTCATTATACAGTATTGCCAGATTATTTAAAACACCTGCATAATCGGGATGATTTTCACCAAGTACATTTTTTCTGATTTCCAATGATTTTTCATAAAGAGGGATTGCTTCATCAAAATGGCCGGTGTGGTAATAGACACTGCCCAGGCAGTTTAGGGAATGTGCATAAGCCGGATGATTTTCGCCGAGCGCACACTTTCTTATATCAATAGCCTTAATAAAAAGTTCAGTAGCTTCAGCATATTTACCCATACTTTGATAAGTTGATGCCAGCCCATTAAGAATTGTTGCGTAATTAGGATGGTTTTCGCCAAGAACTTCTTTTGTAATTTTAAGAATTGTCAGAATAAGACAAACTGCTTTTTCATATTCTCCCATGTTTGAGTATACTCCGGCTAAGCTATGCATTATATCTACACATGTCATACTTTCCGGACCATACGCTTTTTTTGTAATATCCAGGGATTCTTGATAAAGGGCTATGGCTTTTTTGAATTCGTTTAAATAGCTGTAAGCAACAGCAAGGTTATACAGTGTAGTAGCGTATTCCGGTGTATTTTCTGTTGATAATTTCTTTTTTATTTCCAAAACCTTTGTATGTAAAGGAACAGCATCATTATACTTACCCAGGGATGTATATACTTTTCCTAAATTATCGAGCGATTTTGCATACTCAAGATTTACAGCGCCAAAGATTTCCATCTTAATATCAAGTGCAAGCTCATTACATGATATGGCTCTCTCAAATAAGCCTAATGTAGTATAACCTTCACTTAAATTGTCCATAATTTCGGCAATATATTTATTTTTCTTGCCATCAACATCTTCTATAAGCTTAGCAAGCTCTTCATACAAAGGTATAATAAACTTCCATAACATTGCCTGCCTGAACGGAACGGATCTTTTTTCAAACCAGCAATATAGCTCTTGTGTTTGGTTATAGTTCCTAGAGTGATAAAAAGCTTCTGTTAATGCTTCATTTTGCTCGTTCGAAATATTTTTAACATCAACATTTATCAGTTTTGCATCATAGTATTCGAACAGGCATTTATGAGCATCTGTTAATGTTTTCCTGTCCAGCCTCGACTGTAATCCTTCTTTCATAAGGTCATGCATTGTAAATATTTCTGCATCCGGTCCTGCATTAATAAATGAAAATCTGCATAGTTCGTTCATTGCAGTTGCCGGGTAGCCGGTGTTGAATTTATCGATGAGAAGCTTGAATATTTCCCTGTTCCAAAGCCTTGCAGCCGAGAGGACTTTCAGTGTCTCGATTTCTGTTTTGTCGAGATATGCAAGGAAGCGGTCTAAAACCTCGAACTGTGTTCTCGCGAAATCATCTGTTTCTGGTGTACGGTTATGGATATTCTTTATCTGGGAGTATGTATCTGCTGCAAGCGTAAGATAATATGGAACGCCCTTGCTCGTTTCGATAATTATTTTCCTTAGGTTTTCATCTTCAATACCGCAGGAACAAAGGAACTTTTCAGAAATTTCATCGGTAAATCCCATGATGTTATACTGAACAAGGTAATCATCCCACTGCTTATCCCACTCGCTCCACCTTAATTTATCCCTGCTGCATATTACCCATACCGGCTGGGGGAGGTGCGCAACAAGCTCTCTTACCCATTCGTCTTGTAATAAATATCCGCTGTTTGTTTGTGCATGTTTATATAATGCCTGGTAGCTATCAATTACTATAACACATTGCTTATTGTTGCTGCTTAAATAATCCTTCAGGTCGGAGGCAAAAAACATAGGCAACCGGTCAAGTATATCTTTAGCTTCAAGTTCCGGCAGGTTATATAATTCCTTTTGGCCGCGTTTTGTCCACCATTCCTTAAAATGCTTATGACCTTTTAAAACAGTTCTTGTGATTCCGGGTATTAATCCGACCAGCGGAAGGCTTCCAAGTATGGCTACCAAGCTGCCAACTACCATGCTTTCATCCATTAAAGGGAAGTTATGCTTGTTAATAGGAGTCTGCGGATGGGTTTTCTTCCAGTAAACAGCGTAGGCAATCTCGAAAGACGGGAAATGAATTTTATAATTATCCCTGAACCACTTCCTCAAATAGTATAGAGCTGTTTCTTCCTGCCGGTAAACTGCTAAATCAAAGTCAAGTGAGGCACTGACGGTGTTTCTGTAGTCTTTGTTAATTATTCTTGCCAGTTCTTTTCTAAGGGATGTTTTACCAATGCCGCCTACACCGTAAAAGACCAGCACGTTGTGTTTATCATGCCTGTTGCTGTTGAGTGCCGAAAGAAAAGTATTAATGAAAAATTCCCTGTTGGTAAACTGCCTTGCTGTTTTAGGAAAAATGTCGTCTGTTTCGGTTGTGAATTTTGGTTTAATAGGCATTGTAAGGCACGGTTTAAACAGTTGTTACTTGCTTCTGCTGTATTTCCCGATTAATTGACCTTCAGCAATAATGTGTCCTTTTATCGCATTAAGTAAAATTTCTTTTGTTACATCACCCTTTAAGTTTAAGATTGTATCGATTGCATAAATTTTGAAGAAATATCTGTGCGTTCCGCTAGGCGGGCAGGGACCCCCGTAGCTAGTATTTCCGAAATCGTTTAATCCTTGTGAGGAACCGTTATCGAGGTTCTTTCCGGCTGGAACAAACTCAGGAAGTGCTGCAGCATTTTCCGGGATATTGTAAATAACCCAATGTACCCATGTGCCTGCGGGTGCATCAGGATCATCGCATATGAGAGCATAGCTTTTTATCCCTGCTGCGGTTGTACTCCAGAATAATGGCGGTGATACGTTTTCACCATCACATGAATATTTTACCGGTATTAAACCACCGTCTTCAAATGCTGTACTTTTTATTTTTATATCCATTGATGTTTCCTGTTTATTAACTTTTAAGATTGGTTTATTGTTGCTTTTACATTGAAATGCAGTTGATACTATGACAGCAAGAATTAAACTGAAAACTATTTTTCTCATTGCAGAGTAAAATTATCTGAAGATAGTTTGTACGGAATAAATATATTTCAGGAAAGCCTGTAAGCCGAATTCTGTTTCCCGCTAAAGCAGGACTGCAGCCATTTATCTAAGCGACCTACCCTGTAATGCCCCCGTTCTGACGCTTTTGTGTCAGCATTGGAGTCGGACGAGCAGTCCTTCAATCTTAGATGCACTACTATACATGGTCTTTCATCCAGGCGGGGTTTATCTTGCTTACCCCGGTTACCCGGGATAAACGGTGGTCTCTTACACCGCCTTTTCACCCTTTCCATTACATAACATAACGTGTTATGTGCCGGAGGTTTATTTTCTGTGACACTTTCCGTTGCATAAGGTTTGCCCTTATGCACCCCCGGTTGCATTTCACTTCCGGGGCACCTTGCTCTCGGATGTTCGGACTTTCCTCTCCGATGTTACTTCGGAGCGGCTGCACGGCTTCCCTGTAAATTTATTTAAAGAACTTGTTTATGCCTTGAATCTATCGCCATATTTGCAAGCTTATCGGCATTTTTATTCTTTGAACGTTCTATGTGATGAATACTGTAATTTATACCTAGTTTCCTGACTTTTACATGGAATTTGTTATTTAATAATGCGAGCTCTGCATCTTTTGTTTCATAATCAAAATTGATTTGATTTACCATTAACTCACTATCAGAATAAAACTCAACTTTATCAAATTCAATTCCATTTTTTTTGAGCTTTTTAATAAGCTCAATACTTTTTATAACAGCCCTGTATTCTGCCTGATTGTTGGTTGCTGTGCCAATATATTCTTTATACGTGGATAATATAAAGTTATTCTCATTATAAATTATAATACCGATACCCGAAAGACCTGGATTTCCGCGGGAAGCTCCATCTGTATATATTTTAATTTTTGCCAAATCAAGAATTTATGAACTCTTCCGAAATCAGTATTCTGCCGCAGGATTCGCACGTAAAGAATTTTTCAGCCATTCTTATTTCGATAACTCTTTGAGGCGGTATCGAGTTAAAGCAACCGAGACATGACCCTTTCCTGACAACGGCGAGTGCGTTTCCCGGTTTTGCTATATTTATTCTGTGGTAAAATTCCATATCTTCAGCCGGGATTTTGGGCAGCAGTTCTTCACGCCGGCTGTTAAGATGACTTTCTTCTTCCCTGTTTTCTTCGCTTAATATTTCCAGCTGTTCCTGATTTTCTTTCAGGTCAGCAATAAGCTCATCAAGCTCTTTTTGTAACGCGCTTATATGTTCCGAGAGTGTTTTCTTCTTTGGAGTTATTTCTTCTTTTATTTCGGTCTCATTAGCATTAATCTTTTTCATTCCTTCTTCGATTTCTTTTGCAAGAGCATTGTATTCTTTATTCGATTTTACTCCCCCGCTTCTTAATAATTCATCATCTTTTTCTATTTTTTCAAGATACTTTTCATTTTCGGCTGTAAGCTGTTTTTCTTTTTCTTCTTTTGTTCCGAGTTCTTCCTTCAAAGCTGCTAACTGTTCTTCTAATTCTGCTTTTCTACCCGTTTGTACTTCTATCAAATCTGGAAGATCGCCTTTCTGAGAATTTAACTCTTCCATCTCTTTATCTATTTTATAAAGTTCATACAGATAAAGTAATCTTTCTTTCATTATTTTACCTCTGTTCTATTATATCAAATTTAATTTTTTTGTTTTTTATGCTGATGTACAGGAACGGTTTAGTAAGGTCTGCGAAAACCTCAGGATTAATTTCCGTTTTGCCGGCATTTATAAGCAGGGTATCTGTGTACATACCGGTGAATGCATTCGGCAGATTTTCAATATTAACGTTATGTCTTAATTTATTAATAATATACCCGTACAAAACTTTTTTGTTAAGTTTTATTGCAGCTGTATGTTCTACAGGTTTTTTGTTTCTTATTATTACCGGGTATACATCGTAAGCCGGTTCTTCGTATGGGTGAACTTTTATCATTTCATCGATAGCGTTATTAATAAATTCAGGCTTACATATCATCTCAAGCTTTACCTCCTCCACCATTTCGTATTTGCCGGGACTGCCTATAGCAGGTTTCGATGATTTTGAACCTTTAAAAGTTCCTACTCCTTTTGTTCTGAACGAACATACAGTATAGCTTCCTATTACACCTGCACCGGCTGAAGCCATTCTGAAAGCAACCTCGTCTGACTTTTCTGCGGGAATAAATGTAACAATTTTAAATTGTTTGCAATAAGCGAAACCCGGGTTTATAATCCTGAAATTTTTTTTCCCAAACGACTTATTTGCAATCAGCAGTGCTTTGTTCTTCATATAAAAAAAATGTCCCGAATTTCAGTATCGGGACATTCAGTTTTTTTGTTCGAAACGTCTTGTTTGAGCTTTATATCTGAAGTAAACTTAAATTGAGTTCTTTCGACTTCCACATTTCTAAATTACCTTGAGCAAGAGATTATTTCAAGGGAAAACAAACATATTCAGGTTTGTAACTCAGGTAACTAAGTTTTACCGAACAAATTCCTGCATAATATTAACTTACTTAAACTTAAAAGGCATACATATTGACAGGTTAAAGCTTCTGCCCGGGTTCAGTGCAAATGATTTATACCTGCTTAGATGGTCTGCGTATTTAACATTGAATAAATTATCGACCGAGAAATCGACCGAAGCTATTGATTTTGCAAAAACAAATTCAAAACCAATACCCAAACCGAAAAGCGTATAACCATCGGTTTTTGATTCCAGCGGGTCGGTTCTGTTTTGAGGCGATACGATTTTTGCTGCAATAGTTATATAGGGGTTATAAAAGAAACTTAATGACGGTTTTTGAATTCTTAACGTGATAATATTTTTCATAGCCGGGGTAAAAGGCAGCGGATTACCGGTTGCTTCGTTTTTTGTGAAAACGTAATCCCCCTGTACCGATAGTACTAACATTTTGACCGGCTGAAACTGAACCGTGTACTCGTATCCCCAAAACATACTCTTATATTGTTTTATTTCATATACCGGCAAATCATTCATAGTATCACCTGTTGGTGATGGGTATATAAAATTATCAATATGATTTCTGAAAACCGATATGTCTGCATTAAGGAATGTATTATTAAGCCGGAAACCGGCGTCAATATTAACCGATTCCTCCGGTTTCGGTTCATATGAACTATTTACCACAACCAGACCGCGAAGATACCTGTTTGTACCTTCATGCTCACCGTGAACAAACAGTTCAAATTCCGTTGGTGCTCTCCACCCCCGTCCGATATTTGAATATAGGAAAATGCCATTCACCGGTTTATAAACAATCCCAACCGAACCCGTTAATGCATTGAAATCGAGCTTGCGGTCGTTTACTGCGTTTTCCTGAAACCCGTTCGAAGAGTCTGCTTCTTCGAAAACAGTACGTTTGATATTGAGATTCTTAAGATCAAATCTTCCGCCAAATGATATTTTTACTTTCTTTGTATTGTACGATTCAATAAGGTAAACACCCGTGCTGTTGGCATCGAAATTTGGAATTAGTTTTTCGATTCCGGTTGTTTTGTTATCCTGGTAATTGAAAGATACACCAAAAGTACCGGATAAAGTATTTGAAAGCTTATGGTTCAGGTTAATTTTTGTATCAAATGTTTTTAAGTTAAGATTTAATGAAGCAATACCGGTGTTTTTATCTTCGATACTTTCGAATTCTTTGCGGTTTTGCATCTGGAATGAAACAATCGGTTCAAGCGTAAATTTATCGGATAATTTAAAATTCCCTTCCATTTCAAGCTGGCTGGTGTTAAGCTTTTGGTTCGGGGTAGCAAAGAGGTCAGGGTCATGCATTTGTACTTCTCTTTGAAATGTCTCGAATCCGATATTCAGATTGCCGAATTTGCCGGTGAAGCCAAAAGTTGCACCTCCTTCCAGTTCGGTACTGCCGCTGTTCCAAAGCTCTCCGCCTTTTATAGTATCTTTTTCGCCATTGGGCAGTTCGGTAATCAGAATACCGTCTGGTGTCATAGTATTGCCTGCTTTCCTGTACCCGAAATGGCTTTTTAACCCTGCATTCCTAAATCCGATTCCTAACGTCAGGTTACCGAAGAATTGTTTATTTACCGTATATCCGCCGGTAAATACTTCTCCGTATGCTGTAAAGGTTTTTTTATTTGAAAATTCCAGCGGCTTGGAAATTACATTAACTACACCTCCTATTCCGTCAGCCCCGTATAACAGGCTTGCGGGCCCGCGCAAAATTTCTATCCTTCCGATATCGAACAAACTCAGCTCCGGGGCATGTTCATCGCCCCATTGCTGCGATTCGTTCTTTACACCGTCATGTATCACAAGCACGCTGTTAGAAGTCAGACCCCGAATTACCGGCTTGCCGATATTGGTTCCTGTTGACAGGTTGTTTACGCCGGGAATATTTTGTATCGACTCCGAAATATTCTGGCTCTTCTGCTTGAATAGCTCATTAACATTTACCGAAGTAATAGAATAAACGGAATTATTAATTTCCGAAGCTTTTGTTGAACCCGTAACGTCTATCGTCGGAATTAGTATCAGTGTTTCACTTAGTTCAGTATCAAACGTATTTTGTTTTTGGTTAACTGTTATTTCGAGTGTTTTAGACTGGTGACCTGTTAACTTAAAGCTTAAAAGATAATTGCCCTCCGGGATATTTGAAAATTGGTATTTCCCATATTTATCGGTTGAGGTGTTTAGTCCGAAATTTACAAGGGTAACACTTACATATTCAAGCGGCTGATGATGTTCATCGGTAACCGTTCCGCTGATTTGTATACCCGTGTTAAATTGTGCAAATAATACTCTGTTATTTGCAGCTATTATAAAGATAAATATTATGGAATATAAAATTTTTTTCATTTCATAAATTATATAAGTTGAAAAGTAATGTTTAAGTGACAGGCTAATTTTTTACTAGCCTGTGATAGAACATGAAATATTATTTTGTGTAATTTAGTAAGAGGGTGGGGCTCTGCATAAACAACATGCAGGTGAATATGAGTTTAGCTTAAAATTATTTGTATGAAATGTTAAATTTTCTGTTGAAAGGAAATTACCGGATAATTGTGAAGCATCTGCATCACTGGAAGAAAGATCACTGTAGAATAAACAAGCCTGACAGTGGTTTTCGCTTTCAGTGGTCTCGTGATGATGAAAAAACCCGCCCGTGTTTAAGACGGCAATTATCAGAAACAGGAATATATGTTTATAGCGATTATTTGTAAATTTTTTCATCAATTAAAGTTATAACAAGCTTATTTGAAATTCAAGCCTGTAATAAGGTTAATTTGTTTGATTTAGGGTTCGGAATTTTCACTTGCAGAAGAAGTTTTCACTTTACCGCTTGTAATTATATCGGTTATATTTAGTTGTGTTTCTTTTAATAAGAAATAATACTCGTTCGTTTTAAAATTCACGAATTTCTGAAGCAGGTAGTTTTTTGTTACACCGTCTTTTTCAAGCAATAAAAACCATACAGAGGGTGAAATTTCCAGAAGCGAAGCACCTTTGAAGCTTGCTCCCATTTTGTAGATTTCGGTTTCAAGGAATTCTGCAAGCTCTCCGTCTTCCGAATCGTTTAAAAAATCCGATAATAGTGAAGATGAAAATTTTTCTTCCAGTGTTAAATTAGTATCAGAAGAGTTTTCAGCTTCCGTGTTTACTTTTTTCTGTACTGGCTGCTCTGTTTTTTCTTCCTTCGAGCAGGAGTATATGAGGAAAGCCACGATTATAATAATAAAGATTCTCAATGGAGTAACTAATGAAGGTTTTAAAAAATAGAAGTAAATCTGAACAAGGGGCTGCAGCCCCTTGTTCAACAAAATCAGCAAAATACTAACTAATTATCCCCAATTCCCGGCCTATCTCACCGAACAGTTCCAAAATTCTATCAAGGTGTTCATCTTCATGGCTCGACATATAAGAAGTTCTCAGCATTGCCATTCCGGGCGGAACACCGGGTGATATAAATGCATTGGTAAAAACACCGGCATCAAACAGCTTACGCCAGAATAGAAATGTTCTCTCATCGTCGCCAATAATAACGGGAACCACCGCACACTGCCCGTCGATAATTTTAAATCCCATTGCTTTAAATCCGTTACGCATTTTATCGGCATTTCTTATGAGCTTTTCGACTCTCCACGGTTCTGCTTCAAGTATTTCGAGTGCTGCCATAGCAGCCGCAACCGAAGATGGCGTAGGCGAAGCGCTGAATATGAGTGCTGGTGCGTGGTGTTTAACGAAGTTAATGACTCTTTCGGATGATGCCATAAATCCGCCGAGCGATGCAAACGTTTTTGAGAATGTTCCCATTGTAATATCCACTTCATCAACCAGGTTAAAATGAGAAGCTGTTCCCCGCCCCCCTTTGCCAATCACACCAACCGAATGTGCATCGTCTATCATAACTCTTGCATTGTTTGCGCGGGCAATATTTATCATAGCAGGCAAGTCTACAATTTCTCCGGTTGTTGAAAATACTCCGTCGGATACTATCAGCTTTGGTTTTTCTTTAGGAATTTTAGAAATCACTCTTTCAAGGTCTTTCATATCGTTGTGCTTATACCTTACAAATTCTGCGAAAGCCCCTTTTGCCATAAGGTCGGCTGCTACTATACAGGCGTGGTTGTCTTTATCCGAAACAACGTATTCACCTTTTTGAACAAGTGTCGGGATGATTCCCTGTGCTGTCTGGTAGCCGGTAGAAAAAAGCAGGACAGCTTCTTTACCGAAAAATTTTGCCATACGGGTTTCAAGCTCTATGTGCAGGTCAAGTGTACCGGTAAGGTATCTTGAGCCGCTGCATCCGGTACCGTATTTTTCAACAGCTTTTATGGCTGCTTCCTTCACTTTAGGATGTGCGGTCAATCCGAGGTAATTGTTCGAGCCAGCCATAATCATTTTTTTATGCTCAATTTGTACTACCGGTCCCTCATTTTCTTCAATCGGCCTGAAATACGGATATACGCCTGCCTCTTTTACTTCATCGGCACGTGTGAAATCGAAACATTTTTGAAATAAGTCCAATATCTCTCCTTTCGAATATACCCCAAGTATCGGGGTTAGAAATTGATATTTCTTAATTTAATAGATATTATTGAACTTAAATTTAAGGTTTTAACAAAACTATAACAAGGAAAATGATTTGACTACAGTTTTTATAACCGGCGGTAATGGTTTTATAGGCTCTCATCTTGTTGATAAGCTGCTGATTAAAAATTTCAGGGTTAAATGTCTCGTGAGGAAAACAAGCAATCTAAAATGGCTTAAAGATAAACCCGTTGAGCTTATTTACGGCAATTTATTCAGCGAAGAAATTCTTTTACCGGTATTAAAAGAATGTGATTACGTTTATCACGTTGCCGGAGTTACATTTGCAAAGAAAAAAGCTGATTACTTTGCGGGCAATGTTGATGCAACACGAAGCTTGCTTGAGAATGTGTTTAAAGCTAATCAGAATCTGAAAAAATTTGTTCATATCAGTTCACAGACTGCTGCAGGACCTTCTTATTCAGCACAGCCGGTAGATGAAACAGCAGAATGCAGTCCGATTACTACTTACGGCAAATCAAAACTGGAAGCTGAAAAAGCTGTTATGGAATATTTTGATAAAATGAACAGCACAATAGTCCGATTGCCTGCCGTATACGGACCGCGTGATGTGGCAATCTATGAATACTTCAAAACAATAAACAAGAGATTGGAACCGCTGATTGGTTTTAGTGATAAGCTTGTAAGCTTAATCCACGTAAGAGATGCCGTTAACGGAATGATACTTGCGGCAGAATCCGAAAAATCAAAATCACAAACATATTTTATCTCCTCAAATCGTCCTTATAGCTGGAAAGAGATAGGGGAAATGACTTCACGCCTTATGAACAAAAAAACACTCAGAATCCGTATTCCGCATTTTATGGTTTATGTTGTGGGAGCATTTGCTGAATTCTTTTCACTGTTCAGTTCAAAGCCCGCAATACTCAATATAGAAAAATGCCGCGACATCACTCAGAAGTTCTGGACATGCTCTGCTGAAAAAGCGACACGCGAGCTTGGCTATAAAGAATCGGTTAACATAGAAGACGGTTTTAAGGAAACGATTGAGTGGTATAAACAAATGAAATGGATATAAATTTTCAATTTTCAATGTTCAATGTGTAATAGGCATTGGTGAATAGTGAATGCCGCAGTCAGGTAATAACCTGACGGAGACCCGGCTCAGACGGGGTGCAAAAAGAGACTTCTCGCAAAGACGCAGAGACGCAAAGCGCAGATTTCCTCTTTCCCGTCCCCTGCTCTGACGCCACGACGCCACGAACATATATGGAGAGGGGAGAAGAGGGGTGCACACTTTTAAATATTTTTGGACATGATTGATAAGTATTATAGAAAAGCTGAT
>CAYWTS010000024.1:0-32567 GCA_964461265.1 uncultured Ignavibacteriales bacterium
CCCCCTTTTTTTAATTTATGTGAATTTATATTCTGCCGGGTTCACTTTCCCGTTTATTAATAAAATATTCCTCCAAAAATCGTCATCCTCCCCATTTTTGACCCATCTGCTGTTGCCTTAAACTATAAAACACAGTCAGCTGACTATCTTATAAGAAATTTTTTAGCTTAGATAAGTCCTAATCATCTAATCTTTTATACTATCTCAATGGCACAGATGTTGCTAAATTGAGTGAAGGTAGGGGAAATTATAAATTTTTTTAAAATTTTATCTAAAGGAGATACAAAAATGAACAACTTAGTTAAAACACATTTAATGACAGGGCTCTTACTGTTACTTTTTGCTACCCTGTTATTAGCCCAGCCGGTCGTTTACGAAAACGCAGTCGATTTTGAAACTGCAGAAATTGCGACCCTTGTAGGTGCAGACGGCATAATTATGAAAACCTTTGATGGCGGTGTTACCTGGGAAGAACAGACAAGCGGTGTTACCAATGTTTTAAACGGAAATGATGCAATCGACGGCACAAAACAAATTGTTGTTGGTGAAAACGGTGTTATACTTATAACTACCGATGGCGGTACCAGCTGGGATCCAAAAGCCAGCAACACTCTTGAACATCTTAACGATGTATGTGCCATAGACGCTTTGAATTACATTATTGTAGGTAATTCGGGGACAGTACTGAAAAGTACAGACGGCGGTGAATCGTATATGAATATAAACAGCGGGACAATTAATAACCTGAATGATGTATGTTTTGTAGATGAATTTACAGGGTATATTGTCGGGAACAGCGGTACCCTGCTTAAAACAGCCGATGGCGGAGAAAGCTGGACAGCGGTTAATACCGGACTTGGACCAATTAACCTCAGTTCAACAAGCTTTTCAAGTGCTACCGATGGCACAGTGGTAGGTGAAAACGGTTTTATTGCTACTACAAGAGACGGAGGACTTACCTGGTATGATAACATCGGACTTTCGTTTATAGGAGATTTTAAAGATTTAAAATTCTTTGACCCAAACACTGGTATGGCAGTTGGTACTGACGGACTTATGGCAAGAACTACCGACGGCGGTTTTACCTGGATTGGAACAAACAGCACTATCGGGAATGATTTGATGGCTGTTAATTTCGGAAACGAGTCGAATGGAATTTCGGTTGGTGAAGACGGTATCGAAATCTTCACACAAGACGGCGGAAAAACGTGGAGAACAAGCCTGCTTTTTGCAGAACCTCTGATCAGCATCAAAGAAGGTGAGGCATATACAGTTCGTCTCAGGCAGAGGGTTAAATCTACAGGGAATCAAGTTATGATAAACAATTATCCAAACCCGTTCAACCCGACAACGAATATTAAATTCGTACTTCCCTTCAATGCCAGTGTTACAATTAAAATTTATGATATAACCGGAAGAGAAGTACAAACCTTAATCAATGAATTCCGTTCAGCAGGAAGCTATGAAATCGAATTCAACGGCAGCGGACTTGCCAGCGGAGTTTATTTCTATGAAATGGCAGCTTATGGGAATACCGAGAGCATATTCCAGATTAATAAAATGGTTCTGACAAAGTAACAGTTAAATGCTTAAACAGGAAAGGAGAAAAAAATGGGTAAAATAGTGAAAATATCGTTATTCTCGGCTTTAATAATTGTATTATTCTCAGCAAATTCTCCGAGCCAGCCGGCAGTTTATGAAAACTCCATTGATTTTGAATCTGCGGATATAGCTACACTTGTTGGTGCCGACGGTCTGATTATGAAAACAACCGATGGTGGAGTAACCTGGACTGAACAGGTGAGCGGAATAACCAACGTTTTAAAAGGCAATGACATTGACCAGCTTGAACCGCTCAGGCAGATAGCAGTCGGTGAAAACGGTATAATTCTTCTGACAAATGATGGCGGCTCTCAATGGCAGATAAAATCATCGGGCACATTGCAAAACCTGAACAAAGTGGTAAACAATACTGAATATAACTGGATAGCAGCCGGTGATAACGGTACTATCCTGAAAACATACGATAAAGGTGAAACATGGGCTGTTATACCTTCAGGGGTTACCGAAAATCTGAATGATGTATTTTTTATCGGTGATGCAGTTGGATTTATAGTCGGCAATAACAGCACATTGTTAAAAACCGTAGACCGCGGTGAAACATGGCAATCGATAACACTAACTATCGAAGATGCCACACTAACTGCAATATCAATGATTGATGATATGGAAGGTACAATTGTCGGAACCAACGGACTAATAATGAATACAACTGATGGCGGAGAAACATGGGCAACTGTAAATACATTAAGCTTTACAGCTGATTTTAACGATATAAAATATTTCAATTCTTTAGGTCCTGTGCCGGTTGCAATTGCAGTAGGAAATGACGGTGCAATTGCCCGTTCAACCGATAAAGGAAACACCTGGTACGGGGTTTTCGGGGTGGTATCGAACGATTTCATGTCGGTTAATTTTGGCAATGAATCAAACGGGATAACTGTTGGCGAAGAAGGAATTGAATTATATACTTATGACGGCGGACAAACGTGGAGAACAAATATGCTTTTTGCAGTGCCTTTAATAGACCTCGGCGAACAGCAAAACATGGTTAAACAGTCTACTTATGAATCATCGGTGAAGTTATCTAATTTCCCGAATCCTTTTAATCCGTCAACAAATATCAGTTACGAACTACCTTTTGACGGGTATGTATCGCTTGTAATCTATGATGTCACAGGAAAAGAAGTAGCACGGCTAATAAATAAAAATTTTCAGCGTACTGGATCGTACGATGTTGAATTCAACGGAAGAGAACTATCGAGTGGAGTATATTTTTACCGACTCGATGTATCAAATAGTGGAGAGAACCTGGTGAAAATCAACAGGATGGTTTTGACTAAGTAACATTTAGATCTCTTCCTCCGAAGCTGTCCCGGTGTATTCCCGGGGCAGCTTTTTTATTTTCCCCAAAAAGCATAGTCAGCTCACTACTCACTAATAAAGCTATATTTTATTAAGGTATTGCCAATACAAACCAATAGTATTATCTTTATGCGGTAATTATTTCCTTTTTCCACAATTACCCGAAATAATACTTTGTGCAGTAGTATAAAGGCTATAGTGCATAGTCTTAATACTATGTTTTCTGAAATGAAAACCTTATTTTTCGCGTGGAATCGCAAAAAATATTATGGCACAGAAATTTCAGTATTATATATCAAAGTAGTGGAGAAGAAAATGAAAACAATAACAAACATAATACTCACCCTCACAGCAGTCATCAACATTACACTTGCCCAGACAACCTATAACTGGGTAGGAGGAAACAGCGGTAATTTCACAACAGCAACAAATTGGAACCCGGTAAGGCAAATCAGCCTCGCTACCGATATCCTGGTTTTCGATAACAGCGGAATAATAGAACTTTTAAATGTTCAGCAGCAGACAATAGGTCAGCTTTTAATATCAAACAATACAAACATTATCCTGTACCCTGCAAGCGGAAATTCAAAGTGCCTCTCAATCAATGGATGCAGCGGGACTGACCTGTTAATAGAAAGCGGTTCATCACTCGAAATCCAGGGAAATGACCCCAAGCTTGGCATCTATTTAAAGACCGGTGCAACTGCAGAGATTTACGGCAGCATAACATTAAGAGGAGAAATGCCGCACTACTTAAATGCACAGGATGTAAACTCATTCGTGTTCAAGAGCGGTTCTTCACTCTTCCAGTTTACCCCCGGTTATGTATTCACAAATGCAGGAACAGCAAATGCAATAGTGTTCGAAGACGGTGCATCATTAATAATTAAGAATCAGGTTGCCAATACACCTTTCGGACTAACTGCACCTGCTTCAAAAGTAACATTCGCAAGAAACAGCAAATATTCGGTCCAGGTAAATTCTGCTTCAAGCTTAGATTTCAACAACCGTACTTACGGAAACCTTGAAATTGCAGCAAATACAACAGTTCATTACCAGACTTCGAATCTTGAATATACCTATATCAACAGCATTATCGTAAATAATAACTGCCATTTTAACATAAATAACAGCAATCAGAACCAGACTTCAATGGTTCACATGTATGGAATACTTAATATTAACGGTTATTTCACAGCTTCAAATAACATCAGCTTCTTATTCGCATCAGATGTAGCAACAGTTTCCGAAGGTGACGGAATGATAGGGCTTAACCAGAACCAGATGATAACGAGCCGGAACAATAACGTAAAGAATAACGTATCGGAAGTACCCGAAGCATTCAGCCTTTCACAGAACTATCCGAACCCCTTTAACCCTGTAACAAAAATTGACTTCACAGTCAGCAAGACCTCTGAAGTTACAATTAAGTTATACGATGTAAACGGAAAAGAGGTTCAGATACTGGTAAACGGAACACAGGAATCAGGAAAGCACACAGTAACAGTTAACAGCAGCAATCTTTCAAGCGGAACATACTTCTACACTATGACAGCAAAGCAGAACGGAACCGAGACATTCTCAAAGACAATGAAGATGGTAGTAGTAAAATAAAAAGAGTTTTTCTCTCCACTACATACTTTAACACCCGCCTGTATGTTCTATAAGGCGGGTGTTTTGTTAAAATCAATTAAAAAATAAATTTTATTCCGAAGTATTATCTTCTTTTATTGAATAAAATCATCCGTTAATGACCCTGTTTGCAGGTCACTGTACGGAGCTTGTGATTTTTCTCGAGTTTTTAAAGTAAGTGTGTTTGCAGCATACAAAGATTTTTCCATGTTTTTGCTCAATCAAACAGTATATTTTCAGATTATTAAATTTGTAAATTTATGAAAGTTTTAATTCTATATATAGAGAAACTGCATATGTAATACTAAAAATGTAACATCAAGTATTAATTTAAGCCTAGCCAGCACTTTCCGGATATTTATAACATTACGCATAAAATTATATTACTTCTTTATCCCCTATACACGTTAGATTACCATATAGTTATCTTAAGAAAAACCCAAAAAAGACTTTTAATAATATAATTATACCGTAATATCGGTATGGACATTACTAACTAATAACCTTATTATTGCAGTAGTAATTTTAGTTAGTAATTATTAAATAATATAACTGGAATCAGGAGGCCATCATGAAATTAGTTAATATAATAGTTTCAACATTTCAGATGACTTTAGTCATTTTATACATCTTATTCTACAATGTTCAGTATTTCTACTCGCTGTACGGAACAGTGCAGAATGTGATTAACTGGGTAACTAAATAACAAATCTATTCTAAATAAGTTGTGAACCTATAATTAATTTTAAAGGTTACAGAGAATTCCCGCTTTAGCGGGAATTTTTGTTTATGTCTGGTTATTAATAAAAAGTTTTATTTAAATATATAAGAATATAAAAGGATAAAAACTGATTGAGATTGTAAAAAAATTCAAATAAGGCATAAAATTCAAATATATTCCATTGACCTGATGCAGTAGTTCCCTCATTCGCGGGAATAATCAGATTATAAAGTAAAGAGGTACTGAAACTTTGCAAAGAACTGTCTGCTTGTTTCTTTAAATCTCCCTCTGCCAGAGATGCTTCCATAATCAGTTATATCATGTGTTGAACCTATGTAAAAAATCGTAAACGGATTCCATTTATAAGTAAATAAAGGATCTATATCAAATCTTTTCTCAAACGAATCGTATTGAAATACTAAACGGAAAAAAATATTTCTTGTAAACTGCAATGATGTCTTATTCCTGAAAATATAACCAGCAAACAATTTCTCTCCGCCCCAATTTTTTGAAAGTTCAAAGTAACTAAAGTTATTATCAATTTTTAGACTCTTAAGCGGTTGTAAAGTTAACCACAACTGTCCGGAAAAACCTGCACCAACATATGAAGGCTCTTCGAAGCGGACTATATACTTCCCTGCTTCAAGATAACCACCCCCATAAACATATTTACTGGTATTGATGTTAAAGTTAAACCAGCCCCTGTGAACATTTTTATGATAAACACCTTCGTAAAGCTCGTTATTTACAGCCAGTACACCTATATCAGCATTAATCAGTTTTTTAAACTGAATAAATATATCCGGAACCAGCCATTGCTCTTTGATTTTTCCCTCATAGTTATATCTTAAGCCCCCGTTTAAATTGCCGTAAGTGTTTACTATAATACTATTAACAGGGTAGTAAACGTAATACTGCCAGAATGCAAGTTCTCTGTAATTAACACTACCTGTATAACCGAGATCTTTCCTGGTTTCGGGCGGTGCTTCGGAATAATTTATACCGAAGTTCCAGTTACGGGTACGCCCGTCAAGTGAAACCATACCTGTAAAACCCGAAAACGTTTCACCATCGAAACCCAAAGATTTATTTTTACTCCCAAAGGTTCTTGACTCTTCATAAATATCGGGCTTGTTGATTTCTTTTGTGCTTGTATGCATCATTTGCCAGCTCAGGTAAAAATTATTTAGGAAATTAAACTTGCCATCAAACCCAAACACACGGTTATAACCATTATCAACTTCCCTATCTGTTGCTATAAATCCTATAAATGATTCACCCTTTAAGCTTTTTTTCAGACGCAGTATATTCGAGACCGATTTCAGTGAATCGGCAACTATAAGCTCACTGCCATAATCATATGGAATTAAAAACGGAGTTTTTTTATCATAGACTGAGAGAAATCCAATGTCCACATTACCTATTTTCCCTGTCAGCTTGGCTGCAAAAAGCGGACTGTTCAGCATCCTTGTATAAACAGTATTAATTTTTGATTCAAAAATATTTGCACCCTCAAGGAAAAAAGGACGTTTTTCGGAATAATAGATTGCAGACGAAGTATTAACATCAATTTGAGTTGCATCGGCTTCTACCTGCGAAAAATCGGGATTATACACAAGTTCGCCAGTCAGGTTCGAAGTAAAACCGTATTTTAAACCCACACCGAAATCACCTTTTATTGTCTCGTTAATAAACTCAGAGTCGGGATTGTTTATATCACTTTTTGAGCTGTTTTGTGAACCAATTACGTACGGGAGTATTTCCAGATGTTTCCCGCTTTTTACGTTTTTAATACCCTTTAAAAAACCAGCCTGGGGGAGTAACTCTGAGTTATCTCTGCTTATTACAGCCCATGACATTTGGACTCTTGCTTCCCGTGCCCTGGTTCTAATAAAATGAATTTTCCACTCCTGAATGTCTTTATCGGGAAATCTAAGGTTCTTAAAAGGAATTGCAGCTTCAACAATCCATTTATCTTTATAAATCTTTCCTTCTGAATCGAAGACCATATCGAAATCGAAACTCTCACCATTAGGTGTCCAGATACCATCACCCTGTATTCCGTAAGGATTAAAAAATATTTCGTAACCGCGTTTATTATCTTCAAATGTATCCATAATGAAGCCGACAAAATCATCACTAAATATTTTATCCCGGTCTGTAATACTAGCCCTTAAAGATGACATATTTTCATCATAGCAGATAAATGCGAAATAAATATTGTCATCATCATAAAGCACTTTAACTTCGGTTCTAACTTCAGACTTAATATTATCACCCGGTTCAATTTCAACAAAATTATCGGCGGTTTCTGCATTCACCCATTGGCTTTCATTAATTTTTCCGTCAACAGTAATTGAACCGGCAGGAACTTTTACTACATTAAGCTGCGGATTAACATTTTTAATGAAAGCTGTATCCCTTTGCACAGTGCTTTCCTGCGCACCTGAAGTACGGATTAATAAAACAAACCAAATCAGAATCATGAGAGATTTCATATTATTAATTTAGACATTAATTTGGCTATTTGAGTTTCGTTTTTAACAGGGAATTACACGCTTAAATTAGATGTTTTTCAATAAGGAAAGGTTTACACTTATTTTGCCTTGAAATTACATAAAAGCAGACAAATATTTGACTATCAATGCCGGGATTAATCAGCCAATATTATAATTCTGTACTTAAATCATTTATGCTGTTATTGCTGTTCACATCAGCAAGTATCCCCCAAAATACCGATATACAGAATAATACTATAATAGATAATATTACGATAACCGGTTATGATTATTTCTCTTACAGTCAGCTTCTGGCAATGATGAATTCAAAAACCGGCAGTATCTATTCACCTGAACAAATGACACTTGACCTCCGCAATATCATTGCTTCATATAAAAAAGAAGGCTTTTTAAATGTTCATATTTCCAGAACGAAAGATATATTTAATTCCGATTCAACTAAGATAGATATTTCTTTTAATATTATCGAAGGCAAACGATATACAGTAGGAGAAATCAGATTCGAGGGAAATAAAAAATTCACTGCTGCGTATCTGATTAAGCAAATGTATACGAAGGCAGGCTCGGTACTTGAGGCAGCAGCACTTAACAGGGATATTGAGCAGTTATTAAGTATCTACGAAAAAGCCGGATTTATATTCGCATCTATAGAAGTAAAAGAAATATCCGGTTATACCGATTTAAAAAAAATCCCGCGTATTTTAATCGTAATATCGGTAAACGAAAATGAAAAAGTGAGGATAGATAAAGTAGTAATAGAAGGCAACACCTCGACAAAAACAAACGTTATCCTGCGTGAACTGAGAATCAGCAAAAAGGCAGTAACAGTGGAGTCGTTATACGAGATAAAGAAAAAACTTGATAATCTTGGATTTTTTTCAAACGTAGAACAGCCAAAGATAGTAAAGTATAAAAATTCTACCGTTATGCTGATAAAGGTAACCGAAGGCAGTACAAATACTTTCGATGGTATTGTTGGATACGTTCCACCGGCAAGTGATGAAGATAAAGGATATTTTACGGGACTTGTAAATCTATCGCTGCGGAACCTGTTTGGGACTGGACGTAAGATAGAAGCACGCTGGCAGAAGGAACAACAGCAAACACAGGAACTGGAATTAAAATACATGGAACCCTGGTTACTAAGCTTGCCTTTAAATATAAATCTGTCATTTATACAGCGAGTACAGGATTCAACATATGTAAAACGTAGCTTTAATACAAAATCAGACCTGTTAATTTCATCATCTTTTTCCGCTTCATTACTTACACAATACGAAAGGGTTATACCGGGTGAACAGAATTACAGCGGTGTAGCTATTTTTAACAGCAGAGTACTCGGAACCGGTTTTGAAATCAAGCTTGATACACGGGACTATATTTATAACCCTTTATTCGGATTACTTTACAGGACAACTTATTCTATCGGTCAAAAGAAAGTATATAACAACGATGAATTTAAATCATACAGTGTACCAAGAGATTTTACGGTTCACCGGTTCCAGATTGATCTTGATTTTTACCACTCATTTTTCAACAGGCAATCTACACTAATCTCGATACACGGCGGTGAGGTCCGCTCACCAAAGCTTGAAAATGCCGACTATTTCCGTTTTGGCGGTATTAAAACAGTCCGCGGATACAGAGAAGAACAGTTTCTTGCTTCTCGTGTAGTATGGTCGAATGTAGAAATCAGGTACCTGCTGACCCGCAGAACTTTTGCAGCAATTTTTTATGATGCCGGATATTACTGGAAACCGGGAGATGATATTACGGGTACTCCGAAACAAAATGCATTTATATACGGTTATGGCGCCGGCTTAAGATTTGAAACACCGCTTGGAATATTTGGTGTTAGTTATGCGCTCGGAAAGGGAGATTCGATATTAGAAGGCAAGGTACACTTTGGGTTGATAAATGAGTTTTAAGTTAAATAAAAGATTGTACCGGGTAAATTAATTTAGCCAATATATTTTTTGAAAAAACTTCCTAAGCACATTTTATTAACAGTATCGATAATAAAATGCATTTAGCAAGTTGAGGGATAACCCATACTAATTCATTGTTTCTGCATTACACTTTATTTTCCTCAGCATAACTGCTTACTGGCTCGCATGAGCATACAAAATTCCTGTCACCGTAGGCATTATCAATTCTGCCGACAGCTGGCCAGAACTTACGTTCTTTTACCCACTCAAGCGGGTAAGCTGCCCGCTCTCTTGAATATATGTGATTCCACTTATCCGATGCAATGTGCTGTGCTGTATGAGGTGAATTTTTTAACAGGTTATCATGCAAATCGGCTTTGCCATTTTCTATTTCCTCAATTTCTTTTCTAATCTGAATCATAGCATCACAAAATCTGTCGAGTTCTTCCTTCGATTCGCTTTCTGTCGGTTCAACCATAAACGTTCCCGGAACAGGGAAAGAAACTGTCGGAGCATGGAAACCGTAATCCATAAGTCTCTTTGCTATGTCTTCAACTTCGATACCGGCAGTTTTTTTAAAACCTCTCATATCAAAAATCAGTTCATGAGCATTAAAGCCATTCTTGCCCGTATACAGTACAGGATAATATTTCTCAAGTTTAGCCTTGAGATAATTGGCGTTTAGTATAGAGACCTTCGATGCTTTAGTTAATCCTTCTTCACCGGTCATCCTGATATACGCATAAGAAATGAGAACGATGTTAGGACTGCCCCACGGAGCAGCTGAAACGGCTGTAATAGACTTTTCACCGCCTATTTTTATAACCGAATGTCCAGGTAAAAATGGTTTGAGATGTTTCCGTACCGCTATTGGACCCATTCCCGGACCTCCGCCCCCATGAGGTATGCAGAAAGTTTTATGTAAGTTCAAATGGCACACATCGGAGCCAATTACCGCAGGGCTTGTTAATCCTATTTGTGCATTAAGATTTGCACCATCCATATAAACCTGCCCGCCATTTGCGTGAATAATTTCACAAATATCCTTTATGCAGTCTTCAAAAACACCGTGTGTAGAAGGGTAAGTAACCATTAACGCACACAGGTTGTATTTATTTTCTTCAGTTCTTTTTTTTAAATCTTCAACGTCTATATCACCCCTTTCAGTAGTTTTCACAACAACAACCTTCATTCCTGCCATAACCGCACTGGCAGGATTTGTACCGTGTGCAGAAGCAGGTATCAGCACAACATTTCTGTATTCTTCTCCCCTGCTTCGATGATATGCCCTTATGACCATAAGCCCGGTGTACTCACCCTGAGCACCTGAATTAGGCTGTAATGAAACGGCATCGAAACCGGTAATTTCGGAGAGGTAACTTTCAAGATTAGCAAATACTTCCTTATATCCATTAGCTTGCTCTGCCGGTGCAAACGGATGTAAACCGCTGAATTTATTCCATGTTACAGGAATCATTTCAGTAGCAGCATTCATTTTCATTGTACATGAACCTAGCGGTATCATTGAGGTATTCAAAGCAAGGTCTTTGCTTTCAAGCCTGTGCAGATAACGCATCATTTCCGTTTCGGAGTGGTAACTATTAAATACAGGATTCTTTAAATAATCCGTATTTCTTTTTAAATTTCCCGGGTATGAGCTTTTCCCGGTAATATTAATATGTTCGGCAGATAATTTAAAGTTTTTACCAGCTGCAGAAGCGAATATCGAAATAATATCCTCTAAATCTTTAAGAGAAACTGTTTCATCAAGCGAAATACATACGAAGTTATTATCCGGATACCTAAAATTTATCTCCTTCGACTCTGCCAGATGTTTAATTCTGAGTATCTGCTGACCGTCAGCTTTTATTTTCAGTGTATCAAAGTATTCTGTGTTTAGCTGTTCATAACCGAGTAGTTTAATTTGTTCATTTAAAATAACAGTTAGGTTATGTATCCTTTCAGCAATCCGTTTAATACCTTCAGGACCATGGTAAGCAGCATACATACCGGCTATAATTGCAAGAAGAACCTGGGCGGTGCAGATATTGCTGGTAGCTTTTTCACGCCTGATGTGCTGTTCACGTGTTTGCAAAGCCATTCTATAGGCTTTATTGCCATGCGAATCGATAGAAATTCCGATAATTCTGCCGGGAACAACACGCTTGAATTCATCTTTACAGGCAAAGTAAGCTGCATGCGGTCCCCCATAACCCATTGGAACACCAAAACGCTGAGAAGAGCCAATTGCAACATCAGCTCCAAGTTCACCCGGTGGTGTTAAGAGTGCAAGCGACATTAAATCTGCAGCCATTACAACTTTGATATCTTTATTATGAGCACTTGTTATAATTCTTCTGAAATCATTCACTTGACCCGATTTATCAGGATATTGAACTATTATCCCAAAATAATCATCATTGAAATCAATAGTGCTGCAGTCACCAATAACAAGCTCAATACCCTGTGGTTCCGATCTTGTTCTTAACACATCAATAGTTTGAGGAAAGCACTCACTGGAAACAAAAAATTTATTGCAGTTTTTCTTAGCTGGCTTCCTGTTATTATGAAGCATCGACATAGCTTCGGCTGCAGCTGTAGCTTCGTCAAGAAGCGAAGCGTTTGCGATTTCAAGTCCCGTAAGGTCAATAATCAAAGTCTGGTATACAAGCAATGCTTCAAGTCTGCCCTGGGCAATTTCGGCCTGGTAAGGAGTGTATTGTGTGTACCAGCCGGGATTTTCAAGTATGTTTCTTAGAATTACCGAAGGTGTTATTGTACCATAATAGCCCATCCCAATATACGACCTGAACAATTTATTCTTTGATGCAATAGATTCTAACTCATTTAAAACTTCGTATTCTGATACAGGTTCAGGAAGGTTAAGTTTATTTTTTAAAAGAATATCATGAGGAACAGTTTTTTGAATAAGCTCATCAAGTGATGAAATCCCGATAACCTTTACCATTTTTTCTATATCTTCATCACATGGACCCAGATGACGGTTTATAAAACGGTCCGAATATCCTAATTCAAACTCAGGTGAAGTCAATTTAATATACGCTTTCTAATAAAATTTGAATTTAAGTAAAAATAAATCCCCTTACGGGGATGAAATCTGAATATTATTTATCTTTTTTCTTTTTTTTAAGTCCCATTTTTTCAATAACATCCAGATTCCTCAAAGCATTGCTCGCTGCTTCCTGCTCGGCTTGTTTTTTAGTTCTGCCTTTGCCTATACCAAGCGCCATTTCATTTATTTTCACTTCAACGGTGAAAAGCTTATTATGCTCAGGGCCTTCTTCCTGAATTACATCATATTCAGGAATGAAATCGGTGTTCGCCTGTGTATACTCAAGAAGTCTGCTTTTATAATTCTCGTCGAACTGGTTCAGCCATTTTACATCAAGTTTTTTGAATATTTGTTCATTAAGGAATTCTTTTGCAGCTTCATATCCTCTGTCAAGGAAAATTGCACCTATAAGAGCTTCGTAAGCATCGGATAAAATTGTATCATATCCGTCTTCGATTGATTTAAGAGCTGTAGGTGCGGCAAGCATATATTTTTGCAGTTCTATCTCTTTAGCCCGTTCTGCAAGGAAGCGGTGGTTAACCAGGACGGAACGGAATTTGGTCAGGTCTCCTTCTTCCGATGTCGGGAAATTCTTGTATAAATATTCTGCAACAACCGAATCAAGTATAGCATCGCCAAGGTATTCCAGCCTTTCGTTAGAATTTAGCTTAATTCCGTTTAGATTTTTTGATTTTAAAAACGACCGGTGTGTAAGAGCATTAATAAAAATGTTCTTATTAATTATTTCACATCCAATAGTTTCCTCAAATGCCTTAAAATTAATTGAGGCAATAGCTGAATAAATATCATCCCGGTCCTTATTTCTGCGGAAGGCTGGTAAGAACTTTTTAACAACCCTTAATATACCGAACATAAAGTTTAACTACTCTTCGAACTTTTTAAATATAATCGCTGTATTATGCCCGCCAAATCCCGAATTATCGCTAAGCACGGTATTGATTTCTTTCACTAATGCCTGATTAGGAACGTAGTTCAGGTCACACTCCGGGTCAGGCGTGGTATAATTAATGGTTGGTGGAACAATGCCATTTTTAATAGTTAAAACCGCTGCAATAGCTTCAACAGCTCCGGCTGCACCAAGTAAATGACCAACCATCGATTTTATCGAATGAACCGGTATATCGTATGCATGTTTTCCGAATACCGTTTTTATAGCTGCTGTTTCACTCCTGTCATTTGGTGGTGTGGAGGTCCCATGTGCATTAATGCAGTCAATTTCCGTCGGTTTAAGTTTTGCGTCTTCTAATGCAATTCTAATCGCGTTTACCACGCCTTCGCCGCCGGGTGCAGGGTCGGTAATGTGATGAGCATCTCCGGTGAGACCAATGCCGGCTATCTCTGCATAAATTTTTGCACCGCGTGATTTTGCGTGTTCCAGCTCTTCCAATATCAGTGTCCCTCCGCCTTCGCCCATTACGAACCCGTCCCTCTCCTTATCGAATGGCCTTGATGCTTTTTCGGGTTCATCATTGCGTGTAGAAATAGCATGCATTGCATTAAAACCACCAACGCCCATAGGACAAATCACAGCTTCAGAACCGCCTGTAACCATTAAATTGGCTGAACCTCTTTCAATTAAAATTACCGAATCAACAATTGAATGTGCCGATGTTGTACAGGCTGAAGTTGTAGCGTAGTTAGGTCCTTTTAATCCGTGAAGCATCGAAATACGTCCGGCTGCTATATCAGCAATGAGCATTGGAATAAAGAAAGGACTTATACGGTCGGGATTACCGTTTTTTTCATAAAGTTTGGTCTGCTCTTTATGATAAGTCCACATACCGCCGATACCCGACCCATAAACAACACCTGCTTTGTTTTTGTTAATTTTCTCAAAGTCAAGACCGGCGTCTTTGATTGCCATATTGGCTGAAGCAATAGCGAATTGTGTGAAAGGGTCAACACGCTGGGCAAGTTTTCTATCCATAAACTGGAGAGGGTCAAAATTTTTGACCTCACATGCGAATTTGGTCCTGAAATGTGTCGTATCGAAATATGTTATTGGAGCAGCACCGCTTTTTCCTGCAATTAAATTGCTCCAGAATTCCTCAAGTGCATTTCCAATAGGAGATACCACTCCCATCCCTGTTACAACAACGCGTCTGTTCATTTAGCTGATAGATTTATTTATTGTCCAATTTTAGACTTGACATAGGTGATGGCATCACCAACGGTGGTAATTTTCTCCTGGTCTTCATCGGGAATCTGAATATTAAATCTGTTTTCAAGCTCCATGATTAACTCAACAGTATCAAGAGAATCTGCTCCCAAATCGTTGATAAATGACGCACTTTCGGTGACTTTCGATTCTTCGACACCCAATTTTTCAATAATTGCTTCCTTGATTTGGGCAGCAACATCTACTTCTGCCATGTAGAAACCTCCTTTATGTTTTTTGATTAATTATACAAATTTAACAAGATAAAAGGTAATTTGAAAGTGACTAAAATAATGTAAATAATTGTAAAAAACAGCAACTAATTATACTTTACTAAAAAATAATTATTATAATCAACGAGTATCAGAGTATTTTAAATTCACATATATTTAAATATACTTGCACTGTGTTAAATTTTATAATGATTTTAATATTATTTTGCTTTATTAATATGGAAACCATTGCACAAGACCTCTGGGCTGTAGCTAAAATTCCCGCTCCTGTTTTAAATTCACCCGATTTTAATGCCATATTTGGCGGTAACGATGGTATTTCGGTTAAGCTTGATGAAAGCGGGCTCATTAGAGAAATTGAATATATTGCCTTACCGGGCACCGTTTTTGAATTACTCGGCGAATATGATTACGGAACACACAAAATCTTTCACGCTAAAACAGATGAATATAATTATGATGCCTTGCTTTACATCGACAGCCGCTTTGTAGAAGTCACAGCTAAAAAACCCAAACCAAGGCAAAAACAAATGCCCTCAATAGAAAAAATATATCAGTTCCTCGATAATGCTGTGGGTTATCCTTACCTCTGGGGCGGAAACTATATTGATGGAATTCCCGAAATGCTGGAATATTATAAACCGCTATCGGAAATTGATACAAAGACAAAAGAACTCTGGACATTAACCGGCTGCGACTGCTCAGGGCTAATGTACCAGGCAACTAACGGATGTGCGGAACGAAATACGAGCAAACTGATTAATTACGGTGAAGCAGTTTACATTAAAGGAATGACTGCAGATGAAATTTTTAAGCAGGTAAAACCTCTTGACATGATAGTTTGGGATGGACACGTAATTTATGTGTATGACGATACAACAGCTATACAGAGCAGCTTATCGAAAGGCGGTGTTGTTAAAACAAATTTGCTTGATACTATTAACGAAGTTATGGAATCACGCACTCCGGTAAATGATTATAACAGCACAATCGGTGAAAGGTTTGTTGTGAGAAGATGGTTCCATCAGTGAACAATTATCGATGTACAATGTTCAGTAAATTATCGAAGAAGCTTTCTTTAATCGGTTCATTATAGCTAAGCCAATGCCCTTTTCTTTTACTTCCTGGCAATAAATAAATTTTATCCCCTTCTCATCACATTGCCTGAAAAAAGAAAACAATTTCCGGGCATAGCCGGTCTCATTTTTGCATAAAACTGCAAATTTTACTTTCCCCTTTTTAGTTTCAGCATTTTTAAAACCTATAAAAGCAGAATTTATTGATTTTATTTTTATCCTGTTAAAATGCTTTACTGTAATTACTTTCGCTTTCGGTGCATAATGCCTGTATTTTTGTCCCGGACTTTTTACAACAGCCGAACGGTTATATTTCTTTATACCGGGTATGATTTTTCTTAACATTTCATATGTAATTACGCCCGGACGAAGTATTATCGGCTGTTCAACAGTGCAATCAACTACAGTCGATTCGATACCGTGTTTTGCATCAGGACCTATAAGAATACAGGGTATCTTATTTCTAAAATCTTTTAAAACATGAATAAAACTTGTGGGCGACGGCGAACCTGAGAGATTCGCAGATGGTGCCGCAACCGGAACATTACATTCCTTTATAAACCTGCGTGCAATGACCGATGAAGGCATACGAACCGCAATGGTTTGAAGTCCTGAAGTTGCATGAAAAGGTATAATAGGGTGTTTCTTTAAAACCAATGTCAAAGGTCCCGGAAAAAAAGCTTCTGCAAGCTTGTGTGCTGTAGCAGGGATTTCTTCCGCAAGTATATTTAAATCGCTTTTTTTATTGATATGAACTATTAAAGGATTATCTTTAGGTCTCCCCTTAACTTTGAATATCTTCTTTATAGCGTTTTCGTCAAAAACATTTGCGCCAAGCCCGTAGACCGTCTCCGTAGGAAATGCCACTATTTCACCGTTTTTTATGAATTTTGCAGCAGTAACGGGTAATAATGTTAAAAGTGTTTTCATCATTACAAAATTAACACATCGTGAGCTCACTTAATATATCTCCCCTTAAGGAAGTCTGGTCCAAGGGAGCGCAGAAGTGGTTTTATTACAGAACAATCTAATAAAAGTTTTTGTATAAATATTATTATAGGTAATAACATTCAATCTGTAAAAATACAACCCGCTTGCCATTAAATTGCCATCAAAATTAACAGTGTAAAATCCTGCTTCCTGAACTTTATTTAACAAATTATTTACTTCTTTCCCTAAAATATCATATACAATTAATCTGACTTTTCCGTTTACCGGTATGTTATAGTCAATTTTGCTGTGCTGATTGGAAGGATTCGGGTGATTTTGTGAAAGGTTAAAATAAAAAAAGAGGGTAATTTACCGGATAGTTGGGCTATTTATACCCCGTATTTGTACTTAAATAATGGTGATGTTTATAAAATCGGTTTTTAAGCATCAAACTCAATCAGAAACTTAACACCGTCACTGTTTTCTATTTTAATTTTTCCCCCTATCTGCTCTGCAAATGTAATAACCAGCTGCATTCCGAGCGTATTGGATGTTTTGATATCAAATCCTTCGGGTAAACCTATACCGTTATCATGCACAACAAGCCTGTATTTACCTTTAAACTTGTTAAATCTTATAATTAATAGTCCGGAATTCCTCTCTGCAAAAGCATACTTAAAGGCATTCGATATTAGCTCATTCAAAATCATACTAAGCGGTAAAGCTTTATCCAGACCAAGATAAATTTCTTTTGTCTCAACTTTAACCGAAACAGTTTTTGCTATAAGCGGATAAGCATGCTTTAGTATATCTACAAGCGTATGAAGGAATAGGGAGAAATCGATATTCGCAAGATTTTCCGATTTATAAAATCTTTCGTGTATGGTACTCATAAGCTTCATCCTGTTCAAAGTTTCCTGATACATTTTTATTACATCGGGATCTTTTATATATGACATTTGAATCCGCATCAAGCTTGAAATCACCTGCATATTATTCTTTACACGGTGATAAACTTCCTTTAATAAAATGTCTTTCTCATTTAAGGAATGCTCGAGCTGTTTAAGAACAAGTTTCTGCACCGTAATATCCTCACCGGAAGACAGCAGACCTCTCACTTTTCCCTTATCATCATAAAGAAGTGTGTTGTGCCATAGAATATGCTTGATATCTCCATGTGGTGAGATTATAGGATTTTCGAAAAATTCATCGGGTTTCTTCTCCCCTGCCATTAGCCGATTGAATTTTAACTTTAAATCGTGCCTGATTTCAGGGGGAACAAAATTGTCAAACCAGTTTCTTCCCAAAGCATCTTCTTCTTTAACTTCAATTAAGTTTGCACCTTTCTTATTTATCATTTCAATTTTTCCGTCTTTATTCAGAACAAGAAGCATAACACCTGCAATATCAAGGTACATTTGTGCTTTTTCTCTCTCTTTTTCTGCCCTTTCTAAGGCAGCTTTAAGCTCGGAGATGTCTCTGGCAACTCCGATAAGCCCGATGATTTGATTTTTTTCATCGATAATTTTACTTGTGTTAAGATATATAGGGAATTCTTTCCCCTTTTTCGTACGGTTATAAAGTTCACCGGTCCAGCCGGTTTTTTTACTCTGTTTAAATATTTTATCATGAATACCTGCAGGGTTACGGTTAGAACCCAGAAGATGGGGAGTTTTGCCAAGGAGTTCTTTTTTTGTGTAGCCGTAAGTTTTAAGAAAAGCACGGTTAAAAAAATTAAACCGGTTTTGTATATCGGTAATCGATATCATTTCGGTTGTGCTTTCGAATGCATGTGCAAAAATTCTCAATTCTTCTTCTTTTTTCCTTAACTCTGTAATTTCTGCAGCAGAACCTATATAATATTCTTCTTTTGTATTGGTGGGTATATTAATAATTCTTATCTGGAAAATTCTTTTCCCTCCGGGTTCGTCAAGTTTCTTCTCGTATACATAAGGCTTCCCGGGTTTAGAAAGCTTTAAACTGCGTAAAATTGCCCGGTAATCGGCTTCACTACCAAGATCTTTGAGATATTTGCCGTTGTATTCTGAAACCTTTTTTCCAGCTACTGAAGCAAATGCTTCGTTAACTTTTTCGTAATAAAGCCTGCCTTTTTTATCACGTCTGACTGACCATAGAAGAATATCGGTATTATCAAACAGTGCTTCAAGCCTGGCTTGGTCCGAAAGCGTTTGAAAAGCATTCGACTTTATATCAATAAAATCTTCTTCCTTTATCTTTGCAATTTTTTTCTCTGAAGATGGTTTAGTATAGGATATTTCTGGTTTCTTGCGAAACATTACTTAGCGGGGGTTATGGTGTATTCTGTTACTTCATTTTCAAGGTCAAATATTATGATTACTCATTTATTTTACAATATGAGTTATAGGTAATTTTGTGATTTTCGTCTTATAATTATAACATTTTATGTTATTTTCATTGCAGATTGTTATATAAAACACGAAATTTGCAGGAAATTACTTATTCTATTAAACTTTTTTTAGTTGGTTTTTAATTAAATTGTTCCTTTATTTTTTTAATTGGTTTCTTTTCAAACTTAATGGCTTAAGTCATCCGCCTGCTGGCGGATAAACTTTCAAACTTTTTAACTAATTTTGCCCGATGGTGTAATTGGCAACACGTCTGACTCTGGATCAGAAGTCTCCAGGTTCGAGTCCTGGTCGGGCAGCAAATTCACTTGAATGCTTAGCACCGGTTAAAGCGATATACCAGTTAGAAATTTACAATTATACCGGATAAATATTGGTTTACCGCTTATTTAATTAATGTATTTATAAATTTAAACCTCACAAAAATGATACAGCTTAATCATCTTAACTATTACAGGCTGCCCTGGAATCTAACCGATAATATAATATCATGGCTTGAGCCGACTGCTAAATGCAACCTGTCCTGCTTCGGATGTTACAGGAAAAACGAGGTTGACAGCCATAAACCGCTTGAGGAAGTTAAGGAAGAAATACTTCTTTTCAACAGGCTTCGTAAAACAGACTGCATGTCGATAGCTGGGGGCGACCCCCTCGTACACCCTGATATTGTCGAGATTGTGAGGTTCATAAAAGAGCAAAAAATAAAACCGATAATCAATACCAACGGACTTGCACTTACACCTGAATTTCTCAGGGAACTGAAGAAAGCGGGAGTATTCGGCTTTACATTTCATATCGACAGCAAACAAAACCGTCCGGGCTGGAAAAATAAAAATGAAGCTGAGTTAAACGAACTCAGATACTTCTACGCAAGAATGCTTGCTGATGAAGGAGGAATTTCATGCTCATTTAACTCGACCGTTTACAAAGATACAATGCAGTATATCCCCGATATGATTAAATGGGCTGAAAAAAATATCGATATAGTACACGTTATTGTTTTCATCTTATACAGGGCTGTTACAAACGAAAGGGTAGATTTTTACCTTGGCAGCAAAAAAATAGATATGAGCCAGCTTATATATAACGAAGAAGATGAACATGTAGTAGATCTTAAAACCGAAGATATTTATGAAATATTCAAAAATATTTACCCGGATTTCGATGCCTGCGCTTACCTTAACGGTTCCGAGAAACCCGATTCATATAAATGGTTCTTGACCGGCAGGCTTGGAACAAAGAAAAAGATTCAAGGATACCTTGGTGCAAAAACTATGGAAATTATGCAGACGTTTAAACACTTATTCACAGGTTCTTATCTTTCTTACGTAAAGCCAAAAACTTCACGCAGAGGAAAATCGATGCTGTTATTAAGTCCGTTCGATAAAAAATTAAGACAGGCAGCATGGAACTTCCTGAAAAATCCGTTAAACCTTTTCCGAAGACTTTACTACCAGTCGGTAATGGTAATTCAGCCGGTTGACGTGCTTGATGACGGCAGGCAAAGTATGTGCGACGGCTGCCCTGATATTACCGTGTGGAACGGAAAGCTTGTATGGAGCTGCCGGCTTGAAGAACAGCTTAACTTCGGGCATAACCTGAGAACATTCCCCAAAGAGAAGATGAATTAAGACCTTATATTTATCAGATTTACCCGCCTGCCCAAACCTTGACGCAGGCAGGTCAGATTTGTCAAATTAATAATCTGAAGAATACTAATTAAGGGATTATTTATTCGTAATCTAAAAACGATTCAAACTTCTCAGCATATCCTGCAATCCTCATTTTTTCATTTACACCGTTAATAACTTTTCTTGCTCCTGAATAAACGGTTTTATTTTCGTTTACATACTGACTCAGCTTTTTACCTGTAAACAAACCCTTCGACATTCCCGCTTCAAGAATCTTCCATGCAATTTCCGGTTCCATGGCTTTATCAGGTTCTGAAAACAGGTCAACGCCAATCTCTTTCCCAAGTCTTTCATAGTTCCATTTATGTGTTAGCTGCACGTATCCCCTTCCTTCGTATGTTTTGCCCCTTAAACCATGAGGGAAAATACTTTTTAAGGCAAGTCTGTTATAATTGTAATAGTAGTTATAAAGCTTTTTCAGACGGTTGTGTTTTATCCAGTAACCTTCTATAACAGGTAAAAAGGTTGCGTTCGTTTCATGGTAAATTGTGGCAAATATGTAAGCATACTCATTTGCAAGATTGAACCTTTCACTTGCATCAAGCTTTTGTAAGAGAAAATCTATTGCATCTACCTTGCTTTGTTTCAAAGAACCGAATTTCTCTCTGTAACCGTTGAAGAATTTAACTCTGTTTAACATTGATATGCGGCTTACTATCGCAGACCCCGAGTCTGCGGCTGTGAATTATCTGATGAACTAAAAACTTCCCCTCTCCGCCTCTATCCCCGTTCCGGTAACATTTATGCTTTTTGCCATCACACCCATGTAAATGAATGAGATAAAGCTGCATACAAGTCCTGTTATTCTTAACCACTGCGGAATCTCTGTAAGTTCAAGCGACTCAATTGCTTGAGGAACAAGTCCTATTGCCGTAAATACTGCTCCAAGAGTAGTTTCCCAGCTTATACCTAATATCTGTTTCATTTCGATAATCCTTTCATTAAATCGTTAATTATTTTTTTAACATTTTCTATCAAAAACAGCTTAACCTCTTCAGGCAACCACCGGTAAATATTTTCAATCAGTTCAAGCACTTCCTGCAAACAGAATCCGCAGGTTATATGCTTTACTACATATTTTGCATATTTATTTCGCCTTAACTCATAATTCTGTATCCTTTCATCAGGGTCATAAGTGCTTTTGAAAATAATCTCACCGTTCTTCTGCCGTGTCCAGAGGTTAATGCGTAAAACCGCATCACCCAGACGCATTGCGTCGCTTAATATTAATTCGTTGTTCATTTTAATCTCCTTTTTAATAGTAAAATATTGTATTAATTAATGAGCAATTTAAAAAGATACACAGCTAATCCAATACATACCGGTATTGCAGAACCTATTAATCCCCACACACCTGCCTTAACTTTCATGGCTGACAGGTCGCTTCTAATTTCCGTCAGGTCGTGTTTGATTTCTGTAAGTGTTTTCTCAAACCGTTCCAGGGTTTTTTCAATCCATATTTTATATTCCCTAAATTCGTCTTCCATCGTTAATTCTATTGTTTTGCAAGGATAAACCAATTATTCCCGTCAGATGTTAAAATATATGATTCATAACTCGCAATATTCAGGTTCACCTGACCATCTATTGTCTCACTTCCGTATGGATTTAACAACCAAGAGTCCTGGCCGGTATTTTTTACAATTGCTAACCTGTTAACATAAACCGCAGGGTCACAAAGGTAAATACTTGTTGCACCTGTATGATATACTATCACATCAGATGCGAGTATTGTATCGCCGTCACCCAAAGTTCTTGTGTGAAATTTTACATATGAATCGAACACCTGTCCTCCTATCCAGACGTTATCTTCACTCAGCTTTGGCAATGTATCGATTAATGAATTAACGTATGACCGTGCTGCCAGCCCGATAGTATCAATTTCATTTACATCGTAAGTTAAATTTATTTTAACCGTTCCTGAATCTTTACCATACCACTCAATCTTATTAATTGCCTGCCTGTAAGTACCGTCAGTTTGTGAGCGGATTAATTGAAATTTTGACGTATCAACCTGTGAAGCGTTATACGTGAGGTTAACTATCACCGTTCCAGCTGTGTAACCGTAAAAATCGGTGCGGTTAATGAGCATTGTCCATAAGCCATCGGTTTGGTTACGGCTTAAACTCCAATTAGCTGTATCGATTGACTGGCTGAACAGGTCAGCCGTCAAAAAAAGAAATAATATGAAGATTAATTTTTTCATTTTTTTTATTTAAAATGCTGTATTAAACTCAATACTGATATTCTGCATTTGCATTATAGTTATAATCTATCACCTGGTCATTGGCATCGAAAGTGATGTTGTAATTACCAAAGCAGTTGTAAAACCTGTTATAAATCCCGCCATGCGGTATAGATTCAACAACTCCGGAACCGAATAAAAACAGTCCGCAGTCTTTAAGCTGGCTTCCCTCAATCGAAATATTAGTCTGGACATTATCTTCGGTTGTTTTGAAGATACAGTTTATTACACGTGATTTCTTAACAGAAATGGATTTATCGGTCAGTTCAATCATAAAATTTTCAATCCTGCAATTCTTATCACTCATTGAACCTGAACGGGTTATACTGCAATTCAGTTTTATCATACCCAAACCTATTAAATCGATATAATCATACAAAGTGAGGTCGGTTGTATAACCATCGGGATTTTTATTAGGCATAACAAATACAGTCCATCGGTTTGCAGAAGATGGTGTCTGTGAATAAGCATAATCAATAGCGTCACGGATATTACGGTAAACGTAACCTGTAATATCTTCTGAGCGATGCGGGTCAACAATAAGTAAGTTCTGCCCCGCCTTTATACCATAACCTATCATAGTATCAACATACTGCTTTGGTGTTAATTGAAAATTCTCAGTAGGTTCAAGATAGGTTTCAGTCACCCCGTCAGAATTATAACCTCGTGGTAAAGTGTTCCTAAAACCGATACCGTTCTGATGTTCTTGAGCAACGTTCTTTACTAAATATCTTGAATCATTATAATCTCTGTCTCCAACGTGTGTCCCTGCTGATGGGTCAAGCGGATTACTTAAAGTTTGACCGCCCATTGATAACTCACCCGTCATTGTATCACCTGTTTTATCGATAAACTGGTTTGATGGTTCTCCTGTGTATTGAATCCCCCACCAGTTCTGTAAGACACCGTTTATGAATAGCTGTGTTTTTTGCCAGGTTGTAAATCCTGTTATTACGTATGTCCCAAGTCCCTGCTCATAAACAGTAAGACCGGTTATTTCAACACCACCCGGAGATGTCTTAAATTTTATATTTGACCCCGTTAAGCCCAGCACGGGGTCATCATTCTCATCTCTGATGTTTATTGTTACCTCTATCATTGTTGTAAATTTTAAATTTAATAATTATGTAATTAACATACCCCTTGTAGGGGATTGATACCCTGAGCCAAAATAAAACTGCTGACGCCAGTCAATATACTCCTGTTTATAAACTGTTTTAAACTCCAATACAGGAAGTCTGTGACCTGTAGCATTTATACCGCCTTTTAAAATTCCGAGTGCTATCTCATCATTCAATATATTGACCTCAAATTTACGTGATGACATATCGGCTCGGGGAATAATGAACAATTTAAAACCGTGTTTGGGTGCTTCGAGTATTTCCTTTATTTTTAAAAGAGTATCTGGTTTTACGTATTCGTTGTAATGCAGTGTCCAGCGTATATGATACCCCTGCACCTGCTGAAGATTTGTATAATCGTGCAGCATATGATTAATACTTAATACTTCATAGGTTTCAATTAAACCCGAAGAGTTAGTCAATGGCAATTCATATACACTCGTTCCTTGTGAAGTCACAATTTCGAATTTCGGGTTTTTGTAACCATTTATTACATTGTAATTGTAATTTATAGACATTGTAATTTATCTGTTTTAACTGTTGCAAAATTTGAAATAGTTGCAAAAAATAAATTTTCATATTTCTATAGCTTCTATTTCGCAAGTCCTTTCTATTAAATCTAATTCTGTAATCCTGACAATCCAGAAAATTCTTATGTTATTATTTAGAGTCAAAATAATTTTCTTATATAAACTAATATTATTACCATCATTAACTATTTTCAACTTTACTGTATCCTTTTCTCCCCCAAGCATAAATTGATACTCGGTAAATAATAACAATTGTAAATTTAAAGCATCCGTATCAGTATAATATATACCTCCGGGGAAACCTACTGGTTGCCAATTTTTTACAAACATCCTGCTAACTTTACAAGAACCATTAATTAATTTGCACAAAGGATTATATATATAATATTCACGCCTCAAATCAAAGTCATACATTTCTGTACCTGTCTCAAGCACTTCATCTTTACGATTCCAGATCTGTAAATTCGGACCGCCGCCCTGAGCTTCATAGAACCATATTATATTATCATAATTTTTATATTGTGTAGATGGCGGTGCGTAATCGTAAGTAATAAAAAACGGGGGATTCGAATAAACATTATTATAAAGTAACTGCTGGTTAGTATCGGTTGCCCGGCACCACGCGTTTTTCATCAGCAAGCCATGAGAAACGTTTATTGAGAAACCGTCCCCTGTTGTAATGTTATAATACCTGTTTTCGAAGAATAGCCATTTCTTCTGGGGAATCTCAAACCCTTCCTTCCAATCAATTATCTTTATTGTCGCTTCATCTTCAATCTCCGAACGCCAGAATATATTCATAATAAACCGCACCGGTTCATACTGCACGTCAAGCCTGAAAGCCCATCCGTGTTCTTTTGCAAGCGATGTGAAAAATATCCATCGGTTAAGTTTATCGAGCGATGTATGTTTTCGTACGTCATTATACAGCGGCAGTGAAAGTATCGGCTCGAAACCCACACGTGAAGTATAATTCAGCCCGCCTGTACCAATTATACCTGTATCGGATAATAATCCGCTTAAAAATGCCTCATACTGCGGTGATGACTGGTATTCGATAAGCTCTTTTGTTCTCAGATGTTCCGATAATTCCTTCAGTGCTCCAATTACAGTTACTTTTACACCATAGCCATCGTTATAATTGTATACTTTTTCAATTGACGCAATATCCGCAAAACCGCCGCGGCAGATACTACCCAGCATAAACACACATAATATCTTAGTATCTTCAAGCCCGCTGAAGAATTCATCGATAGATTTACCCTGTACCGACTTATCGTTTTGAAGGTAGCTAATAAAGATATCAAAATCCGATGCCTTGTACTGGAAAAAATCATCCCGTGCACTCACCTCTTCGTTAAACACAGGGAAACCGTTCAGGGGCAGATGAGTTAATTCCAGTGTATCGGTTAAAACATTCGGATGTGCTGTATCAAAATAATTGTTCAGCTGTGTACCCGATGTTTTATATTTTAAAAATTTAATTTTCAATTATATCTTGACATTACTCGTGCTGCGGCTTAAAGCCATAGCACGGGTAGATTAACAATTTATAAATTTGATAAAACCGATCTTGCATTTGCAGCAGGATTATAATTTCTTAAAAACTTAATAGCCTTTGTTTTCTCGATTTCTGACTGCACCATTACTGTAATATTCGGCTGAATAGTCAGGTCGGGTTTTATAATGTTACTGATACCCGCTGAACCGGCGGTTCCGCCGCCTTGTATTGCACCGGTAATCAATCCGCCGCCCGGAATAAAGCCGAAAAGCTCACCGATAAAACTCCCGATGCTGAAGCCCTGGTTAACAAACCCAAGAAACCGCATAAAGTAACCGAGTATCCGGCTTACCGAGCTTTCGCTCTCACCGAATAAACTTAAAATATTCCTTGCATGGCTAACAGAGCCTTTCATAGCTTCGAGTATAAGGTCTTTTGACGCATCTATGTTACTTTTACCTGTATTTACCGTTGACGGTGTAAATAATTTCTTTTCACCTGTTGTGATGCTGTAAAATAACCTGCTGTCAATAGCTCCGAAAAGCTTTATCAGCTTTTCAAGAATATTTTCTATTTTACTAAACGGAATTTCTTTCATAATAAGTTTTTTTTTCTTTTACGTAATCCCTGTTTGGTAATGAACATTTTATTTTGCCTGTGCCCTTAAATACTCATTCCTCATAATTTCCATATTCTCAAACCCAATCATTTCCCAGAAATCATATTCCGTATAAAATGCTGCTTCCTGTTTTGTAATACCATAAGTCTTCGATATTTTATGTATCATATATCTGTAAACCAGCTCTTCGGGTATGCAGTATTTTTGCGGAAACAGGAACCTGGCCTCAAATGCTTCGGGGATAACGTTAAAAAGTTCCGCTATCCGGGACTGTTCCCGGCAATAAGCGAAAAAAAATCGGGCACAACCTCCTTAACGAGCTCAAAAATATCCGCTCCGGTGAAATCAAGCTTATCGGTATTGCCATCAAGAACGCTGCAAAGAAACGGCTTTATCAGCTGTGAATCGGTTATAAGCTCATACATTGCAAGTTTTTCCGAGTCGGAATAAAGCTTTATCAGCGATTGGTATTCGTTATTGGTTTCAAAATCTTCTTTGGTTCTCCCCAGCTTCAGTGTTAATTCATCGATTTTAACAATATCAGGAGTATTTTCTTTTTTCATTTGTTCAAGTGCAGTTTCCAGCTCACTTATATATAATTTTGCATTTTCAACCTTTCTCATATCTATATCTTTAGTATGTTCCCACAGCAGCCTGCGGTATTTAATCATAAGCGGAGCAGCATTATGCATCATCTCAAGACTGTGCGGCTTAAGCTTAAAATCCTGGGCTTTGTATTTGTATGTTTTATTTTCCGGCATTACGTTGCATTACTGCGAAAGTATGAATCTATCATTTTTTAAATACTTGAATTATAATAAAGCGTTTGATTAACATACATTTCTTAACATATTTCATAAAACCAAAAAAAACTTACTTAAACAAATTTTTGCAGATTCCCGCTTGTGCGGGAATACTTAAATTTAACTTATTACCGTTTCAACTATTTCATGTTCCCTGTCAGCGGGAATTATTACGGGTCCCATTGTTCTTATTGTAATATCAAGTGCGGTTTCAATATCCGTAAGATTCTGTGCTGTGAACTGCACATCGGAACTTTGAACTGAAGCAGTAGATTCATACTTTAAAGAACCTGCACCGCCGGGTGATTCAACGTTTATCTGCGGTGTAACATTCACAATACGGAATACTTCCTGATACTTCGCATTTTTAATCCCCTGGTATTTTATCTCAAGTACCTGTTTCCCGCGAATAGCATACGCCAGCCAGTCGAGCTTATCTTTATCAGTTTCCATCAGGATGCTAAATGTTGTTCCGCTGTAATCGTAATCGGTTTTACGGACTATACCGTCTTCGCTTTTGAATTCCTGCTTATCGGCTTTAGTGCTTAAGCCGGAGCTCTTTATGTGGCCAAGGTCAATGCAGTTTCCGGCACCGTTTGTAAAAGGAACCAGCGATTCCGGAAATGAATTATCCGGATTCAGAATAACATTGAGTATCTGGTTGCCACCCTTATCGAGTATAGATGATGAATTCTTTGACATTTGTTTAATAATAAAATTTTTAAATAAACTCTTCTGTATAATGGATATTTATTAATACCGTAACCTTACCTTTATTGTTTTTATAATCTATATCAGGAACACACTTATCAATCCATATATGCGTAATTGAGCTGAGCAAATAGATATTGAAAAAATGTTTCACGCTGTTATGCCCGTTTACAAATCTTTTAATGTCCCACAGCCATTTCATTTGTTCCGAGGTAATCAGCCCTTCGGCTGAAATATCAGATGCTGTGATGAAATGAACCGTAAGCTTTAAAATTACTTCACGGGTAAATACAGTGTCATCTTCATTACGTTCTGCTGTGTTTTCAGAATCAAGCGTCACAACCATGGCGGGGTAATCAGACGGGTCAATATTCTTTTTGTATATATTCGGACCGATATCATGTTCATATCCGTTTTCTTTTGTAATCTTTGAAAGTTCATATACAAAAGCAGAATAAATATTTTCTATTTCTGATTTCATTAAAATTAGCTGAAGATTAAATGTTAATGTTTCTGTAACTGTTCAGAATTTTAGAAATATCAATGTCTTTATAACTGCGTGCTTCGGAAGATGAACCGCTAATTGTTTCTGCACTAATGTTAAACCTTGATTCGCCTGCAAGACTTTTCAGGTATTGGTCAGCAGCAAGATAAGTTATTGCTTTTTCAAGAGCTTTGGGGCACTGTATTTCAGTTGCAAGCTCCCAGTAAATTATCTCAAACTCTTCTCCGGAGGTATGTGATGTTTTGCATTTAAACAGCTTTCCGTTATAAACTGCATAATCATCGGCATTGTATATATGCTGGGGTATCCAGTCATCACCCGATACAAATCCTGCATTGTATTTAACCCGTATGTTTTGTTTGCCCTCTGTAAAAACTACTCCCCCAAGCAGGCGTATATAACCTTCATCGCTGTTTATAAAAAGTGTTGTATCATCTATTATACTAAGTATATCGGTCCACCCACCATTTACCAGTTCCTGCAGTTCTTCGATCTTTTCTACCGGGTAATTTTCAAGGTACATTATATCATTGGCATAACCATCTTTTATCTCTATATGCCCGGCAAAATTAAGTATCCGGTTCGTAATATTGTTTGCCTCATCAACAGCATTGCTGATGCATGTTAAGAGAATTTCATCTTTTTCTGTCTTTGATTCCGGTATGTTTAGAAATTGTTTTAACTTATTGAGCGTAAGCATAGAAATGTTATTTTATTCATTCATATTTAATTACACTTATTAAACCGTTAAAACGGTTTATTGTATTTTATTTCATCAACCCCTGACTAAAGTCAGGGGCTAATAAATATTTAATGGACGGTCAAAACAAATAAAGCATGGTAAAAGAACGCATCCTGCAAATAGTTAGAAAATATTCAAGAAACATTATCTATATACATAGAGTGTCGTTATAATTTTTTTCACGGATGCGTTCCCTGCATTATTAATAGTTAATTGTTTACTGTTCCGCTGTTATCATCTTTGCAATTGCACCGGGCTGTTCTATCTGTATATCGAACGATTGCTCGAAGCGGTAGAAGAGCAGATTCTTTTCGAAAGCCGAGTTACCTCCTACGGTTGCAACGTCGCTGAACATAATATTCATACCCTCACGCTGTGCAAGCGATGCAGCCAGTTTCAGGTTACCGAAATATGCAATTGCCTTTTCTGCACCTGCAGTGTTATCCGGCATTACACTTGTAAGCTCATACGGATAGCCCATAAATGTCTTTGTAGATTGTATCATAATCTGGTCGCTCGGCGTAAAGATAGGATAGTTGCTGTCATCCTTTATGCTTAAGAACGTTCCGAACACACTGCGGTGGAAATACCACTTAGCACCTTCGCTGTAAGGTGTTGCTGTTAGCATTGCAAGCAGGTCGGTATATGTTACAGAGTTCGGATTTGTTGTGGCAAGCTCAACGGGAACCGTCCCTGATACATTTGCCAAACCGGTAATGGGAGTACCCGAACCGGTAAATCCCTGAACATCCTCGACCTTTGCAAAGTCGTTTGCAGCCAGCTCGGCAAGCAATCCTACCAGGTCAACTGCAGCATCCTGGTAAAGCTGTTTCGAAAGACCGGTTATGAAAGCATAGTCATGCCTTGTGAAAGTTATCTGCTCAAACGTTGGGTTTGACTGAGGCTTGGCAGCAAGCTCATCAACAAACTGGCCTGTTGGCAGTGCGTTCAGCTTGGGTTTAGATGCCGTTTTTGAATCGAGCGTGATTATATTTGCATTACGTCTGAACACACCATATTGTGTAAGTAATCTGGATACTTCAGCAACGAACTCAACCGGAACAAGATAACCGCCCGTTGTCCCGTCACCGCCTTCCTGGTTGATGGCAAGGAAACCGCCATCGAGCCCGAAGCGTGTTTTGTTGAAAATAGAGCTCAGGAACTTCTTAAATTTCAGGTTCTTAATACGGGTTTGGGATAGCCCCTTCATTTCATCATTGGTTAGCTCGGCACTGGGCAGCTTAAAATATTTGCGGTCTATAGCATCGGTTGTTTCTCTCAGTTTCGCATCTACAACCTCGTTAACCATAGCACGGAAATCTTGCATTGTAAGCTGTCCCGGATTATTACCGGTTGAAGGACTTAGAGAAAGCTTTAGCAGCTGGTTTTCTGTGAAATCATCAGCAGTTAAACCCTGAGGTATTTTACCCTGTCTTTGTAATTCTAATAAAAGTTTTTCTTTCATGATTGATTTAAAAATTTATCAAATTGAATATTTTTCAAATTATTTAATTATACTTTAAGTATTACGTTATATGCTTCACGTTTTTTGTAATATCAATCGACTTTGCCGATATATTTTCGGATAGCACCTTCAACTATTTCGGGCATCCTGCTTAAGAGTTCCTTATGCAGATTGCCTGGTAAGCTTTGCTGTGAAAGTGCAAGCTCCATAAACATTTCAGCAGCCCATTTTTTTACGTCGCCTATCTGAGACTTCAATTCGTTTTTAAGGTTGTTTAACTTCTTACCGATACTTTCTCCATCGTCATGCCTTGAATTATCAAAATCATCAATTAAGCTGCTTATTTTATTGTTAGCCCTTGAGATTTCATCACGAAGCTCAACTATTATCATTTCGCCATTTAATATTTTTTTCAATCCTTCGTCTTTACTGTATTTTAACATCTGTGTAACAGCATCGGGGTTACCGGGAATAACTACAGCCGAATATTCAAGCAGTTCCCAATTCTGCACAACAGGCACATCGTTAACATATTCAATATAATTTTCACCAATGCCTTTCCATCTCACACTCCATGCATTGAGCAGCTTATCTTTGTAAAAGTTCATTATATCGGTACCCAGTTCGGTATCGGCAAATTTTGTTTCGGCTATAATTCCGTATAAATCGTGAGACAGCTTCAGATTAATACCTATTACAATCTCACTTGGCGGCGGCATAGAGAACAATCCGCCAAGATAATGCTCATATAAAACGACCGGATTTTTGCGGTAATTGGTATCGTCAATGCCTTCATTTTTCAGAATGTAACCGTATCGGTTTACTGTTTCGGTAGATATGTAATGTGTTAATATCCTTTTATTTTCATTAAAGCCAAGATATGTATCGAATGAAAGTGTCGGATGATTATTAAAATTATATTGAACCTGCTTCATTATGAATTGTGAATTTTAAATTTTAATTTTTAATTTTCTTGTTCCATCCTTCGCGTTCTCTTACTTCATCGGGTGTTAATACTCCGTTTTGCAAAA
>CAYWTS010000024.1:32667-34177 GCA_964461265.1 uncultured Ignavibacteriales bacterium
TTCCATCCTTCGCGTTCTCTTACTTCATCGGGTGTTAATACTCCGTTTTGCAAAAATATCTCATAAGCCTTGAGCTGCAGATCGCGTTCTTCGGAAAGGTCATAATCGAACCTGACCATAAGACGTTCATCGTAATTAATCTTAACAAACCTGTCCCACTTATCCTGTATGAAAAAACTGAACGGTATTATCGTATTGCGTAAAAATGTCCGAACCGATGCTTCAGCATTTGCACGGTTAACATCATCGGTGAAGCCCAAAATCGACTTAGGAACACGGAAAATTCCGCAGATTTCATCACGTACAGCTTTTCTTGATTCCACGTAATCCTGTTCTTTAGCTGTTGCCTGCGAGCGTGAAGATTTCAATCCCCCCTCAAGAATTATATGCGAACCTGCTTTTTTAGGTCCCGTATATTTTTCACGTATTTGTTCCTTTAATCTTTTATATGACTCGCTGTCTAAATTCCGCTCAGTTTCGAATATCATACCTATAGAGGCATCGTTGAGATAAAAATTCTTCTGGTAAACTGATTGGTAATAATCGATATCCAGTGCAAACCTGCAGGCAGATGCAGTTGCTTTGCCTCTGAAAAGATTATCGGGATCGGGCAGCCTGAAATGAATTATCTCATCCGGTGAATACGTGATTTGCCTGTTACCTGCACGATAGACGTAATTTTTAATAGCAGTAAAATCTGCATTATATTCCGCTGTAACAAATTTTGAAGGGAGAAAATACAATGCCTGAGGCATACGAAACTTATTGCGTGGGTAGTACACGTAAGCATTACCATAAAGGTCAAGACTTACGCTGAGCCAGTAATTTATTTCCCTGAATGACGACCCCCTGCTATAAGTTGAATTGTTAGAATTATTAATCAGATTTATAAACGGATGGTCGGTAATTTCTTCTATATCCCTGCCGGGCAGATGTTTGTATAGATTAACTTCCGCACCTATAACCTTCTCGGCGCGTGTGTTTATACATGCATAGGCAATAGAACGGTAATATTCTTTTACATCATCAGAATATTGCGGAAATAAGCTGTACCACACATCAGTATCCTTTAATTCAACCGTTAATCTGCTGCCGTTATTAAGTTTGTTAAAACGTTTGGATAATTTATTTTTTATATATTCTATAAAAATCATATTTTTCGATTTCGTTATTTAAATATCTCCCGGGAGAGTTATGAGCTCGCATCTGGTTTGTTTGTGTTTACCATAGCGGTCATAATATTTTTGTAAATAAAAAAAGCAGTACTAAACCTGAAAACCTCCCCTAAATCCCCTCCTTAGTAAGGAGGGGGCAAAGGGGTGGTCAAACTTGGTTTAATACTGCTTTGGCTACTAATCCGCTATTGGCAGATATTCGCTACTGGCTAAGGGTATTTAAGAGAACATTGCGATTTTTCCGAACTCATACAAACATAATACATCGGTTAGCCCGTGTCAATAAGGGGTTAGATAAAATCCGTTTTAGGGTTAACGCTGATTACGAAATAATT
>CAYWTS010000025.1:0-32313 GCA_964461265.1 uncultured Ignavibacteriales bacterium
CTCCCCCGCAACTTCATTCCCCTCATTTCCGTTCAATATAGAATAGAATTTGATTTAAAACTATCTTTGCACCGTGAATTACCTCAAACGCCTCTTACCCTACTTAAAAAGGTATAAATTTAAGCTGTTTTTGGGCTTTTTTGTAATTGTGATGAGCGCACTCTTCACAAATGCCATTCCTTTTGTCATTTCAAGGGCAATAGACGAGATGAGAACACAGTTCAATTATGGCGGAATGTTTAAATATGCACTGCTTACGGTTGGATTTGCCGCTATGAGCGGTGTGTTCCTTTATCTTACAAGACAGACTATTATAATAGTATCGCGTGATTTGGAAAACGATTTACGTAACAGTTTCCTCCTTGCTGTTTTAAAACAAGACCAGCAGTATTTCCATAATAATTCCACCGGCGATATTATGGCACTTGCATCCAATGATGTTAACGCTGTGCGTAACTTCCTGGGACCCGGTATTATGTACACATCCGAAACGGTAATAAATTTAATTCTTGCCATAACGCTTATGTTTTCGTTCAGCGTTAAGCTTACGTTTATTGCGTTAATACCGATACCGGTAATTTCGTATGTGGTTTACAGGGTGGGCAAGGCAGTCAATCATAAGTTCGAAAAAGTGCAAAAACAGTTTGCTAACCTGACAACACGTGTGCAGGAAAACATTTCCGGTATAAAGATTGTAAAAGCGTATGCCCGTGAGGAGAGCGAAACCCGGAGTTTCGAGCATTTAAGCCGTGACTACCAGAAGAAAAATATGGGACTTGCAATAGTGCAGGCATTTTCGTTTCCTATGATGTTTCTGATGATAGGCGTTTCGGTGATTATTGTTTTGTATATAGGCGGCAATATGGTGATTGATGATAAGCTGACACTTGGCGAGCTTACTGCATTTTTGATATACCTTGGGCTCCTCACCTGGCCCATAATTGCACTGGGATGGGTGGTTAATCTTATCCAGCGTGCCGAGGCATCTATGAAAAGATTGTGTGAGGTCTATGATTCTGAACCTGTAATAACAGATGATGATGTTAAGTATGATATTGAAGAAAAAGAATTATGCGGCGGGATTGAATTCAGGAATGTTAATTTTAAATACTCAGAGAATTTTCCCTATGTACTTAAAGACCTGTCACTCAAAATCAACTGCGGTGAAACACTCGGTATTATAGGACATACAGGTTCGGGTAAATCGACTCTTGTTAACCTGATACCGCGTTTGTTTGAAGTACAGGAGGGGGATTTATTAATTGACGGAACAGATATTAAACAAATCCCGCTTGGCAGGCTCAGAACATCGATAGGGTATGTATCGCAGGAAACATTCCTGTTTTCCGATTCAATAGAAAATAATATTGCATACGGATTGAATGAGCTTGATAAGGATAAGGTAATCGGCATGTCAAAGATTTCACAGATTTATAAAGACGTGGACACGTTCCCCAACAGGTTCGAAACACTTCTTGGTGAGCGTGGGATAAATCTCTCGGGCGGACAGAAACAGCGGGCATCTATTGCACGGGCATTAACAATCAATCCTAAAATTTTAATACTTGATGACGCATTTTCGGCTGTGGATACCTATACCGAGGAAGAAATCCTGAAGGGATTAAAAGAAATAATGAAGCAGAGAACGACAATACTAATCAGTCACAGGGTTTCCACGCTGAAGAATGCGGATAGAATTATTGTCTTAAAAGACGGCTCGATTGCCGAGAGCGGAACGCATGAACAGCTTATCCAGCGGGAAGGCATTTATGCAGATATATATTTCAAACAGCTTTTGGAAGAAGAGTTGGAGAAGTTGTAAAAACCTCACCCCCTTCCCCCGCTCCATATTATGGAGAGGGGGTGCTGCTTCAGCAGGCGGGAAAGCGGGAATCCAATGTTACATTCGAAAAAATATTGCATTAGATTCTTGGGCTTAAGCCAGATAATTCTTGTGCATTGAATCCCGTCGTAAACGACGGGGAAATTCTTAAATAAGGAAATCTGTAGTTACCCTGCCCTTCAGGGCAGGGATAGAAGAGATGAACATATGGGCTTTAGCCCAAATATTAATTTAATAAAAGTAGATTCCCCCTTCGCGGGAATTTGAGAATTGTCAGAAGAAAATAAAAATAAAGATACAGAAAAACAAACCCAGGAAGAAGAATCACTCGGTAAGGCTTACGACTCTAAGCTTATGAAACGACTGCTTGGTTATTTAAAACCATACAGGCATTGGGTAATTATTGCAATCGGTTTAACAATACTTATCTCGCTTTCAGGAACTATAAGACCGTTTTTAACCAAGATTGCAGTTGACGATTACATTGTTCACAAGAACAGCCGCGGATTGCTTGATATTGTAATGATTTTATTTGCAACGCTGATACTTCAGGGTTTGCTTCAGTATGTAATGACTTACCTTACGCAGTGGATAGGGCAGAAGACCATTTTTGATCTGAGGATGCAGCTTTTCCGTCATGTTCAGCGTCTTGCTATGAAGTATTTCGACAGAAGTCCTGTTGGCAGGCTGGTAACAAGACTGACAAACGATATCGAAGTGCTGAATGAAATGTTTTCATCAGGCATTGTGATGGTTTTTGCCGATGTGTTTACCATAGCAGGAATAATGATATTTATGTTTTCTCTAAGCTGGCAGTTAACGCTGATTTGTTTTTCGGTTTTGATTCCGCTTATTTATGCTACTATTATCTTTCGCCGGAAAGTGCGAGCTGCATACCGTGATGTAAGAATTCTTGTTGCAAAAATGAATTCATTTATGCAGGAACATATCAGCGGTATTATGGTTGTGAAGCTGTTCAATAAAGAGAAAAAAACATTCGATGAGTTTAAGGAAATAAATCTTGACCATACCGCTGCCAATAAAAAATCGGTGTTATACTATTCAGTATTTTTCCCGATAGTCGAACTTATTGGTGCGGTTTCGGTTGCGCTTATTATCTGGTACGGCGGGGGACAGGTTATTCAGAATGCACTGACAATAGGTGTCCTGATATCATTCATTCAGTATGCAGAGATGTTTTTCCGTCCTATCAGAGACCTTTCGGAGAAATACAACATTATGCAGACTGCTATGGCATCATCGGAAAGAATATTCCGATTGCTGGATAATAAAACAATTATACCTGACCCGGAAAATCCGATTGAGCTAAAGGATGTGCAGGGAGCAATTGAATTTAAAAATGTTTGGTTTGCATATACAGGTGAAGATTATGTTCTTAAAGATGTTTCGTTCAAAATAGAGAAAGGTGAAAATATTGCCATAGTTGGTGCCACAGGTGCAGGTAAAACTACATTAATGAATTTACTTTGCAGGTTTTATGATGTACAGAAAGGAGAGATACTGCTGGACGGCATTAACCTTAAAGATATACGCAGCTCAGACCTGAGAAAAAAGATTGGATTGGTTACACAGGATATTTTCCTGTTTTCCGACTCAATTGAAAACAATATAAGTCTCGGGAATAAAGAAATTCCCTTTTCAAAGATTCAGCAATCGGCAGAAATTATCAGGATCGATAATTTCATAAACAGTCTTCCCGGTAAGTATAAAACGAACGTAAAGGAACGGGGAGTAACGCTTTCTCAGGGGCAGCGTCAGCTCCTTACTTTTGCACGTGCACTGGTTTATAACCCCGCCATATTAATTCTTGATGAAGCAACATCAAGCGTAGATACACATTCGGAAATTCTGATACAAAATGCTATAGATAAGCTTATGGAAGGCAGAACATCTATTATAATAGCTCACAGGCTTTCGACTATACAGAAATGTGACAGGATTATAGTTTTGCATAAAGGTGAATTAAGGGAAATCGGAACGCATCAGCAGCTTCTTGAGCTTGGCGGAATTTATTCAAAACTGTATCAGCTTCAGTATAAAGAATCTATGATAAAGTAATGCGAAAATTATTTATTGCAACTAAGAATACAGGAAAGCTAAAAGAGATAAAACATTCATTAAAGGGATTGGATATTGAATTTCTGTCTTTATCAGATACTCCCGGTATAACTGAACCGTTAGAAGACGGAACAACGTTCGAAGAAAACGCAGTCAAAAAAGCAAAACACGTTTATGAGCAGATTAAAATTATTACACTCGCCGATGATTCAGGCCTTGAGGTAGAGTATCTTAATGGCAAACCCGGGATATATTCAGCCAGGTATGCAGGTGAAAATGCCACAGATGAACAAAACCGCATTAAGCTTCTGAATGAGATGAAGGATGCAGCTGATTCCCAAAGGAAGGCAAAATTCACATGTGTTTTGGCAATATATAACGGAATTATTCATAACAAAACATTTACCGGTATATGCGAAGGCAAGATTATCAGCGAAATGCGGGGCGATAAAGGATTTGGTTATGACCCGTTGTTTATACCGGAAGGTTATTACAGCACATTTGCGGAACTTGATTTGGATGTAAAAAATAAAATATCTCACAGGGGCAAAGCACTTGCCGAATTAAGAAAATATTTTATAAAAGCCATAAATTAGTTTATTGAACAAAGTCATTGAAAATTTTATATTTGTAAATCCGCATAAAAAGCAGAAAATTAGCATAATAATAGCTGGTGTAGCTCAGCGGTAGAGCAGCGCACTTGTAATGCGCGGGTCGGGGGTTCAATTCCCTTCACCAGCTCAATTGTGAGGGGTTTCCCGCTTGAAGCGGGATTTCGTCCCGAAAACACGGGACTCATCAACCTCCTTTAACAGTTCAAATTTCCAAGAATTGAAAAATCACTAAAAAACCCAAGTTAAATTAACTTCGGGTTTTTATTTTTGTAATAATAATTTATAAGTAATTATAATTATTGATATGACAGATTTAAAACAAAACAGGAAAATTTTAATTGTTGAAGATGAAGTTATAATAGCTAAAGAGCTGGAGTTAATCGGTACAAAGTTAGGCTGCAAAGTATGCGGTGTGGTTCAATCGGGTGAGGATGCTATCTTGTATGCTAAGAAATTTAATCCTGATTTAATACTAATGGATATAGTTTTACAGGGTAAAACAGATGGTATCGAAGCAGCGAATACTATAAAGAAAGAGCTTAATATTCCCGTAATGTATATAACAGCATACGATGATGAAGCTATGTTAAATAGGGTTAAGGAAAATGCACCCCTTGGTTATTTACTAAAACCTTTTGAGCAGCGTGATGTACGTGCAGCTCTGACTGTTGCCTTTTACAGGATTGAAGCAGATAGGAAAATTAGAGAAAGCGAAGAAAGATTTATTAGGTTCGCTAATAATGCGCGGGACCTTATTTACAGAATGAATATAGATAACGGTTCCTATGAATATGTCAATAACTCCTCTACTGCTATAACTGGTTATACACCCGAGGAATTCTATGTAACTCCTATGCTGATAAACAAAATTATTCACCCAGACTGGAAAAGATATTTCGAATTTGAATATGAAAGGATGAAAAACGGAGAAGTTCCCCCGATTTATGAATACCAGATTATCCATAAAGACGGTGAACCGAGATGGCTAAACCAGAGAAATGTTTTAATACGCAATTCTGCCGGCAAACCCGTTTTTTTAGAAGGAATCGTGACCGATGTAACTGACCGCAAACGTTCGGACATGCTCTTAAGACTGCAGAAAGAAGAATACAAAAATATTTTTGATTCATTTCCTGCTATGGTTTTTGTGAAGGACCATAATAACAGGATACTCAGAGTAAACGAATTAGCTGCCCGTACAATGGGCAGGAGGGTAGGAGATATTGAAGGTAAATATTTTGAAGAGCTTTACCCGCAGTATGCTAAACAACTGAAGGAATTAGAACAGGATGTTATTGTAACGGGAACACCCAAAAAAAATGTAATCAACCTTTATGATAGTAAGCTTGGAGGTAAAATATGGCTTAAAATGGATATTTATCCATATAGGATTGGTTCGGGTGATATTAACGGTGTTATATTATTTGCTCAGGATATCACTGAACAGAAACAAACTGAGGCAGAACTACAAAAAATTGAATTTAGGAATTCAATACTTATTAATTCAATACCTGATCTTCTTTACCAGGTAAATAAGGATTTCAAAATTGTAGATTACAAGGTTAAAGATGAAAAGCTCATGATTTCCCCTACTGAAGAATTTCTTAACTATAGGGTTTCGGATGTTTTCCCGGAAAATGTTAGAGACATTATTAAAAAAGAAATTGAAGAAGTTTTTACTACAAGAGAAGTGCGGATTTTTGAATACCAGCAAACTACCGATAAACACACAAAGGATTTTGAAGCAAGATTGGTTCGCATTAGTGAAGAAGAGGTTCTAATTATTATTAGGGACATTACCGACAAGAAAACGGTTGAGAAAGCATTGCTTGAAAGCGAACTGAAATACAGAAATCTGGCTCAAAATGCCCCGGTTGCTCTTACAAGAATTAATGTAAAAACCGGTAAATATGAATATGTTAATGACCAGTTTGTGAAATCATCAGGTTATACAATGGATGAATTTAATGCCCTTACCAATGAACAGCTTAATAAAATTATATATAAAGATGACAGTAAATGGGTTTTTGATACGTATAATAACTGGATGAAAAACGGCTTTAAAGGCACGCTTCATATGACGTACAGGTGTGTGAATAAAGGTAATAGAGTAATTTGGCTGGATTCATACCATTACGCCGATTATGACGCAGCAGGGAAAGTATCTGCTATAAACCAGGTTTATGTTGATATTACAGAAGCTAAAGAAGCTGAAACACAGTTGAAAGAAAGCGAACTGAAGTTCAGAACCCTGACCGAGACAATTCGCTCCTCAATAGCAATTACTACAGGGGAAAAATTCCTCTATGTAAATCCTTATACTTCATTAGCTACGGGATATACGGAAAAAGAACTTCTTAATATGAATTTCTGGGAACTTATTCATCCCGATTACAGAGAAATGGTTAAAGAACGCGGTTTGGCACGTCTGAAAGGCAGTACAGAGCCTGAGCTTTACGAAGTTAAGTTTGTCAAAAAAGATGGTGAATCAAGATGGATTCAGATTTCAGCAGTGCAAACCGAATATGAAGGCCAGCCTGCAATACTAAGTATTGTATTTGACATAGATGAACATAAAAAATCAGAAGAAGCTTTAAGACAGAGTGAAGAAAAATTTCGTGCAGTAGCAGAATCGATGCCGGCTGAGATAGTTATTTACCAAGGAGAAAAATTCGTTTATGCTAATCCCTATTCTGAAACTATTACCGGATATACTGTTGACGAACTGCTTAAAATGAACTTCTGGCAGCTTGTGAGTCCCGAATTTCAGGAACTTGCAAAGGAACGCGGATATGCAAGACAACGGGGCGAAAAAGTTCAGTCAAGATACCGGATTAGCATTATAACAAAAAGCGGTGAGGAGAAATGGTTAGATTTCTCAGCAGTTCCAATCCAATACAATGGCAGAACTGCGGTGCTTGGTACTGCTGTTGATATTACTGAGCAGGAAAAATTTCAGAGAGAACTTGAAAGAAGCGAAAAACAATACCGAGCCTTTATTGAACAAAGCACTGAGGGAATTTACAGAACTGAACTGTTCAGCCCGATAGGAATAAACGAGCCAATAGATAAACAGGTTAAAGCACTTACTGAAGGATGTTTTATAGCAGAAGCTAATCTTGCTATGGCAAAAATGTATGGTTTTGAGAAAGTAGAAGACATAACGGGGAAGAAAGTATCAGAGATGCTGGTTCCCGAAGATCCTGAAAATATTGAATATACTAAGAGATTTATAGGCAATAATTACAGAATTGAGAACGAAGAATCGCATGAGTTACATGCTCAGGGGAAACCAGTTTATTTCAGCAATAATGCAATGGGAATTATTAAAGACGGATTCCTATACGGTGTATGGGGAACACAAACAGATATTACCAAACGTAAAATAGCGGAAGAAAAATTACTTAAATCGTTACAGGAAAAAGAAGTTCTGCTCAAAGAGATACATCACAGGGTTAAAAATAATCTGCAAATAGTAAATAGTCTACTAAAACTTCAGTCTTCATATATAAAGGATAAAAAAACCCTTGAGATACTAAAGGAAAGTCAAAACAGGGTTGCTTCTATGGCTTTGATTCATCAAAAACTATACTACTCAAAAGACCTTTCAAGTATAGATTTTGGAGAATACATAAAAATGTTAATTTCTCACCTTACCCAGTCTTTTGGAGGTGTTGTCAGAGGTATAGAAGTTAAAGTGAATGCTACTAAAATAGATATGGTAATCGACGATGCAGTACCCTGCGGTTTAATTATTAATGAACTGGTAACGAATTCATTCAAACACGCATTTCCTGGAGAGAAAAAGGGAGAAATAAGTATAACGGTTAATAAACATAAAGACGAATTTACCTTACAAATTTCAGATAATGGTATTGGGCTTCCGCAGGATATCAAGCTCCAATCCTCCGATTCATTCGGATTGAAGCTTGTAAACACTCTGGTTAGTCAGATGAAAGGAAGCATTGAGGTCTGTAAAGCTGAAGGAACTCTTTTCATAATTAAATTTAAAGCCGGTATCAATAAACCGCGTGAAGAAATGTAAAAACCTTTGAATTCATTAAACAAAACGAAATCTTTTTTTGATGATGTCTCTCTCTTTTATGACCAAATGATTAACTTCAATGCAAACCTTACGAAACGGGTTATCTTGCTATCAGGTTTCCGGAAAAATAATCAGAAAACAGCGGCAGATTTAGGATGCGGTTCGGGTATTGATTCAATTGCCTTATCAAAGAACAATTTTCAAGTTACAGGTTTTGATATTTCAGGGCAAATGATACGAAAAGCCCGGCTCAATTCAAAACGTGAAGATTGTAAAATTAAGTTTGTACAAACGTCTTTGCTGTGTATCCCGAATAGTTATTCTGGAAAGTTCGACTTAGTTGTTTCGCTTGGTAATACTTTAGCCAATATAGATGAATTACGATTAAAAAAAGTTTTCAGTAATGCTTACCGGATGCTGAAAAAAAACGGGGACTTTCTCATACAGGTTGTAAATGTTGAAATGATGAAACGCTTAAAAAAACGGATTTTAGGAATTAATAAGGATAATAATTATACCATTATCAGGTTTTATGATTTTGAAATAAACCGTACAATGTTTAACATTCTGAGAATAAAGAATTCTGATACTATGGATTACGATATTTATTCTTCTGAAATATTTCCTCATAACCTAACTACTTTGTGTAAAATTGCCAAAGAAGCAGGATTTAAGACAAACCGATTTTACGGAGGTTTAAATAAAACGAAATTCCGGTCAAACGTATCACATGATTTAGTAGTGAATTTTAGTAAATAAAAACCCGTCTCAGGGACCATTTGAGACGGGTTTAACTAAAGGAAGAAATATGAGAGAAACTTATCTTAACAAAACCATCTTTTTAACATCTGTAAAATCACCTGCATTAAACCGGTAGAAGTAAACACCGCTTGCAACCTGATTACTGTATTCATTTGTTCCGTCCCAGCTTACTGTATATTTACCAACATTGATTTTGCCGCTTACAAGAGTTTTTATCTCTCGTCCCGTTATGTCATATATCTTTATTGTAATATCCATAGTCTTAGGCAGCGAGAATGTAAACCTTGTTACCGGATTGAACGGATTTGGATAATTCTGTGTCAGTTCGTACCTGGTTGGTACTTCCGTCCACTGATATTCAATTCCGATAAGGCTGACTAAAGTAGCCTGTAATACGTTTACTGCAAAGAAGGGATTGTGCATACCCTTACTGCCGTCATATTCTATTAATTGGTAATTCCAGTATGCTTTTCTAAGATTTACATTGAATGAATCTGCAGCAATTAATTGCCACGAAACGGAATCTATACCGGCAGGAGGCAGGGCTATTCTTACCTTCGTAATTAAACCTTCAACTTCGTCCTGCCATGGTTCTATCTGGTTATCACCGTCATAATCTGCAGGTGCTTCGAAATCCTCAAATTTGGTTACTCCGGGGTGACAGCTTATACATCCTTTTACGTGTGTATAACCTGTTGCTTCATATCTTAAATGCATCGAATGGCCGCCTACCTTATCACGTGTAACAGTTCCGGTATCGGTTGTTTGAGCCATGTGGCAGGTTACACAAGTATTCGAAATATTCTTATGCGAACCAGTTATGTACGGATTTGTAAATACCGCTGCATTCCTGCCGAGCAATACATCAGCTTGAGGTGAATGATGTGTTCCCCAATGTGCCGAATTAACTCTTGTTTGGGTATAGGTTACGTTATTTCTTCTCGATTTGTGGCAATCCATACATGTTTTACCCATCCCGCCTTCTGTGTAATGATAACCCGTAGCCAAAGTATCAGAGTTTGTTGGTCTGGTTCTCAGTTGATGTTCATTTGTACTGCCATGCGGATCGTGGCACGAAGCGCATCCAACCATTTCAAGATCTGCTTGTTTCATTCCTGTTGTATATGTAGGCGTACCGTTAGTGAAGTTCTTGTAGCCTCTGCCATCGTGGCATCTAATACAGTTGTCAAGTGTATTATAACCGGTAGTTGATTGTGCGAATGAAGTTGACCATATTACTTCAGAGTGCAATGAATTTTCCCATTGTCTGAAATGAGGATATCTCCAGGGTGAATCGTGGCAAGAGCCGCATTTACCCGATTTCATGTCTGTATTGATCTTATTCGTATCGATTGTTGAAACGTGCTCACTTCCGGGTCCATGGCAGCTTTCACAACCGATGCCAGTAAATGCAACAAGGCTGGAAAATCGTGTCTTAATTGTATCCCAATTGCCTGGCTTAGGAGGGCTGTAATTACTCCAGACCCAGCCAAGCGAACTGGCTACATCATCAAATCCATGATTATTTGTTACTATTCTGTTATTGTTACCAACTGTATGGCATCTGAAGCATGTTGTACCCCAGCTTGTTGAGCCACTGTCAACGTTGTATTTAAAAGTTTTAGCGTGTTTCGATACTTTCCACCTGTTGAAGATATTCTGGAACTCTGTCATACCTGCATGACATGTCATACAGTTGGGAAATTGTGCAGCTACGTTATCGAAGTTACCTGTTCCAACATAGTCAGCTGAATACACTTTCCTTGTTGTATCCTTGGTTCCGGTTGCAGTTGTCATAGTGACTTTAACCTCATACGTCCCTTTAACATCTGCTTTAAATTTTTGCCACCATTGTAAACCCGAAATACTGCTTAAAGCAGCATTGGAACCTGCAGGTTTAGATACAAATGACCAAACTGCATTTGTTATACTATTCGTATCTCCTATGTTTGATACCCTAAGATATACAAATGTACCATTACCAACTACATCGTTACCAGTTGTTATTGAAGAATCGGGAATTAATGCAGGGGTTGAACTCCATGTATATGGAGAAACTGACTCAACCCAAATTTTAGCAGTTTGTGAATAAGAAACACCTATAAGTGTCAATAAGGTAATGACTATAAGTATTTGTTTTTTCATTTTTTTGTAAATTAAGTTTTAGGTTTCTTATTATTACTGCTTATAATAATAACATTTATTATGCCATAATAAAGTTTTAGATGTGTAATGTTTTTAGGGTTTTTTTCAAAAGTGTGTGGAAAAATTGTTAAAATATCTTAAAATCTTGTGGAATCTATTCCCCATTTTACCATAAAAACAAGAAAATATTTAAAATAACAGTATATTGGTTAATTAAATTATTTAAAATTTTTTAATCACTTAAAATCTATTCATACATTCAGGATAGCGAAAGCAAAAATACGCAAATAATTTTATTTTTTAACTCTGTTTATAGTGTAGAGAAAATGGGCTACTTTTAAATCATTAGGTATTTTAATGTTTTATGAAAAAAACAAATAGTTAAGAAATCAAAACATTCCCGGTAATTCATTAATTTAACACTGTATTTGATTTTCTTGAAAATTAACTTATATTTGTATGTGAAATGTGATGTCTGCTGTTTACCCCACTTATTTACTTCAGCATTCTCTCATTTTCCTTTTAATAAACTTTTTTCATTAATTTAATTTTCTAATTTTATGAACATTTATATAGGAAACATCGATTATGAAGTGACTGAACAGGATTTGAAGCAATCGTTTGAAGCATTCGGAGAAGTTAGCTCGGTAAAGATTATTAAAGACAAATTTTCAGGCAGAAGCAAAGGTTATGGTTTCGTGGATATGCCAGATGAAGCTCAGGCTAAAAAAGCTATCCAGGAACTTAACGATTCCAGGCTTGGAGGCCGAAATCTGGTTGTAAATCAGGCAAGACCCAAAGCTGAAGGTAATACACGTGAATTTAGAAAAAGATAATATTATTTTATGTAATTTGTAAAAATACAATTTTTTTTCGATGTTTTTGGGAGGTGAAAGCCTCCCTTTTATTTTAACTATTTCCGTTATATATATTTAAAAGCAATTAACTATTTTTGTTAGTAAATAGTGGGGTGCAAAATGAGAGAAAGTTATTATCTCTTTATTTTTATAGTTATTACTGCTGTATGCCAGACATTTACTAAAATTTACTCACAGCAATGGGTAAATGCAGGATTTGTAAATAATCCAGGTTCTATTCCAAGTATTAGTGTAGTAAATAATGATATTGTGTGGATTGTTGGAGGTAATGGAGATACCGCTAAAGCTTTTAGAACTACAAATGGAGGAATGAACTGGCAATCCTTACCTGTAACAGGAATTCCTCATGCATTGTATTGTGTAACAGGTATAGATATGGATCTAGCTTTTGCCGGCGAAGGTGTAGTAAGCGGACATGCCAACCTATACAAAACTACCAACGGAGGGCAAAATTGGATTTCAATTTTTCAAACTCTTCCCAATCGCGGATTTTTTAACGGTTTGGTATTTACAAAATATAATAATTATTTACTAGGTATCGCACTTGCTGAAAGGATATACAGATCGAGCAATTCCGGAGTTAATTGGGTTGAAGTTAATGCCGGTGTAAATGGTGTTTCGAACGCTCATAATTCTTTGTTTATAGTCGATAATCAATTCTATGGGTTCGGAATGAATAATGGTGTAGCTCGTGTACGTCTTACTACCGATAATGGTTTAGTATGGACTACGTATACACTTAACATAACCGGTAACTATACGTCAGCTATAGCATTTCATTTGAATAAACTTATAGGTGTTGCGGCTACTTCAACTTCGCTTCCTATTATTGCCCGAACTACCAATGGCGGCTTAACCTGGAACCAGGTTGATATAGGTGCAGGTATTACAGGTGAATGTCACTTTTGCTGGGTTGAAAACACCAACATTGTCTACATTGTCGGTGAGAACGGAGTTATTAAGAAAAGCACAAATGGCGGACTTAACTGGATTGTCACTCCAACCCCTGTTGGTGTTACTGGTATAAAACATTTCGATTTTATTAATTATGGCCAGGTAATTTATGGTTATGCAGTTTCATCAAATGGTAATGTAATAAAGCTTGCTGACAGCGTACTTCTAACGGGTATAAAAACATTTCAAAAAATTCCGGATAAATTTTCGTTGTCGCAGAATTATCCCAATCCGTTTAACCTGGTTACTAAGTTCGATTTCAGTTTACCTGAGCATGCAATAGTAAATCTTATAATATTAAATATACTTGGTCAGGAAGTTAAACGAATCGTAAATAATGAATCGATTAACAGCGGAACTTACACATATGATTTTGATGCTTCTGATTTACCAAGCGGTGTATACTATTATAAACTGACTGCCGGAGATTACAGTGAAATAAGGAAGTTGACTTTGTTAAAATAATGGTTCCAGCTTTTCCACCTATCAGCATATAATAATTTTAGGAAAAAGAATCTATTATTCAGGGTCTGACAATTTTTTCTAATTGTCAGACCTTTACATTTCAAGTATATTTTAAACAAATGAAAAAATGATATTTTTTATATTATTTAAAAAACAAAAATGTGCAGGATTTAGGATTTTACCGTCATTTTACTAATGCGTATACGGTATTTGAATATTAAATTTCGGTTAAGTCAATTACTTAAAGATATTTTCATCACATCCAGAAAACCTCTTTTTTTACTATTTTTTAAAGTTTTGGGAACTAAAATTACCCTAAAATAATTATACCATAGGAGTATCTAAATGAAGTTTTTTTTTGTATGTTTGCACAATATTCAGTTACTTTTTAAAAGTTATTTAAATATCATATAATCAATAAAATGGAGGTGAATTAATGGAATACCTAACTGATGAACAGATGAAACGGGAAAAACCACTGAAGAATGCCTATACACCGAAAAACAATGCTATGGAAAAGTTCTTGAGCCAAAGCACACAGTTTAATATGAACTCAAGAAAGAATAAAAGTGGCAGGAAAGTCAGTGTATTCTATTCTGCAAGAACTAACCGGACAATCATTCTGAATTAAAAGATTAAGTTCTTGAAATACTTACCCTGTATATGTTAATATGCAGGGTTTTTTATTTTATTTTTCACATCTTATTTTATAGCCTATTAATTAATGTCATAAATTAATAAATTTGCCAAAGTAATTAATAATTTCAGTTTTAACTTTACTTATCGGAGAGGTGGGTGAGTGGCTGAAACCAACGGTTTGCTAAACCGTCATATTCCGTTAAGGGGTATCGAGGGTTCGAATCCCTCCCTCTCCGCTTTCGCTTAAAAGCAGTAATTCAAAATCTTATAAATTAATTTTGCTGTCAAAAAATCCGGAAAACTAAAATCTTTCCTCGGGGCAAGCTCAACAACATCAAATCCGACTACTTTTCTTTCTTTGCAAACTCTTTTCAGTAATCTCATAGTTTCATCCCAGTAAAATCCGTTTGGTTCCGGTGTGCCTGTCGAAGGCATTATTGACGGATCAAAATAATCGACGTCAAAAGTGATATAAACATTTTCTTTAAGTGTACTGATTATTTTTCTAATCATATTATCATCAAATCCTTCCTTCCGCATTTTATATGCATAAAAAGTATTGATGCTTTTTTGCTTAATAAACTCAAACTCTTCTTTGCATTGCGCCCTTATTCCAACCTGGGTAATATCTGTTGTAAATTCGGCAACACGTGCTGCAAAACAGGCATGTGAATATTTTATTCCTTCATAAGTATCACGCAAATCGGAATGGGCATCAAAATGAAGTACAGATAAATCTTTGTATGAGTCATAATGTGCTTTTATCGTGGCAGCAGATATTGTATGCTCACCGCCTAGAGTTACAACAAATTTTCCAAGTTCTATTAACTGCTTAACGTTTTTATAAATATTATTAAGTGATTTTTTGGGGTTTAGTTTTGTAAAGCTTAATGGTTTTATTGCTCCAATACCGTAGGTGAAGCAGATTTCTTTCAGAGTTTCTTCATCAAAGAATTCAACATAATGTGACGCCTTTAGTATTGCTTCGGGTCCTTTTGCAGTGCCCTTACCGTATGATGTGGTCTTTTCGTAAGGACAGGGGAGTAATACAATCTTAGAATGTTCAAATGATGAAAACTTTTTATAAATTCCAAGAAAATTATGTTTTAATGGCAGAGTAGTGAATTTCATGATTTATTTCTTCAGCTCTTCCCTGCTTGCCTTTGCGAAACTGCTCAGGAGAAGTCAGGCTAAAGCGGGAATCTGCGGGACTTTTCTGCTCCTTAGGGTTAAATTGTTGTTCATTAATTGTTATTTATAATAAACATTTCACTGCTAACTGAGTTTGTTTCGAAACCGCTTTTTTGGATGTATTATATCAATAATAATTTATCTTATCTCTTTTGCATTGAACTCTTTAACAAGTATTGACCTGAGCTTTTCAAAATTGCTTTCCGGTTCACTGCCAGATAATGGTGCCTCTGATTGAACAGGTGATATTGTATCGGAATATTTTATAAACGAAAGCAAAATATTTCTGCCAAAATAATCAGAAATTTTTTCCGTAAGGTATTCCTTGTATGAATTTACCACTTCATATTTAGCATCGTCGATTGCAAGCCTCACGTTATCGTTACCGGATAATTCGATTGAAGAATCTTTAATGATACTGTGTATCCATTTTTTTTCTGTTCCAATAAGGTCTTTAATTGCTGACCAGTGGGAATTAATTTCATTTATACCGCTGCTTATACTTACGTTTGATATCGGTGAAACAGGATGTGATACTGGTATAGCCTGAGTATTTTCTTCCTGTTCAGGGGAAACGGGTGGGGGAGAGGGATGTACGTAATTGACATTTACTTTTGCAACAGTTTCAGCTTTATAAGAGATATTAGATTCCGCTGCAGGCTTAGGGGAGCTGTTTTTTAGCTTTTTAAGCTCTTCTGCAATTTCACCGATTTCTTTTGTATCGGTAAATTTAAGCAGTTCCATAAGCAGTGCTTCAATTAATATTCTCTGGTTTGAGGAATATTTGAATACATTATTGGTCTGCAAAATCAATTTAAGGGAATTGATAATTTCGATTTCGCTGAATGTACCGATAGTCTGTTTATATTTTTCTTTAACAGGTTCCGATTCTACTATCAGTTTAACCGAACCTGTTGAAACGGCAACAAGCAAGTTCCGGTAGTGTTCGGTTAATCCTTCGAGAAAGGTTTGCATTTCGTAACCCCGGTTCATAAGCTCCTCGAAGAAATCAAGCAGCCCGCCGCCATTTTTGGATTTAATAAGGCCGGTTATGTTAAAATAAACATCGCTGTCTACAAGATTAAAAAATTCTCTGATTTTATCGAACTTTATATTATTACCTGTGTAAGCTGCTGCCATATCGAAAATTCCCTGTGCATCACGCATTGAGCCATCTCCTTTTTTTGCCATAAAAAAAAGTGATTCATCATCTATTTTAATTTTTTCAGAATCTGAAATCAGCTTAAGCCTGTCAATTATCTCTTCAACCTTGAGCCGTTTGAAATCGAACCTCTGGCATCTTCCGAGTATGGTTAGAGGTACTTTTTCGGGGGCTGTTGTTGCGAAAATAAATACAATATAAGGAGGCGGTTCTTCGAGTGTTTTAAGTAAAGCATTAAACGATGCGCCTGTAAGCATATGTACTTCATCAATAATAAAAATCTTGTATTTCGATCTTACAGGACCGTATTTTACTTTTTCTTTTAATTCACGCACATCTTCTATATTCCTGTTCGATGCTCCGTCTATTTCGAATACATCGGGGTGGCTGCGGTTATCATCGTTTATTTCTTCACAGCTCGGACAGTTGTTGCAAGGTTCGCCGGTACCGGTGGGTTTCTGGCAATTCAGCGATTTTGCCAGCAGCCTTGCCACAGTGGTTTTTCCGACACCTCTTGGACCGCATAACAAGTAAGAATGGGAAATGCGTCCTGACTTGATTGAATTTAAAATAGTTGTTGTTATAAATTCCTGCGACGAAACATCTGCAAATGTCTTTGGGCGCCATTTACGAGCTGTGACAAGAAAATGGGGATCGTTTTGCTGTGTATTATTTTTTTTATCAGGCATTAATAGTGTTAAACTAATTTAACAATAATAGTGGAGATTTTGAAGTGAAATCTTTGATACATAATTGAACAAAGGGCAAGCCCTGTTGTATTTTAGGTAAAGACTCAAGAGCCCTATTCAACCCGAATGGTCATTTCTTAAAATCTATACCGCAGTATTGAATACTCAGCTTCCCGTTATCCATTCTTTGCCAGATACATGCGACAAAATCATTATAAGAAGAAATGCCGATATAATCTCCAAAGAAAACAAGCTCGGTCGGTTTAAAGGATGTTTCTGAAATTTTGAAATTTATGAATGTTTCTCCGCCATCGGTTGAGCGGGCAAGATAAACATCGGTTCTAGTATCATCAAAGGCACGTCTGTCATAAAAAATAATGTTTACTGCACCTGTTAACGGGTCAACTGCCATCCAGCTCATAAATTGCTGCTTGTTGTTGTTCATTGGGTCATCATTTACCCGTTTTGGTTTTGTCCATGTAAATCCGCCATCTGCTGATTTAACCAAAAAGACGTCAACATCCTCTTTGCCATTAGTCTGGTCGGAATAATTTATATAAATATTACCCCTATACGGACTGTTCGAAATATCGCAGCCAGTAACGGGCATACCGTTGCACCTGTAAATTCCTTTAATACCAATATCCCATCCTCCAACCTGGTTTACGACATAAATATCGTGTTCAAGCCATGTGATACCGCCATCAGAGGAGCGGTCAAAAACAATTCCAGCGGGACCTGACCATGATACATTTACTTCACCGTTGGGTCCTACACACGGAACGGCTCCCTCGGTTGTGTTAGACGAGTCTTTACAATCACCCGATATTTCATTTATCCTTATAGCCTTGCTCCACGATTCGCCTGCATCGGATGAAAATGAAAACATTATCCTTGAGCTGTCAAGAGGGTCAGGTTTTGTAAATCCGCCGAAGTAGTATTTATCAAATTCTGTCCAGGTGAGGTAAATGTTACCATCAAATTTCCCCCCGGTAATATCGGCACAAGCCCATTCTTTATCCTGTTTTTTTGGGGGATTTAAACCGGTATACGAGCCCGGGTCGTTCCATAAGCGTCCGCCGAAAAGTGTTTTCTGGCAAACCATTCTGTCAAGCCATTTTTCAAAAGAGGGGCGTGAAAGATGAAAATAATATCCAAATCCTCTGCCATCGAATATTACACAGGGGTCACCCCAGATACCGTATTCACTTGAATTTAATGTGCCTTCTTCCCATGAAAAGCCACCATCAAATGAATAGTAGTAGTTACTTACATTTGAAGCAGCTATCAAGTTCAGGGGATTTACCGGGTTAATGGCAATTGTAACTTCGTTAGGTGAATTGTTCTTCTGGTTTACCTGAATATTCTTGTATTGAGCATTAACGCTGAATGTAAAAAAACATATTGTAATTAAAATTACCTTAAAGTACAGCATCATTATTTTACAAGAACCATGCGTTTTATTTGGCTGAATATAACAGCTGCATCGCTGTTTAGAACATTCAGTTTATAATAATAAACACCGCTTGGATGGTTTGAGGCATCCCAGTTAATCTCGTACGTACCCGGCTGTAGTAGTTCATTTACAAGAGTTGCAGCTTCACGTCCGAGCAGGTCATAAACGATTAGTCTTACAAACCCACCCTGCCCCGACATTTCATGTCGGGATACCCCTCCGGGGAGGGGACTAATGTTGAATTTTATCTTCGTTACCGGATTGAACGGGTTCGGATAGTTCTGAAATAATGCATAGTTTTCAGGGATTTCTGTGTTTTGATGTGTAATTCCGACAGGGAAATCGATTATTGCTGTCCATATACTTTGTGTGCCGCTCTGGTTTCTTTGCCATATAGGTCTGATTTTACCGTTATGAGCTGTAACGTCTATGTAATCACCGAAGAAAACTGCTGAACTTGGAGTAAACGGACTTGCACTAATACGTTCATTCGTAAAAGAAACACCACCGTTTGTTGAACGAGCCATATATACATCGGTCTGGTTATCGCTATAATTTCGTCTGTCATAAAATATTATATAAATGTGACCGGTAACCTGGTCGACGGTCATTGCTGTAAGGAATTGTTCTTTTCCAGGTCCGTCGTTATTTACCCTAAGAGGCGTGCTCCAGTTTAAACCTCCGTTTGTGGAGCGGACAAATTTAACATCATGGTCGCCCGGAGCTAAGCTGTCTGTCCAGTTAATATATACATATCCCCGGTATGGTCCATTACTGTAATCACAAGCTGTAAAAGGTAAGCCATTACTGCGGTCAATACCGGCAATATTATAAGCCCAGCCGCCGGGCTGTGATGCTACAACAATATCATTTGCAAGCCATGTATTACCGCCATCTGTAGATTTATCAAAGAAGATTTTAAAATTATTTGTTCCCTGCGGACCAGCCCATGCTACATAAAGCTCACCGTTCGGTCCTACACTTGGTGTAGCACCTTCAACTGTGTAATCTCCGTCTTTACAATTTCCGGCAAGTTTATTAATTCTTAATGCAGTAGTCCAAATGTTGCCACCATCTGTGGAACGTGAAAATAAAATTTGAGAACTATCGTTAGTATTGTTACTGTTATAATAGTCAAATTGAGTCCATGTACTGTATAACCAGTTACCTCTTGAACCGTGAGTGAAATCGACTGCCATCCATTCCTTATCTTGCTGTTTAGGTGGAATATGACCCATATATGAACCAGGATTAGACCAGCTTTGTCCTGCATTTGTAGATTTTTGAATTACTATGCGGTCGAGGTAATAAGGCCAACCTAAAGCTGGGTTTTTAGCCAAGTGCAGATAGTAAAAATGGCCTGAAGTATCAGCTACAATAACAGGGTCACCCCAAACTCCGTAAGTGGGATTTGTAATTGTCCCGTTTGTCCAAGTAAGACCTCCATTAGTCGAGTATGAAACAAGATCTATGTTACATCCTGCAACAAGCTGGTTAGTATTTTTAGGATTTATCTCAATGCTTACTTCGCCATACGAAACATTTCGTATCTGAATATTAGTGTAAGGTGATTGTGCGTATAATATATACGAGAAAATAAGCAGAATTAAAGATGTTGCTGATTTCATTAATAAAAAGGTTTAATATTATTTATTATAACAAAATTCCTTAATAAAAGTATGCTTTTCAAGATAAATTATAGGTGATTTGGTTAACTGAAATGGGTTTAATAATCATGAAAATAAAAAGGGGCTGTCTCAAAAGGCAATTTTCTTGCAAAAAAACTGTAACCGCAACTTTCATAGTTGCGATTATGCAAGAAAATTGCAACGCAGCCATCCACGTAAGTGGTGGCTTTCACCAAAAGGCTGCGGATACATAAACACTTTTGAGACAGCCCCACCCTGTAAAAAAATAACCACCGCTAATAATTATTCACTATGAACATTGATAATTGATAATTGTATTAGTATTTAATCTCCAGCCCATCTTCTTCATCACCAAATCCTGTTAAATTAAGCAAATTATATTCAAGATATTTTAATACTGAAGATGAAACAATCTGGCTTATTGTATTTCCGCCGGGAACGGCATAATATACCAGCTTGAAACGCTTGCCGATTCCTGATTTCTTTTTAGCGTAGTTCACTGCATCATACAGCCCGCCTATTTCATCAATTAATTTTTTATTATAGGCATCGGTTCCCATCCACACTCGTCCCTGTGCTATTTTTTCGACCTCATCTTTTGTTAGTTTTCTTGCATCCACTATCTCACCTACAAATTTCTCGTAATAGAAATCTATCAAGCCCTGGATAATATCAATTTCATCTTTGTTTAATTTTTTTGTTATAGAAATAATATCGGAATATTCGCCTCTTTTAAACGTTTCTACCTTTATCTTTTGCTGTTCAAGCAGACTGTCAAGATTAGGTATTGCCCCGAATACACCGATGCTTCCTGTAACTGTTGTTTCGCTTGCAAATATTTTATCACCGTTAACCGAAATATAATAACCGCCTGATGCAGCCGCACCGCCCATCGAAACTATAAACGGTTTATTGTACTTTTTCTTTAAACGGATAATTGCAGCGTTGATTTCGGCTGAAGCGAGTGCAGAACCGCCCCCAGATTCTATACGCAATATTACTGCTTTTACTCTTGGGTTTGAAAACGCATCTTCAAGCTGGCTAACAACAGTTTCCGAGCCCGTAGAACGCCCCCCGCTTAAAAATGGAATAGGAATATTAATTATCGGTGGTGCCTCGCTTTCACCCTCGGTTATTGACCCATAAACACCTATGATGGCTATCTGGTCAGGTTCGCTCCAGGTATAGTCCCATTCACTGCGGTTAAGTGACTGTGTAAATGAGGTAGTGCCGGAATTCTTTTCAGCAATATCTTTTGCATCCTGAAACCAGCCATTTATATCAATTAGTTTAAGGCGTTTTGCCTCCCGCCCGCTGATTGGCTGTGAAAGTTTTGTCCGCATATAATCATCGAGTGATATTTTACGGGTATCTGTGATTCGCTTTAACATCTTATCGTAAATAATGTCAAGCATACGGTTAATAACCTCTTTGCCTTCCTCTGTGGTTGAATCCAGTAAGCCCTGGAATGTTAGCTTATATTTTCCCGCATAAAAAGTCTGCAGCTCAATACCATATTTTTGCAGGAACTGTTTGTAGTTGGTAACGTCAATACTAAGTCCGTAATAGAAAATAGCTTCTTCAGGCATCACAATATTGTTTGCGAACGAAGCAATATAATACTCGGCTGCCTGTGTGTTTTCAGGCAAGTAAGCGGTTATTTTTTTACCGGATTTCTTAAACCTCTCAAGTGCTGCACCAAGTTCTTCCATGTTTGCGGTGATTTCAAATCTTCCGGTAGCAAGCGGGTAAATTTTCAGCAGTAAACCGCTAACGGATTCATCTTTTGCAGCATAATCTATATCAGCAATTACTTCATGGATGCTCCGTTTTCCATCACCGAGTATTCCGAAAAGTATGTCCGAGGTGTTATAGTCCTGCAGGCTGCCCGATAAGCTGATTTCTAATATATGCTTTGGCGGACTGATAATAGATTCCCTACGTTCAAGGTTGAATGATAAGGAGATATGGCTGCCGTTTGAACGCCAAGGATAATCATTAGAATAATAACCATCTCTATTATTCCGGCTGAAATTATTATTGTATCTTATAAAAGCATTGGGAAATTCAAAACCGATACCAATGTTAATAGAATTGTAAGTTTTACTATTGTAATTTATTAAGCTGTTTATCTGAGTATAGTTGCCGTTTATGTGAATTCCCTTATAAGGTTTAATGTCAAAACCTGCCTTAATAATGTTATCACCGAAAAATTTAGAGTTATTGTAAGGAATAAATGAAAAATCAGCCATTAAGGTCAGCATATCGTTGTTTAAAGGTCTTATGGCTGCACCAATTGTATATTTATTGGCTGTTTCAGTGTCAATAATTACTGCTTCACCTGATTTATAAACAAATGCTGTGGAAATAAAGCTAAATGGTCTGTATAAAATTGCAATACTTATTTTAGATTTTGATTCTAGTCCGTATTGAAACTGGTTAAGATATGAATCAGACTTAGTAACTGAATGCTGAAATAATAGTCCTGCTGTTATGGTTTTACTGCCTGCGCCGAATGCAAAATTAAAAGTATGCAGCACATTGGCAAATGACCGGGGCTCAGCTATTGTAGGATACAGGGCGTTTGCCAGTAGACGGACTGAAGAATTTCTGTAACCAAAGCCAAAATTTCCCAGGTTTAATAGGAAATCTCCTTCGCTTACTTTTATTTTACCTTTGCGATTTTCAATAAATGCATTCAAAGTAAAATTCAGCTTATGCCTCAATCCAAGCACAGCAGGATTGTATCGGAAAGCATTAGCACCCTCATCATAAGCTGAAAACAGATACATTTCGTTAGACGGGGTGTAAAGATTAAAATCCTGTGCCTTTGTTAAGCTAACAAAGGTCAGGATAAAAAAGATATGGAGTAATGGATTTTTGTTCATAACTTTTTGGTTATAGTTAATAAATCCTGATTTATTAATACTAATATAAATACTAAAATTTATTAATGAACTTAAATAAAAAAGGCGAAGCTCTTGCTTCGCCCTTTATAAAGAATTTAGTTTTCTAATTCTCTATTCCTTAATTCACCATCCCGCTATCTAACCAGTATCATTTTCTTAACTTCACTGAAGTCTCCTGCCGTGAATTTATAATAATATATTCCGCTTGGCAGGTTCTTTGCATCGAACTGGTAGGAATATGTACCCGCATTCATAGTTGCATTATTAACAAGCCTTTCAATTTCCTGACCCAGCATATTGAACACAATCAGGCTAACCAGCGATTGTCTTGGAATGCTGAAGTCGATTATAGTAGACGGATTGAACGGGTTCGGGAAATTCTGGCTTAAGACGTAAGAATTAGCTGTCTGTGAATTCTGTGTTATACCCGAGAAGTTGCCAACACGTATCTGGAAACTCCTGCTATGTGTTCTTGGTCCTCCGCTTTCTGTTCCTGTAACGGTAACTGTATATAAATTCTGCGGAACATTAGCAGTAGAAGTAGATTGCAATGTAAGTGAATCAGGCTGACCGGTAAAAGTTTTTACGTTGCTTGGCTGAAATGTAAAAGTAAATGAACCCGGTGCAGGTGATGGTGTAACTGAGGCACTGTATGTTACTGTTCCGCTGTAAGGACCCAACATAGGTGCTCTTACTCTTACATAGGAAGTAGAACCCGGGTTTATGCTGTCTATGGATTTATTAAATGACATACCATAATCGGGCAGGTAAGCCACAAAGTTATGACGTGTATTATTCTGCCATGAATAACAGGGGAATGTCATAGTTTTTCCTGAGATGCAACTGTAATCTCCCATATAATAATGCTCGGGTCCCTGGTATTCTTTAATACTATGCGGATTAAAGTTCTGGTTTGAAATTTTAAAATTTGGAAGGAAAGATACACCGCCATTAGTTGAAACTGCTCCGTAAACTTCTGTTAAAACATTAGATGCATCGTTGCGTGAATCGCACCAGTACATCCAAATTCTTCCCTGGTTATCAACCGAGATATCCGGCATCCACTGATCGGTTGTAGTAGCGTCATCGTTGACAAGAATCGGATAATCCCAGCTTGTGCCGCCATTTGTAGAACGGGTAAAATATACATTAGCAATGTCAGGTCCTGCAGGATTAGTAGCATAACACAGATAAACATAACCTCTGCGTGGTGAACCTGCATTTAAGTCAATTGCAATCTGCGGATGTCCATTGGTTCTTATATTTCCTTTTACGCAATACCTGCCTGAAGTAGAATTGTAAGTACCGGGCTGAACATAGGAAGCAACACTTACAGGACTACTGAACGAAGCACCGCCGTTATTTGACCATACTATGTTAGCACCTGTTGATAAGTTCCACGCAACATACACTTTGCCGGTATGGTCGACTGCAATATTTGGACCAGGATTGGCACCCTGATTACCGGACGCAATAGTAATAGGACCTGACCAGGATGTACCATTGTTCGTACTTCTCCAGAAATCAACACCGCCTGATGCAGCAAAATTTACATAAGCTATATAAACATGATTTTGATAAGCACCTGTTGTCTGGTCGGCTGCAATCCATTCTTTATCGGCTTGTGAATTGGTAAAAGGTTTACCAAGATAGTTCCAGCTTTGTCCGCCGTTGGTAGATTTATAGACAGCAGTTCCGCTGTTAAGAACACAGAAGTAAAGATTACCAAGACTATCGGCGGCAAATACTGGGTCACCCTGGTAACCATAAGCATAAACCTGGCCCCAGTTCACTCCGCCATCCAGAGTATAAAAGATATATGCATTCCCTGTAATAACCCTGTTATCGGTAGCAACAAAGTTATTAGCATTTCTGGGATTGACAATAATGTCGGTTTCCATAAAACCGTATGTCGATGAAATCTGGTAATTATCGAAAGGACCGACAGAAATTACTGCATCTGGATTATCAATTCCATATGGTGTAGTAGTATAAACCTGCGGAACGATTAATCTTAATGAGTAAGGATTATCGATCAGGTTATCCTGAGCATTCAGGAATGTACTCATCGAGAATAAGAGTACTAAAAAAGTGAGAAGGTTTTTCATAATAAAGATTGTTAAATTTAGATAAAATTTACGAAGTATAACCTGAAAATGTTTAAAATTCAATTAAATTATTTAAGTAATACACTAACCTAAATCAAGTAGAAATTATGGAGTAAAATATATTTTAATACCCTTTCTTTTACCCTTTTTGCTTAATAATTTAGAAATCTAAATCAAAACAAAATCCGGATGTCATTACTTGTAGTCGGTTCACTTGCACTTGATACTATAGAAACACCTTTTGGCAAAGCTGAAAGAACGCTTGGCGGCTCAGCAACCTTTATAACAGTTGCCGCATCTTATTTCATTAGGCCGGTAAGACTTGTGGGAGTAGTTGGCGGCGATTTTCCGAAGGGAGCACTCGAATTCTTTGAAGACAGAGATATTGATTTAGAAGGCTTACAGGTAAAAGAGAACGAAAAAACATTCCATTGGCACGGGAAATACAGCTTCGACCTTAACAACCGTGACAGCATTGTTACAGATTTAAATGTATTCGCTGATTTCGACCCGGTTATTCCGGAGAATTTTAAAAGAAGCACTTACCTTTGCCTCGGTAACATAAATCCGGAGCTTCAGAAGAAAGTATTTACCCGGATGGAAAAACCGAAGCTTGTGGTGGCGGATACAATGAATTTCTGGATACAGAGCAAGTATGATGCATTAATAGATGTTCTTCAACATATTGATGTATTTATTATTAATGACTCGGAAGCAAGAGAGCTTTCACATGAGGCAAATCTTTTTAAAGCAGCGAAGAAGATACAGGGTTACGGTCCGAGGCATGTGATTATTAAAAAAGGCGAACATGGCGCCCTCCTGTTTTATGAAGATGAATTGTTCATAGCACCTGCTTACCCGCTGGAATCTATTTATGACCCGACTGGTGCGGGTGATACGTTTGCAGGAGGTTTTATCGGCTACATTGCAAAAACCGACGATATTAGCTTCGATAATATGAAACGGGCTGTGATTTACGGAAGCACTATTGCATCGTTTACAGTGGAAAAGTTTTCACTCGACGGCATTAAGGATTTGTCACTAATAGGGATAAAAGACAGGTATAACGAATTTAAAACACTATCCGACCTCTCTTCGCTATAATATAAATCTTTTATATGACAGTTTGCATTGATAAACAAGCTTGAATATACCGACAAGCACGAAGTTATATTTTTAGACCAGACGTTACTGCCGGGCAAAAAGAAATACGTCAGGACAAAGGATTACCGTGATGTGCTTGAAGCCATTCTTGCATTAAGAATCAGGGGGGCACCGTTAATTGGGATCGCAGCAGCATATGGCGTTGCTCTTGGAGTTCATAATTCGGTTATAGAAAACAGGAAAAATTTCCAGGTCAGATTTTATAAGCTGCTTGATGATTTTAAAAACTCCAGACCTACAGCAAAAAATCTTTTTTATGCTTTGGGCAGGCTTGAAAATGTTTATCTTAATAACGAAGAAAAAGAACCGGAAGAATTATGCACCTTAATTCTGCAGGAAGCCGACAGGATTTATGATGAAGATGTGGAGATGTGCAGACGGATCGGTTTGAACGGTTCAGATTTGATTGCTGATGAAATGAATATCTTAACACATTGCAATGCAGGTGAGCTTGCCACCGGCGGTATAGGGACAGCTCTCGGAATAATTTATACTGCTAATGAGCAAAGGAAAAAGTTATTTGTATATGTTGATGAAACAAGACCTCTTCTGCAGGGTGCACGACTCACAGCATTTGAGCTTGAAGAAAATGGTGTGGAATTCGAGCTTGTTATCGATTCATTAGCTGCTGACCTTATGAAGGATGGTATGGTTGATTGTGTTATTACAGGTGCCGATAGAATTTCATCGAACGGAGATGTGGTTAATAAAGTTGGCAGCTATTCACTTGCAGTAAATTGTAAATACCATAAAATACCATTTTACGTTGCTGCACCTTCAACTACAATCGATTTTGATATTGCTGAAGGAAGCGAAATTGAGATTGAGGAACGGCACCCCGATGAGGTCAGAATTTTCGGTGGAAATTATGTGACCGGTAAAAAAGTAAAAGTTTTAAATCCCGCATTTGATTTAGTACCGGCTGGGCTTGTGAGTGCAATTATAACCGAATACAAAGTTCATTACCCGCCGTATAATTTTGCCGGTTTAAAACATATGTTTCAGAGTTATGTGCAGAGTTTGAATAAGGATGAGAAATAAAAATGCCTGTCATTAAAACAGAAGCTATTATATTAAAATGCTCTAATTACAGGGAAAAAAGCAAAATAATCACGTTTTTTACTAAAAGCCACGGTAAGCTGACCTGTATTGCAAAAGGAGTGCGGGATACTAAAACAAAATGGGGCGGTTCACTGCAGCCAATGGCTTACCTGAATATTATGTATTATTATAAGGAAAACAGGCAGCTTCAGTTTCTTTCGAATGCTGAGTATGTGAAAGTATTCAGGAATATTTATGAAAATAATGAAAAAACGGAGGTTGGATTTAGAATAATAGACCTGGTTAATAAAACCACAGCTGACAATAATCCTAATAATGAACTGCTGGACCTGCTTATAACAGTTTTTGAAATCCTGGATTATGCAACTAAAAACTTTATTAATGTGTTGTTTTACTTTGAATGTAAACTAGCAGTATTACTCGGATTTGGAATAGATATTGAACCGGCTCATAACCGGGTTATTTCAAATAACAAACTTTATGAATCGTACCTTACAAAAGATTATACAATGAAAAAAAGCAGTAACATTTCGTTACAATTTTCAGGCCGAATATTGAAACTGTTAACAGAGTTTATTAAGTTAAAGGAAAAAGATATATTAAAGCATGAATTAAATGAAAACGAACGAATGATGCTTGATAATTATTTAACGAGCTATTTTAAAACGCATATAGAAGATTTAAAGTTAATTTAATAAGTTAAAAAGAAAACATTTAAAGGAGAATAAATCATGTCGAGAAAGTCAATCATTGCTGCAGGATTTGTGGTAATGTTTGCTGTTATTTTTGGTGCTGTATTAATTGCAAACTTCAGCGGTGTAAAATTAGTGTATTCCGACCAGCAGATACAGTTCAATACAACACCACCTATACAAAACCTTAGCCCCGAAATAAAAAGCATCAATGATGCATTTGTTGAAGTAAGTAAAGTTGTAATGCCTTCAGTCGTATTTATTACTGTAAAATCTGAGGTTAAAGAAAACCAGAAAGACGGACAAAATCCCTTTGAGTTCTTCTTCGGACCTGATTTTCAGAATCCTCACCGGCAGCCCGAAATGGGAACCGGTTCGGGAGTGATAATATCCAAAGATGGCTACATTGTGACAAACAACCATGTGGTTCAGAATGCCGGTTCTAAAGGCATTAAAGTTACTCTGATTGACAAAAGGGAATTTATGGCTAAATTAATAGGAACAGATCCGAATACTGACCTTGCAGTAATAAAAATAGAAGCCAGTGAACTGCCTGTAATTTCACTTGGAAATTCCGATGAAGTAAAAGTGGGTGAGTGGGTTCTTGCAATAGGCAATCCGCTTGGATTGAATTCAACTGTAACAGCAGGAATTGTAAGTGCGCTGGGCCGCAGTATCGGTATCTATGGGGGCGGGTATAATATAGAAAACTTTATACAGACCGATGCAGCTATTAACCCCGGTAACAGCGGCGGTGCATTAGTTGACTTAAACGGTCAGCTCATAGGTATTAACTCCGCAATTCAAACTAACACAGGTTATTACCAGGGCTATGGTTTTGCCATACCTGTTAATATAGTAAAAAATGTAGTTGCAGAATTAATTAAGAGCGGAAAAGTTGTAAGAGGATATATAGGTGTGCAGATACAAACTATAGATGAAACAATGGCAAAAGGACTTGGACTTGATAAGGCAAAAGGTGTGCTGGTACAATCAGTACAAAAAGACGGTGCTGGCGAGGATGCCGGTATAAGGGCAGGTGATGTAATACTTTCGGTTGACGGAAAGGAAGTGAATGCAAGCAACGAGCTTCAGGCAATAATCAGCAGCAAACACCCTGGTGATGTTGTGAAACTTTCTATATTCAGAGACGGGAAGATAATAGAAATAAATGTTACACTTAAAGCCAGAACCGATGAGCAGAACCAAACAGTGGGCAACAGAAATGATGATATGGGTAATCAAAGTGAAAGACAGCTTAGAGAGCTGAAATCGCTTGGTATCTCAATTACAAATATCGATAATTCGATCAAGAAAAAGTATGATATCGACGGTGGTGTAATAGTAACAAGAGTTGACCCATACAGTGAGGCATTTATGAGAGGATTGCAGAAGGATTTTATTATTATTGAAGCCAATAAACAAAAGATTGAAAATGTTGACGACCTTGTAAACATTATAAAAGATAAAAACGAAGGTGACTCTGTATTATTAAAAGTAATTGCCACAGATGGTTCACAACGTATAATAGCTTTGAAGATACAGTAATACCCCACAATAACCTCTCTCCCTGAATGGGAGAGAATTGGAATCGGCATTCTTGTAGGGACAGTCAATAACGGCTGTCCTTTTTTTATTTACAAAAAAATGCAGTTCAAAATCCGATTTAACCCCTTATATTTACAAATCTAAGTAAGGAGGTTATATATGAAAACAATACTCATTGCCTTCGCTCTCTTCTTTTTATCACTAGCAATTTTACATCCTCTATAAATTAACAACAAACTATGTATAGCGAAACAAAAGGCATGGTCTTAATAACATGGAAAAATCAAAGATAGCGTGTTTTAGTATAAGCCATCACCTGCGGGAAACGCCAATAATTTTTGTTGTAACAATTTTATGTTCAGCAATTACAATTTCTTTTTCTCAAACCGGTTGGATTCTGCAAAATCCCTATCCGCAGGCAAATCCTATACTCAAAATACAAGCTGTTACACCGAATGTTATTTTCGGGTCAGGATACGGTAAAACAATAATCAAATCAACTAACGGGGGAACAAGCTGGAGTGTTTACTCAAACAATATCCCGGATTGGAATTATCCTTATGGCAGTGCTATATATGGTTCGTATTTTGTAAATCCGGATACCGGATATTTCTGCGGAAGCAAAGGGTATGTATTTAAATCGGAAAACGGGGGAGTAAACTGGACGAATAAGCCTACGGGCATTACAACCGATTTAAACTCAATTTGGTTTGTAAGTCAGTTAACAGGTTATGTGTGCGGTACAAGCGGCGTTATAATGAAAACGACTAATGGCGGGAATTCCTGGACTAGCCAAACAGGCGGCGGTACTGCTACACTGCTTTCGATTTTTTTTGTAAACGAAAACACCGGATGGATATGCGGCACACTAACCTCAGGAAATATTTTAAAAACCACTAATGGGGGAACTAACTGGATATCATACGCATGCGGTGTGTCACAGGGTTTAAACGGAATTTATTTTGCTAATTCACTAACCGGTTATTCAGCTGGTGGCGGCGGTAATGTAATTAAAACAACCGATGGCGGCTTAACGTGGTTTAATGTCCCAACCGGTTCGATAGCCGATTTTGCCTGCGTACACTTTACATCAGCCGAAACAGGATATGTAGCCGGCGGAAACAGCGGATGCGTGCTGTTTAAAACTACAAACGGGGGCAGTAACTGGTCTTATATAACAGGTAATCTCCCTTGGAGCACAAATTTGAGGTCAATATCTTTCATAGATGATAATACGGGATGGATAGCGGGATACGAAGGCAAAATCTGTAAAACAACCGATGCCGGAACAATATTTATTAGCCAATCAAGCGGACTCACAAACGCTTTCTATTCAACACATTTTATATCCGACCAGACCGGGTGGGCTGCTGGAACATCCGGTGCAATGCTCAAAACAACAAATGGCGGAACAAACTGGTATCAGGTAAGTTCGTCCATTCCCCTGTATTTTGCTGCTATAAGATTTGCTAATTCTACTACAGGGTATACTGCAGGACAGGTTATAGCAGGTGATACTAATTACATTTTAAAATCAACCGATGGCGGCGTAACATGGTTTGCTAAATTGAAAATGTATAACTACAATTTTAAGTCCCTTTATTTAATGAATGACCAGACGGGCTGGGTAGCGGGATATAAGGCAACCCCTCCACGCACAGGGCTGATTATGATGACAACAAATGGAGGTGATAACTGGGTAACCCAATACAATGTTATCTCGGATACCGCATCACTTGAAGCAGTCTTTTTTACTTCTGCACAAACCGGGTTTGCTGCCGGATGGTGGACAAAGCTGCTGAAAACTACAAACGGTGGAACTAACTGGGTAATGCAGTCGCTTGGTTTAGGAACGATTTACTTTACTTCTATTTGTTTTCCGACTGCGCAGACAGGATATGTCTCGGGATGGTATAAAACAGTTCTTAAGACGACCGACGGAGGTGTAAGCTGGAACAATCTTGCAAACAATTTTCCCATAAATGTGAATTTTGAGGAACTGCATTTTCCTTCAACCGAAACCGGCTGGGTTGTTGGCAGCAACAGAGTTTACAGGACTACAAATGGCGGAATGAACTGGATTGACCAGTCATTGGGATACTCTACCGTGAATTTTTCGGTATGGTTTGTAAACAATATGACCGGGTGGCTTGTTGGCTCGAGCGGAACTATTTATAAGACAACCAACGGCGGTGGGAACATACTTGGCATTCCTAAAATTACAGGTGAAGTTCCGGTTAGATTTACTCTTTTTCAAAA
>CAYWTS010000026.1:0-30495 GCA_964461265.1 uncultured Ignavibacteriales bacterium
CCTGTTATACAATTATGTCATTTCATTGTAAATCAGGTGTGTAATAAATATATTTGTTTTTAATAAATTTTACATAAAAGAATGGATTTTAAGAAATTAAACCGGATAATCGCTTTCTTGATGCTTGCAGTCAGTTCAGCAGTATATTTAATGACAACACAGCCAACACTCTCTTTTTGGGATTGCGGCGAGTTTATTGCAAGCGCCTACACTTTATCGGTTCCCCATCCGCCGGGTGCTCCTTTATGGATATTGATAGGCAAAATTGCCACAATGATTCCTATAAGTTCCGATATAGCTTTCAGGATGAATGCTGCTGCCTGTGTGGCATCGGGATTTACCGTTATGTTCTTATATCTTATAATTGTTATGGTTATTAAGAACTGGAAGGGTGAAGTTAGAACTTCCTGGGATGCAGTAATCGTATATTCTGCTGGTGTTATTGGTGCTTTATCTTACGCATTCTGCGACTCATTCTGGTTTAACGCTACTGAATCAGAAGTGTATTCTCTCGGAACAACATTAGTTGCATTCTGCACATGGATACTGATGCTCTGGTGGGAAAAAGCAGATACTAAGGGAAATGAAAGATATCTGTTTTTATTCTCCTTTATTGTAGGGCTTGCTCTTGGTATTCATCTTCTTGTAGTCCAGGTTGTGCTTGTAGGCGGTGTTATGCTTGCTTACAGGAAAAATAAAGATATCGATTCTAACTTCGCATGGAAATTCTTTTCGTCACTGATTGTATTTTTTCTTTTCATATTTTTCCTTTACGCAAAAGATGTATCTGTTATTGTACTTGGAATTATGTCGTTGGCAATATTTGGCGGAATGCTTTACTACATTTACAATAAATTCCCGAATTACTTCATATTCTCACTTACTATATTATTATCTGCATTGGCTTTTATATTAGTTTACCCTGTGATTGTTATAATGTACCCGGGATGGCTTGCAGGAAATATTAAATCGCTTGGTGTAACCGATAACAAATTAGTAGAAATAATTGCTGTACTGCTAATTCCCGCTTTGATTTACGGTGGATACCGTGCTTATAAAGGCGGAAGGAGAACTATTTCTGTTGCATTATCGTGCATCTTTTTTGTTTTCATCGGTTATACTATTTATGCAGGTGTAATACTAAGGGCAAACGTTGACAACCTGCCTTTAAACGAAGGCACACCGAAAGACCTGACTACGCTGGTTTCTTACCTAAGCCGTGAGCAATACGGCGATGCAAAGCACTGGCCCAGACGCTACTCCGAAGACCCTATGCACCGTAAAACATGGACAGGATATACAGGCGATTTCGATTTTATGTGGCGTTGGCAGATTAACCATATGTTCAACCGATATCTTGCATGGCAATATATAGGCAGAGCAGGATATATACAGGATATGGGAGTTGACTGGAGCAAGCTTTACGGAATTCCATTCCTAATAGGACTCTTCGGATTATTTTATCATTTCAGGAAAGACTGGAAATTTGGTGTAACGTTTCTATGGATGTTCCTGCTTACAGGAGTATTAAGTGCACTTTACCAGCGTCAGCAGGAACCGCAGCCCCGTGAAAGGGACTACTTTTATACGGGGGCATACTTTGTTTTTTCGTTATGGATTGGCATAGGTTCTGTCGGCATTTTTGAACTGATTAAAGAAAGTATTAAGAAATCGGTTCCCATAAAGGTTCTGACTTACTTATTTATTGTTATCCTTTTTGCATTTATTCCCTTAAATATGATTCGCAACAACTATCATTACCAGGATAGAAGCAAAAGTTACATTCCATTCGACTATGCATATAACATTTTACAAAGTGTGGATAAAGACGGTATAGTCTTCACAAATGGAGATAACGATACATTCCCCCTATGGTGTTTGCAGGCAGTTTACGGTATCAGAACAGACGTTCGTGTAGTTAACCTTAGCTTGCTGAACTTACCATCATATATAAAAGAAATGAAAAACACCATGCCTTATGGTGCGTTAAAAGTTCCCATTAATATGCCGGATGCACAAATTGATAAAATTCAGGCTCAGCAGTGGACCGACTATAAGGTTGTTACGGTTAATATACCTCCGGAGGCATATCCTGATTCTATGAAGGCAGCCGGTAATACACCTGACAAGTTATCCTGGAAAATGCCTGCCACTATTAATTTTGGAAACACGAAAGCAATTCAGATAAAAGACATTATGATGCTTGAAATTATCAGGACGAATAACTGGCAAAGACCGATTTTCTATTCTGCGACCGTTTCTGACGATAACTTTTTAGGGCTGGATGAATACCTTGTTAACGAAGGTATGGCACTCAGGCTTCTGCCTTACAAAGCAGGAGGAAACACTCAAATCAGGGTAGATGAACAAAAGATGTACAATAACTTTTTCGAACCTCCAAAAGAAATATCCAAAACTCAGCAATCCGGTTTTTTGTTCAGAGGTTTAAATGACCCTACTATTTTCTATGATCAAACTGCTTCAATCCCTGTGCAAAATTACAGGTCGCAGATAAGACTGCTCGCATATTGGTATATTAATAACAACTTAAACGATAAAGCAGCTGAAGTACTCGATAAAATGGAGCAAATAATGCCAAGAAAAGTAATCCCTATGGATTACCGTATACAATACGAAATTTCAATGCTATATTACCGCGCCGGCAGGATAGACAGATTCAATGAATATTCATCAGAAGTTGAAGTGAAAGCAAAAGAAGAACTTGTTAAAAACCCTACTGATATTAATAATTTCTACGGACCCTACAGAATACTACTCGACATTTATGAAGCTAAGAACGATTACGTCGGTACGCTCGACATACTACAGAGAATTGACAGAATAGCACCGGGCAGCCCTGAAATAAAAGCAAAGATCGAATCGCTGAAAACAAAAATTAAATAAATAAATTCTATCTACAATTTATACTAAAACAAGGGGTTTTGACCCCTTGTTCGTATATTATGGCAAAAGCAAAAGTCAAAAAAAAACATACCACACAGCCTAAACTATCCGATAAAAAAATTAATTCAAGCTATATTTACGGAGTATTGTTAATTCTTGCTGTAATTTTTTATTTCTACACTCAGGAATTCAGCTTTATTCAGGACGATTCATTTATCACCTACCGTTATGTGAAAAACTTTACTGAAGGTATTGGCTTAGTTTTTAATGCAGGTGAGAAAGTTGAAGGTTATACCTGTTTTTCGTGGATTATACTGCTATCGATTGTAAAAGTAGCAGGGTTCAATTTTATTTCGGCATCTCAAACACTCGGAATTATATTCTCAATCCTTTCAATTTATTTTACTTATAAAATATGTTTTGAATTACTAAATGAGATAAAGAACCAAACCGTCCGAATGGTTATTTCCCTTACACCTTCTGTTCTGATAATCTCAAACGGAGCATTTGCCTACTGGGCCGTTAGCGGTATGGAAACCGGGCTTTTTGCTTTTTTGGTTACACTTGGGATTTATCTGTATTTAATTGAATTTAAACCTACTAACAAGAAATTCGAATACTCTTCGATTGTATTTTTACTTGCCTCTTTAACACGCCCTGAAGGCAATTTAATATTTGCACTGACAATATTACACAGACTCATTTATAATTATTTAAATTCTAAAAACAGCAGTTCAAAGAAAAAATTAATTGACCGAAGAACACTTATTTGGCTTGGAATTTACTTTATACCCGCATTACTCTATATGGCATGGAGACTCTGGTATTACGGTTCGTTCTTCCCAAATACATTCTATGCTAAAACCGGCAGTTCGGTTGAATATTTAAAAGCGGGCGTTGATTATGTAGTAGATTTCTCTAAAACTTACGGTCTTTATGGCATTTTAATATTACTAACACTCTTAAACCTGAGGGAAAAAGCGAAATTTCCGGAGTATTTTTACCTTTTGATAGTATTTTTTATATATTCTTTCTACATAATATATATTGGAGGAGATGTACTAAGACCAAACCGGTTTTTTGTACCTGTGATGCCGGTTTTTTACATTCTTGTTACAGGCGGAATTATACAGCTGACAACAATCATTTTTAAAAATTCCAAAGAAAGTACTATTACCGGAATTGCTTTGGTAACATGTATTATTATTGCTTATGTTAGTTACAAGATACCTCACGAATCCATAAAACGTTACAGCGAACTTGAAAACGGATTAGTAGAAAAAATGAAGCTCAGCGGTTTATGGCTAAAAGATAAACAGCATTCTGCCGGTAAACAGTTAACGGTTGCAGCATCAACTATCGGGGCGGTTTCATACTATTCGGAGACAATTTTAATAGACATGCTTGGCTTAACCGATAAAGAAATAGCTCATAATCCCAAGCCAATTGCTGAAATCTCGGAAAATGCTTCAATCGGCTGGAAAGAAAGACAGTATAATGTAGATTATGTTCTATCCCGCAAACCCGATTACATATATTTTTCAACTGGTATTAAACCCAGTGCCTTTGCCGAAAGAGGTCTTTTTACATCCGATGAGTTTATGAAATATTATTACCCGTATTACTTTGTTATAAGAGAACAAAACTTCGGCGATTTTATCTATAAAAGAAAAACAGATACTGAAATATCTTCAGCAAGGCAAATACCTCTTAACCCTAAATATAAAAAATCGTACGTAAACCTGTATAACCAGGCAATGAATACATCGCGTGATAAAACCAAACTTAATGAAGCCATCACTCTATATAATAAATCGGCTGAAGAAGGTCCTTTGAATTTCGGAGCACCTTACCAGATGATAGCAGATATTTACCTAAATTCGAAGAATCTGGATAAAGCATTTGAGTATTATCAGAAAGCACTGGAAAGAGATGATTATTTAGTAATGGCACATTATGGCTTATACCAGGTTTATTCGCAAAGAGGCGATACTTTGAATGCAAATTTACAAATAGAGAAAATTAAGAAGTATAATCCGGAGCTGCTTAAATAATATAAACCTCACCCGTGCCACGGCTAAATCATAATAACAGATTTAAACTTTAACTATTGTCATATTTTAATTTCAATATTCGTAGAACGAATAGAAGACTAAAAATACTAATCAGTGTTTTATCGGGTATCGGGGATGCATTAATGTTCTCTCCCGCTTTATCACTTCTGAAAAAAGGATTACCCGGGGCTGAAATAGATTTGCTTGTAATGTTTAAACAGGTTGGTGAACTCTACTGCAATAATCCGAATGTTAATACTATTCATTTTATAAACTTCCTCAATCAATCTAAGGTAAAATCTTTTACAGAAGTAATGAAGCTTAGAAAGCATAGATACGATTATTTTATCAATACCTATCCTTCTAACAGAAAAGAATACAATATCATCAGTTTTTTAACAGGGGCAAAACACCGGATTGCAGTAAAATACAATCATTATTCATATTCAAATTTTCATTTCTTAAACACTGACCTTACAGAAGAAAAAAAAGACCGCCATAACGTTTTACAAAATCTTGACCTTATAAAAAAAATATTACCTGATATTAAAGATGAAAACGCACCTGCTTATGAAATATTTATTACCGGAGAAGACAGAACTTATGCTGATGAAGTATTAAAAATATTTTCTTCGGAATTCAGCTTTCTGGCCGGATTTCACGCAGGTTCGGCAGTATTTAAAGGACATATCAATAAAAGATGGGAAGCTGAAAAATTTGCCGAGCTGGCTTTGCTATTAAACAAAACGTATAATGCAGGCATATTGATATTCGGTACCGAAAAGGACGTAAACGAAAAGATAAGCAAAGCTGCTAAAGAAATTACATTTTTACCCCCTCTTACAACTCTTAACCATACACTCGCATTAATGGAAAAGTGCAGTTTATTTGTATCTAACGATTCGGCTTTAATGCACCTTGCTTCTGCACTGAAAATACCGACAGCTGCAATATTCGGCTATACAAATTACGAAGAGCTTAAACCCTGGAAATCAAAACATATAATTGTTCGTAAAGAGCTTGAGTGCAGCCCCTGTTTCTTTAATTCCCCAAAACCGGTAAAATGCATTTATAAAAACGAAGAAATGTTTAAGTGCATAAAAGAAATAAGTATCGATGAGGTGTTTAAGGCATGTAAACAACTTCTTGGTAATTAACTATTAGTGCCACGACCTTTAGACCGTGGATAAGATAATTAATTAAATAGTGACTTTAGACACCCCGAATATTCCGTTGGCTAAAGCCCAAATATTTTTGGTTATTTACTCCACGGCATAAATGCCGGAGCTAATAAAATTCATTTAGTAACAGTTTCTCAAAAAGAGTTCATTAGGCAGCGGTTTTTTTAGTACGAAAAGGTAAACTTAAATCAATTAATAGTTATAGCACGAACTTTATAGCAGGAATTTTAATTAATCAAAAAAATACCAAGTAATCCAGAACCGTGAAATAAACCTGAACAATCCTCCTCTGTCAATATTCGGATAAATTGATGTACTGTATGATATCCTGTCAAGTAAATTCTCGAATGCCAGACCGAAATTTGCCTTATCTATTTTAGCTATTATAAAAAAATCTAAAGTAAAATCACGATCAACCTTAATATTTATATATCTCGAAGCTGTGCTATCGTAAATTTGGTCGTTAAAAGAGTTATAAAATCCATTATAAAAAGAAGCAAAATAATCACCCCAGAAACGGGTATTTAAACCTACTTTTAAATCTAATTTTTTATTAAAAAAGTAATTTCTGTAACTTATAATAACCGAACCGAATTGTTTGGGAATAGTATTGTAGAAATCTGAGGATGAAATATTGTTAATATTTAAATTAGCATTTATATTAATATTAAATAAATCAGCTTTTAAGTTAAAATTGAATCCGTTATTGTTTTTATTTTCAGGTGTAGAGTTACCAAATAAGATTATTCCGTTATTCACTATATTAAATTTAAAATAATATTCAGCTAACACCTCTAAAAAGCTCTTCTTAAGTTTAATACTGCCCTTTAATATATCAAATTTTACCCGTGAAGCAGGACCGTGTAAAAAATAATCATTATAAGATGGCAATTTATATACATGATGGTATTCCCCGTACAATATAAAACCAGCGGAATCTTTTGTATTTATTACAAGCATAGGTTTTATACCGTATTCATTGTAAAATTCATCGCTGATATATTTAAATCTGGCTGTTTTAGCATAAACGTTTAATTTAAACATGCCTGCATCACCTGTCACCGATTGTTTTAAAAATATTCTCTCAGAACGGTTTAAAGAAAATAAATTAGTTTTTATTAAGTCTTTATTATATTCAGTTTCGGTTGTTGAAGTTATTTTTAATGATTTAGTAATATTAAAACCATAAACAAGGTTAAGTTTTGCTCCGTAATCTATCCAATGGGAATTATCTTTAATCAGGATTCCGTTTGGTGTGGGTCGGTTTTCTTCATCTCTGTATTCACGGAACATATTGCTTGTAAATAACTGCAATTTTAAGTAATCATCCTTCTTTTTTGATGTCTTAAAAATTACTCCTAAATCAATATCAAATCGTGTTCTTATTTCGTAAGCATCGGGATTTCTGACCACCGCAATGCTGTTCATCAACGAATCATTATTATTTATATTGTTTTTTAGCGGATCTAATCCCCCGTTTAAGCCGCGTTGTATCTTAGTATAATTAACATACAGAAATGAATTAAATATTTTACTGCCTATATAATTTAAATGGAACCTGCCCTGCCATTTATCAAAATCGGAATTTATATATTTCCCGTCATACGAATGCTTTGTAATCCCGAAATTGAAATTGAACTTACCAAAAAAGTTTTTATGGAAATTTCCGTTCAGATAGTTATGTTCGTAACGGTCTAATGTGTAACTGATTTCCGTAAATGGCCTGTTTCTGTATATCTGCCTTTCTATAACGTTTACACTTACGGGATATTTGTATTGTGAAGATCCGAAACCGTTGGTTTCAATTACATCAATCTCATTTGCAGAAATTAAATTTAAATCCGGCAAACCGTCAAGCAAGTCATTCATCAGTCTATCGTTTTTTATTAATGCAATAAATTTTGCATCAAGCTGGTTATATGTTAGCGGATTTACCTGTCCGATATCCATATATTTCAGGTAAAAACCGGGCAGATACTGAAATAGCTGCTCGATGCTTTTTAAAGGCAGCCAGAGTATAGTATTACGTGAAACAGTGTCAGGATTTATATTTTCGATTAAACGGTAAGTTAATTTACTGAGTATAATCTCCTGTTTTTTGGGAATAGTATCAGACTTAATTTTAGTCTTGACAGAATCCTGTGAATACGCATTAATAATAAGAAAACAAAGCAGAACAATTTCAGCTAATCTTTTCATTAATTATCTATATTATTCTTCCGTCAACAATTTTTAAGGTTCTGTCTGTCATAGAAGCAAATTTTTCGTTATGAGTAACGATAACAAATGTCTGGTTGTATTTTTTTCTTAAATTCAGCATAAGTTTCATAACCTCCTCGCTTGTATGCGTATCGAGGTTACCGGTGGGTTCATCGGCAAGTATAACTTTCGGTCTGTTGATAAGAGCTCTTGCAATTGCAACACGCTGTGCCTCTCCTCCCGATAGTTCAGCAGGTTTATGCTGAATCCTTTCACTTAGTCCTACATCTTTTAAAATATTAGTTGCATCTTCAGTCACATCCTTTAATGTTTTTCCTGAAATCATTGCTGCAATTGCAACATTTTCAAGCGCAGTAAATTCAGGTAAAAGATGGTGAAACTGAAAAACAAATCCGATCTTTGTGTTACGGAATTTGGATAGTCTGTCGCTGCTTAGCTCGAATACCCTTTCACCTTCATACAATACCTCACCTGATGTAGGTGAGTCCAGAGTACCTATCAGGTGGAGCAAAGTACTCTTGCCAGCACCGGATGGTCCAACCAGTGAAGCTATTTCACCCTCTGAAATCTGTAAATTAATTCCGTTAAGGACTCGTAAATACTTACCCTTTGAAACTTCATATTCTTTTACTAAATCTTTTACTTCAATTAGAATATTGCTCATATTTTCTATTATTTAAGTAACGCAGGCATAAAGTCTGCAGTTATAATAATTCTGTTTTATCATTTTTGTAAATTCATAATTATCCGTTAAATTACTCCCATCTTATTGCTTCTATAGGAGCCTGTCGTGCCGCTTTAAGAGCCGGATATAAAGAAGCAATAAACGCAAGCAGCATAGAAGCTGCGCTAACGTATAAATAATCCGCCCACCTGATATCGATAGGTAAAGCATCAAGCGGTGCATAAACAGTAGGATCAAGCTGAAATAATTTAAATTTGATTTGCAGAATACATATTAAAAATCCAAGTAAACAGCCTGCTATTGTTCCCCAAATCCCAATAAGAATCCCTTCATACATAAATATCCTGATAATGCTTTTATTATTGGAACCCATCGCTTTTAATATCCCAATATCACGTTTCTTTTCGATAACGGTCATAGTAAGTGAACCTGCTATGCTGAATGAAGCCACAGCTATAATTATTGATAGTATTATATAAGCAGTGAATCGCTCAGCTTTCATTACTGAGTATAATTCCTGATGCAGCTCATACCAGGTTTCAATTCTGTATTTGCTGCCTGTCTGTGACTGCAGGTATTCTTTCACATCTTCCGATTTATTAATATTATCAAGTCTTACATCTATTCCGTTTACGCCTTCAGCAAGTTCAAATAGCTTTTGTGAATAAGGAATTGAAATAAATGCATACATTTTATCATAATCCCTGTTATCGATATCGAAAATACCTCTTATAACAAATCGTAGAATTTTAGGTTGTACAATCTGCGTCAATGCTTTTTCCATACCAGCGGGGCTCATCACACTGAGAGTGTCATATAATTTAACTCCAAGCTTACCCATCAAATTAATTCCCAGAATTATACCTCCGTATTTTTCGTCATCGTAATATTTAAATTCACCAGCTTCAATTTTATCTTTCACACCTGAAATCTTTTCGATATTATTATCATCAACTCCCTTAATAAACACAACAACATTATTCTTTTTAGATGAAATTACACCTTTATTCAGTGTATATGGTGCAAAACCTTTAATAGAAGATTCAGATAATAATTTTTCTGTTAAATCCCGATACTCGGTCATTGTACTTCTGCCGGAAGGTAAAATACGTAAATGGGGATCAAATCCTGTTAAAATTGTAGTAACGTGCTTATTAAATCCGTTGAATACAGACAGAACAGCCAGAAGTGCAGCAACACCAACCGTAATCCCAATTATAGAGATAAAGGTTATAATAGTAATAAACTGGATACTTTTTTTAGAAATAAGGTATCTTTTAGCAATAAATCTTTCAAACATCAAAGGTTAAGTAAACAGCTAAAATTTCTTAAACAATAATAAATGAAATGTAATATAACAATATGTAATATCTAATTCGGTAGAGAATTCAGGCAATAAAATACCCCGTACCCGCCCGTTTTAGAGGCGTAGTTCGGGGTATGCATAAATTCAAACAGGTACTTATGCAGCCGGCTTCTCTATTTTACCATAAACTAATCCAATTGCCATACAAGCAATGAACGTATTAATTATCATTGCAATTGCATCGGCAATTACAGCCTGCCAAGTAACAGTCATATTGCCCCACATATAGAATACATACGGGACACAAAGCAACAGGCACATGTATAGACCAAATTTAAAACCTTCCGAAGCAGGTGACCCGCCCTTGTAAAATTTCGGATATATCAACGCAAGAAAGAATGCTTCTGTTAAGCACCCGACTGCTATCGCCCACATTTTCGTATCTTCACCCCTGGTTACAGCAGCGTAACCTTTTGTGTAAAGTTCCATCCCCATTAAAATGACTCCGTATAAAAGCCATCCTAACAGGAAGAAAATAACAGCAGCAATAATAGTTGAAAGTAATAGTTTCATTTCTCCTCCTTAAAGAAAGATTATTAATTAATTGTTAAAAAGTAAGAGATAATAAAAACAAATAACCTTTCTCGAAGAAGCTTCAATGTTATACGAACTTAATAATAACTTTTTAAAAAAAAGAGAGCAAAATTTACTAATATTCAAAATCAGCACCCAGGCTTATAGTCCAGCCGTTTACGTTCAAAATCGAAACTGAACCGCCTGTGCTCAGGCTGAAATACTCCGAAAATGCATAACCAATGCCAAAAAAAACATCTGACGAATTATAATCCAGCTTCATATTCCTGCTAAAATCGATACCGGTATAAATGTATATATTTTCGTTAAAACTATATGATGGGGTAATAGATATACTAATTTCCGGTTCATATTTATAATTATAAACATTTTTTATGCTGTCTATTGCTTCCTGCAATAATACCGGAAGACGTCTTGATGTCCCATTAAATCTTTTACGATGCAGCAGACTGAACTGAAAACTCAAATCATTAGCAAAATTTATATAACTAAAAGTCTGTGCAAAACCAAAATGGAAATCAACATATCCTGTTCCCAATTCATCTGAATACCTTGCTGTCGGTAATTTAAACACGGTTTGAAATGCATGTTCAAACAATTTTGAGTGCTGGAAACGGTATTTAATTCCCAAGTGTGCATCTCCTACACCACTCACTTTACTCCCCGCAAAATTATAAGATTGAGTATATAAATCTATGCCTGTAAAAAATTCCATGTTTTTAAATACTCCGTAACTAAACGAAAAAGGGACCGAAATCAAATCGTCTGAAAATGATGTATAAATTCCGAATCCTACCTTGTTCTTAGGGGTTATATATGTACTTACTCCGTAACCCGGTCTGTTAGCTGCCAATAAATATGATCTGGCTGTATAACCCAGTTCGTCGAGTAATTGTTTAATATATGTCTGAGAGTTACTCTTTACAGAGAAGAGATTAATAAACACAAATAATACCAACGCACGCTTCATACTTAAATATCATAAGTGACTTATTTATGCTATTTATTTGCTTACAATCTCAATCTCGTTTGAAACTATAACAGTACCATCCTTTTTAAGACAGCTTACTCTGTATTTTCCCGGTTCTTTGAAATCTACACCGTCAAAATAAATATAATCTTCAGTGCTTGGGGTTGTAAACGGATAAGTATCAACAGCTTTTCCCGACGATAAATCTGTAATGTTAATATCAACCTCCGATACACCGATTGGCTTAGAAAGCTTTATCATCACAGTTAATGTCCCTGTTGTATATTTAGTGCTTTCGCCTTCGCATTTATCGGTCGATGAAATGTATTTCTCACAAAAATAAAGTCTGTCACTGCTCGTGATATCCTTTAATTTTGAACAGGATGAAAAAACTATCAATAAAGAAAGAAATGATAAGGTGATTTTAAATTTCTGCATGTTTCCTCCTATATGCAAATTAAGTTTTACTAAAAATAATTATTTATATTTAAAAAATAAACCTGCTTTATTTCTAACGCTTCTTTTCTTTCCGTTTATCCGGTATAGAATCTGTTTTATTTTCTTTATTTTCATTAAATTGTTTTAACCCTTCTACTTCACCCCATAATCCTCGCCTCGTTTCACGTGCTGTTTTTTCAGCCTTGATGAATTCATCCAGCCTGGATATATTAAACCTTCTGTAAGCATAAGCATAGCCATCTTCTATTATTTTTTTATTAACAAAAGTACCATCCTCAAGATATACATACCTGAGCAGACGGCCGTATTTATCTTTATCTTCGTAGTTTTTTTCGGGAACCAGGTGGACGTTTTTACCTTCTATTAAATTTTGTGTGAATTCGCTTGCAAGTTCCCCAAGCTTCTGAAGTGTTTTTTTATCCTGTTTAGTCCTGTTAACGTCACGGTTTAGCTTATCCGATTCAAACTTCTCCGGCGTATCAATCCCAAGCATTCTAACACGGTAGTATTTACCTTTATCATCCTTTAAATCGATCTCAAATGTATCGCCGTCAATTACTTTACGGACAAAATATATATTATCCCGTTTCTCGCGCAATTCTTTCTCCGATAGCCTTGGCAAAACATAAATTATGAAAAAATAAAGAATCAGCGAAAGAAATATGAGTGAGGTTAGAATTTTAATGAAAGTCTTAATCAATTACGTGCAGTATTTTACTTTTCACTTCCACAGGCTTATCTGAAATAACTGCCGACTTCTGCAGATATTCTAATGCATGTTCAATTTTATCAATTGATTCAGCTTCGGCTACCATTATCGTTTCACCTTTTTGGATGTATTCTCCCGGTTTCTTTTTTAACTTAATACCGGCAGAATAGTCAATTTTATCATCAACTTTCTTTCTGCCGCAGCCTAGGTTTACAGCAGCAATGCCAATTTTAAATGCATCCAGTTCCTTAATATAACCTGAAACTTCAGCTGTGACATCACAGCTATAATTAGCTTTTGGATAAAGATGCGGATTCTTGATAAATTTAGTATCCCCGTGCTGAATATGGACAAGTTCAATGAATTTTTCAAAGCATTCACCGTTTAGAAGTTTAGAACCGGCAGTAACTGTTCCTTCTTCAACAGAGCTGCATTTACCTGCAAGCATAAGCATAGCCCCGGCAAGGTTTAAGGTAACTTCTATCAGGTCAGATGAAAGCAAATTCTTTTTTGAGGTCTGGTTCATAACAGCAATGCATTCTTCAACTTCACACCAGTTTCCTGCTGCATATCCCAAAGGTGAATCCATTTCTGTGAGCACAGCAATCGCTTTTTTCCCGAATTTCCGCGTAACATCAAGAAGTTTCAGAGCAAGTTCCTTAGAACTCTCGTAACTTGGTAAAGTAGAACCCTTTCCAACCTTAACATTATATACTATTCCATCCGAACCTTCAGCTATCTTTTTACTAACAATGCTCGCTGTAATAAGACTTATATTTTCAACTGTTGCTGTAACGTCTCTTAACTCGTAAATCTTCTTATCTGCAGGTGTTAAAGACTCAGTTTGTCCAATCATACAAACACCGATGCTTTCAAGTACCCGTTTAAATTCATTAATTGAGAGATTTATATTAAACCCCGGAATTGACTCGAGCTTATCGAGTGTTCCGCCGGTATGCCCTAAACCCCTGCCGCTCATCATGGGGACAACAACATCGAAACAGGCAAGCAAAGGTGCAAGTATTAGCGAAGTTTTATCACCAACACCGCCTGTAGAATGTTTGTCAATTTTAAATTTATTAATGTATGAAAGGTCAACTTTTTCGCCTGATTCGATGTAGGATTCGGTTAGAGCAATAGTTTCTTCATCATCCAAACCTTTATTGTAAACAGCCATTAAAAATGCAGCTACCTGATAATCATGTACACTTCCTTTCATAAAGCCTTGTATGAACTTTTTAATCTCGGAAGGTGTAAGCTTTAAGCCATCACGCTTTTTCCTGATTATTTCTATAGGATTAAATTTATACACAATAACAAATATAATAGATAATAGATTAAAGATTATAGATTGAAGATTTTTCAGGATTTTTTTCGTAATATTTGTTTATATCCCGAGTGCTGAACTTTGATAGTTTTAGGATTTATTAAGGATTTGATGCTTAGTATTTTGAATTTATAGATTACTTGGTATAATTGCTTATTGATGAAGCATAATTTAATAAAAGACTTAAAACAGCTTTGGTCTGATATAAAAAGTGTATACCCTGTTTCATTTGCATGGCTTACAAATCACTGGGGTATATCTATCGCTGCAGTCGTTTTCATTATTTCATCATTCTACCTTGACCCTGCAATACGTTCATTATTTATCGGAATAAACAATAAGTTTATTGACCACATTTTTACTTTTGGGAGATGGTATGGCAGCGGTCAGCCAACTCTTTATTTATTTGGGGGATTATATTTAACAGGTTTATTATTAAGATATGATAAAATACGTGATACGGGCTTGCTGGTTGGAATAACTTATTGTCTATCCGGCATTTTAACATTAATATTCAAATCAACCTGCGGACGATGGAGACCATACACAGGTAAAGGTGACCTTTCTTTTGACGGATGGAATCTCACAGGCAACGATCAGTTCTCATATTTTTCGGGTCATGCACAGGTTGGTTTTGCATTAACAATTGCATTAGCTGCTTACATTAAAAACAAATATTTAAAAATACTCTTATATATGTTTGCTGTTATATGCGCTTTAAGCAGAATATACCATGACCAGCACTGGTGGAGTGATGTAATTACAGGTTCGCTTATTGCAATTCTAATAAGTCATACAATCGTGAGATTCCATTTAGAAAAAGCAGTACCCGGAAAGAATTAAAGATTGTTTTTTATAGGGAATAAATACAGAGTTGAAGAGAGATGTTTTATTAAATAAATTTGAATATTATTGTAACCCGACTTAACAATTTTTATAATATTATCAATTAAACTAAAACCGGAGGAAAAATGAAAAAACAGAACTTACTTTTTACAGCATTTATCTTTGCTCTTTTTCTGGTAGGCAGCACACTTTTTGCTCAGCCAATGACCAAGTATACCTGGGACGATTACAGCATGAAATTTGAAATCCCTAAAACCTTCACTGTCTATGAAAATAATATAGATAAATTCGATGCCGGCGATGATGATATAAGACTAACCATTTACCCGCGTAAAGGTGAGTATCTTTCATTCAGCAAAATGAGGAGAAAACTGGAAGACTGGGCTTATGACAGCGGCGTGTATGGTTTCGATAATGTAAACGAAATGGAAGACCTTAACGGATACTGGGGTGTGTATATTGATGGTAAAAAAAGGTCTAATGACCTTCCGGCAACCTTATTGCTTCTGGTTCATCCAACCTACAACTCAAACAGTATGTATATTTGGATAAACTACCGCTCCGACGCCTTCGATACTGCATTAAAGATGCTTAAAAGCTTTAAACCGACTTATTAGAATTGCTAATATTCGTGTAACACCAAATACTCAAGGTGGCACGAGTGAAGTCTAAAAAGCCTGTTAGTTAGCATTCTAACAGGCTTTTTTTAACATGATTACTTTATAGTGATATTTATTTTACAACTAAATGAATTATTTTTAATAAAATTAATGTTTATATCTATAGCGAAATGTGTAATATGCATTAATTGATTATAAATGGATTTTAGCTTAATTTTGGACAGAATTTGAACATTTAACAATTAAATAATCAGGAATTTAATATAAATGGAAAGTAATTTCTCGAACCGTGTACAGGATGTGATTCGTTTAAGCAGGGAAGAAGCTATACGCCTTGGACACGATTATATAGGAACCGAACACCTTCTGCTTGGCATAATAAGGGAAGGTGAAGGGATAGCTATAAAGATCTTTAAAAATCTTGGCAAAGATGTCCATAAAATAAAAAAAACAGTTGAAGATACCGTCCGCCAATCCGGTACCACGTTAACTGTTGGCAACATACCCCTTACCAAACAAGCCGAAAAAGTACTTAAAATAACATATCTTGAAGCAAAAATATTCAAATCGGACGTAATAGGAACCGAGCATCTGCTCCTTTCGATACTAAGGGAAGACGATAATCTTGCATCACAGATACTCCAGCAGTTCGGCATCACTTATGAAGTAGTAAAAGAAGAATTGCAGAATATATTGAGCGGTAAATCATCACCACAGCCGCAAAAACAATCAGCATCAGAAAAGAAAACGGCGGAGCGTTCAAAAACACCGGTACTCGATAATTTCGGTAGGGATTTAACAAAGCTTGCAGTGGAAGATAAGCTTGACCCCATTGTTGGCAGGGAAAAAGAAATAGAACGTGTTGCACAGGTATTGAGCCGCAGAAAGAAAAATAATCCTGTACTTATAGGTGAACCCGGAGTTGGCAAAACCGCAATTGCCGAAGGTCTTGCAACAAGAATAATACAGAAAAAAGTTTCACGTGTCCTGCACGATAAGCGTGTTGTAACGCTTGACCTTGCCTCAATTGTAGCGGGCACAAAATACCGCGGTCAATTCGAAGAACGTATGAAGGCAATTATGAATGAACTTGAGAAAGCCCGCGATGTAATATTATTTATAGACGAGCTTCACACAATTGTTGGTGCAGGCGGTGCATCCGGTTCGCTTGACGCTTCGAATATTTTCAAACCCGCACTTGCAAGGGGCGATCTGCAATGCATAGGCGCCACAACACTGGACGAATACCGCCAGTATATTGAAAAAGACGGAGCACTAGACAGAAGATTCCAGAAAATAATTATTGACCCGACCACAGAAGAAGAAACTATACAGATACTTTTGAACATTAAACACAAATACGAAGAACATCACAATGTTCATTATTCCGATAAAGCAATAGAAGGTGCTGTAAAGCTGAGTTCAAGATATATTACCGACAGGTATCTGCCCGATAAAGCCATAGATGTTATGGATGAAGCGGGCTCACGCGTTCACCTCGCGAACATCGTTGTCCCTGAAAATATCGTCAAACTCGAAGCTGAAATTGAGCGTGTAAAACACCAAAAGAACCAGGTGGTTAAGAACCAGAATTTCGAAGAAGCTGCAAAGCTGAGAGATGAGGAAAAACACCTGCAGCAGGAACTTGAACAAGCTAAACTTGACTGGGAAGTTAAATCACAAAGTATAATACACGAAGTAACCGAAGAAAACGTTGCCGAAGTTGTAGCTATGATGACAGGCATTCCTGTAACAAAGGTTGCACAATCAGAATCAGAGAAGCTTGTAAAAATGGAAGATGGACTAAAGAAATTTATTGTAGGACAGGATGAAGCTATTGAGAAGCTTGCAAAGGCAATACGCCGCACACGTGCAGGGCTTAAAGACCCAAACCGTCCAATCGGTTCATTCGTATTCCTGGGACCAACAGGTGTAGGTAAAACTGAGATGGCAAAAGTGCTTGCAAAGTTCCTATTCGATAGCGAGGAAAACCTGGTTCGTATTGACATGAGCGAGTATATGGAGAAGTTTAATGTTTCAAGGCTTGTTGGCGCACCTCCGGGATACGTGGGATATGAAGAAGGCGGACAGCTTACGGAAAAAGTCAGAAGAAAACCCTATTCGGTAGTGCTTTTAGACGAAATAGAAAAAGCACACCCCGATATTTTCAATATACTTCTGCAGGTGCTTGATGAAGGTGTATTAACCGACAGTCTCGGCAGACGGGTAGACTTCAAAAATACTATTTTGATAATGACATCGAATATCGGTACAAAAGATATAAAAGCAATCGGCTCAATGGGATTCGGATTAACTGACGAAAAAGGTAAATATGACAAGATGAAATCTACAATCGAAGATTCGGTAAAACGGGTTTTCAGTCCTGAATTTTTAAACAGGATTGATGATTTAATAACATTCCGTCAGCTTGAAAGGGACGATATTTTCAATATCATCGATATTACCACAAAAGAATTGCTCGGCAGGATTTCATCGCTTGGAATAGAATTCGAATTTACTCCAGAGGCAAAAGAATTCCTGGTAGATAAAGGTTACGACCCGAAGTTCGGAGCAAGGCCTCTTAGAAGGGCAGTGCAAAAATACGTTGAAGACCCGATTTCGGAAGAGATCCTTAAAGGAACTTTTAAAGAGGGCTCTAAAATAAAGGTAAAGTATAAGAAAGGTGAAGATTCACTTATATTTGTTGACGCTGTTAAAGAAGATTCTGAAAAAAACACCACCTCTGAAAAAGAAGATCTCAAGGAAGAGACTTTGGAGAAATAAGCTTATATAACATCTGATAAGGATGGAGACAAAAATCCCCCGCATACTGAGGGGGATTTTTTTATAACTACATTAATTTTATTTTAATAGTACCATTGCTTTAGTTTCTTTATATCCATCCATTGTAAGTGTATAAAAATATGTTCCGCTTGGATAATTTTTCCCATTCCACTCAATTTCATAAATTCCCGGATTTAGCTGCTGATTAACAATGGTAGCAACTTCACGTCCCAAAATATCAAACACAATTATTTGAACCCGCTGGCTGGCGGGCAACCCCTTGTTTGGGGAATTAGGAACACCAAATTTTATTTTTGTTACCGGGTTAAACGGATTTGGATAATTCTGGTATAATTCAAATTTATCGGGAAATGAATTTGCAACCGGTTCTATTCCAAGGATATCCGAAATTTCAGACGTAAAGATTTCCTGGTTAAACCCGCCCAGCCGCTCATCTGTCCATACAGGAACAACATTCTGGCCTAAGTAATCTATATCTATATAATCACCAAAACGGACATTGGTTCCGGGGATACTTGTTGGTGATTGTTCGGAGCTGATAAGCTCGTTAAAAAACGTTGTGCCGCCGTCGGTAGAACGTGCAAGCCATGCCTCAATAATTGTATTATTAGGTGTGTTCCTTGTATCCATATATATAATAGAAATCCTGCCTGTTTCATTAACAGCAATCGATGGCCAGTATTGGATTTTACCGTTGTTAATAGGGTCGTTATTCACCCTTACAGGAGCTGACCAGTTCAATCCTGAATTTGTTGAATGGCATAAAAACACATCGCAGTCACCGTTACGGTTATCTGCAAAAGTTACATAAATCCATCCGCTTCTGGGTCCCGTGCTTCTATCTACGTCAATAAAAGGGAATGTGCCCACATTATTCGGCAAACCGGAGGGAAATACACCTGAAGAAATAGTAATATCCGTTCCAAAAGAGGTTCCGCCGTTTGTTGAACGGTCAAACATTACACTTGCATTCGCTCCGTATCCAAGCCATGTTACATAAACATTACCATTCCTCGCTACCGAGACATTCGAACCCTGCACGTTACTGGTAACATCACTCACGCTGATTGGTGTAGTTGTCCAGTTAACACCGCCATTGGTCGATTTAACCAGCTTTATTCCGTTGCCGCCCGAAAACCTTGTCCATGTAATATAAAGTGTATTAAGATAAGGACTCCCTTGTGTAAGATCGGCAGTTATCCATTCTTTATCTTCAGAACCGGCTTGTGCTGCAATATATGCATTTGGAAAAGTTATACCACCATTTGTTGATTTATAAACTGCAAGGGTTAAATTACCTCCCTGTGGTGAAATTGCAATTACTGAAATGTAAAAATTGCCGGCTGTATCGGTAATAACAACCGGGTCGCTGTTACGTGTTAAATTCGGCAGAAGCATAGAATCAAGTATCACGGGGTAAGACCACGTTAATCCGCCGTTAGTCGAATAACTATACCCTACCCTGCGGTTTGCATTAGGGTCAACTCCGTAACGGAAATCGCGCCAGGCAGCAACTACCCTGTTGGGGTCTTTGCGGCTGATACCAACAGAAGGTTCATTCTGCGGTGCAGCATTTTGTGTAATATTAATATTAAAAAATAAAACTGATGATGGAGGATTAGTTTCTATGGGTCCCGGAACCGGGTATATAACCGATTCCCTCTGCCGTTCCATAGGTGCTTTGAATAAATCTTCGAAGCTGTTTTGTGCAAATAAAAATTGAACGCTTACTGAAAATAAAATAAATGTAATTAATAATTTCATGGTTTTAAATTTGAATTACCAATTATGTTAATATAGTAAAATAAATGAAAAGTTTCATCATTGCATTTTATGATAAAATAAAGTGATTTTAATCCTATTTAAGAAGAACTAATTTTTTTGTTTCCCTGTATTCTACAACGCCTGTATTTTCATAACCAGGGTTGATAATAGAAAGCTGGTAGAAATAAATCCCTGAAGGATAATTTGTTCCGTCCCACTCATCACTGTAAACACCGGGTTGAATAATCTCATTTACTAGTTCAAAAACCTCTCTTCCTGTAACATCGAATATTTTGAGTATTACCAATGCTCCTTTAACTTCACCTGAATTGGAAGAACGCAAACGTGGTATGTTAAATTTTATTCTTGTAACAGGATTAAATGGATTCGGATAATTCTGGTAAAGCATAAATGCAGAAGGTATTTCATTGCTGATAAGCGTAACACCATTAATAAATGCCGTTAAAGATGAAATCCCGCCATTATTTCTAACTGCATATACAACACCAGGTCCCATGGTCGAGCCGGAGCGTGCGTGAGAAAAATGTGTGTAAGTTCCTGAAGGTGCTGTATATTGTACGAACCAGCTGTTACCGCCATCACCTGAAAAGTAAACATTGCTGCTGCTTCTTAGATATAAGCATACGTACGACATATTTGTTATCCCAAGTGCTGAATTAAAAAAACCGGTTCCAATTGTATTTGAAAGCTGCTGCCAGTTCAAACCATCATTTGTAGATTTTAGTAAGCCTGTAACACCTGATGCATATCCGACATTCGGAATAACAGCCCGAAACCAAATACTAATAACGGACGTAACTGGTGCAGATGATTGAACTATCCAGTTCGTGCCGCTATTAGAGGAATAGTAAATTCTTGAGTTATTAGTCCCAAACCAGATTTTACTTCCTGATACCCACAAAGAATTATTAATACCCATCTCTGAACCTGATTGTGGAAGATACAGCCCGGTTGAGTCCCAGCTTACACCACCTGTTGTAGTTTTTCGAAGAGACCACCTATTACCAGCTGGATCACCAACCAAGAATCCGTTTGATGCAGATGTCATCCACACGGAACGTATTGGAATATTCAACTGAGTACTTACAGTCCAGTTATTACCACCGTTAGAACTTCTGAATAAATAGTAAATTGGACCGTAAAAGCCAATTGTAAATACTAAAGACAAGTCATAAGCAAAAATATTGGTTAAATTTACATTTGAAGGGATACCATTTACGCCGACATTTATCCAATTCAGACCTGTGTTTGAAGTCTTTAATACAATTCCATTAACACCGCAAACGTAGGCGTTAATAGAGTTTATGTTCGAAACTGATGTAAGCTCTGTACTAACACCTGAGTTTCTTTCTACCCAAAAAAATTGAGCTTTAAGATAATTAATATTAAAGAAAAACAAAGAAATGATTAACAGAAGCGGCAAATATTTCTTCATGACGTTCCTCCTTTCATAAGTGTCAAATTAAAATTATTTAATAGTTACTTCAATTTGCATAACTAAATTAAATATATAAATCTGATGATACAATAGAACTTATTAATCATTGCTGTATTTTTTTGAATTTAATCTTTAAACAATGAACTTTAATTTGAAAATACATTTTGAATAACTAAATATTCAGATAATGAATGATTATTTCACCCACACCACCCTTGGCAGAACAGGATTAAAAGTCCACCGTTTAGGACTTTCAGCAACCTACCGTCCCGGCAAGGAAACCATTTATAAAGCAATAGATGAAGGTATTAATTACTTTTTCCTGTTCGTTATAGACAGCCAGATGATAAAAGTACTGCGTGATGTTATGAAAGGCAGGCGTGAGCAGTTTATAATAGCAACCGGAGCAGGTAATTTGCTTCTTTACTCTCAAAATCTTAAAAAATCACTTGAACACAGACTCAAACAACTGCAAACCGAGTATATTGATATATTCCACTATCTTGGTATCTATAAAGAAAAACAGTTTCCGGAACAGATAAAGGATGAGCTTCTTGCACTAAAGGAAACCGGGAAAGTACGTTTTACCTCAATTTCGTGCCACCACCGAAAACTAATCGGCAAGCTTGCACAGGAAGGTGAAATTGACACATTTATGCTCAGATACAATGCAGCACACCGCGGTGCCGAAAAGGATATATTCCCCTATCTTAAACCGCATAATCCCGGCATAGTCAGTTATACAGCTACGAGATGGCGATATTTGCTCAAACGTCCAAAGAATTGGCCAAAAGACGGACAGATACCCACAGCAGGTCAATGTTACAGGTTTGTCCTGTCAAATCCGAATGTTCATGTTGTGCTTACAGCACCAACAAACGAAAAACAGCTCGAAGAAAACCTGAAATCATTAAATGACGGACCTTTATCGGATGATGAAATGAAATTTATGATTAAGTTTGGCGATGCAGTTTATAACTCAAAGAAATGGTTCTGGTGATGGTAGATTAAAGATTAAAGATTAAAGATTAAAGATTAAAGATTGAAGATTGAAGAATACTGATTGAAAATGTAAGTCGAATGTAGCAGGTATAAAAATATTTTTAAACCTACTAATACTTTTTTATCTTTGATTTGTATTTTTAATTTTTGATTTTTGATTTTTCAAAAATAGCTTGCAATTATTTCATCACAAAGAGCGTATCCTTTTGGTGTAAGCTTTAGAATGTTGTTGTTAAATGTTGCCAGTTGATTCGAGATGAGTAAATCGAATGGCTTTTTATAAGTTTGCTTAAAATCTGTTTTATATTTTTCATTAAATCTCCCCAAATCAATTCCATTCCCTCTTAGTCCTAAATATATATATTCATAAATCGATTTATCCCTGCCGATATATTCAATCTTATCGTAAACTGTTTCACCTGAATTAACACGTTTAAGATATGTATTTAAATTTCTAACATTCACCCACCTTTGGTTTTTAATAAACGATGCAGCCGAAGGACCATACCCAACATATTCTTCATGGTTCCAGTATTTAAGATTATGTCTGCATTCATAGCCCGGCTTTGCAAAATTGGAAACTTCATATTGGCTTAAACCGTTTGCCTGCAAGAATTCGATTGTATGTAGATACATTTCGCATTCCAGTAACTCATCTGCCTGCTGCACACATCCAATAACTTTCATACTCATCAGCGGAGTTCCGTCTTCAAATATCAGCGAATACGCCGAGATATGCTTAATATTCAAATCGATTGTTTTATTCAGATTAGACTGCCACCCTTCAATTGTCTGGTTCGGTAATGCAAAAATCAGGTCAATACTGATATTTTCATATCCTGCATCCTGAGCATGCTTAACCGCACATTCAGCCGTTTGTGAATTATGAATACGTGTTAAAAATTTCAAATCATCATCATTAAACGACTGCACACCAAAGCTAAGCCTGTTTATGGGTAATTTTTTAAATTCAGCCAGTTTTTGTTTATTAAGGGTGCCGGGATTAGCTTCTATAGTAACTTCGGAATTGCCGGCTATGTTTAATGAAGTATTTAACGTATCGAAGATTCTGATAAAGTCAACATAACTCAAAAGCGATGGTGTGCCCCCGCCAAAATAAATTGTATCGAATTTATTATTATGGAAGTGTTTTGCAGAAGAATTAATTTCTTTTATCAATGAAGAAATAAATTCGTCTTTATGTGTATGGTTTGTTATAGAATAGAAATCACAATAAATGCATTTAGTATCGCAGAAAGGAATATGTATGTAAATACCCGACATTTAATTTCAAGGTTCAAAGTTTAAAATATTTTAATTTGAAGGTAAATAGTAACATATTTAAAGCTTGTAGAATATCGTTATTCGTTCGTCTTTTGAATTTTAATATTGATTTGAAATTTTAGCTTTGGGATTTGAACTTTTGAAATAATGTTATTTATTTCTAATTTGAGATTTGCTTCGTATTAGTTACTCATGGCTGGAGAAATGTTACTTTATCAGCTTCCCAATCCTCTCCCATCGTATTGAACCTATCAAATCACCAAAATCTGAAAACGGAATATTTGAATCCCAGCTCCAGTAAGTTATCAAAGCTTTGCCAAGTATATTCTCACGCGGAACGAAACCCCAGTAACGGCTATCGAGCGAATTTGAACGGTTATCACCCATCATAAAATAATAATTCTTTTCGATAACGTATTTATCGGTTTCATTGCCGTCTATTAATACTTTACCGTTCACAATTATAATATTATGCCCTTCTCTTGCGATGAATGTATTCCATTTCTCAAAATTATTCTCATTTAAATTTATTACATCTCCCTTCTTAGGAACAAAGAGCGGGCCATAATTATCTTCATTCCATTGACTTCCTTTCGGAAAAATCATAGGATTGGGTGTATTAGGTGTTAACGCAGATTTATTTATTACAGAATTCTCGGGATTAGGATAGGGTATATCGTTTACAAACAGTTTACCTGCCGTAACCTGGATTTTATCACCGGGTTCACCAACAATTCGCTTCAAGTATAAAACATATTCCGGGGGCTTAACTTCATCTCTCATGCCGGGGAATTCAAAATTTACAATATCTCCGCGTTTCGGTTCCCTTATGCCGGGTAAATGGAAATAAGGCAGCTTTATACCTGTAAAAGGTATGGTTCTTGGTGAGCTTGCTCCGTAAATGAACTGATTAAAAAACATTTTATCACCAATCATTATGGTTCTTTCCATAGAACCCGTTGGTGTTCCGTAACCCTGTATAAAAAAAGATTGTATAAATATAACTATCACCAAATTAAAGACTAGCGCTCTAATAGTTGAGAATTTTATAAAAGGTTTTTTTGATTTCATAATTTTCTACTAATTACCCGTGCAGTGCCTTTAAAAGGCAGTAAAACGGATTCTATATAATTTTCTAATATAAATTATTCCATAAAGTTTCTTTAAATAAAGCCCCCCTGCCTGCGTCTGGTCCCGATTAAGTTAAAACTTAAGCTAGTGTATGGTTGGTTAAACAAACATTGCTGCCTTTTTATAAAGGGAGGGCAAATAATATATCAATTTACACAGCTCGCTGCTGAAGTTGTGATACCGATCTGTTGATATATTAATTAACGTATTATTTTTGCTATTCTGTTCCATCGGATACTGCTGAATAATTTCCCTATCTCGGAAAAAGGAATACCCGGGTCCCAAGACCAGTATATAATAAGTGCTTCACCAACAACATTTTCAGCAGGCATAAATCCCCAGAAACGGCTATCGAGTGAATTGTTGCGGTTATCACCCATCATAAAATAGTAATCACGCTGCACAGTATATTCGGTAACGGGTTGTTCATCTATAAATATCTTGCCATCAGGTGATTTCCTGATGATATGCCCTTCTTTTCTGATGAACATTTCCCACGCGTCATAATTTTCGGGGTTTAAATGAATAACACTACCTATCCGGGGAACAATGAGCGGACCGTAATTATCTTCATTCCAGCCGCTGCCTTTAGGAAACACCCTCGGATCGGCTATATTCTTATTATGTGCTATTCCAATAAATTGCGCATTGGGGGGAACAGGAAATGGCTGTGAATTTACATATAGTTTCTTATCTTCTATCTTAATAGTGTCTCCCGGTTCTCCGACAAGTCTTTTGATATAACTCACAACTTCATTCGATTGCAGTTCATCGCGGTTCCCCGGGAAATCGAAAACTACTACGTCACCTTTATGCGGCTGCTTAAGTGCGGGCAGCCTAAGGTAAGGTATCCTTATATCGGTGAAAGGTATGTTACGCGGAGTGGTAGCACCGTAAACAAACTTGTTAACAAGTAAAAAATCCCCCACAAGAAGCGTTTGCTCCATGGAGCCTGTTGGTATACGGTATGCTTCTATAAAAAATATTTTCAGAAAGAATGCAACTATGGCTGCAAATAACAGAGCATCGAAATATTCTTTGAATTTCGATTTTTTAGGTTTAGACTTATCGGTTAAGCCTTTATTTAACAAATTGTTTTTTGTCGTCAATAAAATATTAATTTACAGATTTAAAATAATTTGATAATTACTTGACAAAAGTAACATTTATGATAAGTGATTACAACTCCTTGTTTGAGTCGGTTCATCTCAGTACTTAACTTTCAATCGAAAGCACTGCAAGAAATGCTTCCTGCGGTACCTGCACAGCACCAATCTGCTTCATCCGCTTCTTGCCCTCCTTCTGTTTCTCAAGCAGTTTTCGTTTACGGGTTATATCACCGCCGTAACATTTTGCGAGTACATTTTTACGTATAGGTTTTATAGACTCCCTTGCAATGATTTTTGAACCTATTGCAGCCTGTATTACAACTTCGAACATCTGCTTGGGTATAAGCTCCCTGAGCTTATGACATAGCTTTCTGCCCCATTCATATGATTTGGAGCGGTGAACTATTGTTGAAAGTGCATCGACTGGGTCATTGTTAAGCAGTATATCAAGCTTCACAAGATTGGTTTCTCTGTATTCATAGAATTCGTAATCGAGCGATGCATAACCGCGTGATACCGATTTCATCTTATCATGGAAATCGAAAATTATTTCCGAAAGCGGAAATTCGAACTGCATATCAACCTTGGTCGGGTCAAGATATGTGGTCGAAATAAATACACCTCTTCGCTCGCTTGCAAGCTTCATAATATTGCCTATGTAATCAGCTGGTGTAATTATCTGTGCCTTAATAAACGGTTCCTCCACACGTTCAACTTCACCTGCCGGAGGCATCTGCGAGGGATTATCAACAAGAACAACCTCTCCCGATGTTTTTACTACCCTGTATTCAACGTTGGGAACAGTATTTACAATTACCTGGTCATATTCCCTTTCAAGCCGTTCCTGTGTAATTTCCATATGAAGCAAACCCAGAAAACCGCACCTGAAACCAAACCCCAGAGCGGTTGAAGTTTCAGGTTCAAACACAAGTGAAGCGTCATTGGTTTTTAACTTTACCAGCGCATCTCGTAAATCCTCGAAATCTTCGCTCACCGAAGGGTAAATTCCTGAAAAAACCATAGGTTTAACTTTTTTGTAACCGGGTAATGGTTGTTCTGCAGGTTTATCGGAATTAATAATCGTATCTCCAACAAGCAGTTCGCTCGCAGTTTTAATACCCGTTACCATATAACCTACGTCTCCAGAACGCAATACCTTTGTTCTCATCCTTTCCATTTTTAAAATGCCGACTTCTTCAGCATGTGTTTTAATACCGGTAGCAAAGAACTGAATTTTATCCCCTTCTTTTAGCTCACCGTCGACAACACGTATATAAACTATAATCCCCCTGTATGAATCGAACGTAGAATCGAAGACCAAGGCACTCAGCGGAGCATCTGTATTTACATTTGGCGGAGGAATCCTGTTAACAATCGCTTCCAGAATTTCTGACGTTCCGATATTTTGTTTTGCACTTGCAAGTATCATATCATCCTCATCACAGCCAATTAATTCGATAATCTGTTTTTTTGTGTTCTCAATCACCGCTCCCGGCAAATCTATCTTATTAATTACGGGAATTATCGTCAGGTTTGCATCTATTGCAAGATACAGGTTGCTTACAGTTTGTGCCTCAACACCCTGAGAGCAATCTACAACAAGCAAAGCACCTTCACATGCGGCAAGTGACCTGGAGACTTCATATGAAAAATCTACATGTCCGGGTGTATCAATCAGATTAAGAATATATTCCTTGTTATCTTTAGCTTTGTATTTTAAGTGAATTGCATGGAGTTTAATAGTTATTCCTCTTTCCTGTTCAAGTTCCATATCATCAAGAACCTGTTTAATCATCTCCCGCTTAGGAATAGTACCGGTTTCTTCAAGCAATCTATCGGCAAGCGTAGATTTGCCATGGTCTATATGAGCAATAATACAAAAATTTCTAATATTCTCAGCCATACATACTAAAAGAAATAAAATAAGTAGTGAAAAAGCGTGAACTTTACTCACTACTTATAAAAAACGGAAAGTAGTTTGGGCTTTTACTCAGCCTTTTTGTTCTTTCCTGCTTTGTCTTATATTTTGAATCTCAACCCTTGCTTCCTGTGCTTTCTTCCTGAGTTCGTTCAATGCTTTTCTTAAACGTGTTCCTGCAGAATTCTGTCCCTTCGTATAAAACTTCTCACAATCTTTACCCATAGCTTCGAGCATGCCTTTAAGTTCGTTGATTTTTTCCATTAGGTTTCCTCCTCTGGATTAATGGTTTAGAATTAAAATTAAAGTGTATTCAAAGAAATCGTATTCACATAGGGAATATCTAGTATTGTTTTTATTCCCCAGAGCGTAAATGCCAATCCGAATATAATTATAATTGTAAGTGCTGTAAAAGTTTGCCAGGTTTTCAATTTATAATCCCTGAGTATGCTCCATATTCCATTTAAACCGTGATACATTGCCAAAACAACAAAGGTAAGGTCGAAAACCCTGTACCAATTGCTTTGCATACGTGCAAGAACAGCTTCGTAAGATTTACCATTTTCTGGCGACCAGTGCATAAGTATATAATGGCTTATCATAATTACAACCAGAACCAATCCCGATATTCTCTGGAACGTCCAGCTAAAAGAACCCGAACTTCTTGAATCCTGATGTTTAAACATTATAATGCAGCAAATAAATTATGAATTTCATGGGCAAACATTATGTAACCCATCGCAAGAAAAAGTATAATACCTATTACTACCGAATACTTGTATAATATTTTGTGATATTTTGCTCCTTCAGCCCAATCTACTAACACTATACGTATTCCGTTTAATGAATGAAAAAGTACAAAGGCAAATAAAAACCATTCTAAAAGTGCAAAAATCCACGAAGAATAAAGATTCATTTTTTCTTCAAATGCTGCTTTACCTTGCGAGAGAGGACTAACCGAGTAGATATGAAGGAAAAGGTAGCCAATTAATGCAATTCCTGAAATCCGGTGTAGAATCCAAGCCCAGCTTCCCGGGTCTTTTCGATATCTTAGATTGGTACGTATCCAATCCTTCTGATCAAACTTCTTAATTTCAGCCATCTTTTAGACATTCAAAATTAGATAAATTTGTTAAGAAATGCAATATTCTAAAAAAATATTTTAAAATTTCGCAAAATTTGAATACTCGTGCCACGACTAACCTAATTTAAATTTTGGCAATAGTTTACTAATTAATAAAATCTTAAATACTTGCGGATTGAAAATAAACTGCCGAATGTACCGAGCAAAATACCGAAAAAAATTAAGAAAATAAGAAATGCTGAATCGACTATAGAAAAGTTAAAATCGGTAGTTGTGTAAGTGGAATAAAAATAACTTAGAAATAATTGTAATAACAATACTGCAAAAATGCTCCCTATCAAACCCTGGAAAAATCCTTCTAAAATAAACGGTGTTCTGATAGTTTCTTTTGTTGCACCCGTAAGTTTCATAAGCTCAATAACATCGCTTTTTGAAGCTATCATTAATTTTATTGTATTTTGCACCATAAAAACGGACGCAAATGTAATAATAATAAGCAATGAAAGATTAAGAAAAACCAGTGACTTAGAATTTCTTTCTAAAATTTCTAGGTTTCTGTGAGCATAAACAACATCTTCTATCTCTTTATATTGTTTTAATTCTGCTGTGATTTTTTCGATTCTTTCGATTGTTTTATATTCATCGTATAATGATATTTTAAATGAAGGGGGCAGAGGATTATACCCGAAGACCTGCAGAATTTCCTCTCCAAACTCCTCGGCAAATATCTTTGCTGCTTCATCTTTGTTTATATATTTTACACTTTTAACTCCGCCTATCGATTTTATGGAATTCATTAATTTACTTGATTCTAAATCCTGAAAATTCTCTACAAGATAAGCATCAAGCTCAATCTTATCCCTTATTAAACGCATTAACTTAATGGAATTGATAGAAATAGTGAGATATATACCAAGAAGCAGCACAGCAATGGTTATAATAATTGTGGAGCTGAGTACCGATGCCTTAGCACTTTTAACATAACGCAGGAGCTCTTTGAAGTAGTATGATGGACTCATTTATCAGTCAATTTATTTCCCTTCTTCCCCCAACGGTTTAATATC
>CAYWTS010000027.1:0-30325 GCA_964461265.1 uncultured Ignavibacteriales bacterium
ATGGACTCATTTATCAGTCAATTTATTTCCCTTCTTCCCCCAACGGTTTAATATCATACCAGCCGAGCTTATCAACGTGCTTTAAAATTATTAGTCCGGCAAAGAAACCTACAACACACAAAATTATTCCGAATAAATAATTACCAAGAATAATCTTGCCTATTCCGAACAAAAAAGAATAGACAAGTATTATTCCAAGTGCCCAGTCAAGAAGCAATGTGCCGTAGTTTCCGTCCGGTGTAACATCAGGGTAATTTTTGGCAAACGTTTTCCATCCCCACCCGCCCGGGTGAACACGTTTATAGAAAATGGATAATTTATTTTCTTCCACAGGTTTTGTAATAAATACCGTTACAAGCCATGCAAGTGTAGTAACGGGAACTATAATAAAAAGTGTTTCGGGGAATTTTACATCGAATTTAGCAAAGTAAATAACACCATAAACTATAAACGGAGTAATGGTTGCAACTATTTCAGAAATAGCATTAATCCGCCACCAGAACCAGCGTAAAATTAAGACCAGCCCAAGCCCTGCACCGCATTCTATCACAAATGCCCATACACCCGAAATTGTGCTCATTAGAAGCGTTACAACCACAGAAAGTATCATAAACAGAATAGTAATAACTCTTGAAATTGTTACATAATGCTTTTCGGTTTTGTTTGTGCTAATGAATCGTTTATAAAAATCGTTTATAACATAAGACGTGCCCCAGTTCAGATGTGTTGCTATGGTCGACATATACGCGGCAAAAAACGCAGCAAGAAGTAATCCCTTTAATCCTATGGGCAGAAAATCATTCATAGCTTTTACGTAACCAAGACCTTTATCCGACATACTTAGCTCAGGATACAGAACAATAGCACATAAACCTACTAAAATCCATGGCCAGGGACGGATACAATAGTGGGCAATTTGAAAGAATAATGTTGCAAGCAGTGAGTGTTTTTCATTTTTGGCGGACATTATTCTTTGTGCCACGTAACCGCCGCCACCCGGCTCGGCACCCGGATACCAGCTAGCCCACCATTGTATTCCGATAAAAGCTAAGAAAGTTGATACTGTCATCATTAATATACCACCAGTTCCGGTAGTCTGCGACGCATCTCCTCCAATTTGGGGTGTGAATCTTAAAGCCCAATCAGGGAGTTTTTGCTGTAAGCCGGATATACCGCCGATTTCAGGAGAGCCAACCACAATTATGGCAAGTATAATACAGCTTGTCATTGCCAGGATAAATTGGAACGCATCGGTTACTGCAACTCCCCAGAGGCCTGAAATCGCTGAATATATTGCTGTTACAAATAATGAAAGGAAAATAAAATATATTACATTATCCTGATTAACATATTCAGGGAACATTCCGATTAAAATCTTTCCCATAGCAAGGTTCACCCAGCCCATAATTATACAGTTCATAAATATACCCAGGTATAAAGCTTTAAATCCACGTAAGAACGAGGCTGATTTCCCCGAATATCTAAGTTCAATAAACTCAACGTCAGTAAGTATTCCCGAACGCCGCCATAGCTTTGCAAAGAAAAATACAGTCAGCATTCCGCCAATCAGCATATTCCACCACAACCAGTTGCCGGCAACTCCATTTTGCCCCACAAGCTCGGTAACAGCAAGCGGAGTATCGGCAGCAAATGTTGTGGCAACCATGCTAAGTCCCGCCAGCCACCATGGAAGTGAACGACCCGAGAGGAAAAAGTTTTCAGTATTACCTGATGCTTTCCTGTAGTAATAAAGCCCTATTAATAGGCTGAAAACAAAGTAAAGTGCAATTATTAACCAGTCAATAAAATACATAACAAGTAATTTTCAATGTTCAATTATCAATTTTCAATAGGTTAAAGTATATAGTAAATTGTAAATTGGATTTCGACTATATCTCTTTCAAACAAGGGGTTGCTCCGAAAGGAGTCCCTAGCGGGATAACCCCTTGACTATAAATTAAACAAAAATAACTTAAACGGAGTGAATTTTCAATTTTAAACTGTTGATTATTTGTTTATTTTGGAAAACAATGTGGAAGTTTATTGTATTAATATTATTATCATGTGCTTTTTATTCCTGCGGTGAGCCGCATTTCAGGGTTTTAACACCAGATAATCAATCGGGTATTTATATCGAAATAAGACAATGGAAAGGGTTTTTCGATCCCTCGGGCGCTTTTGAACTGAGACTTACCAACGAAGGTAATGACGTGAAAAACTGCTTAATTATATTTGACGATAAATACTCTGCACAATTAAAGGGACTTCACACAAAAGAAGCAGGGATGATAAAGGATTCGGTATTTCATAAAGCTACGCAATACACTCTTCAGTTCAGTCATGACATTTCAAACCTGCTTTTCTTCCAGGTAGAAGAAGATGGATACCAGCCAAAAAAAATAACCTTGAAATGCGATGAATTCAATGTAAGCTGGGAAACGGAATAAGTTATCAGCTTTCATTTACATGAATATTTTATAATGAATAAAGAATAAAGAAAATTACATGCCGAGTGGTACGACTTAGTTTCTTCGCAAACAGACCATAGTAAAGAAATAAATTTCTGGATTAGCAGTATCGGGAAATCCGGTGAGCCTGTACTTGAGCTTGGAAGCGGAACAGGAAGAATTTTAATTCCTCTGCTGGAACGAGGATACGATATTACAGGCATCGACACATCAGATGAAATGATGGAGAGATGCAGCAAAATATGCAAAGAAAAAGGATTGAAAGCTAATCAATATAAAAAATCGATGCTTGACTTTAAACTTCAACGAAAATTTAACCTTGTAATACTTTGCTCCGGCGGGCTTGGGCTTTTTACTAAGGATAAAGAAATTAACAAAGTATTTAACCGTGTAAGTGCACATCTAAATCCGGGTGGATTATTCATTTTTGAATTTGAACCTGTCCCGCTTATTAAAGAAAACAATATGAATACAATCAACTGGTCAGGTGACTGGATAAACGGACCTGACGGTGCTGTTATTGCATGGCGAAACAGAAGCAAATATAATTCAGCCACGTATGTGTGGGAAAAATTGTTTGTTATTGAAAAATATGTTAAGGGTCGTTTGGTTGAGACTGAAGCAAACGAAAGAACCGGACGTTACTTTACAGCTGATGAAGCTGAAGAATTCGCTATGACAGAAGGATTTGAAAACATTAAGCTGACAAACTGGCTGACACAAGACCCTCCAAATGAAAATTCAAAGGTAATTACCGTATGTTGCCGGAAATCCGGATAAGAAAATTGTAAATTGATTTGAGTAAGTTTTATTTTTCAACTACCTAATTTCATACTTTCAAACATTGATTTGATATATTAAATTTGTCTAACATTAAAGAAAGGAGAAAGCAATGAAAATTTCTATTACATCTCTGCTCCTTTTACTTGTAATAACTTCATCTAATGCTCAGTACTGGAGCGAACAAACATCAAACGTAACAGCAACATTAACATCTGTATCCGGAAATTACGTTACATCAGCAGAACATGCCTGGATTTGCGGTTACAACGGGACTGTTCTTAAAACCACAAATAGAGGGACTAATTGGATTAATGTTAGCGGAGGAGGAATACCGGGCAATGTTCAATTAATAAATATTGCTGGTATTGACCCTAACACTGCTATTACTGCTGGGTATATTAATACTACTACTTTTGTTTACCGGACATCCAATGGCGGGGCAAACTGGAATCAGGTTTTTACACAACCATTTGGATTAATTAATGCTATTTTATTTTACTCTAATGTAAATGGATTTATGCAGGGTAGCCCTGTTGGCGGAAGATGGTCATTATGGACAACAACCAACGCTGGATTAACATGGGATTCTACGGGAAAATATTTACCCCAAACCGGAAGTGATATTGGATACAATAATTCTATGTATTATTTGTCACCGGGAAGAATATGGTTTGGAACCAGCAATTCAAAAGTGTATTATTCTTCTAACTACGGTTCAAACTGGAGCGTTCAATCAGTTACACCCGAAGTTTTTTGTAATGCTCTATGGTTTAGTTCTAATGGTTCTGATGGGCTCGTAGGAGGGGCAACAAATATGATGCGAACTACTAACTCCGGTGTAAATTGGTCTGTTACTTCTTCTTTAGGTTCAGGTAGTTTTGGAGGGTTTACCAGCTCTCCAATACCGGTTGATAATATAACAGTATACGAATACGTCTGGTACGTAAGAAGCAGCAATTTAATTTACTTCTCTAATTTTAATGTTCAGAATTGGATAGTGCATCATACCGCACCATCGGGCACATACCGGCATTTAGGGAAAGCACAATTCAATGGTCCCTTTTGGGCTGTGAGAACTCTTGGCGGTATTTCTTATCATCCTTGGATAACAGGCAGAATTACACGTATTTCAAATGAGATACCGAATTCTTTCAAGCTTTACCAGAATTTCCCGAATCCGTTTAATCCAACAACAACAATACATTTCAGCTTACCTGTTAAAGCTAACGTTATGCTGAGAATTTTTGATATAATGGGTAAAGAGATCACAAGGTTAATCGAAGGAAATTACAATGCCGGGAGTTATGAAGTTTTTTGGGATGCATCGGAATATTCAAGCGGGATTTATTATTATTCATTATCCGCTTCAAGTGAAAATGATTTTTACATAGAGACAAAAAAGATGGCACTTGTCAAATAGCGAGATAGCGAAGTGTGAATTATGAATTATGAAAGTCGCAGTCAGGTAAATGCATGACGAATACCCGGCTCTAACGGGGTCAATAGTCAATGTTAATATTATCGTCCACGAGTTGAGAATTTAATTAATAATAATTTATCACTTTCAAACATTGATTTGATGTATTAACTTTGCCTAACCTTAAATGAAAGGAGAAAGCAATGAAGCTTCAAATCACAATTTTACTCCTTCTACTCTCTCTTACTTCTTTAAACGCACAATGGTGGTCTGAACAAACCTCAAACGTCACAGCAACATTAACTTCCGTTTCTGCAATAGACCATCAAAACGTTTGGATATGCGGTTATAACGGAACAGTATTAAGAACCACTAATGGCGGAACAAACTGGTTAAACGTCAGCGGAGGGGGGATACCTAATACTGTAAGCTTAATAAATATCTGGGGAATTAATGCAAACACAGCTTTAACTGCAGGATATCAGGGTACAACAAATACATGGGTATGGAAAACTACGAATGCCGGACAAAACTGGGTACAGGTTTTTAACCAGCCAAACGGATTTATAAATGCTATAGTGATGTTCAGAACCACACCTGCAAACGGATTAATGACAGGAGACCCGGTAGGCGGAAGATGGTCGATCTGGAAAACCACAAATACCGGTAATACATGGGATTCTACAGGGTACTATTTATCTCAAAACGGAACCGAAACAGGTTATAATAATTCTTTGTGGATTGCAAGCCAAGAATATGCCGGTATGGGGTATGATTCAAGTATTTGGTTCGGGACAAATAATTACAGAATTTACCACTCAAGTAATTACGGTGTAAATTGGGTAGTACAATCTACACAACCCGAGCAAAATTCTTATGCTGTCGCATTTATTTGGTATGATGGATTAACCGGTGGTTCTAACCTACTGCGAACTACCAACTATGGCACTAATTGGACTGCAGTAACCTCCTCAGGAACAGGTAATTTTGGCGGATTTGTGTTATACTTTTCACCGGTAGATAATCCATATGCTAATTATTGCTGGTATGTAAGAAATACAAATTCTGTTTATCGCGGTTGGAATGGAAGCAACTGGACAGTTGAATATACTGTAACATCAGGAACATACAGGCACATTACACAGGCACGTAACGGAACATATATGTGGGCAGTAAGAACACTTGGTGGAATTTCGAAATGCAGCTGTTACCCTTTATCCATAAAACAAATAAGTTCTGAAACACCATTGCATTTTAACTTAAGCCAGAATTTCCCTAATCCATTTAATCCAACCACAACTATTCAGTTCAGTATACCTGTAAAATCGAAAATTATGCTAAGAATTTTCGATGTAATGGGTAAAGAAATTACAAGGTTAGTTGAAGGATATTACAATGCAGGAAGTTATGAAGTTTTCTGGGATGCATCTGATTATTCAAGCGGGATATACTATTATTCACTTTCAGCTTCAGGTGAAAATAATTTTTATATAGAGACCAAAAAGATGGCTTTAATCAAATAGTGAAATTGTAAGATTGTGAAATGGTGAGATGGCGAATTATGAGTTATGAATTAAGAATGTTGAATGGTAAATGAATAGTTATCAATTACTGAAGTTACGCAAAATGATAAATATGTCATTTCTTTTAGCTCCGTTAGGAGCGGAATATTTATAGTAAACATTAATAATCAACAATTTAGCTCCGTAGGAGCGATATAATTTTGTAGATTCCCGCTTTCGCGGGAATGGTTTGTGTAACTTCAGTCAATTATAAAAAATAAATATTAGATCCTTCAGCTTCGCTCAGGAAAAATATTAAGCATTGATAATTATTTCGTATGCGCGATATAGAGTGAATCGGATTGCCCGCATTCCAGCTTTTTGGTTAACAGAAAGTATGAACGCGATTCAAGGTAATCGGGATTATCGTATATTACCTTAACTTTTATTTTCTTGGGTGTATCGTTCAGCAATTCATGGGTGAAAGTTTTATTTTTCCCGGGTAAAAGATTCCCCATATCAAAATCATCTATTTTTAGCTGGCAGACAAAAAGTGAATTGTTGGAAATATAAATATAAACTTCACAGCCTGCTTTAGATGCATCAGTATTTTCCGTACTTAAAAAAATAAGCATAAGTATTGGAAAAATTATTACGGGTGTTTTTAAAAGGATTTTCATAATTTTACAATTATATTAATTAAACTTAATAAGAATTTTTAAATAAAAAATCACCCTTAAGAGATACCGATAAACCTTAGTCCGTTATAAGCAATAAACGCAAGCATATAAGCTGTAATCGTATAAATTATGATTTGAAGAACAGGTATTTTCCATGAACCGGTTTCTTTTCTTGCAACAGCTACTGTAGATAAACACTGCATTGCGAACATAAAGTAAATAATTAATGATATTATTGAAGCAGTCGTAAATAATGGAGTATCTGAATTTTCAATCTGTGCTTCCCTCATAGTTGAAACTATCGACGATTGCATGTTATCTCCATCTCCATCGGTAATATTCAATGTTATTGTAAGCGCACTTACAAATACTTCTCTGGCAGCAAATGCTGAAACCAAAGATACTCCGATCCGCCAATCCCAGCCAAGGGGAGTTAATAACGGTTCAAAGAACTTCCCCGAAATAGCTGCAAACGAGTTGTTAAGCCTTTGATTCTCGGTTAATCTCTGAACCTGTTCGGCATTTAAGCCGTTAATACGTTCTGTATCGATTTTTGGACTTACATCAGGGAAATAAGTGATAGTCCATAATATTAAAGAAATAAATACAATTAACGGACCTGCTTTTTTTACGTAAACAAACGATTTATGAAGTGTATTTTTAATTATGTGCCTCAAAACAGGTTTCCTGTATGCAGGAAGCTCAAGCATAAAAGTTGATTTCTCGCCGGTTTTTTTAAATCTGCTTATAATACCTGCAAATATTGAACCTGATATTAAGCTAAGTAAATAAATCGCACCCATTGCGATACCGCCAATCCATGGCTTGGAGGGTGGTATTACAAAAGCCAAAAGCAATGCAAAAACCGGCAGTCTGGCACTGCAGCTCATCAGTGGAATAACAAAAATGGTCAGGTATCTTTCATAACGATTGTTTATAGTTCTTGCAGCAAGTATAGCGGGAATAGCGCATGCATATCCCGAAATCATTGGAACAAATGACCTGCCATTTAAACCAAATCTGGTTAAAGGTTTGTCTATAATCATAGCAGCCCTTGCAAGGTACCCGGTATCTTCAAGCAAAGCCAGGAGAAGAAACAGTATAAAGATTTGCGGTATAAAAATCATCACCGAACCGACACCGTTTATTAAGCCCTTTGTAATTAAATCGTTATACCATGTATTTTCGGGAAGTATGTTTGAAGCACCCTTGGAAAGCAGCCCAAAAGCTGTATCAACCAGGTCCATTAGCGGACTTGCTGCCCAGAAAACAGAAGTGAATATTATTCCCATCGAGATAAAGAAGATTACAAGCCCCCAAAAACGATGAAGAAATATTTTATCAAGTCTTGCTGTGTCTCTAACAGGTTCGCGTTTTGCACTGCCGAAATATTTTCGGTTAATTCCCTCAATTTCAGGAGAGGATTCGATTGGTTTAATAACCTCAGTCTCAGTTTGTTCTGTAAACCGGTATAATTCTATTATTTCATTAAGTTTTGGTAAAGAAGGTTGGGTAATTTTGTTAACAACTTCATACTCGATAACTTCATGATAAATTTTCCTCACTTCATCAACAAGCTTTTCAATACCCGCACCAACTCTGCCATTAACAATTACTACAGGTGTTTTTAAAATCTCCTGTAACCGGTGTATATCAACTCTAAATCCTTTATCCTCAAGCAAATCATACATAGTTAAAGCAACTATAACTTTAAATCCTGCATCAATCATCTGTTTAACTACATATAATTGACGTGAAAGCTGAGTACAATCGGTGGTCACAATTACAACATCCGGTAATCCGTACTGCGGGTGTTTAAATAATGCATTTACTGTGACCTTTTCATCAGGTGATTCCGGGTGAATACTTATTATCCCGGGAGAATCTAAAACAATTGCATTGAATTTGAATTCTTCTGAAAAATTACCCGTGTGGTATTCAACAGTTGCACCGGGATAGTTTGCAGTTTTAAAGTGTGAACCGGTTAATGTGTTGAATAGTGTTGTTTTACCCGAGTTCGGTTGTCCAACTACTGTGATAAAAGGCAGTTTTTTATTCGTAGTTTTGTTTTCGGATGCGGTTATAAAACCTGAGGAATTTTCAGCCAATTTTGCCTTTATTGTACTTTTATGCATTGAGCTTCGTTACTCCTTAGTGCAATAATAGTACCGCGGATCGAATATGCTAAAGGGTCTTTAAAGGGAGATTTTGCAATGAGTGTTATTTTCTGGCCTGGCGTAAAGCCCATTTCCAGAAGACGAAGACAGTGACATTTAATATCAATACACTCATCTCCGAGAGAAGTTATTATCCCGCTCTCGCCTATTAACAAGTCTGCTGCTGTTTTAAAATCAGTACTTTTTCTTAAATTTTGTTTCAATTTCTGGTAAATATGACCCAAATTCATTTGTTATTCAATGTAAAACTGAAAATATGACAAAAGTCATTTGCAGGTATTCACTACCGGAATATTAATATTTGAAAATACTAATTGAAACTTCATTATTTGTCAGGTATTTTAGTTTACTTCTGAAATTGAGTTTAACTAAAAAGAAAATACTTCTTGTTGAACTTTCAACATCACATCTTGAAATATTATATTCACAAGTTAAGATATTATTAAACAGTAACTGCGAAATCAGTCTTTTTATTAATCACAAGCTTCCTTTTCAAGAAAAACATTTTTCCGGAATGCTTAATATTTACAAAATCAGCAGCCCAGAAAGCTTTTTGAGAATTAAAAAACAACTTAGTGAGATAATTACAAAAGAATGCATAGATAAAATAATTTTCAACACTGCTCATGGATTGACCGTGCGTAACCTATGTCTTTACTTATTATTTAAGAAAGTAAACTGTTTTGGTGTTTTGCACGAAAGCGAAAAATTATTCAGCAGCTTAACACAGAAAATCATTTCGAAAAAAATAAAAAAATATTTCGTACTTAGCGATAGTGTTGCTGATTTCTGCAGGTATAATGCAAAACCGGGACTTGAATTCGAATCATTTTATTCAATCTTTCCGCCATTTAAAAAAATAAACATACCGGTAAGAAATAATATAATTATAACAATACCGGGAGAGGTTTCCGATAACAGAAAAGATTACACGGGATTATTAAAATTCCTAATAAAATATAAATACAAAATCCCTGATATAATAAAAATTCATTTTCTCGGTTCAGCTAAAACTTCCGATAGCAGAAAAATACTGCAATTTATTTGCGAATATAATCTGGAAGATTTAATTCAATACCACACTGAATATATCCCTGAAGAAAAATATTATCAATTTGTTCAAAGCTCCGATATTATTATGCCCTTAATACACCCTGATACAGGAAGTTTTAATGAATATTCTGCTTCTAAAATTTCAGGAGCTTTCAATCTTGCTTTTGCATATCGAATTCCTCTGTTAATGCACGAATATTTTAAAGGGCATGAAGATTTTGAGGAAATCTCTTTATTCTACAATCAGGATAATCTTCTAAACTGTTTAACAGATATTGCATTTAATCCAGATCTTTTAATAAAATATCAGTTAAATTACTCCCGTAAAACAAGATTCAGCTTTGAATTCCAGTCAAAAAAATATTTGAAATTCCTAAATATTTAGAATATTTACCGGAAATAATTCTAAAAATACACATTCTTTTTAAAAATCATATCAGCCCTACTGTTTTATTTTAATAATTTACTTTAAATTTGTGACGTATGTTACTTAGATATAAGCAAATATCCATCTGCATTCTCTTAGTATTGTTTACGAATGTCAATATTGTATTAGCTGATAAAAATCCTAAACCTAAACCAAAGAAAATATATTTCTCACTCGAAAAACTCAAAGTCGATGTAAAGTTACTAAAAGATGACACTCAATGGTATGAGTCAATTGAAAAAATGAAAAATCCTGTCAGCAAATGGAAATCCACAATGTCACTTATGAGAAATGGAACAATAAGTAAAGAGCAAACAATTGATTCTGTTAAAGATTTTTGCAAGCGGATGAATAAATATATTATTGATAATGGTTTTAAAACTTATACTGATTATGAATGGGTTTTTCCGGTAAAGGGTTATACAAGTGCTGCAATTGGTGGTAAAAACGGAAGCGGTTTCAATCCATATGGCTTCAGTTTTTACGATATGAACTCAGTTGGCCATCCAGCCCATGATATTTTTATTCAAGATAAAGACCAGGATTGTAATGATGATGCGACAGACAAACCGGTCGACATATTATCTATGAGCAGCGGTATAGTCGTAGAAACACGTGATAACTGGACAACCGAAATGATGTATCAGAAGGGCGGTAATTTTGTTTATGTCTATGATAATTACTCGAATGGATTTTTTTATTACGCCCATTTAAAAGACGTATTAGTTAAAACAGGCGATATGGTAAAACCCGGTTCTGTTTTAGGAACGATGGGCAGAACGGGTACCAATGCTTATCCGAAACGCTCAGCGACTCATTTGCATATTATGTATGTCCGTTCAAACGAGGGTAACCTTATACCCGAAAATATATATAATATGCTTCTCGAAGCAAAAGTGATTTATTAGCATCACTCGTTCACAAACTGAGTTTAGGAACGAAATAATTAAGTCCGCACTTCCTGAGGTGTCACGCCCTGAGTGCCTGTGGTTGGGACGCAGCTGGTAAATTTTCTTAAATATACACACCCTCTCCCGACATTGCATGTTCATCTACCGCTGTGAAGATAAGATTTCTTTTCTATTTTATTTGCAGGGATTTACTGCCTGCTGCGCCGCCTTAAGCGATGAGCGTAAGACAGGGATTCATCAAATCCTTCTAAAGGCTTTAATAAATAACTCAAGTTGACCGCCTCCATAATAAAAACCGTTAAAACGGTTATTAAGTGGCAATTTTCCATCAATCCCCGACATGAATGTCGGGGTTACTAAATAATTGAAGTTACGCAAACCATTCCCGCGAAAGCGGGAATCTACAAAATTATATCGCTCCTACGGAGCTAAATTGTTGATTATTAATGTTTACTATAAATATTCCGCTCCTAACGGAGCTAAAAGAAATGACATATTTATCATTTTGCGTAACTTCAGTAAATAATTATAATTATTAACTTTACTTGTTTTAATGGTCAACTTGAGTAAATTAAAAACTTACAGTTTTTATAATTTTGAATGTTTAATAGTTAAAATTTGTGTTTTACCAGTGCCCATGCTGCCATTGTCATACCATCATAAATCTCGTTGCTTTTTATTTTTTCCTCCACCTCCTCAACGCTTAATATATGTATTTCAAACTCTTCCGACTCGTCTTTTTTAAACTCATTTGATTTTTTCAAACCTCTTGCAATAAATACATGACATAGTTCGTTAGTTACGCCATTGAATGGGTTAAATACTCCAATAAATTCAAAATCTCCGTCAAAACCTGTTTCTTCTACTAACTCTTTTCTTGCTACATCCGTCGGTTTCTGTCCGGCTTTAATTCCCCCTCCCGGAAATTCAAGGCTGAACCGGTCATTAAGATAACGGTACTGATTCACCATAATCAGCTTACCGTCATCCGTAACAGGTATAATAAATGCAGAACCTGAAGTATAAACGTAGTGATATTCACCTTCAACTCCGTTTGGGAATAAATATTTATCTACTTTATATATCCACCAGGGATTAATATATCTATTTTCTGATGTGAGTGTTTTAGATTTTTTCATATTCTGTAAAATAATACGCAGCCTTAAGGGCTGCGGATACCGATTAGGCTGAAAAAATTACAATTACTTTTTTTTACCGTAATCTTTCTTAGATGTCCATGCTATGAGAAAAATATACGCTATAAACATTAAGACACCAAGAATAATTATTACCCATAAACCTGTATCCATTTTTACAAAATAAATTCATATTCAATTGCTGAACAAGGATTAATGACAATTAATAAAACAAGGGGCTGTCTTAAAAGTATTTTTGTAACGCAGAATATTGGCTAAAGACACTACTTTGCGGATGTCTGTGTTGCAATTTTCCTGCTTAATCGTCCGTATAACGGGATGATTACAGATTATGGGCAAGAAAATTGCCTTTAAAGACAGCTCCTTGTTAGAATGAGCAGAATAACTCTCACAAAATCTATTCTTCTTCCATTTGCCTGAGTTTTTCTAAAACACTGAAATCTTCAAGAGTAGACGTATCACCCGTTACACTGCCCTGAGAAGCAATTTCTCTCAGCAAACGGCGCATTATCTTCCCGCTTCTTGTTTTAGGTAACGATTCCGAAAACCGCACTTCATCGGGTCTTGCAAGTGAACCTATTTGCTTCACAACCCATTCTTTCAATTCTTCTTTTAAATCTTCACTGGGTTTGTTTTTTCCTTCAAGTGTCACAAACGCATAAATTGAACTGCCTTTCATTTCATCGGGCTTACCTACAACCGCTGATTCAGCAACTTTAGGATGAGCAACCAAAGCCGATTCAACCTCAGCAGTTCCTATACGGTGTCCGCTTACATTAATAACATCATCAACTCTGCCCATAATCCAGAAATATCCTTCACCATCTTTTCTGGCTCCGTCACCTGTAAAATAAACACCTTTGAATTCGCTCCAATACTGTTTCTTGTATCTTTCATCATCACCCCATATAGTTCTAAGCATAGCGGGCCATGGTTTTTTAATAACTAAAAATCCGCCTTCATTAGGTTTGCACTTTTTACCGTCTTTGGCTACTACTTCAGGCTCGATTCCGAAGAATGGAAAAGTAACTGTCCCTGGTTTTAAAACTGTTGCACCGGGTACAGGTGTAATCATAATAGCCCCGGTTTCAGTCTGCCACCAGGTATCAACGATAGGACATTTACCTTTACCGATTATTTTATAATACCACATCCAAGCTTCGGGATTTATAGGTTCTCCAACAGTTCCAAGCAGGCGTAATGAATTTAATTTATGTTTTCTGGGCCATTCCTCACCCCATTTAATGAAGGCGCGTATAGCAGTTGGAGCAGTGTAAAAAACATTCACCCTGTATTTATCTATAATCTGCCAGAACCTGTCAGGGTAAGGGTGATTCGGAGCTCCTTCATACATTAAGGTTGTAGCACCGTTAAGCAGAGGTCCGTAAATCACATAAGAGTGTCCCGTTATCCACCCTGCATCAGCAGTACACCAAAAAACATCTTCCTCTTTAACATCAAAAACATATTTCATAGTAAGGTAAGTTTGAACAGCATACCCTCCGTTAGTATGTAAAATACCTTTTGGCTTACCCGTTGTACCGCTTGTATACAATATGAACAGAGTATCTTCAGCATCAAGCTGAACCGGCGGGCAGTGGTCATCCACAGAAAGCATGAGTTCATCGTACCAGTGATCACGTCCGTAATGCATAGTTATTTCACAGCCAATTCTTTTTACTACTATAACATTTTCAACTATAGGGCATTTCTCAAGTGCTTCATCAACATTAGCTTTCAGCGGAATAACCGAACCTCTTCTGTAACCTCCATCGGCGGTTATAACCATCCGTGCTTCTGCATCGTTAATTCTATCAATCAGTGCAGATGATGAAAAACCCGCAAATACAATAGAGTGTATTGCACCAATCCTGGCACAAGCAAGCATAGCAACAGCAATTTCCGGAATCATAGGCATATAAATGCAAACTCTGTCACCTTTCCTTATGCCGAGCATTTTCATAACATTTGCGAATTTACAAACCTGTCTGTGGAGCTGCTGGTATGTCCATGTATCTGTATCTCCATCTTCACCTTCCCAGATAATAGCCGCTTTATTACGATGCCAGTCGGCAAGGTGGCGGTCAACACAGTTATAACTTAAATTAATTTTACCGCCGCAAAACCATTTTGCATGAGGCGGTTTCCATTCCAGAACTTTTTTCCAGCGCCGGAACCAGTAAAGATCTTCTGCAATCTTAGCCCAGAATTTTTCAGGATTCCTTACAGATTCTTTATACATTCGTTTAAACTCTGACATCGACTTTATGTGAGCGCGGTGTGAAAAAGGTTCATTCGGGATAAAAACTCTTTTCTCCTTCGATAAAGAAGTTATTTTAGTATGTTCCATAAAATTAATATTAATATTTCAAAACCTGACAGGTTTAAGAACATAAGTAATACTGTCAGGTTTTACAGAAATAATGTCAGCAAGTATAATCTGTTTTTCATAAAGTTGCAATTAATTATCACAATTAATCAGCATATAAATCTATGGTTTCCGAAATGGCGGAATAATATTTTATTATCAAAGGAACTATTTCTTCCTATTACACATTTAAAGAGTAGATTTTGAGGAATAATAAAGTAACTTTATTAATCAAAATTAATCTTTAGCTTAGAGTATATGACATTTCTGAATCCGCTAATATTATGGGGTCTGCTGGCTGTGGCAATACCTGTGATTATACATCTTCTGAATTTACGAAGAACCAAGAAGATAGAATTCCCTACGTTAATGTTCTTAAAAGAGATACAGCAAACAAAATATAAGAAGATAAAGCTAAAGCAATTACTGATATTATTATGCAGAGCAGGATTAATAATTTCATTAGTGCTTGCTTTTGCTAATCCTATATTACACGGATATCTTGGCTCAGGTGGTTCAAAATTAAGGTCAACAGTTATACTGGTAATTGATGACTCATTCAGCATGCAGGCTTTAGAAGGGGGAAAAAATAAACTGGAAACGGCTAAAAACAAAATTCAGGAAATTTTCAGTTTGTTTGATGATAAAGATGAGGTATATTTTGCTGCAACCTCCGGTATTTCGTTACAAAAAAATCCTGAGCTGTTAAGTTCAGCTGAACATTTTAATAAACAAATTTCTTTAATTCAGCCAACGGCAATTACAGCCAACATAAACGACATTATTGAAAAATCCATCCCCATTTTCAAAAATTCAAATAATCCGAATAAGGAAATATTTATTCTAACCGACGGACAGAGGTGTATTTTTGATAACCGTATGATACCGGCAGATAACCCCGATATGTTAAAAGACATACATATTAATATAATTTTAACCGGAAATCATCAACCTTCCAACATTTCAATTGACACAATTGATATCAAAACAAAAATTTTCGAGAAAAATAAAGAAGTAATACTTAAATGCCTTGTTAATAACAGGAATAATTTCAACGTAACAGGAAAACCGTTAACACTTAATTTCGGTGGAAAAACAATCGATGAAAAGAATATTGATATACCTGCTAACTCAATATTAGAAGTTGAGTTTAATATTATTCCCTCATCAGCTTTTTACAGAAGCGGATTTATTGAACTGACACAATCGAATCTTACGGATGATGAAATTAAATATGATAACAGAAGGTATTTCACAGTTTACATTCCGGAAGAAATTAATATCCTGATTGTTTCTGCAAACCAGTCTGATAATAATTTTTTAAAAACACTTATAAATACAGTAAACGAATCTTTCGATGATACAGTATCGGTTAAATCAAAATATTTTGAATTTGAAGATGCCGGAACAATTATCACAGCTGAGAAATTAAGGAATAAGAAATTAATTATCATCAATGGCAAGCCTAATATTACAAAAGAAGAATCAGCGTTAATCGAAAAATACTTAACATCGGGAGGCGGTCTTATCATTTTCCCTTCCGCTGACATATCTATAGACAATTACAATAATTTTTTATCTATGCTTAACCTGCCTTTAATAACAGGCATACAACGGGAGAATACAAATATTGAATATAACTTCTCGGAAATTGATTATGAACATCCTATAATACAGACAATCTTTAAGAACATAACCGATGCAAAAAATTACCCCGGCAGTTCTCCAAAAATTAAAAGCTTTATTACCTTACAGTCCGGATACTCAGCAAGAGCTGTTATAAAGCTTAATAGCGGGAATAATTTCCTTGTCGAAAATAATTACGGAAAAGGTAAAATACTTTTATACTCTGTCAGTCCGGATATGACTTTCTCTGATTTCCCGGAAACCAATATCTTCGCACCGCTAATTACGCGTTCAATATTATACGCTTCGGCAAATCCTATACTTCCGGAGCAAGTTGCAGGCAAAGATTATTACATAGAAATATCCCCTCAGGTTAAACAAAATATGCCTGTTATTCTTGAAGACAAAATAAAGAATATTTCTGTTGATACTATCCTTCTGAATTCGAATGGTGAACCTATTTTTCTTAATTTGAAAAATTATATCAACTCCTCATCCCAATATGATATAAAATCTCAGGGTATCGAGACGATTGAGTTTTCAGCAAATCACGATAACAAAGAATCCGATATGACCTATTACACGGAAGATGAGATTAAACAGCTTTTAATAGATAAATTTGCAGGAATAAATGTGATTAAAATTAACCATAATTTAACCGATAAAATAACCGAAGCAAGAACCGGTACCGAGTTATGGAAGCTTTTACTGGTAATAGCACTTTTTTTTATTATTTTAGAATACATAATCAGCAGATCTATGCTAATAACTCCCAAAAAAACTGAAATTAATAATTAGCTTTATCAAACGAGTTTTTTTTAGTATATTTAAGTGCTTTAAATTAAAGATCTTAACGAAATAAATCGGAGAAACACAATGAAAGTCTATAAATTATTAAGTTTATTAATTCCACTTATAACAATTATTATCTTATTTGGATGCAGTTCTGCTGAACAAACAACAGGTAAATTAGCTTTTCAGAAAAAAGATTATGAGAAAGCCGAACAGGAGTTCGAAAAGGAAGTTCAGCAGAATGCAAGCAATGAAGAAGCATGGTTTTATCTTGCTATGTCAAGGATATTATTAAATAAATTAGAAAAAGGCGATGAGGCTTTAAAACAGTACAGGAAAATAGGTAAACACACATACGACCAGGATATCTTAGTCCTCTGGGGAACAAAATACAACGAAGCATTCGATTATTTTGAAAAAGCCAGGCAGTCCACAGACACCTCGAAGATGATACCGCTTTATAACAAATCCCTGGATATTTTTAAAGCTTGTCTTATACTTGAACCAGACAGTTTGATAGTTCAAAAAAATATAGATGTAATTTCAAATAAAATAATCACGATAAAAGCTAAGCCAAAGATTGATAAAGGTGCAGAATTAATAAACGAAGGCAAATATTCAGAAGCGCTTGAATTATTAAAAGATGCACTTGCTGCCGGAATTACAAAAGAAAGTCCTGCTTATGAAGTGCTGTCATACAATATTGCATTATCATATCTTAAATGGGGCGAAAACCTGAGAGTAACTAATCCCGATAATCCTGTATATTTAGAAAAATATAAGGAGGCACTGCCTTTCTTAGAAGCTATTAAAGATTCAAAAGATAAAGCAACAAAATTACAAGTATACGAATTACTTATTCAATGTTATGGTAATCTTAACATGACACAGGAAGCACTGGATGCAATTAAAATAAGAGATCAACTTAAAGAAGAGAAATAGTCATGGCAGCACAAGCAACTTCATCCGGTACACGCTGGTTCTGGGGAATTTTCCTCAGTCTTGTATTTATTGGGCTTGTATTTCTAGGAATATGCTTTCTAATTCTTGCATCTGTGTTCAGGTTCGATAGATTCGATTACTCTTACCGGGGTTCAGGTGAAAAAATAGCAGTAGTTGAGGTGAACGATGTTATTATGTTTTCTGAACCAATTGTAGAAGAAATAAAAAGATTCCGAGAAGATAAAACCATAAAGGCAATTATTGTCAGAGTTAACTCACCTGGGGGCGGAGTAGCTGCATCACAGGAAATATATGAGGAAATTAAAAAGACACGTGAGAGCGGCAAAATAATAGTTATTTCGATGGGTTCAATTGCTGCAAGCGGAGGGTATTATATAGCCTGCGGCTCAAATCTTATTATAGCTAATCCCGGCACTCTTACGGGAAGTATTGGCGTGATTGCAAGGTTCATAAACGTAAAAGACCTTGCCGATAAATTAGGAATAAAAGAAACAACAATTAAAAGCGGTGAGTTAAAAGATGCAGGCGACCCATTCAGAGACGTTACAGAAAAAGACAAGGAGTACTTCCAGGATATTATAGATAACACTTTCACCCAGTTTCTTGAGGTTGTTGCAAAAGAAAGAAAAATGAATAAAGATTCACTTATGCAGTACGCAAATGGCAGGGTATTTACAGGATTACAAGCTAAGGAATATGGATTGATAGATTCACTTGGAACATTCGAAGATGCCGTAAGAATTACAGCCAAGCTTGCCGGCATAGAGGGAGAGCCCAAGCTTGTAAGGAAAAAGAAAAAATTCTCGTTATTTGAAGAACTTCTTGGTACAAAACTGGAAGATATTTCAGATCTTAAAAATAAATTATTTGAAGAACCTATTTTACAATATAAATTTACATCACCATGACAAGAGCTGATATTGCAAGCAAAATAGCCCAGGCAACGGGCTTAAGCAAAGTTGAAACAGAAGCTGTTGTTGAAGGTTTCATCCTTTGTGTTATAGATGCCCTAAAGAACAACGAAAATATAGAAATCAGGGGATTCGGTACATTTAAGGTTAAAGAACGGAAACCAAGAATTGCCAGAAATCCGAAAACAGGTGCTAAAGTTGAACTCGACAGGCGTTTTGTTCCTATGTTTAAAGTATCAAAAGAGTTTAAAAAAGCAGTTAACGATAAATTAGCAAAAAAATAATAAACTAATTAAGGAGGTTTATGCCAAGCGGCAAAAAAAGAAAAAGACATAAGATGTCAACCCATAAACGTAAAAAAAGATTACGCAAGAACAGACATAAGAAACGAATACGTTAGTCTCAGGGTTTGAATGTTTAAAAGTTAAAAGGTAAAATAAATTCATCGTAAATTTTACTAAAAATTAAAAACTTATTGTATTATTAAACATAAGTTATGTATGAAATTTGACAAATTCGAAGATATTATTGCTTGGCAAAAAGCTAAAGAATTAAGCATTAATATTTATAGTAATTTTTAAAAATGTAAAGATTTTGGATTTAAATCACAAATTCAAAATGCTGCTGTTTCTATAATGAACAACATAGCAGAAGGATTTGAAAGACACACGAATAATGAATTTAAACACTTTTTATACATTGCTAAGGGTAGTGCTGGGGAAGTCAGAAGTATGCTATATTTAGCAGATGAGTTAAAATATGTAGACCCGGTAAAATTACCTTACCTTAATGAACTTATATTATCAATTTCTAAAATGCTGGCTGGATTAATAAAAAAATTATAACCAGATAAATTGTGTTTCTTTTTTATCTTTCTAACTTTCTAACCTTTAACCTCTCCTCACCTGGTAATTCGGTGCTTCTTTTGTAATAATTACATCATGCGGGTGTGACTCTATTAATCCTGCGTGTGTTACTTCAACAAATTTTGCATTTTTATGCATCTCGGTAACCGTTTTGCAGCCGCAATAACCCATTGCAGAACGCAATCCGCCTACCATTTGATAAATAACATCCGAAACAGGACCTTTATATGGTACTCGTCCCTCTATCCCTTCGGGGACAAGTTTTGTTAAATCATCTTCAGTATCCTGGAAATAACGGTCTTTACTCCCTTCCTTCATTGCTTCTATTGAACCCATACCGCGATAAATCTTAAAGCTTCTGCCTTCATATAAAACTTTCTCACCCGGTGATTCTTCGGTACCTGCAAGTAATCCGCCAACCATAACGCACGAGGCACCTGCAGCTATTGCTTTGGGAATATCGCCTGTCTGCTTTACGCCGCCATCGGCAATGACAGGTATATTGTATCTCTTTGCTGCTTCGCAGCAATTAATAATAGCTGTTATCTGCGGAATACCTACTCCTGCTACAACCCTTGTTGTGCAAATAGAACCCGCCCCTATACCAACTTTTACGGCATCAACACCGCATTTAATCAGGTCAACTGTAGCTTCACGAGTTGCAACGTTACCCGCAACAAGCTCAACATCAAATTTTTTCCTCATACGCTTAACCATCTCCATTACACCTGCTGAATGGCCGTGAGCTGTATCAACTACAATTACATCAACATGGTTTTTAACAAGCTCCTCTGCTCTTTCAATTATGTCGCCCGAAATACCCACTGCTGCTCCCACACGAAGTCTGCCGTATTTATCTTTCGAAGCGAACGGGTATTTCTTCCTTTTCTGTATATCTTTAAAGGTAATTAAACCCTTAATCTTGCCGTTTTTATCTACAACAGGCAGCTTTTCTATCTTATGTTTTTGCAAAATCTTCTCAGCCTGTGTTAGTGTAGTGCCCACAGGTGCAGTAATAAGGTTTTCCCGTGTCATTAATTTCGAAACCTTCATGCTGTTATCGGGTTCAAAACGAAGATCGCGATTTGTAAGGATTCCGATTAATTCATTTTTTTCATTCACAATCGGGAATCCGGAAATCTGATAGCGTTCCATGAGCCTGTTAGCTTCACCAACCGTTTGGTCGGGCTTAAGTGTAATGGGATTTTGTATCATTCCGCTTTCACTTCGTTTTACTCTGTCAACTTCAGATGCCTGCTTTTCTAATGACATGTTCTTATGCAGTATCCCGATACCGCCTTCGCGAGCCATTGCTATAGCAAGCTCCGATTCTGTTACGGTATCCATCGCTGCCGAAACAATAGGAATATTTAATAAAATATTTCTGGTAAAACGTGTTTGGATGTTTACATCCCTTGGTAAGACCTTCGATTTTGCCGGGACAAGCAGTATATCATCGAAGGTTATCGCTTTGTTTATAATCTTGTGTGCCATAACAAATATACTAAAAAATTTTTAATTTCAAAAATTTTTTTGTAATTATCTTTTAATCTTTTATTTTTAAAAAAATATCTTGAACATTAATTTTTAATAATTAACTGAAGTTTTGCAAAAGTTAATAAATTAACTTTTAACTGATAGTAAAACTTGATTTCGACATCACCAACTTCCCTCTATGAGGTCGCAGATCAAGAAGAGGGTGCACAAAAATCAAGGATATTGTATAATAGCGAAATGGTTTAACCACTGCATCTAAAGCGAAACCGGGTGAATAATGAATTTACGCGGGCTTGCAGGCTTTTATCCATATTTTAGGATAGCAATGCAGGCAGGATTCTGCGGATTTATTATTTCATTTCCTGCTTTTAAGCTCTTCAGCTTTTTCATTGAGCCACCTGAACTCCTGAACATGGATACCTTCTTTAAGTGTTTTTATAACATTAACAGCTAATTCAGGTTTATTCTTTTCCTTTGCTTTAATAATTGATGAATATAGCTTTAAAAAGTTTCTGTTACTTTCGTGAAAGGCAGGTGTATAAGTATTTTGTGATTTAGGAAGCAGATGCCTGAACGAATCGATTGTAAGGTAAGATTCAATGTAGAAAGATTTTTCATAGTATATCTTTAATAAAATTATCTTTATCATTATCAACAATTCGGGTTTATTAATCTTAATATTATTAAGTAAAGATAAAGAACTCTCGAATCGGTTATTCGAAAATTCAATTAATGCTTTACTAATAGAAATATAATCATTGTGATAATCCCGAGAAAGTAATGTTTCATAATCTTTAATAAATTTTACAGCCCAATTAGTTTTATTTATGTTTAATGCAGTTCTAACTATTGATATAAAATTATCTCCGTTAATCTGTTTAAGGAAAGGATGTAGTAAGAAATTATCAGAAATAGCTCTTTTGTAAAAAATAAAGATATCATTTTCATACTTGAAGTTACCTTTAATAGTTTCAAGAGCAGAGAACCTCCGTAGTATATTTAATAAACTGTAGTTTTGTACATGGGTTAAATTATTAGCTTTATTTAATAATATTTTTTTTAAAGCTCTAAAATATTGCTGTTCTCCTTTTGTAATAAGCAGTATTTCATTAAATAAAAGATTTATTATCGGGATATTTGAAAATTCATCTTTATGAATTTCCATGATCTTCATTACATCTTCTATAAAGCTCAGGTCAATATCAAGCTTGCCATAGTTATTCCTGTGTAGCGTTGCTCTGTACGTTTCCAGGCAGAAAATCAGGTAAGACCGGGTATAATTATCTATCATATTCTTCGAACTAAAGTTACATTGGATTTTGCTTTTTTTACTTAGCTTTTGGTTCCAGGAGTTAAAATAGTATAAGTTATCTTCAAATATTGCCTTATTGTAAAAATAAAATTTATCTTTATTTACAACGCAAGCTAACATTTCTTCAATTTCTTTTTGAACTGTGCGAAACACTTTTGCATGTTTCCTGCAATTTAACTCTTCTAGCAAAAACAATTTTCTCCTAATTGGCATATTTCCGGAATTTACATAGGTTAGATATTCTTTAACCAGTGATGTTAGATTAGAGATGAGAACTCTCATAAATCCGTCATTGTATTTAGCTGACCCGAAGATTACTTTATAAACAAATGATTTATTAAGTTTCATTTCATTGAAATGAGGGTACTGTTTTTTGAGATAATCGAAAAGTTTTATAACACTCTTATTCTTATTAAAAAAAGGAGATTTAACAAAATTACCGAACTCTTTGAGCTCTTCACCCGATAATCCGCTTAATAAATCAACTAGGTTACTCTTTATCATAATTAAATAATTTTGCTATTATTTGCTAAAATAATCAAACTTATACAAAATTAATACTTAAAGTTGCATTTACCGGACTAAAATTAAACTAAACATATACTAACAATTAATAATTTCTTTCCATTGGTTTTAAGTAATATTTCAGCATTAAATAGTAGTAGTTTAATAAAAATTAAAATACCTGAGAAAATAAACACACTAACAATTTTTATTTTGAATCTTTGACATCCTATCCTGACAAATGTAAATTTGCCGTGTGTTTTTTATGTCAATTAATATAAAATCGTGGTTAAAATATATAAATGGATAGAATAGTTTTATTTGCTACTTCTGGAGATTTACCGGGTGAAATTGACCTTCAGTGGGATTCAATTCCGGGTTCAAAGGCTTATGCTGTTCAGTATAGAAGAAATATTAAAAAAACTAAATGGAACATGATAGATATAACAGATGAGTCTCATTATACCATTACGGGTTTAAAAAGCAAAAAGGAATATATCTTCCGGGTTGCGGCAATCTACAATAATAAACAAGGCGACTGGTGCAAAGCAGTTACCAAAAAAGTAATCTGATTATATGATTACACTTGTAATTTACAAAAACTTGACTGTGATTAGTCCTTATAAGTTCAAAGTCGTTGAAGACTAAATCCTTTTTGAATATTCCAGGAAACTGAAAATACTTTTTTTAATAACTTAATATGAGTACAAATTATGAAAACATTGAGAACAACTTTTCTTATATTGGTTCTACTGCTTTTTAAAAGCACAGTTATTAACGCTCAATCAAGCGTTGGCGAAATACAACGGTTTACCGGAGCCGAAAATCCAATTCCGCAGGATATAATTGCCAGATATATATGTGCTAAGCAAACGCATGATAATGCAGAAAGATTAAAAGTGACTGAAGAAATTGAAAGATATTTGCCAAAGGAAAAAATAATACAAAAGGATGCACCATGCCAGTTAGAGGCTGGACCGGGAACCAAACCACCTTTTTATCCCGACTGGTACACAAACGACGTGCTGGTTCATTCTGGAATGGTTGCCTTCGAAGGCAATTTCAAGCAAATTGACTTGAAACAAGGCGAAGACGGGTGGATGTATCTTGCTGTAAACAGGTATAATACAGGTTATAATGGTTATATTACTGTTTACAGGTCTTCAAATGGCGGAGCAAACTGGACATCGGTAAACGGAGTTTATTCACCTACAGCTTATTACCAGAGCATTTCGATGCTGGTGGAAAACAGAAGCTCTAATAACTCGAATCCGGATTCTACAAGGATACTAGTGTATTATACATACAGCGTTGTATCTAATTTTCAAAATGCATGGTTAGCGTGTGTCAGTTTCAGAAGAGACGGAGCTGCATGGTACCTTAATGCTGAAGGTCCTGCTTCGGGAAATAAGTATGAATTCCCGTCTGCTTGCAGTGACGGTATGTATTGGGATTTAGCAACTTATACCCACTGTATAGTCAGAGAAGTAACAAACGGCGGAACCGATGTCGGGCTCAGGCATTTTTTAAGTACAAACTGGGGCGTCTCACACAGCAGTGCTCTGATAACTACTCCTTATGAAGATATTTACCCGAGTGCTCAATATGGTGAAAAACAAACCGGTACAGATTCAATCTACATAGCATGTGAAAGACATATAAATTCAACAGAATATGAGTTAAGATTACATGCTATTCCAGAATGGACAAACAGCTCAAATTATTATACATACTATATATCCGATGCACCCTCTGGTGTAAAGTATGAAAAGCCGGTATTAACCGTTGTTCAGCAGCAATATACTCTTCCCAGAAAAATGCTAATAACCTGCACAAGAAATCTTAATCCGAGATATTTTTATTCTTCCAACGGTGCTCATTCATGGACAATTGACCAGCTTATGGGACCAAATACTACATGCCAGGCAATCTGGACTACGTGCAGCAGTGACTCTCTGACTTCGGGGGGGTTCTATGTAGTAATGGGTTATGTTTCAACCGATGGGGATTCGTTAAATATTAAAAAAATAGACATTCCCCAAACTTCAGCTATGATCTATTACAAAAAAAACAGCAATTATGCATGGGGTGGGATTCCTATATCAACATCAATTTGTAAAACAGGTAATGGTAAGTATGCATCTTTTGCTTATGCCGGTTCAGCTACTGTTCCAACAAATGTTTATTATAACGCTGAAATGTTAATTAATGGAATTAATTCGAATAACGGTTCGATTCCCGAAAAATACCAGTTAAGCCAAAACTATCCGAATCCGTTTAATCCGGTTACAATTATTAATTTCAGTATTCCAAAAACAAGTTCTGTAACCTTGGTTTTTTACGATGTACTTGGAAAAGAAGTTATAACGCTTGTAAATGATAAGTTAAAATCCGGTAATTATAAAGTTGAATTTGACGGAACAAATTATTCGAGCGGAATATATTATTATCGATTGAAGACAGATGATTATGCTGAAACCAAGAAGATGATTCTTATAAAGTAATTAAAAATTAATTCTGTATGCTAATAGAAGTTATTTATTACGTATAGATAGACAATTAATTTGTTACAATTAAATATAAATCGAAAAACCAAATTAAAAACAAAATGAAAAACAAAATATTCATGTCTTTAATGCTCCTGTTAATAACAGGTGTTACTCAATCGCAGTGGCAGCCCGATTTTCAACTGACCAATAACACTGCACATTCATATACATCTTATAATAACGCATGGTGTATTGCCCCAAGCGGTTCGGATGTGCATGTTGTATGGTATGATGACCGTGACGGCAATTATGAGATATACTACAAACGCTCTTCGGATGCAGGAGTAAGCTGGGGTACAGATACACGGCTGACAAATAACACTTCTGCTTCAGGATATCCTTCAGTTGCAGTATCCGGTTCAGCTGTGCACGTTGTATGGAGGGACGAACGTGACGGCAACTATGAGATATATTACAAACGCTCAATCACTGCGGGCCTAGTCTGGACCTCTGATATACGGTTGACAAATAACGCTAGCTGGTCATCGTATCCATCAATCACAATAAACGCCTCGGTTTTACACGTAGTTTGGCAGGATAATCGTGACGGTAACTATGAAATATACTACAAACGCTCAAACGACGGGGGTGTTAACTGGGGCTCAGATACCAGACTTACATTTAACGCTAATGATTCAAGATTCCCTTCATCGGCAGTAAACATTTCGGCTGTGCACACCGTGTGGCATGATAACCGTGACGGTAACTGGGAGATATACTACAAACGCTCAAATGATGGAGGGATAAACTGGGGTGCCGATACACGACTTACAAATAACACTGCTGAATCATACTATCCTTCTGTTGCTGTATCCGGTTTGGTTGTGCATGTTGTATGGCACGATACCCGTGACGGGAACGAAGAGATATACTACAAACGCTCTACAGACGGAGGCGTAAACTGGGGATCAGATCAACGACTGACAAATAACACTTATGGGTCTGGGAATCCTTCTATCTCGGTATCCGGCTCATTGGTCCATGTTGTATGGTATGACTACCGTGACGGGAACTATGAGATATATTACAAACGCTCTACAGACGGAGGCGTAAACTGGGGCTCAGATACACGACTTACGAATAACAGTGCTGAATCATTATATCCTTCTGCAGCAGTATACGGCACAAATGTTTATGTTGTATGGTATGACTCTCGTACAGGAAACTATGAGATATACTACAAACGCGATCCAACGGGTAATCCTATTGGCATAAAAAATATTGGTTTAGAGCTCCCTAAGAAGTTTTCTTTATTGCAGAATTATCCAAATCCTTTCAACCCAAAAACAACTTTTACTTTCAGCATTCCAAAAAGAGAGAAAGTGCAATTAATTGTTTATGATGTCCTGGGTCATGAGATCGTGGTTTTAGTTAACAATATTATGAACAGTGGCAATTACTTGGTGGATTTCGACGCCACAAACCTTTCAAGTGGTATATATCTGTATAAATTAGTTTCAGGTAATTTTGTTGATGTTAAGAAAATGGTACTCGTAAGATAATAAAAGGAAAACTGCATTAACAATAGACTGGAGGTTTACGCTTCCAGTCTATTTTTGTGTATTTACTCATTTTAATTGAAAATCAGCAGGGACGCAGATAATTTTTACTTAACAATTAAAAATTACGAATTAAGAATTTTTAGCTTACATTGCCGGCTTTTTAATGAGCCCAAAAAATAGTCAACTTTAACTACTCAACTACTTTCCGTGGCAATTCTTATATTTCTTACCGCTGTTGGCATTTTTTATGTACTAATCTAGCTTGTTAACTATTTAAACATTCATCTGATTAACAGATTGGCTTTTTTTATTTAAATATCAGGATTAATTAATATATGACTTTAAATTTCAATAATTATTAAATTATATAAATAAAGTACAAAAATGATAATTAATCAACCTAAAATACTCGAAATCTTAAACAATACCATACATAAAAAAAACCTACAAGAAATTAAAGTAAATATTGAAAACATAAAGCAAAATTTAACAACTTTTAAAAACGATAATATCGGCTTATTGAATATTTCCTCTAATGGTGAGACTATTCAAATTGAAAAAGACTATCTAGAAAAAGAACTTCAGCAAATATTGGAAACACAAACATTAGAACGAACCAAGTATTATGTAAATAGGTTAATCAAATCACTAATTGAAGTTAAAACAAGTAAAATAAATGAATTGAACCTAAACAGATGGAAGGAATATAATGACATAATTACCGATAGTTTATGGATTTTCGATAAGAGAGATAATTCCGGAGTACACACTGCAGGTTATTGGGGTAATTTTGTTCCACAAATACCAAATCAGTTCATAAAAAGATACACTAAAAAAAATGATTGGGTACTTGACACATTTCTAGGTTGCGGTACAACGCTAATAGAATGTCAACGCTTAGGAAGAAATGGAATAGGAATTGAACTGCAAAGTGATATTGCTAAACAAGCCTTCAAAACGATTGAAAAGGAGAAAAATCTTTTTTCACATAACATAAATGAAAAAGTGAAAGTCGGTGACAGCACCGAAATTGATTATGAAGTTTTATTAAATGAAATCGGTATCAAAACTGTACAACTTCTCATTATGCATCCACCATATTGGGATATTATTAAATTTAGTGATAATAAAAAAGATTTATCAAATTGTAAATCAATTGATGAGTTCCTTGTACTAATGAGTAAAATAATTAATAAAACTTATAAAATATTAGAAAAAGGACGTTATTTAGTATTAGTTATTGGTGATAAATATTCAAAAGGCGAATGGATACCTTTAGGCTTTTATACTATGCAGAAAGCTCTTGAAGCAGGTTACAGTTTAAAAAGTATTATAGTTAAAAATTTTGATGAAACATTAAGTAAGAGAAACCAAAAAGAACTTTGGCGTTATAGAGCTTTAGTGGGCGGATTTTATATTTTTAAACATGAATATATATTTTTACTTAAAAAGTAATTCCTTACATGAAGAAAAATAAATATTTAACAGCAGAAGAATTGCTTATTCTTAATGAAAATCAAAATATATTAAAGTTTGAGTACAGCAGTGATGCAAAAGATAAAATAAAAAATGATTTAGCAAAAACCAAAAATTATAAGAAATATTTATTTTATAAAGTAACGGGTTGCTGAGGCGGAGCGGTGTTGGGCAAGGTCTATATCTTGGCAAAGACATGAAAGCACTTCTTAACTTTTATAATAACGAAGGAAAACGTGGAGCAATAAAAAAGTATAAAGGAAATCCCAAGTTTATAGATTTAACTAAATATAAAAACTTTAGAGTATTTGAAAACATTGCTATTAAAAATTTTACTAAATTAAGATATAATGAACATTTAAAATCAATTACTTTAGAAATGGGATTTGATGGTATCAGATATTATGACCCAACTGCTACGGGTGAGGAATTTGTATTATATAATACCAAGAAAGTTAAGTTAATTAGTGTTATTAAAAATAGAAAGTATTTGAATTCATATTTTGTTTAAAAAGTGTTTTTAATAATGAGATTAAATAATTCTATCTATGGTTAATCATCCGTTTAATGAAGGTACAAAGCTAGCGAGCATTTTTACAATATTATCTGATTGCGAGTGGCACTGCGGTAAACATGAATTACCGGGTACACAACCTGCTAAAGCAATTCAAATTATTAGACAACATGGTTTCAATATAGAAAATAGCACAAGATATTGTTCAGTTTGTAAAGATAAAACTGTTCATCGGCGTTTAAAATCTACACTTCCAACCGCTGAGTCATACATAAGATTACAATTACCATCAATTTTAAGAGAAAGAGTATTAAAGTTATACAACAATACTGAAGCTATAACAATGAGGAAAATGATTCCTAACCAATTAGAAGTTGACCATAGATTTCCACAAGTACGTTGGTCAAAAGATGAATATTATAATATTTCGATGTCAGATAAAGAACTTAGAAATAAATTTCAACTTTTGACAAGAGAACATAACTTATGGAAAAGCAGGTATTGCGAAAACTGTAAAAAAACAGGCGTAAGAGGTACTTTTATAGGAATTAATTATTTTTATATTGGAAGTGAGTTATGGGATAAAAATATAAAAGATGATAATGAAAAAGGTTGTATTGGTTGTTTTTGGTATAATCCAGACGAGTGGAGAAAAAATTTAAACGAAGAATTAAATAAATAACTGAAATTACGCAAAATGAGAAAAATGCCATAAAATTTAACTCCGTTAGGGCAGCATATTTTTTAGATTCCCGCCTCTACTGGAATGTTTTTGCATATCATCAGATACGTATTAACCATTCAACTGATTAACTACTCAATTACTTCCCGTGACAATTCTTATATTTCTTACCGCTGCCGCAGGGGCAC
>CAYWTS010000028.1:0-5847 GCA_964461265.1 uncultured Ignavibacteriales bacterium
GCTGAAAGCTACGGACTGCTTGATGGTGTTACCACGAATCCTTCTTTAATACTAAAGGAAGGGCATAAGGACTTAAAAAAATGCTACGAAGAAATTTGCTCAATAGTAAAAGGTCCCGTAAGTGCCGAGGTCGTTTCAACCGATTGCGACGGTATATTAAAAGAAGGCAGGGAGCTTGCTAAAATTGCACCGAATATTACAATAAAGGTCCCGCTGATATACGAGGGTTTAAAAGCTGTGAAGATATTCAGTGAAGAAGGCATAATGACAAATGTAACGCTGTGCTTTTCGCCGTCACAGGCTGTTCTGGCTGCAAAAGCAGGTGCTAATATGGTGAGTCCGTTTATCGGGCGGCTTGATGATATATCAACACCCGGTATGCAGCTTATTGAACAGATTGTGCATATTTTCAGAAATTATGATTACAAAACCGAGGTGCTTGTGGCAAGTGTCCGCCACCCGATGCATTTTGTTGAGGCATGTATGATTGGTGCCGATATCTGCACGCTTCCGTTCAAGGTTCTCGATTCACTTGTGAAACATCCGCTGACCGATATTGGTCTTGAGAAGTTTATAAGCGATTACAAGAAGAACCAGCAATGATTGGTTGAAAGTCAAAGAAGTAATAAAACTGATAGAGAAAGACGGTTGTTTTTTAGTTCGGGCTAAGGGAAGCCATCGTTAATATCATCATATAATTAAAAAGGGAAATGTTACAGTTCCAGGTCATATGAATGATGAAATTGCAAAAGGAACATTAAGTAATATATTTAAGCAAGCAAAATTAAAAAAATGAAAAAGTATCTCGTTATATACGAAAAAACCCGTACAGGCTATTCAGCTTATGTTCCAGATTTGCCAGGTTGTATAAGTACAGGAAGGACAAGAAGAGAGATAGAGAAAAATATTCAGAAAGCAATTGAATTTCATATTGAAGGTATGCTGTTAGATGGCGAAAAAATCCCCGAACCATCAGATAATTTTGCATTTATCAAAATACGGCCGGCTGTTAAAGGAAATCATAAATCAAATATTTCAAGAAAGAAAAAAACCACCGCTTAATGCCATGTTAAAACGCACAGCATTTTACGATATACATAAGTCACTTGGTGCAAAGATAGTTCCGTTTGCGGGATTCGAAATGCCTGTCCAGTATGAAGGCATAATTGCAGAGCATATGGCTGTCAGGAATTCAGTTGGAGTGTTTGATGTTTCACATATGGGTGAGTTTATTATCAAAGGCAAAGATGCACTTGCGTTTCTTCAGAAAGTTACAACTAATGACGTAAGTAAACTTACACCGGGAAAGGTGCAGTATTCGGCTGCTTGTTATTTTGACGGCGGTGTGGTTGATGACCTGCTGGTATATTGTTTTGGAGACTATTACATGACCGTGGTAAATGCATCGAACATCGATAAGGATTTTGAATGGTTTTATATGAACCGTTTTGGCGATGTTGAACTTATCAATGCAAGCGACGATTATTCACTGCTGGCAATACAGGGAAAGAATTCCATACACACTTTGCAGAAGCTGACGGATACGAACCTTTCCGAGATGAAATATTATACATTTACCGAGGGAAAAGTTACAGGTATAGATGCAGTAATTTCAAGAACCGGATATACGGGTGAGGCTATGGGTTTTGAGGTATATATTAAATCAGATAAGGGCTTATCCGAAAAATTATGGAATTCGGTTTTTGATGCAGGCAGGGAATATGATATTAAACCAATAGGGCTCGGTGCAAGAGATACTTTGAGATTAGAAGCAGGTTACTGCCTGTATGGTAATGATATTGATAACACTACCAATACAATAGAAGCAGGACTTGGTTGGATAACCAAACCTGCAAAAGGTGATTTTAACGGAAAAGAAAAAATAATGTTGGAACTGGAAAACGGTTCCGCAAGAAAACTTGCCGGATTTATAGTAGAAGGCAAGCTTGTAGCACGGCACGGGTATGAGATTTACAATAATGGTAATAAAATAGGGCATGTTACCAGCGGCAACACATCTCCCGTGCTAGGAAAAAACATCGGACTCGGTTACGTTTCAAGGGAGTTTTCCGAACCGGGTTCTGTGATTCAGGTTAAGATAAGGAAAGAACTAATTAACGCTGAAATTGTTAAGCTCCCGTTTGTTTCAAAAAATTTATAATGCAGGTAATACTGAACGAACAAGACCAAATGCTGAAAATTAATCTGTACTTTACACATAAGCACGTTGAATCGGAGTTATCGCTCAAAGGCAAAAACGTTGTTGTAATTGATGTTTTAAGAACATCTACAACAATGGCTATTGGGCTGGCTAACGGAGCAAAAGAAATTATCCCAACTGAAGATGTAGCTACAGCCGGACTTATAGGCAGGAACTCAATGGGGCAGGCACTGCTTTGCGGTGAACGCAACGGCAGGATTATCGAAGGTTTTAACCTGGGTAATTCGGTGAATGAATACTCTAAGGATATTGTAAACGGCAAAACACTTATTTTCAGCAGTACAAACGGGACACCTGCACTGATGAAGGCAAAGTTTGCCAAGAACTGTGTGATACTCAGCTTTGCAAATATGCAGCGTGTTGTTGATTACCTTCTGCACCTCAGGGAAGATTTTATTATCCTCTGTGCAGGCAAAACCGGAGAGTTCAGCATTGAAGATACCGTTTGTGCAGGTATGCTCCTGCACCGCTTTACAAAAAAAATGGGAAGAAATGAATTTGAACTGGGCGATTCAGCACTTGGTGCAATGAAGCTCTATACCGCGTACCAGAAAGATATAGAAGGCATGCTGAACGAATCGGAGCAAGGAAAATTTTTATCAAGCATCGGTTTTAGTGAAGACCTTAGGGAATGTGCAAAAGTTGATGTATGCAATTGTCTTCCCGTGCTAAGGAACGGACTGATAAAGCTGTTAGAGAGCTTTGAGCATGACCCTAAATTAACAATGAAAAAAGTAAAAACCGCTAATTAAACCCAATTAATGGGAGAAAAACGCAGCCGGACCCAAAGACACCGCACCCCCTCATCTGGGAAATACGATGCACGCCTTCCTCTGGAAAATAAAAAGCAGATACTCGGTTTTTTCCTTCTTCTATGTTCCTTTCTGATTTTATTAAGCATTGTTTCATATTCCGATGTTGACCAATCGAAAGTTGAAAGCATCAACATTCTCGATATTTTCAGGAAAGAAAACGTCTCGGCACCTGTTTCCAACTGGCTTGGAATTGCCGGCGTTATGATTTCGTATTTCTTTGTCCGCAATACATTCGGTTACTTTTCAATTATCATTCCGGTTATTATCGGCTTATTCGGATTTAACCTTCTGAGGAAAAAAATCCTGTCGCCCGTCTTAACCATTTCCGTTTACTTAATGATACTTATGATACTTGCATCATCGCTGTTTGGTTTGCTGAAGATATCATTTGGAGACAGCATATCATATTCATGGATAGGTGTCAGCGGTGACTACTTTTCATCCCTGACGCACCAATTTATCGGCTCTCTGGGCGGGTATATTATGCTTTCAGGATTGATAATTATTATCGGTTTTCTAACAATTGACCGTGATCTTGCACGCTCTCTTGCAAGATTCAGAGGAATCATAGATAATTTATTGCAGCGTTACCGGGCTGCACGCGAGGATATGAAACAAAAGCGTGAGGAAGAACGTACACTTATTAAGAGCAAAAACCTGCTTGAGACCGAGAGAGCAAAAATTATCAAATCAAAGCATACAGAAACTGAAGAAGCAGTTATTAAAGAAACCAACATAAACCGTCCGCCGGAAAATGAACTCGTATCAGAAACTTTACCAGTCGAAACTCCGGTAAAAGAAAAAGAAATTGACCTTGTAGGAGAAAAAGCAGGTGAGGAAAAGGAGGAAATAGAAGAGGAATTCGAAGCCGAGGGTGTTATTCCTGTAAAGAAAAAACCGGTTCATGAAGCAAGCAGAGAACCGGAAGAATCGTATGTGCCAGAAGAGCTATCCGATTACCGCCTGCCCCCGATTGACCTGCTCGATGAACCCCTAAAGGATGAACTTGATGTAATCTCGGATGAAGAGCTTAAGGAAAACGGTCGTTTGCTTCAGGCAAAACTGCTGAACTTCGATGTTAAAATCGAAAAAGTTATTGCAACTCCCGGTCCGGTCGTAACGCTGTATGAGCTTGTTCCCGCAGAAGACGTGAAGCTGAGCCGTATAGAAAGCCTGCAGGACGATATTGCCCTTGCTATGAAGGCAAGAGGCATCAGGATGATTATACCCATTCCCGGCAAAGGAACGGTAGGGGTTGAAATTCCCAACCACAAATCGGCAATTGTAAAAATACGCAGTGTTATCGGCTCAAAGAAATTTAATGATTCAACCTATCAGCTGCCTCTTGCACTCGGCAAAACAATATCGGGTGAGGTTTATGTTGATGACCTTGCCAAAATGCCTCACTTTTTGATTGCCGGTTCAACAGGTTCGGGTAAAAGTGTTGGGATAAACACTATTATCACAAGCCTTATCTATAAACTGCACCCTTCAGATTTAAAGTTTGTGCTTATTGACCCGAAGAAAATAGAACTTAACCAATACTCTAAGCTTAAACATCATTACCTTGCTGTATCAAAAGATTTTGCCGAGAACATTGTAACTACACCGCAGAACTCAGTGCTTGCTCTCAAAGCACTTGAGCTGGAGATGGAAAAACGATACGAGCGTTTAGCCAATGCAACTGTGCGGAACATACAGGATTACAACAAAAAATTTGCCGAAGGCAGACTGAAAGATGACGAAAACATTAAGCACAGCAAGATGCCATATATTATAGTAATAATTGACGAGCTTGCTGACTTAATGCTTACTGCCTCTCGTGAGGTCGAAGACCCGATAGCACGCCTCGCACAGCTTGCAAGGGCGGTAGGTATTCACCTTGTTCTTGCCACACAAAGGCCATCGGTAGATGTAATAACAGGAGTAATAAAAGCAAACTTCTCGGCACGTGTTGCATATTTGGTTAACTCTAAAGTCGATTCCCGCACAATACTTGATATGAACGGCGCCGAGCAACTGCTTGGGCAGGGCGATATGCTGTACCTTCCGCCGGGAATTGCAAAGCCAATAAGAATACAAAGTCCGTTTATCTCAGCTGATGAAGTTGATAGATTAACCGATTTTATACAGTCGCAGAAAGGTTTCTCGCGTCCTTATGAACTGCCATCGGTTAATGCTGCTAAAAAGAAATCTCTTACAGGTGATGGCGAACGTGATGAGCTATTCGAAGAAGCTGCGCGGCTGATTGTCCGTTACCAGCAGGGCTCGGTATCACTGCTGCAAAGGAAATTAAAAGTCGGTTACGCACGTGCAGCAAGAATTGTAGATGAGCTTGAAGAGGCAGGCATTGTAGGACCATTCGACGGCTCCAAAGCACGTGAAGTGCTTGTGGAAAATGAACAGGAATTGGAAAATTATTTGTAATTTTACTTTCACGTAGCAGACAAATTCCAACCACTAAATACACGAATTAACACGAATTTTATTTGAACAAGGGGCTGTATCAAAAGGCAATTTTCCTACCAGAAAGCTGTAAACGCAACTTTCATAGTTGCGATTAAGCAAGAAAATTGCTACGCAGCCATCCACGTAAGAGATGGCTTTCGCTAAAAGGTTGCGGATACAAAAACACTTACGAGACATCCCCTTAATGTTTTTTGGTGTTGGTTTAAATATCAGCCCTTTTTAATTTTCACTCGGTTTTAGTTGGAATAAAAAGTAAATTTGTTAAATTATTTTTAAACTATGAGTCTTCAAAAAGATATAGAAAAATTATTTAACGAAACAAGCCTCACAGGTAAAAAGCTT
>CAYWTS010000028.1:5947-30013 GCA_964461265.1 uncultured Ignavibacteriales bacterium
GCACTAGTAGGTTCATGTGCACAGCTTGGAAAGCGGATCCACCTTTCAGCAGCGGCTCAAATAGGTGGTGTGCTGGAGCCGATAAATTCAGTGCCTGTTATTATTGAAGATGATGTCATGATAGGCGGCAACTGCGGTATATATGAAGGGACAATTGTATTAAAAGGTGCAGTAATTGGAGCCGGATGTATAATTACTGGTTCAACCCCTGTTTATGATACTGTAAAGGGACAAATTTACCGTAAAACAAAAGACTCACCGCTTATTATTCCCGAAAATGCTGTTGTTGTAGCTGGCTCAAGGCCGCTGAAATCACAATACGGGATTGAGAATAATATATCTGTTTATACTCCGGTTATTATTAAATACCGAGACGAAAAAACGGATGCTTCAACAGCACTTGAAAGTTCTCTCAGAGAATAAAAATGAAAATTGCACCTCAAGTAATAGTATATTACATTAACCCGTCGTTTTGAGGTTGAAAAGGTGACTAAAGAAAAGTCTCAGCCAAAAAGTTAAAAATTTGAATTATATAATTGGGCAAAGCCCATTTGATTTTATATAGAGAAACCTTGATATGTAAGGCAGGGTAACAAAACAAACATAATATTATCTGTATATAAAATGTAAAATGAGAATAGCTGTTATTTCCGATATCCATGCTAACCTTGAAGCAACAGAGGCATGTTTCAAAAAAATTGATGAGCTAAAACCCGATGAAATAGTCTGCCTTGGCGATATGGTTGATTACGGAGTTCAGCCGAACGAGTGCGTTGACATTATCAGGTCCCGTGTGAAACATGTGGTGCTGGGAAATCATGACGAAGCTCAGTTCGATTATGAAGTTGCCGAGGGATTTTCTGACAATGCTCATGTTTCATCACTGCACACACGCACCATAATTAATAAAGAACATGTCGAATATTTTAAAACATTACCGCGGACACTAAAGCTAAAAAATTTATTCTTTGTTCACGGGTCTCCCTCTGAACCTGAATATTATTCATATGTACTTACCCCCTATATGGCAGAAATGAACTTTCCCTATTTCAAGGAACAGATTTGTTTTATCGGCCATTCTCACCTTCCTGTGATATTTGAGCAGAATATGTATGATGTTCGTGAAACAGAACAAGATTTTTTGGATCCTCTGAAAAGGTATATTATAAATGTAGGCAGCGTAGGTCAGCCAAGAGACAGGGATCCAAGGCTAAGTTTCGGTTTATTAGATACTAAAACCTGCAAGTATGTAAATGTTAGGGTAAAATATGATGTGGACTCAGCTGCAAAGAAAATCAAAAACGCGGGTTTACCATCAGCTCTCGCGGAAAGACTTTTTGCAGGTAAGTAGTGCATAATATTTTACTTTTTTTGTAAAATTGATAACTCCTATATTTGTAATTAATTACACTTTTTGATAATGGCAGTAAAATTCGAAGCTCCATCGTGTGAAAGCTGTCTGGCTCGCTTAAATAACCTTTTTAGTACCTTGTCTGATGAGCAGTTAAGCGAACTGGCTGTTGATAAAACCTGTAATCTTTATAAAAAAGGACAAATAGTCTTCTTCGAAGGTAACAGGCCCGCCGGATTATATTGCATAACTAAAGGAAAGGTAAAAATTTACCAGATAGGAGGAGAAGGTAAAGAACAGATTATCCGTTTGGCAAAAGACGGCGACATACTCGGTTACCGGGCATTAATAAGCGGTGAGATTTATTCAGGTTCAGCAAGCGTGCTGGAAGATTCGGTGATATGTTTTATTCCCAAGAAAGTTTTTTTTGACCTGCTGCAGATAAACTCAGAGCTTTCTACAAGAATGATGAAATTGCTTTCTCAGGATTTAAGAATGGCGGAAGTCAGAATTACAGGGCTTGCGCAAAAGCCGGTCAGAGAACGGCTGGCTGAAACTATTCTTATGCTTAGAGAATTTTACGGGCTTGAAAATGACGGCAAAACTATCAAAGCGGTTCTTTCACGCGAAGATATATCTAATATTGTTGGAACAGCTACCGAAACTGCCATCAGAATGATGTCTGAGTTCAAACAGGAAAAGATGATTGACCTTGAAGGTAAAAGAATCAAAATATTGAACCAGGAAGACCTGATAAAAGCTGCCAATATATTAGATTAATCTCTGCTGAGTATTTCCCGTCTTTTTTCTCTTCCAGTCTTAACTACTTTGTTTTTTTGATGTAATTTTTAAACTTTTTACTTACAAAGGTCATATTTTTTTATGATTAATGTCATTGTATTTGGATTGCTGTATAGATTAGTTTTGTAGGAAATTTTATATAAATGGCAGTAATCAAACATAAGGACAATAAAACAACCAATTGCAGCAGTAAAAAGCTTTTTGAAAAACCTGTGTTTATCTACAGCCCCCTTAATGAGGTTTTGTCTGTATCAAAGAAGAAGATGATTATTGTCTTTGAAAAAGAGGAAAGTTTATTCAGTGAAAACGAGGGATGCGGTGGTTTATATTTTGTTATAACAGGGAAAATAAAGATTGTAAAAACCGACATGGCTTCCAATCAGTGTATTCTTTTCATAGCCAAGCCCGGTGATTTCTTAGGACTGCATGCTATTATAAACGAACACTTGCATACAACATCCGCAATTGCACTTACTAAGTCTACTGTTTGTTTTATTCCTACAGATGAATTTATGGAAATAATTGAATCGAATAATACAGCCAAGCTTGTGGTAATGCAGTTGTTGTGTAAAAGGATTGACCAGCTCGAAGATAAGCTTACAATGCGCAGCGAAAGACCTACTGACTCCAGACTTGCTGATTCTCTGCTCTCGCTTCTGGCTTCACACGGTACAGATTCCAATAACTGCATTAAGATAGAACTTAAACCTGAAGACCTTGCAAGCATGGTTGGGACTTCGAGGGCATATATGCATAAAATTATCAATGAATTTATTAAGCAGAAAATCATTTCCTATGAACTCAACAGGATAAAAATTCTCGATTTACGGAGACTAAAAGACATGATTGATACAGCCAGTATTCCAGCCGAAGATTAAAATCCTTAAAAACATACAGTTTCATTAGATATATTGCTCATATATTTCTATGATAAAAATCATAGTTTCTTTTGATGTAAATCATTGTGAGCGTTGTTTTGTGAAATTATTTTTGTATAAACCTTTATAAATGCGTCAGGTTTAAAACGGTATAAGCAAGATGTTAATTAACAAGTCTAAAGTAATTTCAGATGTTGTAAGGCAAAATTATCATACCGCCCGTATTTTTGAGCATTACGGTATTGATTATGCTTTTAGCGGTTACAGAACTATTGAGGAAGCATGCAAAGAAAAATGTTTGAATCCCTATGAAATTGCTGCCGAAATTTCCCAGTTCATAGAAAAGTATAATTCCTCTCCCAAAATGTTCGATATTCTTGAACTTGATAACCTGATAGATTACATTATTAACAACCACCATTCATTTACACGAACAAACCTGCCTCACATTTTACAGCGTGTTGATAAAGAACTTGGCTCAAATGGCGATGAGAAACCCGTGCTTAATAAAGCTAGGCAAAATATAGAAAAACTCATGAAACTTCTGGATGTTAATTATATCCGTGAAGAAAGAACCCTCTTCCCTTTAATTAAAACACTGGTGGAAACAAAGAGAACAAAAGCCAAGCTTCCGCCAAAAACAATGGGTAAGTTTGATTCTGTGTGTATCCCCATTGATGTTGTGCTGAAAGAGCACAGGTCACTTAGTCAGGTTCTAAATTCTTTAAGAAGAGTTACAGGTAATTACACTCTGAAAGAAGGTTCCGATGCTGCTTATGAAGAGATCTACAATGACCTTAATGAATTTGAGAAAGATATACATATGCACGTTCATCTTGAAAATAATATACTTTTTCCTAAGGCAGCTGGTTTGGAAAAAGAGCTAAGAGAGTTAAAATAATAAATTAGCTGCGTTTTTCATTTTAAATTTCGCGATTATATAAAATTGTCACAGTCACCCGGCTTGTTTATTCCGGGTTTCTTTTTTTTAAAGGGATAAAAAATTATTTTCGGAAAACAAATATGAAAAATCAGGAATCCAAACATTACGATGCAGTATCGCTGCTTGCTGCTGAATATGAAATGATACTTGAGAGACTTTTTGAGCTTGAGAAGATGATTTCCAACAGCAATGATGGAGCTTCTCTGCGGAGATTTGCTCAGAATTTTGCTGAGCAATTCGGATTAATCTATGAACAAACGGTAAAGTATTTCCGAATTGAGGAGGAAATCGTATTTCCGCAATTAGAGAATGTTCTTCCGCAGCATGCCTCCCCGGATGCCATGAAAAACGAGCATAACAGGATAATAGAAATGATGTTTGCTTTAAAAGAGCATTTGAGCAGTAACAGTATTAATGAATTATATATGATCCCGGCAGAGTTATTGAAACTTACAGATAATTTCCAGAGAGTTTATCATAAAAAGCAGGATGTTATGTACCGTGAACTGTATTCATTCATAACCAATGCAGCATTGGAAAAAATTTATCTTGACTTAAAACAAAAGTTCAGCAAAGAGTAGTTTGCAGTTATATACCTTATACATTCGTAACATTCTTCAAATGTAAACTTAATAATTAACCATTTCCCAATTTTTTCCTAACATATTCCTAACAATTTAACTGTATTTTTGTTCAGATTCTCGATAATTAACCGTATTTTTTAAACCTTAACATAAAAATTACACAAAACTAACTTATGAATAAGAAAATGCCTTTTTTAATACTGCTTGCCTTTACACTATCTGCATATACCCAAACCAAACATGAATTCAAGCCTGAAATAAAAATCTGCGGAACGGTATTTACCGGCTGGGAATTCAACATAGATGATGCTGAGTTTATATCAAAAATAGATACAAGCCAGCCAAACTCTAATTCACCCTTTGGCTATAATCCTGTAAAGAACCAGTTCGAAAAATCAAAGAACTCGTTTTACCTTGAGCGTTCTTATATTAACGTTATGGCTTTTCTCACCCGGGAAATTAAAGCAAAATTAACGACCGATTTAAACCCGTTTACCGATGGCAGCGGAAAAACACAATACGGGCTTCATATCAAGTTTGCTCATGTTTATTATACACCTTTTATACATGATGACGGGATGAGCCTTTCATTTGGATTCGGATTAATTTCAAATAACTGGGTGAGCTCAAACGATAAATACTGGGGCTTCCGCGGATTTGCGAAGACATTAACCGATTACCAGTGGATTACAACAGCTACAAGAAGCGGTGTAAACATTAATAAAACCACATCATCATTTTTCCCGACTGCTGATCTTGGTCTTGATGTTGTTTTTAACCTGCCCGGGGACTTTGGTGAAATCAATGCAGAAGTATTGCAGGGTAACGGTTTCCGCAATCTTCAGTTCGATACAAGATTTAAGGATTTATTGTTCACTGCCTTTGTTCATCCTATGGCTGGTATAATTAATAAGAGAATTGAATTTGCAAAGAAAAAAGGCAGAGACAGAATAGACGGAATATCAGATTTAACTTTAGGCGGATATGCATACATCGGCAAACTTGATAAAGGCGAAAATTATACACCAAACGGTGTACAGTACGTTAGAAACCGGTTTGGCGGGATGGTTCATGTGAAATATAATTTTAAGAAAATTGGTTTTGTAAGAATTGGCGGTGAAATAGGAATGCAGTCAAATCAGGATCCTTCAGGCATAAAACCTGATTCTGTTTCCGAAACCAATTCATTCGGCTATTCGGGTTACCTTGAGTTTTGCCCGCCTGTTGAACAGCTTAAAGAGAAACTCTCGCTTGTTGCCCGGCTCGATATATATGACCCGAACACTGACAACTCGAACAGTTCGGAAATTACTTTCAATGATAATACCGATAAGCAGATGCTCCTGATACTGGGTCTTGCATTTAAACCTGCAAAAGTATTAACAATAGGGTTAACGTATCATTCATTAATCTATCAAAAAGATTTTGTTGTAAAATATGATGGCTCGCTTACAAAATCAGACGGTAAACTGATGTTTCAGATGATATTGAATTTCTGATTATTAAACAACGTTTATTATTGTGTAAGGAACGGTCGCTGCCCTTCTCAGACTCGAGACCGTTCCTTTTTTAATATTACAGGATAATTATTTCGCAGACATTAAGTCTGCAGCTACTATATTTTGAACATTGAACATTGAAAATTGAATAATATCTTCTTCATTTCTCAAAATCTGTCTATTTATTAAAATTGCCTGATGTCAAAGGTATATTTACTTCTTTCGGTTTGTTTTGGTATTATGGTTGGAATTGGTTCGGCGACCTTTTACTATGCCAAAGGATATTCATATCTGCTTGATGACCCGGCGGTTTGTAAAAACTGTCATATAATGAATGACGAATATTCTTCATGGATAAAATCGTCACACCGTTCGGTCGCCTTATGCAACGACTGCCACACTCCAAAAAACTTCACAGGTAAATGGACAACAAAAGCCCTTAACGGATGGAACCACAGTTATGCGTTTACTTCAGGTGATTTCCACAATCCCATTCAAATCAACCAGAGAAACCGTGAAATTGCAGAGGAAAACTGCCGCTGGTGCCATAATGTTTTCGTTTCTAATTTAACTTTTCACGAAACCAAAGATACTAAAATACAGTGCACTTCATGCCACCGAAGCGTGGGGCATTTGAAATAAATAAAATAAAACTATGGAAAAACCATTCAGTAAAAGATACATTATAATATTTATTCTAACAGTTATTGCAACAATTGCAATAACTTTGCTTCTTGCAAATATTTTTGAAAAGAAACAGGAAGCAAAGCTGTACCCATCGGTATTAAAACCTGTGGCTGAAAACGAAATCGACCCCCAAATATGGGGTGAAAACTTTCCGTTTGAGTATGATACATACCTCAAAACGCAGGAAGATACAACACTCACATTCTACGGCGGCTCAAAGCCGTTTTCACGGCTCGAAAGATACCCGAACCTGAAGATACTGTTTGCAGGGTATCCGTTTTCGGTAGATTACAATGAAGAACGCGGGCATTACTGGTCGATTACAGATGTACAGGGGACAAAACGGATAAATGAAAAGAGTGCTAATACCTGCATAACCTGTAAAAGTCCGCAAACAATTTTAGACATTCAAAAAATGGGAGCGGAAAACTTTTACAAGGCAATGTTTAAGGATGTTGGCGCGCATTATAAACAGTCAATTGCCTGTTTCGATTGCCACGACCCCAAAACAATGGAGCTCCGTGTGCTGCGTCCGGCATTCATAGAAGCAATGCAAAGAAGGGGAATAGATATAACGAAATCTTCACGGCAGGAGATGAGAACATATGTTTGTGCACAGTGTCACGTGGAGTATTATTTTAAGGGTGAAGGTAAATATCTTACATTCCCCTGGGATAGGGGACTGGAGATTGACAGCATAGAAGCGTATTACAACGGTTACAATTTTACCGACTGGATTCATGAAACCTCCGGCTCACCGATGATAAAGATGCAGCATCCTGAGTTTGAAACGTGGTCAACGGGCATTCACGCCAGAAGCGGCGTAAGCTGTGCCGACTGCCACATGCCCTATGAAAAAACCGGTTCGGTTAAAGTAACCAATCACTGGATAAAAAGTCCGTTAAAAAATCTTAATACTTCATGCCAGACCTGCCATAAATGGAGCGAGGCTGAACTGACGTCACGTGTAAAATATATTCAGGACAGGACTTACGATATAATGTATAAAACGGAGTTAGCAATTATTGATGCGATAAATGCCATAAAGAAAGCTAAAGATGCGGGTATAACAGATGATAATCTGAAAAAGGCAAGGGAGCTTCACCGCCGGGCACAACTGAGGTGGGATTTTGTTTCAGCCGAAAACTCAATGGGTTTCCACTCGCCACAGGAAACGCTGAAAACACTTGCAGATGCTATAAATTACGCCCGCCAGTCACAGCTTGAAGCTGAAATGGTGATGAAAAGGTAAGATTACTGTCTTCTGAAAGTAAAATTACAGCACTTCCGATTAGTATAGTTTTGTTTTTACTTTTTAACCTTATGGCAGAAGCCATCCCTTTCGGTACAAACTTTTGGAACATCCCGCGGCGTTTACCCCGTTCTAGCGGGGCGGGGATAATCTTTTAACCTTCTTTAGTTATATACAAATTACTGTTTTATACTTAATTTTGTATAACTAAAAACCACTAAAATGGTAACAACAATTGATATCTTATACAAAGGGCAATTACGCTGTGAAGCCGTTCACGGTCCAAGCAAACAGAAGGTAGAAACCGATGCTCCTGTTGATAACCACGGTAAAGGACAAAGGTTTTCTCCGACCGATTTGGTAGCAACTGCACTCGGTTCATGCTTTCTAACTATGATGGGAATTACCGCCGAGCAGAAAGATGTTAACATGAAAGGTGCAAAAGCTTATGTTGAAAAGCACATGAGCACCGATTCACCCCGCAGGATAGTTAAGCTTGTTGTGCATATAGATATGCCTGCAGGGATTACTTTCCACTGGCGCGGCTTGCTTGAAGCGGTTGCACGTGAGTGCCCGGTTTCAAAAAGCATCAGTCACGATATTGAGGTTGACCTGCAGTTTAATTACCCTGATTGATTTTTATTTTTCTGCAATAAAACAAACCTATTTATAAATCAATAAAACATTGAATAACTATGTCATTTGAATTCTTAAAAAAATTATGTGGAACCCCTGCCGTGCCCGGGTTCGAGGAAAAATTCAGCCGGCTTGTATATGATGAGCTTAAACCGTACTGCGACACAATAAAAATAGACAGGCTTGGTAATGTTGTTGCCTTCAAAAAAGGCAAATCTAAAGCACCGCGAAAAATTATGCTCGCCGGTCATATGGATGAAATATCATTTGTTGTCAAATACATTGATAAGAACGGATTTATTTTCTTCACACCGCTTGGCGGATTTGACCCGCGTTCACTTGTTGCACAGCGGGTAAAGGTTTACGGTAAACAGGTACTCAATGGTGCAATAGGTATTAAAGCGGCACACATTACATCAGAGGAAGAAAGAGCTAAGATTATTAAAATACCTGATATGTTCATAGATGTGGGGATGCCTGCTCAGAAAGTTAAAAAGCTTGTTGAGGTTGGCGATAACGTAACGCTTGAAAGAGAACTGATAGAAATAGGCGATAATGTTTGCGGTAAGACACTTGATGACAGGGTTGGTGTTTACACTATGATAGAAGCTTTCAAGAAAATAAAAAAGAATCCTGACGATATTTATGCTGTGGCTACGGTGCAGGAGGAGGTGGGTGTTAGAGGAGCAAGAACAGCAGCGTTCGGTATTGACCCCGATATAGGAGTTGCTGTAGATATTACTATTGCAGCCGATACACCGGGCGTTGAAGAAAGGGATTACACAACACGTCTTGGTGCCGGAACTGCTATTAAGGTTCTTGATTCACTAAGCGTGTCTAATCCCAAGTTAGTAATTTTCTTAAAATCACTTGCTAAACGTAAGAAAATTAGGTTCCAGAGTGAAGTGCTGACACGCGGCGGCACCGATGCAGGGGCTATGATGATAAGCAGAAGCGGCGTTATTGCATGTACTATTTCAATTCCGTGCCGCTACACACACTCGGTTGTGGAAACTTGCAATAAAAAAGATATACAGGATTCCATAAAACTGCTGACAGCCTTTCTGGAAGAGAGCGATAAGTTTAAGATATAATTTAACAGGAATTCCTGCCCCGCTATTTCAGGATAAACTTCAGCAGGAATCTACACAAGCTATATATTTGATAGATGCTGTCTTAAAAGGCAATTTTCTTGTCAAAAAACCGTAACCGCAACTTTCATAGTTGCGATTATGCAAGAAAATTGCAACGCAGCCATCCACGTAAATGGTGGCTTTCGCCAAAAGGCTGCGGATACAAAAATACTTTTGAGACAACCTCACAGTATTTACACTAACTTTTTACTTACATAAACACTCACCGCTGCCATAGGGAACGAGCCTAATAAATCCACAAAATAATGCTGCCTTAAATAAATGGTTGCAATACCCAGCAGGATTCCCAGCGGAAGTGTGCATAGGTAGAAATATTTTTTATTGAAGCGGTAAGCGAACCAATTTGTAATTAGTAAAATACAGAAATGCATACTTGGAAATGTATTCCTCACGCTATCTTCACGGAGATACCTGAACAAAACATCGAGATAATAATTTGTTAACGGACTTAATCCCTGCAATGGGATTTTGTAATGCTCCGGGAAAGCCATATCAGGTCCGGCTGCCGGCATTAACGCATATATAATTAATGCTGCATACCAGCCGATTACTATAGATGTTACATATTCCCGGACTAACAGCTTATCTTTTTTATAAATAAAGTAAAATAAAAATACCGATACTGTAGGCAATACATAATACGAAAAATATGAAATAGTTAAAACTTCCGTGAGTATATTGCTGATAAATTTTTCCATCCACACAGTTAAATCAGTCCCAATCAATGTTAAGTCAGCTTTCAGCAGGAACACATCATAATCATTTGGATTCAGCTTGTGCAGGTATGTTTGAAATGCTGTGAATAAAATTCCGTAATAAGGGATATGAATGTATACTCTCAGGAACTCTAGTACCAGTGAATTTTTTAAGGAAGAATAGTAAACCAGCAACAGGAATAATACGGTTAATAAAACAGGCGGGATTACAGCACTATAATTTGTAAAACTCTCTTTATAAAGGAAAACAAATTGCAGAATAATAATAACAGTGCTGAATGTGAACGCTATTTTTTCTTCAAACCTTAAAAAAGGCGTATGTTTTGTTTTCAATTACTCCGTGATTTAAGTGCTTCTTCCATCTCTTTAAGCTGTTCAATGGAGTTTACACCTGTTACTTCGAGCTCATCATCTGTTACAACTGTGCCTACGGTTTGACTTGGTATGAAATTGAAAATATCGGTCAGGTAATACTCACCCTGTTGATTTTGAGGTGTTATTTTTGTTAGTGCATTGAATAATACTTTACAATTTACAATATAAATTGCAGGATTTATTTCATTTATCCGTTTTTCTTCCTCACTGGCGTCCTTATCCTCAACAATTTTTACAAAATAGCCGTTAACATCCCGGACAATTCGCCCGTAACCTGCCGGATTTTGGAATAGTGTTGTTAGAAGTGTTGCTGTGTTACGATTTGTAAAATGTTCGGTTATTAACCGTTCCAGGGTTTCAAACCGCAGTAAAGGAACATCACCCGAAAGTATCAGCACTTCACCGTCAAAATCCCGAAGCAATTCCCGTGTCTGCATAATAGCATGACCGGTGCCAAGCTGTGGTTCCTGTATTGCGTATTCTATTGTTAAACCTTCAGGTAGCTTCAGCGATAAACCTTTCAACAGGCTAATAACCTGTTCACGGTGATGGCCTACAATTGGAATAATTTTTCCGGCATTTACTTTTATGGCAAGCTCAACAACATACTGTATCATCGGTTTTCCGCACACTTCGAACATTACCTTCGGCTTATCGGGACTTTTCATACGCTTGCCAAGCCCTGCAGCAAGAATTACAACAGCAAGTTTTTGAGGTTCGGGCTGTTCTTTGTCTTTGATGCTTTTTAGGAGAGTGTTCAGCTGTTGTTCGCGGTTTGTTTCATTCTCGTCTATGAACTTCGTATCGGTTATGGGCATATAATACTATTTAAATTTAAGCAGGTATTGTTTCTGCTTGTTACGCCACCCGGCTTGTGACTCGTAATCGACAAAATAAATTTTCAAATCAGCCTGCGATTCGTAATCCACGAAATAAAGCTTATAATCAGCCTGTGATTCGTATTCAACGCTGTACCAAAGCCCGTCTTTATTTGCCTGCGATTCATACTGCACCATGTAAACGCACAAATCAGCCTGTGATTCGTATGAGACAACGTAAATTTTCAAATCGGCCTGACTTTCGTAATTTACACGGTACATTTTTTGGGAGAAAGCAGCGGATGAGAGTAAAAGTGAAAATATTATAAGTAATTTAAAATTTTTAATCATATTAAATATTATTGTAAAATAAGTTTTGAGCTTTACTGTTTTGTCGATTTAGATGTTCTCATTTGTATTGTATTTTTCAATAACATAATCTCTACCGCATAAATCACAATGATATCGAATAGTGCTTATTTCACCAAATTCTTCATCTCTATCATAGATTATTATTTCCCAATATTTTTTCGGACATTTGCATATCTTGTATTTATATCTTTCATTCAATGTATAAAATAATAACTCATCATTATTCAAATTTATTCAATTCATATTATTAAAAAAACAATAAAACTCATGGTGTAATAAACTTATGTATTGTATTGTGAACAAAAAAGTCTCAGAATTACCTGAGACATAATAAAATCATTCGTTAACCAATTCGTGCCACGACTTGGAGTCGTCGCACGAACATAAGTATTTTTTAAACTTCAATAATCTCAGAATCCTTTTTAATATCTACAATTTTATTTTGCTTATCGAGTAATAGTACGGTAGGCTTATAGGATTTTAATTCTTCTTCGCTGTATGTTCCGTATGTAATAATAATTAATTCATCACCCACCGAGCCAAGCCGGGCTGCAGCACCGTTAAGGCAAATAGTTCCGCTTCTGCGTTTGCCGGGTATTATGTAAGTTTCGAACCTCTCACCGTTATTCACGTTACAAACCTGAACACGCTCATAAGGCAGTATATCGGCAGCATCAAGCAAATCGCTGTCAACTGTCAGGCTGCCTTCATAATAAAGTTCTGACTGTGTGACGGTTGCCCGGTGAATCTTTGATTTGCACATTATTCTTCGCATATATTATCTTTTTTTTCTTTATATGTAATTAATAATATTTGACCATTTTTCTGCATTCGTTGTTAAACTATTGCATTCTTATTAACACCTCGTTTAAACGAGGTGTTAATAGTTTACAAATTATGATTACAAACCGTTTCAACGGTTTTAAAAACAGATAGCTTATTTTAAAAAAGTAAGTTAATATTTAATTACTATATTATCAATTAACCTGATTCTTCCGAACCGAACAGCCAAAGAAATTAATAGTTCACTTCCTTTCTTCATATCTTTAACCGATTTAATTACTTCTAAATTACTGTTATTATTAAACGATATATAATCTATTTTTGTAACTGATTGCCTCGATTTGATCACGGAATACATTTTCTTTTTTATAGTTCTCAGATTTGTAATTTTTTTAGTCTTGAGATTATCCCTTGCAAATTTTAACGATTTATATAAAACAGCTGCATCTTTCCGTTGTTCTTTATTCAGGTAAACATTCCTTGAACTCATTGCCAGTCCGTCTTTTTCTCTTACGGTTGGATTTACTATAATTTTAGAATTGATGTTCAGTTCTTCCGCCATTTTTTTTATCACGCAAACTTGTTGTGCGTCTTTTTGTCCGAATACTGAAAAATGTGGCTGTATAATATTGAATAATTTCAGAACAACCGTTGCAACTCCCTTGAAATGTCCCGGACGTATTTCTCCCTCTAGTGTTTCCGTTATCTTATCTACGTTTACGTAAGTTGAGTATCTTTCGGGATAAAGTTCTTTTACGGGGGGATAAAAAACATAATCAACCCCTGTTTGTCTGCAAAGATTTTCGTCGCGTTTAAAATTTCGGGGGTAGCGTGAATAATCCTCTCCGGGTCCGAACTGGAGAGGATTTACAAAAATGCTTACAAATACAGCATCCGCTTTTTTTCGTGCTGTTCTTATTAACGAAAGATGCCCTTCGTGTAAGTATCCCATTGTTGGAACAAAGCCAATGGTTTTGCCTTGTGACCGTATTTGTGAAGTTAACTTTTGAGTCTTATTAACGGAACGTAAGATTTTCATATTATTAGTTGCAGGTGTATATTGGGTCTCTCCCTAACAGGTCTGCGGCTCAACAAGCCGACCTATGGTTCTTTAAACCGAAGGTACGCAGAAAGACTCGTGAAGGAGATGAAGATAAATATTAGGTTCTAAAGAATAAAATTTTCTAATGAACAAAGAAAAGAAAAATTTATATAATGTCCTTATTATACATAAAGGTAAGCAGATGAAACAATGTTTCCTTAAGATCTTTGCGGTTTACAACCATGTCAACAAAGCCGTGTTCTTGAACAAACTCGGCACGCTGGAATCCTGGCGGAAGGTCTTTGCCTGTTGCATTTTTAATTACCCGCGGACCTGCAAACCCTATTAGCGCACCCGGCTCGGCAATGTTCAGGTCGCCAAGCATTGCATAGCTTGCAGAAGCTCCGCCTGTACACGGGTCGGTAATAACTGAAATGTAGGGTAACTTATATTCAGCAAGTTTAGCGAGCCACGCAGAGGTTTTACAAAGCTGCATAAGCGAAATAGCAGCTTCCATCATTCTGGCGCCGCCTGATTCGGAAACTATAATATACGGGACTTTCATCTTGATTGCTTTTTGTACTGCACGTGCAATTTTCTCACCGACAACCGAGCCAATGCTTCCGCCGATGAATTTGAAATCCATGCAGCTCATAACCACTTCAAGCCCGTTTACTTTACCTGTAGCGTTGCGGATAGCCTCGTACAGGTTGGTTTTTTTCATTGATTCGTCGAGCCGGTCTTTGTATCTCTTCGTGTCTTTGAAGTTTAACGGGTCAAGCGACTTGACTTTCTTGTCAAACTCTTTCATAGTTCCCTCATCAAGAAGCAGCTTGTAATATTCCTCGCTTCCTATGCGGAAATGAAAATCACACTTAATGCAGAGGTAATAATTGTTTTCCCACTGCTTCTTGTGGATCATTTCACCGCAGTTCTGGCATTTAATCCACATCCCCTCGGGGAGGTCTTTTCTTTCCGCCAGCTCGGTGGTAATATTTTCTTTTGAGCGTCTAAACCAGGCCATTTTTATGTTATATTTATGTTATGATATTCGTGCCGCGGCTTGATGTAAATGAAACCGCCGCACGCATTCACAACACTTCCAGGCTAAATCTTTTTATAAAGTGGCTCTTTCAAATACAGGGGTTCAATTGTTTCAGCATCTGAAACGTTCCCATTTCTGAATTTTTCCCTAGCAAGTTTAACCATTAAGTTCAGTTCCGAACTGTATTCGTTTACATTCAGCAACTCAAAATAGTCAAGTTTTCTGAGAGTTTCATCAGAAAAATTAACCGCAATAACCGTACCGCTATCCAGTTTATCCGGAATTTCCATAATTTTTAAACACCCTTTCCCGGTTTCCTTATTTTCTTTTATTATGCAGTAGTAATATTCTGGCTCCTTAGCCGGCAGCAAAATGCAATATTTCTGATTTGCAGCCCGGTCTGGTATTCCTGTATATATAAGTTCAAAGTTATTAATGGGTATGATTTTAATACCAAGTGCAAAAGCAATACCCTTCGCAATCGAAATGCCAACCCGTATGCCTGTGAAAGAACCCGGGCCCACGGTAACTGCAACCGTATCTGCCTTCATATAATCATCACCTGCATCATCACGAATTTTCTTCAGACACTGTATCAGTTTATCCGGCAGCTTTCTTAAGTTATTTTCTCCTTCGGGGCTGTATTCCCTTGCAAAAGAAGCTATAACATATTTTTTACCGGAGAATGCAACGAACGGATTATTATCATTCGAGTTTATGAGTATTATATTTGGCATTAATTTTTATTTTAAACCCTATCCTTGTCTCCAGTTTACATCTTGACTTACCCTCCCCTTTTAAGAGGTTGTGAGCTTTAGGGGAGGGAATTATTAGTACAATTTCATCTGCCCAAACTGGTTATACAGTTATTTATACACTCTCTCTGAAGGAGGGGGATTTTACACAACTATAGTACGTCAACGGGTGAGGTAGTTATTTCCCTCTTATCAGTTTTGTTTTCGACGTGTTTAATATATATTTTTTTTGTCTTTTCCGGCAGAATGTCTTCTATTAATTCGGGCCATTCTATTAATATCAAACCGTTATGATTCAAGTATTCTTCAAAACCTGTGTTAAGAACTTCTTCGGTATTTTTAAGTCTGTAGAAGTCGAAATGGTAAATACAGTTCATCACTGCCGAAGCGTACTCGTTTACAATTATAAATGTCGGGCTGTTTACTATATCATTAACACCAAATGCAGAGCAGATACCTTTTACTATCTGGGTTTTGCCGCTGCCAAGCTCGCCATATAATGCAACAATGTCTCCCGTCTTAAGCGATTCAGCATATTTTTTCCCGAACATACGGGTTTGTAATTCATTGCTCGTGATAATTTTCATCAGGCAATTTTAGGTTCAAGAGTAATCACGGGCAGTATAAGCTCTTCCATCGATATTCCGCCATGCTGGAAAGTGTTCTTGTAATAGTTAAGGTAATAATGATAATCTGTCGGATAAACGAAATAGAAATCTTCCTTAACGACAACATAGTTCACAATCCCGCCTCGTTTAGGCAGTTTATAATCGAGCGGATTGCGGATAAAAATTGCCTGCCTGTCGTCGCATTTTACATTGCGTCCATATTTGTAACGCAGGTTTGTCGATGTTTCCTTATCACCCAGCACCTTTGCCCCGCGCAGGCAGCGTATGCTGCCGTGATCGGTAGTAATTATGATTTTTACGTTCTTTTGTGCTGAAAGGATTTTTAACATAGAAAAAAGAGATGAATATTCAAACCACGATTCGGTTAAAGAACGGTATGCGGCTTCATCAGGGGCAATTTCTTTGAGTATTGCGTTATCGGAACGGCTGTGTGCAAGCATATCGACAAAATTTATTACTATTGCATTAAGCTGTGATGAAGTAAAAGATGATATTTTGTTTTCTATTCCTTTCCCGAAATCGGTATCAAGAATCTTTACGTAACGCAGTTCGTTTTTCAGCTTGATTCTTTTTCGTCTTAAAAGCTCTTCAAGGAACTGTTTTTCAAAATTATTCTTGCTGTTTTCATCGTCATCGCCTTTTGCCCACAGATCTGGGTAATATTTTTCTATCTCGCTGGGGAAAAGTCCCGAAAATATGGCATTGCGTGCATAAGGTGTTGCCGATGGTATTATTCCGTAGTAAAAGTCTTTTGATATTTTAAAATAATCGTAAAGTTTTTTCTCCATCAGCAGCCACTGGTCAAGTCTGAGGCAGTCGATAACGAAAAAGAAAACCGACTTATCGCTTTTAAGTTCCGGTATTATGTATTTTTCTATAATCTCGTTCGAAAACAGGGGAGCATCTTTCTTAAAATGTATCCATTCAAGATAATTCTTCTCGAAGAACTTGCAGAACTCGGCGTTGCATTCCTTTCGCTGTGAGGCAATAGTATCTTTTAAGCCCAGTTCCGGATGTTCATCCAGTTCCATTTCCCACTGCGTCATATCAAGGTTAATTTGTATCCAGTCGCGCCAATTGAGGGGTTCCATGAGTAACTGGGTAATGCGGTTAAATTCCTGTATATAATCGCGTGAAACAGTTTCACCTTTTATTCGTTTGCCCTCAAGGAATTTCTTACAGACCAAAAGTATCTGGTTGGGATTTACCGGTTTCAGAAGGTAGTCTGATATCTTTGCACCTATTGCATCTTCCATAAGCGATTCGGTTTCGTTCTTGGTTACCATTACAACCGGAATATTCGGCAGTATGTCTTTAAGCCGCGAAAGAGTCTGCAGCCCGCCCATACCCGCCATCATCTCGTCGAGGAAAATCAGGTCATAATCCCTTTCGGCAGCCATTGCAATAGCATCTTCACCGTTTGTTGCCTCATCAATCAAATATCCTTTTTCATTCAGAAATAGGATATTGGAACGCAGCATCTCGATTTCGTCATCTATCCACAGAATTTTATTTTTTACTTTATCCATAAATTGTTTTTTTTGTTTAATTATTATGAATAAGTAAATTGATTATCATACAGTATATGGTTAATTTTGCTATTCTTATTTATTAACAAGTATAAACCGTTAAAAATTATTTAAAAAGGGATAATTAGATGCCATTAAGACATAAATCGGCTCAAAAAAGAGCAAGACAGACCAAAAAACGAACAGAATACAACAAATTTTATAAAACCCGCGTAAAAACAGCAGTTAAAAATGTTCTTGCATCAAAAACAAAGGAAACGGCTGAAAAAGAACTGAAATCTGCAGTTTCTGCCCTTGATAAAGTTGCTGTTAAAGGCATTATCCACAGGAATAAAGCTGCACATACAAAATCAAGACTTACACGATACGTAAATACGCTGAAGTAAAGGTTAATCTATAAGAAGTTTAACTTAAATGGGAGCGAATTAGCTCCCATTTTGCATTTAATTCCCGCCCCGTTTTGTGGGGTAAATTCCGACGGGAATTTGCATTTATTTTTTTGCTTCCAAGCTGCGAAGTATCAAAGACACGAAGAAAATAAAGAAAATGCAGATAAAACACGTGTATTAACATATTATTATTATATAGAGTAGTGATTTGTTAATGAAACCAGTACCTAAAATTTTGAAGTTTTGTATTTGAGCTTATTTTGTAGTTTGGATTTTGATATATAAACTTTAATATGTGAACTTAATTTCAAAGTGCAGGCTATTTGTTTAAATAATTTTATTTCTGGATTTGATAAATCAAATCCCTGCAAAGTTTTATTTCCTCACGCCAGCTGGCAGGTAGGGCTAGTGTGGGGTATTACACATACGCAACTACATCCATCTCAATCTTTGAATCCTTAGGCAGCCGTGCTGCTTCAATTGTGCTTCGTGCCGGTTTGTTTTCACTGAAATATTCAGCATACACTTCGTTCATACCTGCAAAGTCGTTAATATCTTTCAGGTACACAGTTGTCTTAATTACTTTATTCACATCGCTTCCTGCTTCGTTTAATATAGCTTTTATATTCTCTATAGTTTGCCGAGTCTGTGCTTTAATGTCTCCTTCTACTATATAATTTGTAGCCGGGTTAACAGCTATCATCCCGGATGTAAACAGTAAATGACCGTCAAGCGTTATTCCCTGTGAGTATGGCCCGATTGGTTCGGGGGCTGATTTTGTGTATATTTTTTCAGTTTTCATATTTTTATTTAGTGAAATTTTGACAAAATATTTTGATAAAAATTCATAAATTATGTAACATTTTCGTTAAATATTGACAATTTGTCAATTTTAGAAAATATGTATGTTTAAAATTAATACATTTTTACAACATTTAGTATGGCACGGCGATTGTCTTATAATAACTGAAGCAAAAATTTAAAAAAATTTATAAATTAAACCATAACTTTTAGGAGGGTTATAAAATGACATTAGTAAGATTTAGTCCGTCAACAGAACTTGCCGCAATGGGCAAGCGTATGAAGAAATTCTTCGAGGATTTAGATTCGCCGTTCCAGAGCGATTCATTCTTCAGGAATTTCAACAGTAATGTGTTTACACCCAGTGTAGATGTAACCGAAGATAATGATAATTTATATGTAACAGCTGACGTTCCCGGTGTTGAAAAGAAAGATGTTAAAGTAAATGTGGTTGGCGACGTTCTCACAATAAGCGGTGAAAAGAAAACCGAACAGAGAGACGAGAACAAAAACTACTACAGAATCGAACGCTCAAGCGGTTCATTCTCAAGAAGCTTTACGCTTCCGGCAGAAATAGTTGTTGATAAAATTGCAGCCGAATACAAAGACGGCGTATTGACAATCACACTGCCCAAGACCGAAGAAGCAAAAGTTGTTGAGAAGCAGATAGAGATTAAATAAAAACCCACCCCACTCCGCTTTGCGGAGCTTCCCCTCCCCCTTTGGGAGGGGAATTGTGGGAATTTAAACAAGGCACCCTGAGCGGACTGCCCCATAATGTATTTATTAATTTTGTAATTGCTAAAGGGGCTTAAACGGAAGGATTTCTTTCACGCTAATTATCACGAATTAACGCTAATTAATAAGATAACTAAATAAAGTAATTCGTGATAATTAGCGTTAATTAGCGTAAAAAGTTTTTATATTCAAAACAAAATGTTTCAGAAAGGAAACAAAACAAACTATGGGAAAAATAATTGGAATAGACCTTGGAACTACCAACTCCTGCGTAGCAGTGATGGAAGGTACAACTCCAACGGTATTAATTAACCCGGAGGGCAAACGCACAACCCCCTCGGTTGTTGCTTTTACTAAAACAGGCGAGAGACTTGTCGGCGATAGTGCCAAAAGGCAGGCTATTATTAATCCGCAGCAGACCGTTTTTTCTATAAAAAGATTTATGGGACGCCGCTATGATGAGGTAAACGAAGAGATGAAAATGGTGCCTTACAAAGTGATAAGAGGTGAAAACGACGTGGCTCGGGTTGAAATCGGTGACAGAGTTTACTCACCTCCTGAAATCTCTGCAATGGTGCTTCAGAAGATGAAGCAGATAGCCGAGGAAAGACTTGGAACAAAGATTACCGAAGCTGTAATCACAGTTCCAGCATATTTTAACGATGCACAGCGTCAGGCTACAAAAGAAGCCGGTATTATCGCCGGTCTTGACGTTAAAAGAATAATCAATGAACCAACCGCAGCAGCACTTGCTTACGGCATAGATAAGAAACAGAAAGACCACAAGGTAGCAGTTTATGACCTTGGCGGCGGAACGTTTGATATCTCCATACTCGAGCTTGGCGAAGGAGTGTTCGAAGTGAAATCAACCAACGGTGATACTCACCTTGGCGGTGATAACTTCGACCAGCGTTTAATTGATTACATGGCTGATGAATTCCAGAAAACAGAAGGCATCGATTTACGCAAAGACCCGATGGCATTGCAGAGACTTAAGGAAGCAGCAGAGGAAGCCAAGAAGGAGTTATCAGAAAAACTGCAAACCGACGTAAAGCTGCTCTATATTACTGCAACTCCCGAAGGAGCAAAGCACCTTGATATGACAATCACACGTGCAAAATTCGAGCAGCTGGTTGATGATTTGATACAGAAAACAGTTGGTCCTTGCAAAAAAGCTTTAGAAGATGCAGGTTATACTCCGGCTAATATCAACGAGGTAATACTTGTTGGCGGTTCAACAAGAATACCGAAGGTTCAGCAGGTTGTAAAAGAGCTTTTCGGCAGAGAACCGCACAAAGGCGTTAATCCCGATGAAGTTGTAGCACTAGGTGCTGCAATCCAGGGCGGCGTATTGGCGGGTGAAGTAAAAGATATTCTCTTGCTCGATGTAACCCCGCTTTCACTGGGTATAGAGACGCTTGGCGGGGTGTTTACGAAAATGATTGATGCAAACTCAACCATACCAACCAAGAAAACAGAAATTTTCTCAACAGCAGCCGATAACCAGCCATCGGTAGAAATACATGTTCTGCAGGGTGAGCGTCCCATGGCTATGGATAACCGCACGCTGGGGCGTTTCCACTTAGATGGAATTCCGCCTGCTATGAGAGGTGTGCCGCAAATTGAGGTTACTTTCGATATTGATGCAAACGGTATACTGCACGTAAGTGCTAAAGATAAGGCAACAAATAAAGAACAGTCAATAAAGATTACACATTCAAGCGGACTTACCGAAGCTGAAATTGAAAAGATGAAACAGGATGCAAAGTTGCATGAAGCTGAAGATAAGAAACGAAAAGAAGAAGCGGATATAAAGAATCAGGCAGATACACTTATATTCCAGGGCGAAAAACAGCTTAAGGAGTTCGGTGATAAGCTTTCAGCTGATATGAAAATGAAGATTCAGACTGCAATCGACAGGCTGAAAGAAGCACAGAAAACAAATAATGTGACTGAAATACGCTCAGCAATCGAGGGTTTCAACGCAGCTTGGAACGAGGCATCTACGCAGATGTATTCTCAGGCAACAGGAAGCCAGCAGCCCGGCGCAGACCAGCAGCAGGCACAGGGTGACGCAGGCGAAAAGAAACCTGATGACCAGAAGGTTGAAAACGCTGATTTCGAAGTTGTGGATGATAAGGATAAGAAATAAGTCAATAGTGAATAATAATATTCATACTACAACTTGAAGTTACAGGACGAATAAAAATACGACCCCATAGTTAGAAAGCATATATACTTTCTAAGCAAAATAAGCCGTTCCGTTTTAAAACGGGATGGCTTTTTTATTAATTTTAGGCAGATTTTCGGCAACTTATACGGATTGGCTGTTCAAGCTGACGATATAATTAATTCAATTGATATTAAGAAATTTATTGATTAGTTTTGAGCATATGCTCATAATAAACTTATAATAAATTTTTATGCCAAGGCCAAGAAAATTCAGAAGAGTGTGCTGTAAGCCCTCGGTTTATTATTTTAAACCAAGGGGAATTCCGGTATATGAACTGGAGGAGATAATAATTGACCACGATGAATTGGAATCACTTCGTCTTGCTGACCTTCTATGCTATTCTCATGAAGATGCAGCATCGGAAATGAAAATTTCAAGAGCAACGTTCGGAAGAATTTTGGAGTCAGCCAGAAAAAAAGTAATTGACGGGATATTAAACGGAAAAGCAATCAGAATTAACGATAAACAATTAACCAAAATAAAAAACAATGAACAACAAAATAAAAATAGCAATTGCAACAGACGACCGGGAAAGTGTCACCGGTCATATAGGAAAATGTAAAGCATTTATGATTTACGAAATAGATGATGGCAGGATTATTAACAGAGAATACAGGGAAAATATTTTCACAAATCACAGACTGAAGCCGCAAGGTCATCAGCATCACGGAGAAAGCGCCGGGCACGGGCATGAAAATTTAGCCGAGGGGCTGAAAGACTGTAAATATTTGATTTCAAAAGGAGGCGGCTGGCGGCTTGTGGAAGATTTAAAAAAGTTTAACATTAATCCCGTGTTTACCGGTGAGGAACTAATCGAAAGTGCAGTAAACAAATTCGTAAAAGGTGAATTAGTAAATGATACAGATTTGATATGCGGTCACAACAAGCATGAAAATACATGATCTTAGTTAAATAACGGAAAGGTAAAAACTCATGAACCCGTTAGATAAAAAAAGAATTCTGATCTGCGGGAAAGGAGGAAGCGGTAAGAACTCTTTTGCTGTAATGACAGGAAAAACATTAACGGGTAAAAATTACAAAGTAATTTTTAATAGACGTGGATGAATCTAATCCCGGAGAATTAGCAAACCTTGCTTTAGGAGTTCATAAAGCTCCAAAATCTCCGCTGGATTTTTCGGGGGAAGAGAAAGGGTAACCTGCCCTACCGATAACCCTTCGCCCTTAGTACGCATCTCCGGTATTGAACCGGTTACGGAAGATCCAATAGATTTATCCGAGATACCTGAGGATTATTACATCAGGCAAAAAGATTTTCTGATATTTCAGGTTGGCAAAATACAAAGCATCTGTGAGGGATATGACGAACTTATGTCAAGAATTAATCATGATTCTCTGGTAAAATGAAATTTCGTTACTTTTATTGATACAGAAGCTGGAATAGAACGCTTTAGAGGGGGAATGTGAAAAAAAATTGATATTATACTAATAATGGTTGATCCAACTTTTAACTGAAGGGCAAATCAAAAATTTATGGTTGTTTTTGGTTCAATACCTTCCCGCAGGTTAGGAAGAAGCCTGGGAATAAATAATGTTTCATATAAATATTGTACCTATTCGTGCATTTACTGCCAGCTTGGGTTGACAAGTTGTTTAACAACTTTGAGCAGAAATTTTTATGCCCCCGATGACATTGCCCAGGAAACTGAGAATAAATTGGAAGAATTGAAGAAATCGGATGAAAAAGCCGATTATATAACGTTCGTTCCTGATGGCGAACCGACTCTTGATATTAATCTCGGTGCCACTATTGAAAAACTGAAAAAATTTGAGATAAAACTGGCTATTATTACAAATTCCTCCGTGCTTTTTGAAAATAATATCAGAAATGTGCTAATGCTTGCAGATTGGGTCTCGCTTAAAATAGACGCTGTAGAACCTGAAATATGGAGAAAAATCAACAGGCCGCACGGCTGTTTAAATCTGGATTTTATTTTAAACGGAATTAAGGATTTTGCTTCATCTTATCGGGGAGTTTTGGTTACCGAAACAATGCTTGTTAAAGGCATCAATGATAGTAACGAATCAATTACCGGGA
>CAYWTS010000029.1:0-4435 GCA_964461265.1 uncultured Ignavibacteriales bacterium
GGATTAATCACTACACCATAGGCTTTTTCGGCATTATGAGCGTGGGCACAGATACGATAGCCAATAGCTGTCTCATTTTTTCTCGCTGCTGATTCAGAAACCGTATAAAAATCAAGTTTAGCACCCGGTTTTACATAATACTTAATCGGCTTAAGGTAAATTTCCGAGCCTTCCGGGTCAAAAAGGTCATCAAATACAGCTTTAAGCTGGCGGTTTTCGGAAAGCTGTGTAAGCATCAGGCTTACAAGCTTATTGCTTATAATAAAATCATCGGCTTTTGTTACCTCAGCAAGCTCCTTGTTACGTATATCAAGCATCTCGCTAACTATACTGAAATGTTTTCCAAGTTTTTCGGAAATATCACGTAAATGCAGTAGAGTTATTAAAGTTCTTGAGTCGGCTTCCTGTGCGTCACCTGTTTGGGAATAACAAAGTATAATAATATGGTTAATCGATATGAAATCTAATTTCTCAAGTGTTTGGCGGTGAGTGGTATTACCTTTTATGAAACTAAGATTCTGGTTTTTTATTTCTTTTTGAATTTCATCAAGCTGTGACTTGATTTCGTCGGTTTCCGCAAGAACGGTAAGGGTGGATCCCGCTGCCAGGTAGCTGTCAAGCTCACATATTATTTTGGGAGCACGCTCATTCCACCCGATTAATAAGGTATGCTCAACAGGAATTAAACTGTCAGTTTCATTTACAATTGCACTTTCCGCAATGTCTGGTAGAAATAAGCCCGATAGTTTTACAGTATCATCATCTTCCGATATAGCTATTACTTTATCTCCCGTTTCGAATACTGTGTCCATAGGCGGATTAATTTTAATAGAACCATCCTGCTTTGAAATGCCTATCACGGCAGAATTGTTATACATCAAAACCGATTCCTTAAATGTTTTACCTGTTAAGGCAGGCTCTGAGTGGAAATAGATTTCATCACCGCCAAAGTCTAACAATTCAGTATAAACAACGCTAAGTCCCGATTGTCTGCAGGTTTGTGCAATTACCCGTGAAATCAGCTCATCGGTATGTATTACTGTCAATTCATTGTTTCCAATCATTTCCGCAACATATTTATTCTTGGCATCGCTAAGCTCGGCTACAATGTGATAGTTTTCTTTTTTGCGGTTATGATTATTTGTAATAGCCAGAATGGTTTTAATTACATGAACATCGGGGTCACTTTCACTCTCAGAAAGTATTATAATTGAACGGGCTTCGTTCAGGTTTACAATGCCAAGATCACCCTGGTCAATCGGATTACCGTTACGGCAAATTACTTTAGTATTTTTTGTATCGGGTATCCTTGTCTGTATTTCGTCTTCCATCTCGACCTTATCTTTTTTCGCAAGAACCACGATACAGGGTTTTTTCAGGTTCTCGTTGGCTATAACAAGTTCCGAGATAATCGGAAATATTTTTTCAGACCAGCCGAGTATTAATGTATGATTCTTTTCAACAACAAATGAGTGTCCCTTGCGGAGTTCATCAAGCTTATTGGAAATACCGTTTGCTATAATACCTATAAAAGTACTGACAATGAATATTCCGCCAAGGGTAACCATCAACATTATAATCCGGTAACCCCAGCCTGTATCCTGTCCCATCGTTCCGGGGTCAAGTGTCCGCATTAAACTTTCCCAGACAGCCTCAATAAAGCCAACCGGCTCACTGCCTTCCTGTGCAAATTCAGTTATTGCCAGAATAAGCCCGGCTGCTAATATTAATACCAGAGAGATTAAGCCCAGAGCGCCAATCAGTGCAATGGGTCCCGCTGACATCAGGTTATCAAATTTATATTTTAGTCTGGTAATTAAAGTTGGTTTGTTCATAGCGGTTAAATTTAATACAATTATAATCTTACACTCATAAACATTCAATCTATAACTGAAAAACCGGAAGCGGGGAAATTAAAAAACAGTGTTATTGTTTATTGAATTATTTAATTAGTATGTTTATTTTAAATAACTTTTTGTAAAATTTATATTCAAAATCAATGAGGAAATTTTATACACTTTTAATTATATTTTTAATAATATTTATATTCAACAGCACATATGCTGGAGACAGGATGGTACTTGTAGAACGTTTTACCAGCTGGACTTGCCCTCCATGTGGATCGAACAATCCTATTATGGATGCCTTTATTTCTTCACAGGATCCGGACAGGATTGTAGGAATCAGTTATCATATGAGCTGGCCATCACCCGGCAACGACTCAATGTATTGGTATAATCCTGTTGATAATGATGCAAGAAGAACATACTATGGAGTTAATTCAATTCCGCAGGCATTCATGGATGGCATAATAAACATACAGCCTACATACAATCCGGTTACACTGCAATCTTATTTTGACTCACGTAAAGTTATCTTAAGCCCCGTTACAATAATTGTTACCGATACAACCTATGGAGATACAATTTATATCAAAGCAAGGATTTATTGTGAAACTATATTAACCAATCCAACCGTTAAAGCTCATTTTGCTGTAATCGAAAAACACATACATTACCAATATGCACCCGGTACTAACGGCGAAACAGATTTCTATGATGTGATGAGGAAGATGCTGCCATCGGGTACAGGTTCTGACCTTACATTACTGCCCGGGCAGGTTTATACAATTGAAAGAAAAGTGTACAAAGACCCAAAGTGGCAAACAAACGAAATCCGCACAATGGTTTTTTTACAGGATGCAAGCAAAGAGATACTTGGTGCCGGCATAAAAACCCTTAATTTTACTCTTCTGCCGCAACCGGGCTATCAAGTTGTTCTTGCAGGCCAAAGCCAGAGTGCAACGTTTAAAGTACGAACACCTGTTATAGCAGCAGGATACAATTCACCTATTACTTTTACTTCACAGGTTATTCCGGCAAACGCAGGAATTACGGTTACATTTCCTAACGGTAACATACTCTCCAATTTTAATGATTCGTTAACGGTTCAGGTGGCTTCAACTTCCGGCGTTACAGCAGGCGCTTACAGAATTGTATTAACTGGCACCAATGCCGGCAATAAGTCGCATTCCACATCGGTTATGTACCTTGTTGGGCAGAATTACGTTATTGTTGGAGCTAACAAATTTAACCTGCAATATAAGGTCGACGGAGCAACACACGTTACTACCAAGCTTTTTGTTTGGGATATTAATTCGCAGCATACTCTTGCAGCAGTTACCCCGCAGTATTCGGGTTCAAGCGTAAGATATATTTTCAGCAGCTGGAGCAATAACGGCGATACAACACAGACAATTACGGTTAATACGCAGAATTCAACATACACAGTTAATTACAAAACACAATATAAGCTGATTACACTTTTAAATCCTGCCGGGATACCGGCAACAATCACGGGCGGAAATACGTTTTATGATTCGTCTTCAGTGGCAAGCTTCAGCATTTCCCCCTTACAGGTACAATATAATAACCTGACATATTACTTCCAGCGTTGGCAGGGAACAGGAAACGGTTCATATACAGGAACTAACTCAAGTGCCCAGGTGACTATGAACAATATCATTTCGGAGACTGCCATCTGGGATACGATTCCTATCGGCATACAAAAGCAAGGAAGCGGAGTACCAAAAGTGTTTGCTTTGTACCAAAATTATCCAAATCCGTTTAATCCTGTAACAAAGATTAGATTTGATGTTCCGGCGGTCGGTGAGGCAAATACACATTACGTAAAAATGGTTATCTTCGACCTGCTTGGACGTGAAGTTGCAACTCTCGTAAACGAACCGTTATCAGCCGGTTATTATGAAACAAACTGGAATGCATCCGAATTCCCTAGCGGGATATATTTCTATCAGTTATCAGTCTCTAACGATGGATATTCAGTTGTTTACCAGAATACCCATCGTATGATTTTATTAAAGTAGGGATTGACCGCTAGCCAATCCATGAGGATGATTGAGGGAATGACCACCCGGCAATCTTGTGGATTTTCAGTTATTAATATAAAATAATTTAGTAATTTTGTAACAGTTAAAATACTTTAAAAACTTAATTAACCCGGAGGTTAAAATGAAAAAAATATTTTTATTATTTGCTCTTATTATTATTGGCTTGTTCATAGCTTTGCCGGTTCAGCAAAGTTATGCCGAAGACAATAATGCATTGCTTGAGTTTTGCACAGGAACCTGGTGCCAGTGGTGCCCGTGCGGTCATCAGATTGCAACTAATATTCAAAATCAAAGACCGAATACATTAATTTTAGCTTACCATGGAGGTTATTCGGATCCCTGGCAATATTTTAACGGATATGAAATAAGAGGTATTCTCGGTCTTAGCAGCTATCCAACCGGTATCGTCAGCAGAATGTCAGGTGTAATAAGCCGCAGTGCATGGTCAGGATGGGTAAATGTTGTATCAGGCAACTATGCTCCCGGAATAAGCTACAATGTTAATAAATCGTATAATTCAGGGAC
>CAYWTS010000029.1:4535-27849 GCA_964461265.1 uncultured Ignavibacteriales bacterium
AATGGTGCTTTGGGCGAATTGCTGAAAGCATCTCCGTGGACACAAAATACGACCGCAACGAAAAACTGGACAATCACTCTTGATGCCTCCTGGGTTCCGGCAAATTGTGAGGTCGCATTGTTCGCATGGCTGCAGGGCTCGGAGTATACTTATTCAAGCCCGGTTATGCAGACTTGGAAACAAGGGGTAACAACTACCGGCATAGGGCAGCCGACAGGTGAAGTACCGCAGACTTACAGCTTGTCACAGAATTATCCCAATCCGTTTAACCCTGTTACTAATATCCAATTCTCAATTCCTAAAAACGGTAATGTAACACTGAAAATTTATGATATGGTCGGAAATCTTGTTGCAACATATCTTGACGAAAACTTAAAAGCCGGGATATACAATGCCCAGATTGACGGCTCGAACTGGTCGAGCGGAGTGTATTTCTATACATTAAGTACGAGTGATTTTACACAGACGAAGAAGATGACCCTGGTGAAATAAAAGCCGGATAGTTCGTTTGTTATTTGTAGGGGCGAAGCTGAGTCTTCGCCCCTTTTTTATTTAATTTTTTTGCGTTGTAATTTTTTTATGTATGGAATGACCATAGTTTAAGGAAGGCTCCTTAAACTTAGTATGAATTACAAGTAATTGATTAATAATTACTAATTTTCAAATTAAATACCTGTGTTTAATAAAGTAAGAAATGATTACCGGATTTTTTTTTGGTAATTAAAATACTTTGGAATTGTTAAAAGAATAAAATTACAGTAATTTTACAATAACAATTAAACAGGAATTCGTGATGAAAAAAACATTATTTACTATTACAGTTTTATTGCTTGCCTTATGGGTTAGTTTTACCCAGGCAGAACCAAGAAGGTTAGTTCTTGAGTATTGCACAGGCACGTGGTGTCCGTGGTGTCCGTGCGGTAAAACAGCAGCCCTTGAAATTCTCGCTGCATATCCCAATTCAATGGTGATTGCCTACCATGGAGGCAGCTCCGATCCATGGTCTTATTTTAACGGCTATGCAATAAGGAGTATGCTTGGTTTTGCTGCTTACCCAACCGGGATAGTTGACAGAATGAACCATCCGGGTAACGGTTCCTCTTACCCTTATATAACTTATGATATGTGGATGGGTCTTGCTCAAACACGTTACAATACATCGGGTACAACACAGATAAATGTTGCTGTAACTGGTAATACATATAATTCCGGAACCAGACAGTTAACTACAAACGTAAGTGCTACAGCACTGCAAACACTTACAGGGCAATATAAAATAGTTTATGTACTGACCGAAGATAACGTCATATATCCGCAATCAGGTAATGGCACATGTCCGGGCGGTTCAGATTATGTTCATAAATGGATTGCACGCAGTGTGTTAAATGACCCGAACGGTGAGAATCTTAATACAGGAACGTGGAACCAAAACCAGACTATTACAAAGACTATAACAACCACACTCGACGCAAGCTGGGTAGCAACAAACTGCAATGTGCAGATTATTGTATATAAGGATTCATCTGCAGGGTTAATGTTCAGCACGGTTGAACAGGGAACAAAGCAGGGTGTTACTGTGCCTGTTGGTGTCAGTTCAAATACCGGCGAAGTGCCTGAGGAATATTCGCTAAGCCAAAACTATCCGAATCCGTTCAATCCTGTTACACACGTTCAGTTTTCCATTCCTAAGAGCGGCAATGTTACACTTAAGATTTATGACATGGTTGGCAATCTTGTTGCAGTATATCTCGATCAGTATATTACCGCTGGAATATATAATGCCGAAATAGACGGTTCAAGCTGGGCAAGCGGAGTTTATTTCTATACATTAAGTACGAGTGATTTTACACAGACGAAAAAGATGACCCTGGTGAAGTAGGTTTCAGAAACCAGAAATCAGAAATATAACAATTTGAACAAGGGGGGCTTACCCCCTTGTTTGTTTTGTTGCTATTTTTAACCCATTCTTTTATTTTTACTAATCTTAGTTTATTTCTCTTTCCCAAACTCTGTTTGGGAATGTTTATATATTGAAATATGCACCAATACAGTGTAACATAGAATTAATTTATTTATTTTTACTTTCAATTGAGTATTAAAGCTTTGATTCTAAAACAGAAGATAAATGAAATAATAAAACTTTTACTGGGTGAATTCCGGGATTCTGAACCTGAACCAAGCAAATCGGACCCGCTGGATGTATTGATTGCAACAATGCTCTCACAAAATACTACCGATAAAGCAAGCTACGTTGCCTTTAAAAATCTGAAGCATGATTTCGGAAGCTGGGAAAATGTTATGAAAGCTCCTTTAAAAAAGATACAGAACTCTATCCGCATCTGCGGGCTTGCAAATCAGAAAGCCAGAAGCATTAAAAAGTTGTTCAAATCACTTTATAAACAAAATGGCAGGTTAAGTCTCGATTACATCAGGAATTTGTCTGATGAGCAGATTTACAGGGAACTGCTTCAATACAACGGCATTGGAGTAAAAACTGTTTCGTGCGTTCTTGCATTCGGGCTGGGAAGAGATGTTTTCCCTGTCGATACACACGTGCACAGGCTTGCCAACAGGCTGGGTATTGCAAAAACTAAAAATCCCGATAAAACATTTGAACAGATGAATGATATTCTGCCTGCAGGGAAAAAATTCCTTTTTCACACTCTTTTGATACGTTATGGCAGAAAAGTATGCCGCTCACAAAATCCACTTTGCGGGAACTGCATTCTTTACGAGCTTTGTGAATTCAAAGAAAAGGAAGATTTTGCATTAAAATCTTTAACAGAGCCCAAAGAAAATAATTTCATAATACTTGAACACGTATGAAATTCGATAAAACGAGGGTAAAGAAAATTCTTATAATTAAGATTGCAGCCATAGGAGATGTTTTGCTTTCTACACCGGTTATCGAAAATCTCCGTAAAAACTTCCCTGATGCGCAGATTAATTTTCTTACGCAAAGATACTGCCGTGACGTACTTACTGATAATCCGTTTTTGCTGGCTCAGGGAGGAAGAGTTCTTACTTATGATCTGTCACTTGGTGACAGCAGCCGGTGCATAATAAAAAATATACGTAAACAGAAATATGACCTCGTAATCGACCTTTTCGGTAATCCAAGAACGGCTTTGATAACATATCTAAGCGGTGCCAAATACAGGACGGGTTATAAATTTAAAGGCAGAAGCTATGCATATAATATAAAAGTTAAACCAAGAAGCGGACAGGTTCATAATATCGAGTTTAACCTCGATTGCCTCAGGAAACTTGACCTTGAAGTAAAAACCAACGAACCTAAATTATTCTTAAACGGTATGCATAGCAGATTTGCAGAAAATTTTTTTGCGGAAAACAAGCTTGAAGGCAAGAAAATTATAGGTATAAATCCCTGCGGTTCGTGGAATACAAAAATCTGGTACGCAGACTATTTTGCAGAGTTAATGAGTAAGTTCAGTAATGGTTTCGGTTTTATTTTATTCTGGGGAGGTGAAAGCGAAAAGCAGGTATGCAGTAAAATTAATGATAAAGCCGGTAACAAAGCACTGCTAATTCCCGAAGTTGATTTACTGTATGCCGGTGCATTAATGAAAAAGTGCAAAATCTTTTTAACAAACGATACAGGCCCGATGCACATTGCCTGGACACTTGGAGTTAAAACAGCCGCTATATTCGGACCGACAAATCCGCAGCTGCAAGGACCTTTGAACACAGATTCTGTAATTATAAGAAATGAAAAGCTTGAATGCCTTGGGTGTAATCTTACACTAATTGAGGACTGCCGGTATTCACATAAATGCATGAAAGATTTAAGCGTTGATTTGGTTTACAAAAAGCTTATTGAAATGCTGAAAAACTAAAAACCCGGAACTGTATCAAAAGGCAATTTTCTTGCAAGAAAACTGTAACCGCAACTTTCATAGTTGCGATTAAGCAAGAAAATTGCACGCAACCATAAAGGTTGCGGATACAAAAACACTTTTGAGACAGCCCCAGGTTTAGCAATTTTGTTGAATATAAATCGGAACATTATTATAAAGATATAAGTAAAATTTCTGAACTTTGTATCTTCTGTTGTTTCCTCTTTTTGAAGGGGGAAAGGGGTAACTTGATATTAATTTAACTTCTAAAATGAAAAAAATAATTATTTTATATTTACTGTTATTTTCCGGCTTGTTCAGCTTAATTCAATCGCAGGATATAACCTTCGAGGAAGCGCTTGAACGGGCTAAAGATGAGAACAAAAGAATAATTGTAGATGTCTACACCGATTGGTGCGGGTGGTGTAAGAAAATGGATAAGGATACTTATGCAAAAGAAAAGATACAGAAGATCATAGATAAAAGTTTTGTCCTGGTGAAGTTAGATGCTGAAGGAAGCTACAAAATAAAATTTAACGGTAAATCGTATTCAGCTTCTGAACTTGCGTTACATTTCCAGGTAACAGGATATCCCACGACCGTATTTCTTGAACCTGACGGTAAAGTAATTGAGTACAAATATGATAACTACCGCATGACAAACCTCCCCGGTTATTTTAGTGCCGATGACTTCAGAAAGATTCTAAAATACTTCAGAGACGGAAAATACAAGACCACAGACATGAGCTTGGTTTTTTAAATTTTACATATAGAATAAAACATTCATTTTTTAATACCCTAAACAGCTAGCGTTTTTTACAGCTTTAACAATCATTAGCAGTAAATTGTTTACATCTGGTTAAAGTGTTAAAAGTTCGTTAGCATACCTGCAAATTCAACGAATTCCGCAATTTTCTCTTAATCCTTTCCAAATAATCTTTTCATAACCGCCTAATTTATTATAGTAATATTTGTATCTCAAACATTCATTAACTAAAGATAATTAACAAAAAAAACATGAAAAAATTACTAACCATTTGCCTGTTTCTGGGATTGGTTTTACCCGCCAGTCTCTTTGCCGATGATAACATCGGCAGTATTTCCGGAAAGGTACTTGACGGCTCAACCGGCGAAAAACTTCCCGAAGCGGTGATACGAATCGAAAACACCGGCAAAGCTGTAGCATCAGATGTAGACGGCAACTACGAATTTAAAGGAATCAAAACCGGGCAATATAATCTTAAGGCATCATATGTTGGGTACGTATCCAGGGTTATAAGCATCGAAATTAAGCCCGGCGAGAATTTAAAGATTGATATTATACTTGACCCTGAAACAACCTCCACCGATACAATAGACATTAATGCCGAAAGAATTTATAACAATGATGCTTCGGTGCTGCTTAAACAAAAGAAAGCTGATAATATTTCAGACGGTATCTCGGAGCAGCAGATGAAGCGAACACCTGATGCTTTTGCATCCGACGTACTTAAAAGGGTAATCGGTGTTTCAATTCTTAATGATAAGTTTATTTATGTAAGAGGAACATCCGAAAGATACAGCAACACCACGCTTAATAATATCCAGCTTCCAAGCACCGAACCGGATAAAAAAGCATTTTCATTTGATTTATTTCCCTCTAACTTTCTGGAAAACATTATCATATCAAAGTCATTTACTGCCGACCAGCCGGGGAATTTTTCAGGAGGCTTGGTTCAGCTTACGACTAAAGATATCCCTGACCAGCTTACACTGAGTTTCAGCACAAGTGCTTCATATACAGCGGGTACATCAACTCAGGGAAATTTTTTAACATATGATGCGGGACAAACAAAATGGCTTTTTTTTAATTCAGGATTCGATGATGGTAACAGAAGCTTACCCAGTAATTTCCCCGACCATCCGTTCGGCGGTGCAAACAGCTACGGCAAGTCATTCAGGAATAACTGGAAACAGAGCAAAGTAAAAGCTCCGCTGAACGGCGGATTCCAGCTTACTGCAGGAAACCGTTTCACACTTTTTGGAAATCCTCTCGGTATGCTGCTAAGTTATTCATATAAAAATTCCTTCCAGAATAACACATTTGTAAGGACTGAATATAATGAAGATACTACCCGTGTAATTAATTTTACAGGCCGTTCATCCGAGTATTCGGTTAACAACGGCGGGCTGCTGAACTTAGCATACATGCTGGGCACTAATCATAAATTTAGTTTTAAAAATACTCTTTCTATAACATCGGAAGATTTAACCGAATACATGGAAGGATTCAGAATACTTGTTTTCACACAAGGGGATGAGGACAGGAAACTGTATAAGACTGCTTTCACTGAAAGGTCATTGTTTTCTTCGCTTCTTAACGGCTCTCATTTTTTCCTGAAGTTCAATAACATGACTGTAAACTGGAAGGCTTCATATTCTGAATCGAAAAGAAATGAACCCGATATGAAGACAGCATATTACAGGAAAGATTACGGTTCTGATGACCCATACATAATTCCTCTGACAATTATTACAAATCCAAACGTAGGAAAGAGGTTTTATTCTGAGCTTTATGACATAAACAGGAATTTCGGGTTAGATTTTGATATGGATTTTATAAAAATAGGAAATAATCCTAAATCAAAGATTAAATTTGGCGGATTAATTACAGGTTCAAACCGTTCATTCAGGGCAAGAAGTTTTGAGCCTTTCCGCTCAGGTCCGTACGTGAACGTAACCTTGCCGATAGAGCTGATTTTTGCACCTGAGAATATCGACCCATCGATACTCTCTTACGCAGAGGTTACCAGTTATTCGGATTCATACAATGCCTCGGATAAACTTTATGCAAGTTATGTTTCATTCGATATGCCATTCTGGAAGTTCCGGCTTGTTGCAGGATTAAGGTTTGAATACAGCGAACTGAGGCTTGAAGGCTTTGACAGGCAGTCGCCCGTAGTACCTAAACCCGTTCAGACTTTACTAAAGGGTAACGACTATCTTCCATCTGTTAATTTAACCTATTCGCTAAATGATAAGATTAATATAAGGGCATCATTTTCTCAGACAGTTTCACGCCCCGAATACAGGGAAATTGCTCCATACGGATTTATTGATTTTGTTACAGAGGGTGAACTTGCAGGTAATCCGAATCTTAAATCTTGCCTTATACAAAATTACGACCTGAGATTCGAACTGTATCCGAATCCTGGTGAAATAATTGCTTTGAGTTTATTCTACAAGCACTTCAACCAGCCAATCGAAAAAGTTATAGTACCTACTATACTTTCGTCTATTCCGTCATACTCGTTTGCTAATGCGGAAAACGGGGCAATTAATTACGGTATAGAAATAGAAGCCCGGAAGAATCTTGGGTTTTTAAGCAATAAACTGAGATTTTTTTCAATCAATGCAAATGTAGCTTTCATATCTTCCCAGGTTGACCTTTCCGGAACTTCAACTGCTGCAAGCGAAAAGACCAGGAGACTCCAGGGGCAGTCACCTTACCTCGTGAACATTGGATTATATTATGATAACTACGAATCCGGAACAAGTGTTAATCTGTCTTATAATAAGATTGGTGACAAAATCTCAGAGGTCGGACGAATCGGTTTTAAAGATGTATTCGAAGAGGGAAGGAACTTGGTCGATTTCAGTATATCTCAAAAATTATTCGGAAACATCGAACTTAAATTTACCGCTAAGGATATATTCAGTAATGATATAGTATTTACAAAAGAAGTGAAAAAAGATGTAACATCAAATGAATATGTAAAGAAAGTGGTTCGGAGAATCACCACCGGAACAACATTTTCTTTTACACTGGGATATAAATATTAAAAAAATAATTGCTGTTTAGTTAATGCGGTAATTATATTAATGACTGAAGTTACGTAAAACATTTAAATTACAAAATATTAGCTCTCTGCCTGCAGCGCCTGTGTACCGCCAGGTAGAAGCAGGATATAGGAACGAAATGTCTGTAGTATATATTAATAATCGGTAGTTTAGTTCCATCGGAGTAACATAACTTTGCAGATTCCCGCTTCCGCAGAATAGTTTGCGTAACATCAATTAAAAAAAATAGAGCTGTTTTGATTAAGAGTTTATTAAAGTTAAAGGATTATTTAAAAAGTACATGGATATTACAGAATCAGAAAGCAATACACAAAAGTACAACAGCATTTTCTGGATTTACAAACCTGAGTTACTGAAAGTCTTCGCCGCTCTGTCTTTATCTCTTTTACTGATAATTTACGTTATGCTTGAGACAGGCAAAGGCATCAATGAAATTTTAACTTCAATAGTGCAAAAATATTTATTCTAAAAAAAATAACCAAAAATGGAGAAAATAATGAAAAGAACTAACTTACTTTTGATACTTGCGGGCATATGTTTGATTTTTCAGTCAAACGTATTTTCGCAGATCGATTCCACAACATTGAACTCATCCAGCATTACTACTACGGTATGGCTTCACAGCAATACGCGCTACATAATGAAAGGGTTCAACTATGTTAGAAACGGCGGAACTCTTGCAATTGAACCGGGAACAGTTATTTTAGGCGATACCACAACTAAAGGAACGCTTATTATAGAAAGAGGCGGTAAATTATTTGCTGACGGAACAGTCAACCAGCCGATAGTATTTACAAGCAGGCTTGAACCCGGGCAGAGGAAAACAGGTAACTGGGGTGGCATTGTAGTGTGCGGCAGATCAGGAATAAATACCGTTTCCGGAGCTGATTCAGCTGAAGTAGAAGGCTGGGGTCCGGGACTTGGTCCTATCTATGGCGGACAGCCAAGAATTGATGATGACAGTTCCGGTGTTATACGTTATGTAAGGATAGAATTTTCCGGCATTAACCTATCAGGTATTTCGGGGAACGAAATAAATGGTCTTACATTAGCCGGAGTGGGCAGCAGAACCATAATAGATTATGTTCAGGTCAGCTACTGCGGAGATGATTCTTATGAATGTTTTGGAGGAACTGTAAACTTAAAGCATTTAATCGCCTTTAAAGGAATTGATGATGACTGGGATACCGATAATGGTTACAGAGGCAAGATACAATTTGGTCTTTCGGTAAGAGACTCCGGTATATATGATGTAAGTACATCGAACGGTTTTGAAAGTGATAACAATGCTAACTCGCCCTCTAATTATAATGGTCCAAGAACAAAACCGATTTATTCTAACATGACTGTTGTAGGACCTTTTATCACAACTAACTTAAACCTTAATACATTATGGGGCAGGGGTGGACACCTTAGAAGAAATACTCTCACAAGTATTTACAACTCAATAATTATGGGGTGGAGAGCCGGGCTTAGATTTGACGGCTCAGGTGTTCATAATGCATGCACAGGTGATACTATGCAGCACCGGTATAATGTATATGCAGGTAATTTAAGGATTGCTGATTCTGCCGGCGGCAGTTTCGGTGCAACCGCATGGCTGCAAACAAGTTCATTCAACAATACATTTTATGCAACTTCATCCGAAGTTATGCTAACTAATCCTTATGCGGTATATCCTGATCCTTCAGGCACTTCCTGCAGTAACTGGATGCCTCTGGCTGGCTCACCTGTTTTAACCGGAGCTGATTTCTCAAATCCGAATCTTAGCGGTTTTGAAGTGGTAACATACAAAGGAGCGTTCGGCACAACAAACTGGACTACCGGCTGGTCACAGTGGGATCCGAAGAACTACCAGTTGCCTCCCATCGGTATACAGTTAATTTCTAGTGAGTTGCCAAATAGATTCGAATTGTCACAAAACTATCCTAATCCGTTCAATCCTGTAACAAATATTAACTTTAGTCTGCCAAAAAGCGGCTTTGTGACCCTAAAAGTGTTTAATATGTTGGGACAGGAAGTTGCCTCAATAGTTAATGGAATTCAGCAGGCAGGAACATATAAAGCCGATTTTAATGCCAATAAACTGCCAAGCGGTGTATATTTCTACACAATTAAGGTTGTTACGAATGAAAATTCTAGCTCGGTTTGGACGGATACTAAAAAGATGATACTGATAAAATGATGGAAACCATTTTTTGAAAATCCCGCTTTAGGGGGACTAATCAAAAAAGATTTCGTGTTAATTATTCTTTAGTTAAACCCCGTTGATAAAACGGGGTTTTTTAATATCGATATATTTGAATTAATTAAAATAATTCAATAATTTGCATTAACTAATCTATTAAATAAAATAAAAGGAGAAATCATTATGAAGTTAATAAAATCTACAGGTATTTTTTTATTTCTGTTTATCTTCCTTTTTTCAGCGGTTTCATTTTCACAGGTCAAAACCAAATCAAAAAAATTTAAAGCTCCCCAGTTTACCGTTGAAATAAACGGTGCCTATAACCTGCCTATTATGGATACTAAAGGTGAGGTTGCTGATTTCTTTAAATTTACAAACTACGGAACGAAGATTGGGTTCGGCGGTGAATTAAATTTCAAGCTTGCAGTTTCGAAGTATGGCGAAGTCAGACCTATGCTTACACTTGGTTATGCACAATTCCAGAATGATGATAAGAATACTGCGTATATCGATACTAACAACCTGAGATATGGCTACCCGCTGCCTGGCAATCTGCAATATGGTTCGGTCACAGGAAAATCGGAATTATTCATCAGAACGGCTTATGCAGGTCTCGGCATCGAGTATGCATTTACTAAGCTTGATAAAGCAAGGAGGTTTACTCCTTATGGTAATTTAACTCTTGATATGAACGTTATATGGGGTCTTTACAGGCAAACTCCTTCTGGTTCGGTTCCCGGACAGGTATCCCCAGGAACAGAGATATCATATACCATCAATTCATCAGTAAGATTTGGGCTTAGTGTTGGAATTGGCGCCCAGTACCGGCTTGCCCAACCTTTTGGTTTAAACTTTGGCATCAAATTTAAAATGGCAAACCTGATAGGCAAAGACTCAAAAACAACTCCAACAAAAGAACAGGATCCCAATGAAGAGAATAAGATGAACCTGCTCGATAAAGCTGCCACTAACTTGAATACAATGCTGAGTAAAGACAGGAATATTGGTTATATGCATTTTTACCTTGGCTTTGCGTTCTATATAGGCAAGAAGAAATAAAAATTTATTTTCTATATCCGTATAAATGGGTATCTGCTGAGGGGCTGTCTCAAAAGGCAATTTTCTTGCAAGAAAACTGTAACCGCAACTTTCATAGTTGCGATTAAGCAAGAAAATTGCACGCAACCATAAAGGTTGCGATACAAAAAAACTTTTAAGACAGCCCCCCTTTTTTATTTTTCCGATTACTTAAAACCTGACGCTAAATCATTTTTCTAACTGTTATGAAAAAACTATACATTTATTTATTAAATATTATCTTATAAAATTTCAAAGACTACCCGGATTACTTTCCAGATCCCCGTTTTTATCCATCTGTTCTGCCAATGATCTGGAATCGAATCTATATTTCCATTTCTGTTTGATTTGTAAAAACAATTCCATAATTTTGGAAAGTAAGTTTTTAAACAAAGAAATCATAACGTTATGAAAACAAACAAAACTTTCTTACGGTTTATTATTCTTTTTGTTATAACTTTACTTTTCAGCAATAATCTCCTTAGTCAATTTGTAACCTATGGTTCTAAAAAATTCAAGCCCGCTCGAGTTACAATAGAACATCTGCTTGTATATGAACAGCCGATTCCAAACTTATTCTCAAACATATCCGATTATTTTTCATTTAAAGGATACGGAGTAAAATACGGTTTCGGCACACAGGTAAACATTAAGCTGGCTACCGATAAAAAAGGCAAGATTCGTCCGTATTTAAGCCTTGCGTATTCGCTGTTTTTAGGAAATGATAATTCTAGGGGATACATAGATTCGAATGTTATTAATTATGGTTTTCCTCTGAACAAAACATACAGCGGCGTTCCGGGGACTTCAAAATTGTACCTGCACTTTATTACAGCAGGTATTGGAATAGAATATGCTTTTCTTAATAAAACCCGGTGGATACCATACCTTGGGCTGGAAATGGATTTTAATGTTTTAATGGGCACCTACCGACAAACCCTATCGGGACTGGCACAAACCTCGTTTACTATAAAACCTGCTGTAAGGTTTGGAGCTGCACTTGGCGGTGGTGTGCAGGTGCGGCTGAGTAAGGCAATCGGTTTAGTGTTCAGTTCAAAGTTTAAATATGCAAATCTGATTGGCAAAAGTTCCGAATTCGTTCAGGAACAGAATAAGATGAAGCTGCTGGATAAATCTGCAGCTAACCTTAACTCTACACTCTCAAAAGACAGACATATAATGTATATCGATTTAATGCTCGGTGTTGCATATTATATAGGAAGAGCTAAGTGACAATCTAAGAAGCGTTAGTTTCCGAGCCCGGTGCGTGCAAGGTTATAAACACCTTCACTAGAAAGTTAACCTGACAGATTTTTAAAATCTGTCAGGTTTTATTTTTTGGGGTGACCTTACATTCCGCAGCATTGCCATACCAATTAAAAAGAAAATTACAATCGATAATACTGCATATCTCTGGTTACCGCTTAGCCACGAAACTAATCCGAATGTCAATGGACCTAATATAGTAGATGTCTTTTCGAACAGGCTGTAAAAACCGAAAAATTCGGTTTTCTTTTCATCAGGTGTTAATACCGACATTAAGCTTCGTGATAGTGCCTGCGAAGAACCAAGAAATAAACCTGCAAATCCGCCGATAATTAAAAAAGAAGTTTTACCATTACTGAAAAAAACAATCGCAGTTAAAACAGTCCAACCAATAAGTGTCAGCATCAAAGTTTTTTTGGTCCCGGTACTATCAGCAAGCTTTCCGAAAATAAGCGAACCGATAAGTGCAGTAATCTGTACAATTACAAAGAATAGTATAAGTTCAGAAATTGTGAAGTTAAGTGTTGTTTGTGCATAAATTGCAGAGAAAAAAATTATAGTATTAACACCATCAATATAAATAAAATATGCCAGCAGGTAGTTTCTGAGATTTTTATATTTGTGTAAATGCCTAAGTGTTTCAAATACCCTGTGAAATCCGATTTTTATGAAATTAGGTTTTAATTCCGATAACTGAGTTGATGCTGGTTTTTCTTTAATGTATCTAAAGAAAGGCAGGGCAAACATTAAAAATATTATGGCACAGCATAAAAAAGTAAGCCTGGGTTCACTCTGAAAGATAAATACACTTATAAGTGCAAACAGTGAGCCAGCGTAGCCTGCAGCATAACCGAGTGATGATACTTTATTATAATTTTCTTCCTCAGTAATTTCCTTAAGGAACGCATCGTAGAATCCAAGCCCTGCCTGGAAGCCTGTATTGGCAAGTATAAACAGCAGCATGCCCTGCCATATCATTCCCTCTTTTACGAAATAAAGAAGAGCAGTTGTTACTGTACAAAGCAAAGTGAAAGCAAGCAGGTATTTCTTTTTATTGGAATAATAGTCGGCAGAGGCACCAAGCACGGGCGAGAGCACAGCTACGGTAATCATGGAAATGTTTATCGAAACTGACCAGTAGAAATCTGCGATGGGTGCATTAAATGCAACAATCTTTTTGAAATAAATTGCGTAAACAAAAGCAACAACTATTACCGCAAATGATGAGTTGGCAAAGTCGAATAACGACCAGATTATAACGTTTTTGTTAAGCCATTTTATGGGCTTAGTTTGTTGATGATTACAGTTCAAGAATATTCGGTTAACTAACTGATTTTTCGGAAGATGTGATAAGCCCTTTGCCTGATTTCCTGATTTCGCCCGATTTTGTCAGCCGCAAATGAAGTGCATCTAATACACCATTGACAAACTTGCTTGAGTTCCGCGTGCTGAACTCCTTTGCAAGTTCAATTGCTTCATTTATCGAAACTTTGGGTGGTATGTCTTCAAAAAAGAAAAGTTCTGTCAAACACATCTTAATAATTATCAAATCAATAAGTGCAATACGTTCTATATCCCAGTTATCGATTGCAGAGCGTGCCAGCTCATCGAAACGTATGTCGTTTTCAATTACATGTGTAATTATCTTATGTGCAAACGCAACGTTTTCCTTATCCTTGACTTCGGTTAAAAGGTCTTTGATAACTTTTTCAATGGGGTCACCTGAAAGCTGGTACGCATACAATACCTGTAATACTTTCTCGCGGGTATGATGTCTTGAGCTTTTCATATTATAATATCTACAAAATTAACATTTTTATCCTATACCAAACAACCAGAAGAGTAATACTGCAAAGCTTTCTTTAAGGCAGTAACCGAAAGTAGATTCTGTTGATATTGGTGTATCGGAAGAAACAGTAAAGGAATTTATGAAAAAAAACTTAGCCATTTGTTTGGTTCTGAATAAATGAAAATGATCCGAAATAAATACAACACTTTTCCAGTTATTCTGTGAGTAAAGGCTGTTCTTAATAAATGACACCTGTTCTAACGTAGAATTGGAACGGTTTTCGGTTATTATTTTCCTTTCATCAACGCCCTTTTTTATTAATTCATTCTTTGATACTTCAGCCTCGGTAAGCTCACCAGGTGAACCGCTTCCAGTAAGCACTATTACAGGAATACTTCCGTTTTTAAAAAGCTCAAAGCACTTATTTATTCTTTCTCTAAGTACAGGTGATGGCCGGTTGCCTCCCCACACTGCAGCACCTAAAACTACACCTGCATCAACTTTTTGACTGCCGGTTTCAAACTGTTGTGTATCATCATTAAAATTATAGACAAATATTGTAACAAGTGCAGGCATGGCAATTATTATAGTAATGGTGATCCATAATGCACGGAAAAAGTACAGCTTCTTTAAAGCTGAAAATGATACAACCGTTAAAGAAACCGTTAGATAGATATGAAGCAGTGTAAAGACTGAAAGTCCAACAGTCTGTGTGCCTTTTACGTTTAACTGAAGGATACCGCCTGAAATTTCATTATTCTTACCTGATGTAATTAATAAAGAGAATAGAAGCAGAAATATCAATATCACGGTTAAAAATACAAGAAAATTTATTGACAGCGAATTAACAATACGTATATTCAGAAATAAGTTTATAATGGCAATAACAGAGATGATAAATATAGAAACCCATATTATATTTCCAATAAAGAAAGGATCGTAATTTTCCGTGACATATTTTAAAAACTGGATTTTAAAAACAGACTCTCCGGGGTAATTATGAGTATATTTGTAAACTGTCATTAATAAAAAAGTGGCTAGTTCGAACAAAAACAGTCCGCCTAATAAGGTTAATCTAAGTGAAGGTAATTGTTTTTGAGAACGCAAGACGGTTATTTAAAAAACACTTTTTTCATTGGATTTATCCTAAATTGCCAAAAAACATTATTAGATGAAAGAAAGAAATTTATCTGAAGTATTTTTTAGGGTATTAATGTATGATTTATTAATAAAAAAAAGCGTTTTTGATCAGCTTTTCTATAATACTTATCAATCATGTCCAAAAATATTTAAAAGTGTGCAAGTAAAATTTTTGTTAAAGTTTACAAAAAGTTTGCCCAAAAAATATCCCGCAAAGTTGACTACTGCTATAGGCAGGCAAAAGACACAAAGAATACAGAGAAAATAAGTTAATTACCTGTAAAAATAGAATTGTGATATTATTACAATAAACTTAAATTTGCCAAAGACATAACTACGTTTAAGGATGCCGGAGAGGATTAACGAACAGGAAACAAGGTCTACATTTATTGACCCGCAGCTAAGAAATGCAGGATGGAATACTTATGACCATTCGCAAGTGGGCATGGAAATTCCTGTACTGAATTATGATAAAACTTTAATAAATGGTTTTACCGATTATACGCTTTACCGTGATAACGGTGAAGTGCTTGCTGTTGTAGAAGCAAAAAGAACCAGCCGTGACCCGAGAGTCGGGTTAAAACAAGCTTCCGATTATGCTGACGAAATACAAACCAAACAAACATTCCGACCGTACATATTTTTAACAAACGGTGATGATATATTTTTCTGGGACAGCGAACACGCAGCAGAAAGGCATGTTGCAGGTTTCTTTTCACGTGAGAATCTGGAAAGGTTATTATACTTAAAACAAAATAAAATTCCGTTAAACGAAATCACCATTAACGAAAATATTATAAACCGTTCTTATCAGGTGGAGGCTGTCAGAAGAATTTCTGAAACTATAGAAACAAAGAAGAAACGGAAAGCTCTTTTAGTAATGGCTACAGGAACAGGAAAAACGCGTACTATTATGGCTTTGATCGATGTTTTTATACGTGCTAGGCAGGCACAAAAGGTTTTGTTCCTTGCCGATAGGGATACACTGGTTGACCAAGCAATGTCGAAAGGATTTAAGATTTACCTGCCGAATGAATCGAATACAAGAATCAGAACCTATGCCTTAAATAAAAACGTTCGTCTTTTTGTTTCAACTCTTCAAACGCTTGATATATGTTACTCAAAATTTACGCCTGCTGATTTTGACCTTATAATATCTGATGAATGCCACCGCTCAATATATAACAAGTTTACTGATGTGCTTGCGTATTTTGATGCTGTAGAGATAGGATTAACAGCAACGCCTGCAAATTTTATTGACCGCGATACTTTTAAGTTTTTTGAATGTGAAGGTATGTCGCCTACGTTTCTTTATGATTATGATACTGCTGTTAAAGAAAATTACCTTGCCGATTTTAACGTTTACTCGGCACAAACCAAATTCCAAAGGAAAGGGATAAAGTTTTTAGAATTAACGGAAGAAGAACAAAATACTCTGATTGAACGCGGGCTTAACCCCGAAGATATTAATTTTGAAGGCACCGACCTTGAACGTAAAGTTACCAACAGCGATACTTTACGCAAGCAATGGGAAGAATTCATGGAAGTTTGTTACAAGGATGTAAGCGGGCAGCAGCCGGCAAAATCGATTGTGTTTGCAGTAACTCATAAACATGCTTTAAGACTTAAAGAAAACTTCGATATAATGTACCCTGAGTTCGAAGGCAAACTGGTGCAGGTTATCGATTCTAAAATGGAGCGGGCTAAAGAAATGCTTGAGGAGTTTACAAAGAACGATATGCCCCGCATTGCAATTTCTGTCGATATGCTTGATACAGGTTTTGATTTCCCTGAAGTAATGAACCTTGCATTCTGGAAGCCTGTAAACTCACAAATAAAATTCTGGCAGATGATTGGACGCGGCACACGCCACCAAACAACATGTGAAAAGCTGGAATGGCTGCCAAATTTCCGTAAAGATGATTTCTTAATTGTCGATTTCTGGGAGAACTTCGAGCATTTTAACATGATGCCTAAGGATGAAGAGAAAACATCACAGCAGCCGGTTCTTGTTACTAATTTTAACATTAGGTTAAATAAGCTTAGACATTTTCTTAACCAGCAGCAATCCGATGATGCAAACAGAATTAAACATGATTTGCGTAATGATATTTTAAAAATCCCGCTCAACTCATATACAGTGAGGCGGAGCTTTAACGAAGTACGCGAAGCATGGGAAAATGATTTCTGGACATATATAACACCCGATAAGCTTGATTTTTTACGACTGAAAGTTGCACCGCTTTTAAGGTTTGCACGAAACGTGAATCCCGCCGAAGCTTTTTTTACAAGCAAAATGGAACGGCTTGGCTTAAATGTGCTTGAGAAGAAAGATAATGAAAAAGTTCTGGAATCTATAAAAGAAGACGTTTCACTGCTGCCTACGACTATGGATGTTGTAAAAGAACATGAACAGCTTATCAGTGACATTTTAACAAATGCTTTTGCAAAAAACCTTACACTTGAGGGTATTGCTGATGCCCGTGATAAGCTTGCACCTGTTATGAAATATAAACAGGAAAAACCCTCACTGATTATAGAGCTTGGGCTTGATGATATAATTGAAGCACGTAAATGGGTAGTTATTAGAGAAGGAAACCAGAAGATATACATTGAAGATTACCGCAAACGCGTTGAGGAGAAAATATTAAAAATTGCGAATGAGCACCCTGTACTTAAAAAGCTTAAAGCAGGTGAAGAAGTAAGCCCCGAAGACCTGCTCTCACTTGAGGCAACTTTGATAACCGAGTTTACAACAGGCGAGATTGAGCTAAATGAAGATAATATGCTTAAAGCTTTTGGCGTAAAGCCCGGAAGCTTTATAGATTTTATTAAGCATATGCTTAATATAGAAAACCTGCCCTCTTACAGCGATATTGTGCAAAAAGCTTTTGACGCATTTATATTAAATCATAATTACAATGCAGACCAGTCACGTTTTTTACGTGCAGTGCAAACCGTATTTATGCAGAGAAAGAAAATTGAAGAAGCCGATTTGTACGATGTGCCGTTTACACAATTTGGCTTAAATGCAGTTGAAAAGTTTTTTACCGAAGAAGATATAAAAGATATAATACAATTAACTAAAAAATTAGCAGCGTAAATAATGGATTGGTTTATCGAATTAAAAAAGAAAAGAGACAAGTCAATTAATCAAAATGAAGATTATCTTTCAATTGTATTTGCGGGAATAATACAAACAGAACAAAAATTAACGAAATATATACTAAATTATCTCTTTAGACAATCAAAGTATAAATTTGAAAATCCAAAATTTGAAGTTCAAAAAATAATTGATAATGGAAGGGCAGATATATTTATTTCTGACAATAATAAAACATTTGGAGGTATAATTGAATGTAAACTAGAGGCTAGCTATGAACTTGGCCAACTTAAAAAATATGATGAATATTTAAAAAAGAACTACAAAAAATGTCAGGTCGTGTACTTAGGTATAGTAAAACCTGATAACGAAGAATATGAAAGATTTGATTGGTTTGAAGTTTATAAACTTATGGAGGATTATTTAGAAAAAGAAAAAATAAATAATGAAATACTTCGCTATATTTTTGAAGAGTATAAAAAATTATTAAGAAATTTGAAAATACTAATTGATCCAATTAATTTAGCCCAAATAATTAAATCACAAAAAATAGGTAATTATAATGTCCCTATTGAACTTGGGAAAATAACAAAGTGTATATATTACCACCTTGTTAACATAAAACAGAAATTAATTATTAACAACAAAACGAAAAATAATATACTTACACCTAATGGTAGAGAAGATTGGTTTGAGATTACTTTAGATAACATTAACAATACTAACATAGTTTTAAGACTATTTCTTGGTTATAAATATCCTGAAAAACGCGGACTTTTAAATATTTTAATTTACATAACAAATTATCCTGAAAATATTAAGGATATTTTAGTGAAAAATAATTTTATAGAAAATGATAAGTTAATTAATGAAATAGGTGGAGTAGGAAATGGCAGATGCAAATTAAAAATTATTGAGAAAAGCAATATATTTTGGAAATTAGATCTAAAAGGACAAGAAAATTATATTTTTAATGAAATTATTAATAATTATTACTTACTAAAAAATTTAATATGCTCACAGACCCACAATTAAAATCTAAAGTTGATGCCCTATGGGACAGGTTCTGGTCGGGCGGGATTGCTAATCCCTTACCCGCTATTGAGCAGATGTCTTATCTTATTTTTCTTAAACGGCTTGAGGATAAAGACAATGCAAACAAAAAAACTGCTGAAAAAAGGAAAACTGATTTTGTTTCGGTTTTCAGTAAGCCTGTTGGCGGATTAAGTAAAAAAGAAACCGAAAAATGCAGGTGGAGTTTCTGGAGCCAGTTACCGGGTGCAGAAATGCTTGATTTTGTGCGTGATACCGTTTTCCGCTTCCTGCGTTCGCTTGGCAGTGAAACAAGCTCATTCACACAATACATGCAGGATGCTGTGTTTATAATTCCAAAGCCCTCCTTACTGCAGGAAGCTGTAAAGATTATAGATGAAATGCACATTAGCGAGCAAAATGCAGACGTTCAGGGTGATTTGTATGAGTATTTATTGATGAACCTCACGACAGCGGGTAAAAACGGGCAGTTCCGAACACCAAGGCATATAATCAGAATGATGGTTAAGCTGGTTGACCCGAAAATCGGTGAAACCATCTGTGACCCTGCCGCAGGTACAGGCGGTTTTCTTGTTAACGCTTATGAACATATACTTGAAGCAAATACAAGCCCCGCTATACTTGAGTATGATGAAGAAGGCAAGCCGCATCATTTAATAGGCGATATGATTGCCGATAAGAAGCTAATCGGGTTTTTAAAAGGTCCTGCATTAACAGGTTACGATTTTGATACAACCATGACACGCATTGGTGCAATGAACCTTATGCTTCACGGAATAGATAACCCCAATTTTAAATACAGCGATACGTTAACCAAAGCATTTAACGAAAAGAGCCGTTATGATGTAATGCTTGCAAATCCGCCTTTTAAGGGGTCGATAGATAAAAGCGATATTAACGAACGCTTTATAGTTAAAACCACTAAAACAGAGCTTTTATTTCTTGAGCTTATTTATGACATGCTTGTAATGGGCGGCAGGGCAGCGGTTATTGTGCCGGATGGCGTTTTATTCGGCTCAAGCAATGCGCATAAATCGGTCAGGAAAATTTTAATTGAAAAGTGCAAGCTTGAGGGAGTAATCTCTATGCCTTCGGGTGTGTTTAAACCGTATGCGGGCGTCTCGACTGCTGTATTAATTTTTCAAAAAGGTGCTAAAACAGATAACATATGGTTTTACGATATGCTGGCAGACGGTTTTTCGCTTGATGATAAGCGTGATAAAGTTGACCAAAACGATATACCTGATATAATAGAGAAATGGCATAACAGAATTCCCCCTTATAAAGCATGCACTGAGCGTAGTCGAAGTGGGGGTAAGGGGGATGAAAGAAAAGCAAAATGTTTTTTTGTCCCGTTAAAAGAGATAATTGAAAATAATTATGACTTAAGCATAAACAGGTATAAAGAAATTGATTATGAAGAAGTGAAGTATGAAAAACCGGGAGTAATACTGGAAAAAGTTCAGGAAATTGAAAAGGAAATATTGAAAGGGATTTCAAGTTTAGAAAAATTTAATTAACTATTCGTATTCTTAATGAAATCGTTTAATAAAAAATATTTAGAGAAAATCAAACTTACACCGGGGCTTATAAAATCAATCAGGTCGATTGGTGAGTTTAAAGGAAAACAAGACCTGTATAAAATACAATCACCTCAATTACTGAAAGCTTTAAAACAAACCGCTATTATACAGAGCACAGAGTCATCTAACAGGATTGAGGGCATTACTGCACCTTTTGGAATTATTAAGGATATAGTAGAAAATAAAGTTAAACCTTCCAACCGTTCAGAGCAGGAAATAGCCGGTTACAGAGATGTGCTGAATACAATACACATAAGCTATAAAGATATACCGGTTACTGAAAATATTGTTTTGCAGTTCCACCGGCAATTATATTCTTTTACAGGCGAGCAGGGCGGAAGATGGAAAATGACCGATAATGAGATTACAGAAACTTCATCAGACGGAAAAGTATTAATCAGATTTAAAGCTGTACCTGCATTTCAAACTGCCGATTATATGATGGAATTACATTCCCGGTATAACGAAGAAATTAAAAATAATATATACGACCCGTTAATTCTGATTCCGGCTTATATATTAGATTTTTTATGTATCCATCCGTTCAGAGACGGGAACGGCAGGATGTCGCGTCTTTTAACACTGCTTTTGCTGTATCATTGCAGTATAGAAGTTGGCAGGTATATTAGTCTTGAGAAAATTATTGAAGATTCAAAAGAAACATATTACGAAGCATTATTTAAGTCATCTAAAAAATGGCACGAGGGCAAACATAATATTATTCCTTGGTTAGAATATTTTTACGGAATGATTTTATCTGCATATAAAGAATTTGAAAGCAGGGCAGGTATGATAGCTTCAGCAAAGGGTGCAAAAACAAATTTAGTTATGGATATGATAGATAAAACAAATTCTGATTTTTCAATTTCGGATTTAATAAAAAAATGTCCGTCTGTTAGTATAGATATGATTAGAAAAATCATTAATGATGAGAAAAAGAAAGGCAAATTGAAACCAATTGGTTTTGGAAGAGATGCAAAGTGGAGAAAAGTAAAGTAGGTAATAACTTTATTAAGTAGGTAATCTGCGGGTTCTTATTACCTACTTACCCTCATTATTTGCTTAATTTTAAGGTTTTTTGCTTCGCTTAAGTTAAAATATTTGCGGATAATACTCACATATAGGTATGGGTTATTATGGTATTTTTATGTATGATGAAGTGAAGTATGAAAAACCGGGAGAGATAGTTAAAAAAATTGAACTGTTAGAAAATGACATTTTAGAAGACTTAAAAGGATTAAAGTTTAAATTTAAGTTTGGTTAAAGTTAAACTCGGCAATATAGTTACATTTTTAGATAATTTACGTAAACCAGTAAATGAAAGCCTAAGAATTGAAGGTCCTTATCCATATTACGGGGCAAATGGACAACAAGGCACAATTAATAATTATATTTTCGATGAACCATTAGTTTTACTCGCAGAAGATGGAGGTCATTTTGGATCTAAAACAAAACCAATTTCATATAAAATATTAGGTAAAACTTGGGTAAACAATCACGCACATGTGTTAAGGCCTAAGAGCAACATTAATATTGATTATTTAAATAGACATCTACAGTTTTATGATGTAACAAAATATATTTCTGGAACCACCAGAAAAAAATTAACGAAGGCTCAAGCATCAAATATAGAGCTTCGTTACCCACCCCTCCCAGAGCAAAAACGCATAGCAGATACACTTGATAAAGCAGATGAACTCCGGCAAAAGCGTAAAAAAGCAATTGAATTGCTTGATGAGTATGTGAAATCGGTTTTTTATGATATGTTTGGCGACCCGGTGAAAAACGAAAAGGGGTGGGAAGTAAAGAAAATAGCTGACTTAGTACAAGAAACAACAAATATTAATCCTATAAATCAACCTTATAAAATCTTTGAATATATAGATATTTCATCCATAGATAATATGTCTAAAAAAATAATATACGTTAAAACTTTTAAAGGTTTAGATGCACCAAGCAGAGCTAGACAAATTATTAATAAAAATGACGTACTGGTTTCAACCGTTCGTCCAAATTTAAATGCCGTTGCTATAGTATTAAACAATTACAATAATCCACTTGCATCAACAGGGTTTTGTATTTTAAGACCAAATATAGATTTTATTAGTACTTACTATTTATTTGAAATATGTAAAATGGATTTTTTTATTTCTAATCTTACTAAAATAGCAAAAGGTGCTAGTTATCCAGCAGTAACAGATAACGATATCAAAAATACTAATATTACACTACCGCCAATTGAACTTCAAAACAAATTCGCTTCAATAGTTGAGCAGGTAGAAAAAACAAAATTAAAGATGCAGGAAAGCTTAAAAGAGATGGATAATTTGTTTAACTCGCTAATGCAAAGAGCGTTTAAGGGGGAGATATAATTTTCTAAACCTGTTTTTTCTTCTTCATTTTACCTCACCCCTCTTC
>CAYWTS010000030.1:0-22785 GCA_964461265.1 uncultured Ignavibacteriales bacterium
ACTTCATTGGGTTTGATATCGGGAACCGGAAAATCTTCGGTATATATTAATTTTTCTGTTCCTCCGTTTTCGTAAAGAATAATTGCTTTCATATATCTTCATTATTAAAGGTACAAAGTTACTCCGAAACTCTGAACTATTCAACTCTTCTGCAAATTGCACTTCATTTGAAAATTGCTTCCATTATCTTTAAAATATGAAGACAAAGAATAACAAGGGTTTATTCTGGATAATAATTCTATTAGCGTTAGTTTTTGTGGTAGATGCATATTACCAGCTATCGGAAACCCCAATACCTGTATGGCAGACTGAATGGTTCATGTGGCGGGTAATTGCTGTTCTTATCATTATAGCTGCTATGCTCAGTTATAAAATTTATGCATCAAATCAAAAAAGAAAAAAAGAGTTCGATGACTACAAGGTACAGCTTCTCGAAAAACGCGACAGCGACTGGAAACTCATTGCCGGTGAGCTTCACGATTCTATCGGGCAAAACCTTAGCGCTGCAAATATTTATCTTCTGCAAAATACAAATTCACTGCCCGATAATCTGCCTCAAAAAGAAAAGCTGAAAGATGTATCACGTTTGATTGTAGAAACACTTGAAGAAGTAAGACGAATCTCATCGAAACTTTATCCCGGACAGGTAGAAAAACTTGGGCTGACTACAGCAATAAACTCATTGATAAACAGAACAGCAGAATTTTCCAGTATTAATTTCCGGCAAAAAATTGATAACATCAATGACATTTTCCAGAAAGAAAATGAGGTAAGCTTTTACAGGATTTTGCAGGAACTAATTAACAATATCGTAAAACATTCCGGTGCCACAGAAGCTTTAATTGACATTACAAGAACAATAGCTTTTCTATCGGTCAGGATAGAAGATAACGGCACAGGGTTTGATATGAAAAAATTTATAAGCTCCGAATCTTCTCGTTTCGGATACGGCTTGATAAACATCGAAGAACGTATAAAGATGCTTGGCGCTGATATGAACATAAATTCCGAACCCGGGAAAGGTACTGTTATTGAAATTAAAATTCCTATACTAAAGAGAAAATCCGGGAGTAAAATATGAATGATATCTCCATACTGATTGCAGATGACCATCACATTTTCAGAAAAGGTGTAATAAGCATTTGCAGCGGTGATGAAAGTATAAATATTGCGGGGGAAGCATCTAATGGTTCTGAGGCATATACGCTTATCACTAAGCTTAAACCGGATATCGCCTTGCTTGATATCGATATGCCGGGCATGAATGGTCTTGAAGTTGCAAAAAAAATAAGAAATGACGGTATAAAGACAAAAATTGTTATTCTAACCATCTATAAAGACAAAGCTTATTTTGACGAAGCAATGAACCTGGATATTAAAGCATATGTTTTAAAAGATAACATTGCCAATGACCTGGTCGATTGTATTAAACAGGTAGCCGATGGTGATTACTACATCAGTCCTTCAATTTCCGGTTACTTAATCAAGAGCAGAAAAATTAAATCTGCGGGTGGTGAGCTCGATAAGCTTACTTCTGCTGAAATTGAAGTATTAAAACGTATTGCCGAAAATAAGACAAGCAGGCAGATTGCTGAGGAACTTTTCCGCAGTATCCGCACAATAGAAAACCATAGGAATAATATCATTAGCAAGCTCTCGCTAAAAGGACCCCACGCACTGCTGATATTTGCACTTGAGTATAAGATAGAACTTCTTAAATATTAATACTGATTTTTCAAACCTGAGAGATTTTTAACGAAGCCATCCTGCCAACTGGCTGTGAAAACCTGTCAGTTTATTTTATTTCCTGCAAAAAATAAGTAGAACTACTTAGATAAAACAAGTATAATCACTGATTTACCTCTGGTTCTTATTATTTTATTTTTACAATAAAAGTATGGAGGTAAATAAAATGAATAAAAAACATGATGTTAAATTCATTATCTACCAGTCGCTATACATTTTTGTGGTATGTGTTATAGCAATTAAAGGAGCAAATATAGATTTAACAAAAGTTATTGATGATAACGGTATCGTAATACAAACCGGCTGGGCTTACGTAGATACTGCAAACAATAAAGTTATTTCAAAAACAGACCCACGTATATTAATTGACACTTCGTTATTCGTGTTTATGACAAAAGAAAAATATGAAAACTTACCGATAGATAACCGGCCGCCTTTGGCTACTTTAACGGGCAGTTTTAGCTCAGGACCATATGAAGAACCGCCAATAAAAGATGAAAAAAAAGATGATCCGGCAATAGAAAAAAAGATACAGGATGAAATAGTTTTGGGAGAGTTAGACCTGTACAAATATCATGACAATGTAATAAATAACAGGGGGAATTCACCAATTATTGTGAAAGGCATAACGATACAGCCGCATACGGCAGCAACGGTTCGTTTAGAGGGTGAAAGTTCCGTTATTATTAGTTCGGGTTCATTAAACAAAACCCAGAGTGTAAAAGAAAACAAAAAACCTCAGTTAAACTGGCAAAGACTCACTGCTATGGATGAAAATACCAAAGTTTCCGGCTTACAGCGGACAACCTGCTACCGCTTAACTATAAACGATGACTTCCCCGAACAGCTTGAAGTGAAAATTACGGGTCCTGTGACATGGAAAAAAGTATCTGAAAATGTTTATGATATTACTATGAATGCATTCGGTTCAAGAACTGCATTTGATAATTATATAGAAAACAAAGAATCTCCGTACCAGCTGGGATTTAATGTAACAGTGAAGGATAAAATTGCACCGCACAGCATAACCGGTCAGCAAAGCTTTGTGTTCGGTGAGTGGTAAATTTTTTCACCAACGGTATTAAAGACGCCACACTTAGAACAATTAGTTCATTGAGAATTTATAATTCACGTTTTTACCGTTTTATATAACTCAGTGCACTAAGTGGAGAATTGAAATTATGGAATTTCAATAATAAGCCCATCGTAAGCAAGTTCTATATTTTCAGGTAGCTGCTCATTGGCTTCATCGTGGAGCACGTCGTGGGTCATGTGGGTAAAGTAGGTCATTTTAGGTTTTAGCTTTTGTGCAATTTCAACCGATTCATCAATCGAAAAATGTGTCTCGTGTTTGCGGTAACGCAAAGCGTCAATTATCATAACATCAAGATTGCGTAACTTCTCAAATTCGTTTTCAGGTATCATGTTACAATCGGTTAAGTATGCAAAACCGCCTATACGATAACCAAAAACACGAGTAGGCCCGTGGTAGTATTCAATAGGTATAATGTTAATACCTTTATATGAAAATTTATCAAGCGTAATTGCATGCAAAGTAATGTTAGGAATTCCGCCTCCTTTATAAGTATTGGGGTCAAATATATAACTGAATGTAGCTTTTATTTTGTTTAGGGTGTCTTCGTTGCCAAATACATCAACAGCTTTCCAGTTAAGCTGGTTTATCTGCCGTATATCATCAAGACCCATAATATGGTCAACATGTGCATGTGTGTAAATAATAGCATCGACCTTACTAAAATTGTTTACCAGCATCTGCTGGCGGAAATCTGGAGATGTGTCAATCAAAAGAAAAACAGGTTTTTTGTTTTCAGGAGAGGTTGTTTCAATATATACCGAAACACGCAGCCGTTTATCTTTTGGGTTTGTTGAGACACATGTTGGGCAACTGCATCCTATAATCGGAACTCCTTGAGAAGTGCCGCTTCCTAGAACTGTTATTTTCACTGTGAACTTTCCAATTCTATTTCGTCAGATTTATCTTTTGAAGATGCTTCCTTATAAATAAGTTCCCTGATATGAGGTTTTATGAATATCTCTTCCAAATCAAACTGGTTCAGGTTTCTGGCAATTGTGGAAATTCTTTTTTCAATATCAAACCGTGAATTAATAACGAACAACTTGTCTTCTTTTATTATACAATGTCCACCTCTGAAATTTCCTTTTTCATACCTGAGCCTGTAACCAAGACGTTGGATAACTTCTTCAAGTTCAAGAAGGGTTTGTTTTATCTCCGGGTCAACCTGTTTCTTTTTCTTTATCATCCTGTACTTTCCTTAAAGGCTTAAAAATTACAAGCCCGATGATAGTATAATAACATAACAAGGCTATTACGGGAATACCGCTTAATCCTCCAAGTCTTTCTCCGAATATCTCAAGAAGCATATCGTGGTTAGGCGGATTAGAATAAAACAGCAGAATAAACTTGAAATCAAGAAAATAAGTATAAACCTCCACTGGGACAAATATAAAAAATAAAACAACACTCATTAACAGCCATCCGTTTTCTTTCATTTTTAGCTTTGTGGTTGCCAGAAACCAGATTGCTGCAACCAATACAACCAAATAACCGCTCATAACTACTATTGACGAGTTAGCTATTATCTGGAACAATGTATTTTCCCTGTCAGGTGGAATAGAGGTTCGGAATTTAAACTGGTCATATACTAATAGCTCGTTTCCAACCAAAGCACGGATATTAATGCCGCCAAGCCAGAAAATAGCGGCAACAATCAGTAAAAATAAGGCTATTTTATTCGATCTCGATTGGGTGTGCTGAACCATATTATACAAAATTACCGATTATAAAAAACCCTTACAATCCACAAAAAATACCTAAAATATTAATCGTTTTCAGTTGGAGTTTTTAAAGGGTTTTACTACGATAAACAATTTTTCAAGTTTAATTCACCTTACATTCTATCTGGTATAATTATACCTGTGTATCAGTATAACGAAAGACATAACTGAGTATTTGGCGACAGGTCTATTATAGCTGTTAAACAAATAAGCTCCGGAATACCGGAATCATTTACACTTGAACAGAACTTTCCGAACCCCTTTAAACCTGTTACAAAAATAAAATTTGACCTGCCTATTGTAGCGAACGGTCGAGACCGTTCTGAAATTCTATCCATTTACTATATTCTTTGCAGGGAAATAACTACACTCTTTAACGAACCCTTAAAACCCGGAACTTATGAAATTGAATTTGGGGGCACAAATTACCCTACTGGTAGATATTACTATTTCTTAATTAAAGGTGACTACAGAGAATCAAAGAAGACGATACTGATTAAATAATTGATTTTTAGTGTTTTTGAAGTACTAAAATACAATAAGGAGGCTGTCTCAAAAGGCAATTTTCTTGCAAAAAAACTGTAACCGAAACTTTCATAGTTGCGATAATGCAAGAAAATTGCGACGAAGCTATCCACGTAAGTGGTGGCTTTCGCCAAAAGACTAAGGATACAAAAACACTTTTGAGACAGCCCCCTTTTGCATAATGGATAATGTAAAAACTTCCTATGCGGTTTTTATATTAGACGCTTCAGCAGGTTTAACTTCTTCGGATTGAACCGTTTCTTTACCCTCTGCTTTTTTCCTTGAACGTTTTAAAATACCATAAGGTATAACTACGCAATACCCGAGAACAAGTAGTATCGGTGCAACAACCGTCGGTAAAAATCCGTCAACGGAATTTTGCGACATAAAAATATATCCTATAACCAATAGAAGTATCCCGATACCGATAATAATAAAATTTTCCCTTTCAAGAGGAAATGGTTGCTCCTTCTTGGGTTTTTGAAAAATTTTCTTTTGTTTTGAAACTGGTTTTGCTGCCATAGATTTTTTATGTTTTAAACTTTTGCAAGTTCATTATAATATATTGCTGAAGTAATAATTCCTTTTTGAAAATTGTCTAAATTCAGGTGCTCATTAGGTGAATGTGCATTCTCGTCAGGTAAACCGAAACCCAGTAAAACCGACTGGACATTCAGTAATTCTTCAAATATTACAACAATCGGTATGGAACCGCCTTCTCTTATGAACACAGGTTCCTTTCCAAATGCCTGCTTTAATGCATTGGCAGCAGCTTTCACCCATTTGCTATCCGTTGGTGTTAAAGCAGGTTTACCATGATGCAGTCCTTTAACCTTTACCTTTACAGTTTTGGGAGCAATCTTACTAATATAATCCCTGAATTGCTTTTCAATCTTATCCGGCTGCTGATTGTGAACAAGTCTCATGCTTATTTTGGCATAAGCTTTAGAGGGTATTACTGTTTTTGCACCCTCCCCGGTGAATCCGCCCCATATCCCATTGCAGTCAAGAGTTGGCCTGGCCCATAACCTTTCAAGAGTCGTAAATCCTTCTTCTCCATATAATTTGTCAACTTCGAGGCTATTCATATAGTCTTTATCACTGAAAGGAAGTTTAGCAATTTCAGCTTTCTCTTTTTTCGTAAGCGGAAGAACATCGTCGTAAAATCCATCTATCAAAATCCTTCCTCTATTGTCTTTCAAAGCTGCAATAATTTTTGCAAGTGCATTAATAGGGTTTTTTACACTTCCGCCAAACTGCCCGGAGTGAAGGTCTCGGTTAGGTCCTGTGACTTCAATTTCCATATAACACAATCCGCGAAGAGCATAACCTATTGAAGGATGCTCCTTATCATACATCGCTGTATCCGAAATCACAACTTGATCACATTTCAATAAATCTCTTTGTTTGACTATAAATTCACCAAGGTTAAAGCTTCCAATTTCTTCCTCACCCTCTATTACCAGTTTAATATTAACAGGCAACTTTCCTGTATTCTTAAGATGCGCTTCAATTGCCTTAAAGTGAATGAATATCTGTCCTTTATCATCTGCTGCACCTCTTGCATAAATATTTTCACCAGCAATAGCCGGTTCAAAAGGCGGATTTGTCCATAAATTAAGAGGCTCAACCGGCTGCACATCATAATGACCGTATATAAGTATAGTGGGTTTATCTTTTCCGGCATTAAGCCAGTCGGCATAAACAACAGGGTGTCCGTTCGTTGGATAAATTTTGGCATTTTCAAGCCCGATATTTTCAAGATGCTCTTTAATATGATCAGCACATTCGATAATATCCTTGTTATTTTCAGGATTTGTGCTAATGCTTGGATATCGGAGCAATTCTTTTAACTCATCTATATATCTGTATTTGTTATATTCAATAAAATCAAGAACTTTTTTCATCTGATTCTTTATTTCCCTTCGGGTTTATTATTCATCATTGCTTCAAGCTTTTTTATCTGGTCTGCTGCATCCTGATTTTCGGGATCAAGCTCAAGAACTTTTTTATAAGCTTCAATTGCTTCCGTTTTCCGTTTTGCAGAAGCGTGGCAGTTGCCTATCCATAACCACGCAGAAGCATAATTAGGATCCAATTCTGCGCTTTTCAGGAACTGAATAATGGCATTATCGAAATCGCTGAGATAGAAAAGTGCAATGCCTTTGTACATATACGGTCCAAGGTTACTCATTCCCAGTTCTATGGCTTTGGTAAAAAAGGGAACCGACTCTGAATACTGCTGGTTTTTAAAATAAGCTTTACCAAACTCAAAATAAGTTATCTCATATAATGAATCCAATGCAATAGCTTTCTTATAAAGTTCGAACGCCTTTTCGAACTCTTTCTTTTCTACATTTAATTTAGCTTTATTAACGAGGTCTTCCGGATATAAATCCGATTCCGGTACTTTATTAAAATATTCTTCTGCTTTATCAAATTCTTTTCTCGCTATATAGACATTGGCTTTCAATATGTTTGCTTCATTGTTTTTAGGTTCAATCTTTAAAACTTCGTCAAGAAGTTTCAGGGCTTCATCATATTTTTGCATTGCAATGAGAACTTTAGCATAGTAAATGTTACCTCTCACAGAACCGGGTACAAGCTGTGAATATTTTTTGTAATCTTCAAGGGCATACTCATATTTTTCACCCAGATAATATATTCTTCCTCTCTCAAAATATGCAGGTGCAAAATTAATGTCTGCTGTAATGGCTTTAGTGAAATTTTCTATTGCGTCATTGTATTTTTTCTGCTTAAGCGAAATTTTACCCAGACCATATAATGCCGGTGCGAAATTGCTTTTCAGGTTCAATGCTTCTTTATAATTTGTTGCAGAAGGTTCAAACGCACCTCTTGTAAAATAAGCATCTCCAAGTCCTGTATAAATCAGCGGGTTTTTGTTATCGTAAATCTTAGCCTGTGTAAGTGAAGTTATAGCTTTATCAATTTTACCATCTGCTATAAAATTCTCAGCTTCTCTGGAAAGTATTTCAATTATTAAATTTACCTCTTCTCTTTCAAGCTGGTCGGATGTTTTACTCAAGGGAAGGTATTTCTTAGCTTTGTTAAAATAAGATGCAGCTTCGGAATATCTTTTGGTTTGTGTATAGATTTCACCAATGTAAGAATATGCTTCAGGACGTTCATCATCAATTTTAATAGCTGTTTTAAGATACTTCTCAGCATCAGTAAGCGAACCTGTTCTTAACAGTGCAATACCATAATACAAGTTTCCGTCATATGAGTCTTTTTCATCTTTAGTAACAGCAGATTTCAGATATGTTAAGGCAGAAACGTAATCACCCCGTGTTACAGCTTCTATACCTTTTTTAAGATTGTCCTGTGCTGCAATGGTACTGCTGACTATCAGAACTATAAGTGCTGCGAAAGCAAGTTGTCTCGGTATAGTGAATGTTTTCATCATTTTTTAATTTAATTGTATTATTTTCACCGGTTGTGTAACCGGAACAAGACCTGATTTAAGAATTACTTTTTGTCCGTCGTATCCAAGCATAAAGCTTATAAACCCGACAGATAAGTTCATGGAAAAATCGCGTGAAAAAATGTATGATTCCATTACAAGAGGATAAGATTTATCAGCAATGTACGCCTGGTAAAAGCCTATATATTCACCGTATGGCTTTCCGCTGAGGGAATCAACAGGGGCTATTTTTAACGGTTTCACCGTTGTGTCAAGTGTATCCTGTGCTTTGGTTATCCAGCTCATTGAAACATATCCGATGGCAAATTTATTATTTCTGATTTCGTCAAGCATCTGCGTTGATGTACTGCATACTGTATTTGACTTTGCAAATTCACCGCCAACCAGAACACTGCTCCTGAAAAAATCGTGTGTGGATGAATTCTTTCGTGAAATAAAAACTTTAATCCTGCCTTGCGGAAGATCCTTATTCATACCCTCAAGATCTGCCCAATCGGTTATTTCCCCTGTGAAAATCTTTTTAATTTCCGTTAAGTCTGCCAGCTTAATCGGGTTTTGCGGATTAACAATTATGCCAATACCGTCAAGGCAAAACAAATTCTTCTTTATATCAATTTTATTTTGAGCAATTACATCCTTTTCTTTCTGGGTAAAATCACGGCATGAAATTATTGTTTTGCTGTCACCGTTGATAAAATCTGCCGTTACTTCACTGGAGGTCTTTACCACCAGGTTCAGCTTGGCATCTTTGTTCAGACGCATGAATTCATCTCCTGCTTTCTTAATGACAGGAGCAATATTTTCGTCAACCTCTACGGTAATTTCACCTGAAGTGGATACCTGTTTTATTTTAGTATAATCACAGGCATAAAGCAATAAAGCTGTTAATAGTATAAGTGAAAGTAAATATTTTGAGCATCGTTTACCCGTCATCCCGGTTCTTTCTTTTATTTCTCGATTTAAAATATGTGTTCACTGCCCTGAATACTCCGTAAATTATTAAAAGTGTTCCAAATGAATACTTTAACGAACTATTGCTCAGGAAATATTTATTTGCAGAAAAGATGTTGCTTAAAATAAGAATTCCCATCACCGTAAAGATGAGGGAAATTAAATAAGCAAAGTAATTGTAGAACTTCACAAAGCGATTGTGTAACTAAGTAATTCTTTTATTAATTTTTTAACTGAAAATTAAAAGGAACTGTAACTTCTACTTTAACAGGCTTACCATTTTGCAAGCCCGGAGTAAACTGCAAATTCATAGCTTTATCCATTACCTCGGAATGGAATACTTCAGGTCCGGAAACAATCCTTACTTTCAATACGCTGCCATCTGGACCTACAACAACCTTAGCTATAACTTTACCTGATACCCCTGCTTCACGCGCAATTTCTGGATATTTCATAGATGCCCGCACCTGGGCAAGATTTACACACTCCGGCGGCTTTTCAACTTCAAACTCTTTATAAATTTCCTTCTTTACTTCTTCTTTTTCCTTCTTCTCTGTTTTTTCTATTGTTTTTTCCTCAACTTTTGTTGTAGTTGTACCAAGTACGAATTTCCCGGTATCTCCAACACTCGACACGGGAGTCTTGATTTGCTCAAGCTCTTCCTGTGTTTTAATAGTTTGTTCCTGTGCTTTTTCTTTTGCAACAGGTTCCGGTTCAAGTGCCGTCAGGTCTTTGGGCGGTGCCGATAGTATCTCCTCTAATGGTTTTGGAGGAGGTGTATCTTCATCGGTTGCCGAAGGCGGCGGCTCGAGGTCTGTTACCGTGATAATTCTCTGCTGCTGTTGTTTCTTTACATTTTCCTCAGCCCTGGCTTGGATGTAAAGAATACCTACGTAAACGAAAATAACAACTAAATGCGCAACTACGGCAAATATCAGCCCGCGCGAAAGAAATCTCTGGTATCGTTTCTTTAGCTCCGATGCTCCATAGTCGGTTGTTTGCAGTATTTGTATGTTATCGGTTACCATGATTTTACTCCGTGTTTTATCTTATTATTTATACAAGAACCGGTATAAATATGTTCCCATAATCAGGCGATTTAAAAACCGCATTTTATGGTGTATTCACCCTTTTTTATGCGGTTTTTAATACATATTAAGCAAAAAAATCCTTTCCTGAATATGCATAATAGAAAAAAAAGAACTTAAAAACAATTTAGTAATTAATTATAAAATAATGAATTTTAAAATAATGAATCAAAAATATAACTAAACTGCAAAGCAGAGTGCAGGAACTCTTGTATTAGTTCATGATTTATAAACACCTGATATATTTGTTTTCAATTCTTAGTAACAATCTCGGAGAGGGAAGACCTGGTGAGTTTACACTACTTCACCGGTCATCATCATAACACTATCTTTTGCAAAACTCATCAAATCTCGTGCTGCTGTCTTGCCTTCGGGTGATGCCATGCCTTCGTTCATTTTATCTATGCTTTCGTAATACATTTCAGCCATAAGAAAAAATTTGCTTTCAGCACCTGGCAAACCAGAAAGACGGCTTACCTCTGTTTTTATCAGTCCCGGTATCTTTGCAACCAGCGGCATGTGGACTCCGAAGTAATGTTTTTCGAAATCTTCCTGGTTTTCAGGTTTTTTGTATAATGCAATAAGCTTAACCATAATTTTATAAAATTCCCTCCTTTAAAAAATTGTTAAGGACCAAAGGAAACTCCTTGTTAAAGTTCAAAATTCAAAGTTCCAATTTCCAAGTAAATCCCAAGCTCAAATCATTTAATACAAAATTATTCAAAAGTGAGTTTCCAGATATAAAAATCTATTTAAAATTTGGAATTTGAACTTACTTTGAACTTTGGGCTTTGGAATTTGAAATTTAATACACTATCTGTTTGGCGGAAAGTAAGGTAATATTCCCTCCTTATTGAATGCAAGCTTATTCACAAGTTCTTCATCGACCTCAATGTTTGTATCATCCTCTAGCTGCTCATCAGTTTCAATGCCAAGATAGCCGGCAAGCGAAGTATCAAGATTCTCGGAAATATTAAGCTTGTTAAGAACATTATAGGTGTAAAACCTGTCATACTTACCGAGGAACCTCATTACTGCTATTGGCATCATTTGCCTCTCAGGTATTTTATCCGAATTGCCGATATTAAAACCGTTCCTGGGAATAATTTCCGAATTAATTACAAACCTTTTAGGCGGCTCCATAAAATACCTGCCTGAATATAAACTGTATAGATTGTAAGCAAGCATTTTCATAGTCTCATTTTTGTCATAATGATTAGTATCGGTATATCCTTCCGGCGTAAAAGCAATTACCCTTGCAGTATTACCAAAATGCACAAGAACTATAGTACCAATATCACACTCTTTGAAAAGAACCTTAGCATCATCATTCCTCATTCTAATGCAGCCGTGAGAAGAAGGCCTGATTCCGAGATTGGCATAATAACCCGTACCAGCCAGTCCATGAAAACCGATTCCCATATTAAATGGCATGAAATAAAACATTTTTGCATTGTTGAATTGTGATGATAGGTGAACTTCCTCTTTTAGAAATATTGTAAATAAACCGGGTCTCGATTCTATGCTTTTACTCAGGTAACGGTTTCCTGTAGAAACAGGATAAGTTTTTAACCTACCATCCCTATAATGAACATACAGCATTTGTCTGTCTACACGCAGTTCAAGATATAGGTCTCTATCTGTATAAACTGTATCCCGGAGATTATAAGCAAATTCCTCGGGCATAAGTAGAGCGGAAATGTTTAATTTGGGGAGGCTGTTTGAATCATAAGTATCATAGCTCATTATTGCCTCTTTAAATTCAACCGGTATCTGGTTCCTGTATAAAGTTAAACCAAACAGAAACAACACCCCAGCAAGAACAGGAAAAATGAAAACATAGAATCCCTGCTGGGGTTGTGAAATATTCTGTTTAATATAGCTTTTATTTAAGCAATTATCGGTCAAAAGTTGAGATTAATCTTTTGCAGCTTTCTCCAGCCAATCAAGTGTAACCGATTTGGGCCTGGTAATAGGTAACCCCATCGCCCTTGCCAAAACTAATTGCGAACAAATACCAATAGCTCTTGATACACCAAACAAAACAGTATAATACTCGAACTCTGTAATACCGTAATGGTATAATAACGCACCTGAACCTGCATCAACATTGGGCCACGGGTCTTTTGCCTTACCCTGTTCTATCAGAAGTCTTGGCACAATATTAAACAATTTATCAACAACAAGTATCCTGCTGTCATTCGGGAAATGTTTCTTTCCGAATTCTAAAAATGCAGTAAATCTAGGGTCGGTAACCCTAAGCACTGCATGTCCGTAGCCCGGAATTACCAGTCCTTTATCGAGCCTCTCCTTTGCAAAAGCCGTAAGCTGCTCATCTGTAGGTGCACCGCCAAAATGGTCTACAATATCAAGTACAAATCTCAGGCATTCCTGATTTGCCAGTCCGTGCAAAGGTCCGGCAAGTCCGTTCATGCCTGCTGCCAGTGCATAGTAAGGATCCGATAACGCTGAACCGACTGTGCTCGAAGTGAATGCACTTACATTACCGCTTTCATGGTCGGTGTGAAGCACCATATACAGTCTCATCATATTATAGACTTCTTCATTCTCTTCAAGCCCAAGCATATGGACATAGTTTGCTGCCCAGTCTAACTTGGGATTTGAGGGGATCAATTCACCCTTACCGAACTTAATCCTGTAAATACCCGATGCAATTGCCGGCAGCTTTGCTATCAGATCTAGTGAGTCTTCAAGGGTATATTCCCAGTAAACATCTTTTTTCATCCCCTTATCATACTCGCGTCTGAATTTAGATTCTGTTTCAAGTAAAGTGATTGCTGCACTAAACAGAGCCATAGGGTGTGCTTCTTTCGGTGCATTCTTAAGAAATGTCCAGATATAGCCCGGTACTTCTGAACGGTTATTCATCTCTTGCTTAATATCCGCCAGTTGCTCCTTATTAGGCAGTTCACCGGTTAAAAGTAAAAAAAGAATTTCTTCGGGCAATTTATCTGTTAGCTCTGCAACCGGGATTCCGCGGATTATTAAACCCCTGTCAAGTGCAACCTCTGATGTATCACATACCAGCGACTTGACCCCTCTCATCCCGCCAAGCACCTGTTCAATTGAAACATCTGATACAGACTTTTTGCCGTGTTCTTTTCCCAAGTCTCGAACTCTGTTACGTAAATTCGGAACTTGAGATGCAATGGTTTGCTTTATTACGCTCATTATTTTTTTATATAAATTTTAAAATTAGTTAATTAAAAGCTTACTAATATATTCAGACAACCATAAATTAAAAAGGATAAATGAATTGGAGATTGTTTTGAAATCACTATTTTCACCTAGAAACAAGCATATGGAAACAATATATATTTATGCAAATATGCTTAAAATATTGTTTTTTTCCAGCAAATCATACGCCTTACGGTAATATTTTTCTTCCTGCAAAACTCCTCCTGGTTTGTTTTTACGGGCAGATTCCAGTCTTTTTCTTCAATATAACTGTACTCAAATTTTTTATTCTCTTCAATTATTTTTTTATGGTATAGTTCAGCGTCTTCAACATCTGTCATAATGTAAAGCAGCCCTTCGGATTTTAAAACTCTTTCAAATTCATCCAGAATTTCATACGAAAATGCCCGTCTTTTATTGTGTCTTTTTTTTATCCAAGGATCGGGGAAGAGATAAAAAATTTTCTGAATCGACCCCGTTTCTATAAAACCAAGACCATTTACTATGCTGTACCAAATTACACCGGCATTCGGTATCTTCTCACAGTGTATAATGTTTTTTATCCATTCCACTGCCGGTTTCCTTATTTCAAGTCCCAGAATATTTTTATCAGGAATTTCAAGTGAATACTCAATCAGGAATTTTCCAAGCCCGCAGCCTATATCAAGATAATCAGGAGGATTACCGTTTGCAAAAAAATCGGGCCAATGTATAGAACCGGGAACATCGGGATAATATGTTTGAATCTTTAGCTCACTGTACGGCTTAAAATACAGGTGGGGTCCGGCATGGTGGCGTATGCGGGGAAGAGGATATTTTGTAAAATCTATTTTCTTCTTTTCATGCATCATTACGATATTAAAAGCCGTCATGCCCGGTTTTTGACAGACATAACGGCTAAGGAAATTTCCTCCTGTATAATCTATAACTTTATTATAATCCCGAATCTTAAATTACGAGCATCCGCTTGTTTCACCGCACGCAGTGCATTTTAGGCAGGTGCCATTGCGAACCATAGTAAAGCTTCCGCATGATTGACAAATATCACCTGTAAAACCTTTCATCTTAGCTTCCTTGATTCTTTCAAGGTTCTCCAGTTTTGCAGCATGGTTTGCCACTGTCTGGGGAGCCGAGGTGGTTTGCTGCAATATACCTGCCTTAGTAACCGTTTGCTGCGGTCGTATTTCTTCAATAATTCTTTCACTGTATATCTCCTCCTCATCAAAATCGGTATCGGTATCTATTTTAGTAAGCGAATCAACCGGACTCGTTTGAAGCTCGCTTTCTTCATGTATATGTGAAAGGTCTCCCCTGCCAAGGTATGTTACTGCAAGCTCCCTGAAAATGTAATCGATAATAGAGGTTGTCATCTTAATATTGGGGTTGCCTATTACAATACCATTCGGCTCAAAACGGGTATATACAAAAGCGTCAACAAATTCTTCAAGCGGAACGCCATGCTGCAATCCCAGAGATACAGCAATAGCAAAGCAGTTCATAAGGCTACGGAACGCAGCTCCTTCTCGGTGAATGTCGATGAAAATTTCACCAAGCTGCTGGTTTTCATACTCGCCTGTCCTGAGGTAGATTGAGTGGTTCCCTATCTTCGCCTTCTGTGTATAGCCACGTCTCCGGTATGGCAGCTTCCTGCGTTTTGCAATATAACGGTGTATAATCCGTTCCGCTATACGTATGATATCATTTGATTTGGCTGCTTCCTTCAGCTCTGCATCTTCTGCCGGCAGGTCTTCATCAACTATAGAATTTAGTGGCTGTGACAGCTTTGAACCGTCTCTATACAACGCGTTTGCCTTTATGCCCAGCGACCACGACAGCATATAAGCATTTTTCATATCATCGATACTGGCTTCGTTAGGCAGATTAATAGTCTTTGAAATAGCACCTGAAATAAACGGCTGTGCTGCTGCCATTATATTAATATGAGCTTCCGGTTTAATATAACGTGTCCCGTTCTTTCCGCATTTATTGGCACAGTCGAACACAGCATAGTGCTTTTCCTTGAGATGCGGCGCACCTTCAACAGTCATAGTTCCGCAAACATAATCATTAGCTTCATCTATCTGTTCTTTTGTGAAACCGAGGGCTTTTAGCATATAAAAATTATAATCATCCAGCTGTTCATCCGTAAATCCCAGAGTATCTTTGCAAAAATCTTCACCTAATGTCCATTTATTAAACGCAAAATTTATATCAAAAACAGTTGGAAGAGATTTTTCAATCTTTGTCAGTACGTCGGTTGTAAAACCTTTTTCTGAAAGGCTAATATGATTGATATGCGGACAACCCACGAAAGTACCGTGTCCGGTACAGAACTTAACTATGTCATTAATTTCGCTTTCATTATACCCGAGTTTCATGAGAGCAGGCGGAACCGATGCGTTTATTATTTTAAAGTAACCTCCGCCGGCAAGCTTTTTAAACTTTACCAATGCATAATCGGGTTCAACACCCGTTGTATCACAATCCATTACCAAACCTATAGTTCCTGTAGGTGCAATTACAGTAACCTGTGCATTCCTGTACCCGAACTTTTCGCCAAGTTCAAGTGCAAGGTCTGAGTCTTCTCTTGCAGCATTAAGCAGGTCATCGGGGCAGTACTTTTTGCTGATTCCCATCGGAAAAATTGAAAGCCCCTCATATTCATCGTTTGATACATTATATGCAGCCCTTCGGTGGTTTCTTATTACACGGAGCATGTGAGTTTCATTTTCCTTATATTTAGGGAAAGCACCGAGCTCACCTGCCATTTCGGCTGAGGTTGCATAAGCATGCATATGCAGAATTGCAGTTATTGCTCCGGTAATTGCAAGTGCTTCATTTGAATCGTAGGGTATGCCCTGAAGCATCAGGAGTGCTCCAAGATTTGCATAACCAAGTCCAAGCGTTCTGTAATCATACGAGAGCTGTGCAATGCTTTTACTCGGATACTGTGCCATTAAAACACTTATTTCGAGTACTAATGTCCATAACCTTACAGCATGGCGGTAAGCTACGATATCAAACTTACCGGACTTAACGTCATAAAATTTTACAAGATTCAGCGACGCGAGGTTACATGCTGTATCATCAAGGAACATATACTCGGAACACGGATTGGAAGAACGTATTTCACCGCCTTCAGGGCAGGTATGCCACTCGTTTATGGTAGTATGGTATTGTATACCCGGATCTGCACAAGCCCATACCGAGTAGGCTATTTGATTCCATAAGTCCTTTGCCTTCAATGATTGGCAGGCAATAGGCTCACGGTTTTCAATTTTTGACTTCTTAAGCTCTGTTCTCCAGTATAAATTCCATTCCTTGCCCGCCTCGACTGCTTTCATAAATTCATTGGTTGCCCTTATGCTGTTATTGGAGTTTTGCCCTGATACCGTAAGGTATGCCTCTGAATTCCAATCGATGTCATAAACCGGAATATATACCTCCCTCACACCTTGCTTCGCCAGTTGTATAACACGCTCAATATAGTTTTCTGGGATGAAAGCTTTTCTAGCAGCCGATACAGTCCTGGCAAGCTGTTTGTTTACCTTCTTATCGAACGGATCATTCTCGGGATGTACCGAGTGACATGCATCGATAATTTGATTGAGATGAAAATTCAGAAGCTTTGAGCCTGCTACAAGCGATGCCACTTTCTGCTCTTCAACAACTTTCCAGTTTATGTATTCTTCTATATCGGGATGGTCGAGGTCAAGCGTAACCATTTTAGCAGCACGTCTTGTTGTTCCGCCTGATTTAATTGCACCTGCACTGCGGTCACCAATTTTCAGAAAACTCATTAAACCTGATGACTTCCCGCCTCCGCTTAACGGCTCGCCTGCACCTCTCAGGTTAGAAAAGTTTGTTCCGGTTCCCGAACCGTATTTGAATAGTCTTGCCTCCCTAACCCAGAGGTCCATAATACCGCCTTCGTTTACAAGGTCATCCGAAACCGACTGGATAAAGCATGCATGCGGCTGGGGGTGTGCGTAGGCATCCTCTGACCTGGTAAGCTCACCCGAGGAAGGGTCGACATAGTAGTGTCCCTGTGCGGGTCCGTTAATCCCATATGCCCAGTGCAAGCCTGTATTGAACCACTGAGGAGAGTTAGGTGCAGCCATTTGGTTAGCAAGCATATAACACAATTCGTTATAGAAATTTAACGCATACGCTTCAGAATCGAAATATTTATGCTTCCAGCCCCAGTATGTCCAGCACCCTGCAAGACGGTTAAAAACCTGACGGGCGTCATTTTCGTGCGTCCAACGCTCTTCCTCGGGCATATCACGCATACGGTCCAAATCGGGCTCTGAACGCATCAGCCACTGGGGAACACCCTCCTCATGTACTTTCTTCAGGTACCTCGGCACACCCGCTTTTCTGAAATACTTCTGGGCTATAATATCGGTTGCAACCTGTGACCATGACTTTGGCACTATCACATCGTTCATCTCAAAAACTATTGAGCCATCCGGGTTGCGGATTATAGAGGAGCGTTTTTCGAAATCAATATTATCGTAAGGGTTCTTTCCCTTTTCAATAAGCAGGCTATAAATTTTCATTTATGTAAAACTTTTTGAAGTTATAAAATCCTTTAGTTGTTAGTTTGTCAGAGCAGAGATAAGAATTTTTTTGTAATATTTTCTGTTTGGTTCTTTGCAAGGTTCCTTAGTTTAGGAGTGTTGAGAAAGAGTTCTCTGCTGTTGGTTTCAAAATTAATACAAGGAAATTTCAAAATCAAATTTTTAGGAAAAAGTTTAGAAAATATTTTTAAAAGGTTAGGAAACTTTTTAAATTATGTTTAAATCTTCATTTGCTGTCTATAATAAATTCTATATAGGCAGGTGTGATAAGAATATAACCGTTAGTAGTTTAATATTGCTAATTCCCATTAGTGAAAGGATGTTTTACGCATGGTATTATTAATACGTGTCCATAAGATTAATAGTAAAGACCCAGTATAATAAAACAAACAAGGGTTTTGCCTGTTATGAGCAGAAGTCCTTTAATAAAAACAAGGGGTCAGCGACCCCCTGTTCAAATAACATCAGATATATCGAACAGCTACACCCCCTGCAGAACAGGCAGTGGCAGCCTCTTTTGTTTGCGTTTCAGTGTTTTGGTTTCTACATGCTTGCCGTTCTTTTTTATCGGCTCCGCTTCACGCACATCAGGATACTCATATATCTCGTGGCGGAAGTTACGCAGTGTAATTTTGTCTTTAGAGCGTGCCAGAACGTAATCGGGTAGTATAGGTATCTTCCCGCCCCCGCCCGGAGCATCTATTACATAATATGGAACGGCAAGTCCCGAGATGTGCCCTCTAAGCTTATCCATAATCTCGAGCCCCGTATCTATAGGCGTTCTGAAATGGTTTGCTCCTTTGGTCAGGTCAGCTTGATATATATAATAAGGTCTTACTCTCATAGCAAGCAGTTTTTTCATAAGCTCTTTCATTACATCAGCATTATCGTTAATGCCCTTCAGCAGCACAGCCTGGTTGCCTACGGGACAACCTGCATCAGCAAGCATCTCACATGCTTTTTTGCTTTCATCGGTAATTTCCCATGGATGGTTAAAGTGAGTATTTACATATATGGGATGGTATTTCTTCAGCATTTCGCACAATTGCGGAGTAATCCGCTGAGGCAGCACACAGGGCATCTTAGTCCCAAGGCGGATTATCTGTATATGCGGAATCTGACGCAGGCGTTTCAGGATTTTCTCAAGCATAGCATCGGTCAGCATAAGGGGGTCGCCGCCTGAAAGTATAACGTCGTTAATCTGCTCATGGTCTTCAATATATTTAAATGCACTTTCAAACTCTTTCATATTGATTTTGCTGGAGTCGCCCACCTTGCGTTTTCTTGTGCAGAACCTGCAATACAGCCCGCACTGGCTTGTGGTAAGAAACAGCACGCGGTCAGGGTAGCGGTGCGTAATGTTAGGCACAGGGCTCATATTTTCTTCGTTAAGCGGATCTTCGGGGGCATCCATATCATAAAGTTCCACCTCATCAGGGATGCACTGTTTCCAGATAGGGTCCCCCGGGTACCTGATTAAGCTTAAGTAATACGGATTAACCCGCGCCATAAAGAAATCATTTAAACGTGCCGCAACTTCCTGCTTAATGCCGAACTTCTCGACAAGCTGTTCAACGGAACTTATGCTTTGTTTTAGCAATTGCTGCCAAAGTTCCATATTGTTTTATTTCTCCTTTTTGGTTTACTGAACACTATTTAAATACTTTATATACACCACCAGGTCATCGGACCGGCGGTAAAAACTTTTTATTACTGTTTGTATCTGATAACCGCATTTTTCGTAAAATTTTCTTTCGTTTTCATATTCCGGCTTACCGCTTGTTTCTATCAGGATGATGCTGCCTTTCAGGTTGTTTAGTACATCATCTTCCATATATTTTACAAGGTTTCTGCCAATACCTTTACCGTGAACCTGAGGATCAACAGCTATCCAGTAAAGGTCATAAACAGCTTCCGTCAACGGACGCCTGCCGTAGCAAATGTATCCTGCTGTTTTATTGGAATCATCGGTAACGTAAACGTAAATAATGTAATCTTTCTGCTCAGGCTTATTCAGAAAAATATCTATCAATTCCATTGCAACTGAAATTTCTTCATCATTGAAATGGTTCGTATCGGTCAGGATACGTTTCAGTTCGCTGCGGTCATTTAATTGTAAAGAACGAATCATACTTTTGTCAAGGGGCTAAAGCCTCTTGTTTGAGTTATACATCACACTACACCCCAGCGTTTAAGAGCAAACTTAATTATCTGCTGAATAAGATATGGGTAATCCCACCCGTATGCTTTGGCACTTCGTGTAAAACCTGTATCTTCAGGAACATCTGATGCAATATCGGGATTGGGATTTAATTCCAGCACATAAGGAATTCCATCTTTCAGCCGCATATCGACTCTTGCATAATCGCTTGCACCAATAAGGCGATAAACTTTTTTAGCAGTATCCTGAATTATTCTGACTTCATCATCGCTAAGGTTTTCTGCAGGGCAAACCGCTTTTGTCCCTGCAAACTCCACTGTCTTGTACATCCATTTTGAATTATACGAGATAATTCTGGGGTACTGTTCGGGCAAACGTGAGAAATCAATCTCACTTATAGGAAATACAGTCAATTCATCGTTACCCACAACCGAAACATTTATCTCACGGCCCTCGATATACTCTTCTACTAAAGCCGGCTGTTTATGCTCATCGAGAACGTATTCTATTCTTCTTCTTAGTTCATTCTCGTTATGCACAATCGATTCATTAGTAATTCCGATGCTTGCATCCTCACGAGATGGTTTCACAATCATCGGGTATTTATGCCCGTTAACATGAAGCTCGCTTGAAGTTTTCACTACAAAATGTTTTGCTGTAGGTATGCCGTTCTGGTTTAAAATAGCTTTAACAATAGGTTTATTGAGTGCGAGGAACAGCGTTGATGCTCTTGCACCTGTGTAAGGAATTTTTAAGAGTTCAAAGAGTCCGGCAATGTTCGCTTCCTGTGTGGAATCACCGTCAACACTCTCACATAAATTAAAAATTATATCCGGGCGGTTTTCTCTTAACTCATCGATCAGCTTGTTAATATCTAGAGCAACAGGAACAAGCTTTGTATTATGCTTAAGCGGTTCAAGAGCACGTTCAACAGAGCGGACTTCATCAAGCACACCGTATTCACTCATATCAATTTCTTCAGGTACTGAATCGATATCTATCCGTTGTCCGGGCAAATCATAAACAGTACCTTTAGCATACTGCACAGGGTCGTTAAAGATTATTGAAATATTCAATTTCTTTCCAATCACTGCAGGTTATACCTTTCGATTGCAAGGTTTAATACTGTTTGTATAAGCGTGTCATAATCCATTCCGGCTTCCCTTGCTGCTTTGGGGAAACAGGAATTATCGTCAGGGTTTGGCAGTATCCCCGGCAGCGGATTCACTTCTATTATATACGGCTTTTCGTTCGTGTCACAGCGTACATCAATTCTTGCCCAGTCACGAATTCTTAATGCCTTATAAGCATTAAGGCATATTCTTTCAATATTATTTTTTAATTTCTGTGATATTTTTGCCGGGCAGGTAAATATATCAAGTTTATTTTCTCTTGTATCGAAAAACCATTTAACTTCATACGAATAGATTTTTGGAAAATCAGCCGGTAATTCACCCAAGTTTATTTCTACAATTGGAAAAACACGTATATTTTCACCGTTTCCAATCAGAGCTACTGTGAACTCGCGCCCTTCAAGGTAATCCTCTATTATAGAGTGTTGGTCGTAATTTTGCTTTATTCTTGATATTTCTTGATTTAGCTCCTCCGGAGTATGAACCAGACTTGAATTATAGATACCTTTTGAAGAACCCTCGTGCAGCGGTTTCACAAAAACGGGGTATTTTACTTTTGGTAAACCATTAACAGGCAGAGATGTAATGAAGAAACCCGGATTCGGAACTCCGTAATAAGAAAGTATTTCCTTACAGCGTGATTTATCGTGGCAATTGCCGATTGTAATCGGGTCGCTTGCAGTGTAAGGAATCCCAAGCATCTCTAGCATAGCCGGTATATGTGACTCCCGTGATGCCCCGCCGAACCCTTCAGCCATATTGAATACAATATCGGGTCTTGATTTTCTTAACTTTTCATAAGAATGTTCATCAGCTTCTATTTTAATTACTTGATGACCGGCTTTGGCAATTGCAGATGCAACTGCACCTATAGTTTCTTCGTCATCCCATTCTGAATATTTATCGGAGAGGCGATGGTTGTAGTGTTCGACAAGATTTGTGTCGATGAATTGTTTTGTGTTGTTCGAGTTAATATTTTTTTTGATTAACTCTTCTTCAACTTCTTTTTTTATGTTATAAGTTAAACCTACTAACAAAAAGCAGACTAACCTGCTATACTCCTTTATAAAATTCTCTGCAAATATAACATTGTATAACTCATTGTCAATAGTTTTGAGAAAAAAAATGAAAAAATTTT